>NZ_JBDGKM010000001.1:0-800710 GCF_057656375.1 Arthrobacter sp. Soil_C_60 | reverse complement strand
GGAACGGCAGCGCCGATCACCCCGCGGCCAGTAATCCGGTACCGGGCGCCGCGGAAGACAAGATCGTTGCCGGCGCCGCGGATGCCGGCGCTGGGAATGGCGCTACCGGCGCCGGCCCGCCAGACACAGGCGAACCGATACCGGCGACAGGGCCTCCCGGTTCGAAGCGAAGAGACCCCGGCGATGCAGCCGTTGCTGGCGAGGTGGAGGTGTGGGTGCGCCGGCTTTACACCGCGCCGGGTACCGGGCAGTTACTCGGAATGGATTCGCGGGCGCGTTTGATGCCCGCCGGAATGCAGCGGGTCATCCAGGCCAGGGACCAGCTCTGCCGTACCCCGTGGTGCGACGCACCCATCCGCCACCACGACCACGTCGTGCCCTGGCGCGACGCCGGAAAGACAAAC
The DNA here is from genome assembly GCF_057656375.1 of Arthrobacter sp. Soil_C_60. Taxonomy (NCBI): domain Bacteria; kingdom Bacillati; phylum Actinomycetota; class Actinomycetes; order Micrococcales; family Micrococcaceae; genus Arthrobacter; species Arthrobacter sp. Soil_C_60. The sequence continues at coordinate 800,306 of NZ_JBDGKM010000001.1, read as the reverse complement.
GAGGTCAACGGACAAGGCCTGTGTGAAGCGTGTAACCTCGCGAAAGAAGCCGACGGCTGGCACGCCCGAACAATCCCCGGACCCCGGCACACCGTCGAAACGACAACGCCGACCGGGCACACCTACCAATCCACCGCACCGGCACTGCCCGGCACACCACCGGCAACAGAACAACCGGACGAGACGCCGGAGCCGGTGTCAATCTTCGAACAGGCACTCGGCCGCATCGACTTCCTCTACCGCCCCGCCGCCTAACGAAATTTGAGGCCCGGCCAAAGCAGCTGCTCTAAATATGCCGAAGGGCGGACGTACTATCACGTCCGCCCTTCGGCATTGGTCATCGAAAACGTCCCGCCGGCAAGTGCCCGCAGGACGGTAGAACGCCCTTAGTTCAGGAGTGCATCCACAAAACCTTCGGCTTCGAACGGAGCCAGATCGTCCGCACCTTCACCGAGGCCAATCAGCTTGACCGGAACGCCGAGGCTACGCTGAATAGCTACAACGATTCCGCCCTTGGCAGTTCCATCCAGTTTGGTCAGCACAATGCCCGTGATATTGACGACCTCGGAGAAGACCTTGGCCTGGTTCAGTCCGTTCTGTCCGGTGGTGGCGTCCAGAACCAGCAGGACCTCGTCAACCATCGCCTGCTTCTCGATGACGCGCTTGACCTTCCCAAGCTCGTCCATCAGGCCCACTTTGTTCTGCAGGCGGCCGGCCGTATCAATCATGACGACGTCGACTTCCTGGTCAATGCCGGCCTTCACTGCTTCAAAAGCGACGGACGCCGGGTCCGCACCATCGACGTCGGACTTTACGGTAGGCACACCCACGCGCTGGCCCCAGGTTGCCAGCTGCTCTGCTGCCGCGGCGCGGAAGGTATCCGCCGCGCCCAGCAGCACATCCTTGTCTTCGGCCACCAGTACGCGGGCGAGCTTACCAACGGTGGTGGTCTTGCCCACGCCGTTGACGCCTACCACCATGACGATAGACGGGCGATCCGCATGGCGCTCGACTGCCAGCGAACGGTCCATGCCGGGATCAACAAGCTTGATGAGTTCTTCACGCAGCATCGCCTTGACGTGTTCCGGGTCCTGGCTGCCGGCGACCTTGACCCGGTCGCGCAGGGCGTCGACGAGCTCCATCGTTGGCTCGGTGCCGAGGTCCGCCATCAGGAGCGTTTCCTCGATTTCGTCCCAGACATCTTCGTCGATCTTGTCCCGGGAGAGCAGCGCCAGCAGGCCCTTGCCCATGGCGTTGTTGGACTTGATCAGGCGGGCGCGCAGGCGGGCCAGCCGGCCCTCAACCGGAGCAGGGGTCTCGACCGGTACGGTCTCGATGCCCGCCACATCGTCGGCAACTTCGACCTCGGTCGCGGGCAGTTCCTCTTCGGGAACGGCAACACGGGGTTCGGCCGGCGCGGGTGGCGCTTCCAAAGTATCGGTACCGCCGCCGCGCACCGGGTCGTTGGCGTCCCGAGTGGTGGTGTAGGTTCCCGGAGGAGTCTTGCGACCCTTAACCAAGAGGATGGCAACCGTACCGATCACGGCGATCGCGATGACAGCGTATATAAGGATCATGGTTACGTCGTTCACAATCCCTAGCTTCTCACAGCCCCTGCCACCTTCGGACGCACCGCCGCCGTTGGGACAGGAACCGGGAGGTGGGCGAATCCGGCGTGCGGGCTTATTATGGCGTCACCTCCCCTGCTGTGCCGGGCCGGTGGCCGCACCGCGCTCCGTAGCGGATTCAGGGCGAAAGCGAAAGGCCGGATATGGCCAGTGACTATGGGTACGGCACAAAGCCTGGACGTGCCTACGACGTCGACGAGTCGGCGCCGCTGCCCGCTCTGCATACTCTGCCGGGCGTTAGCCGTGTGGAGCAAGGCGTGGAAGCCGAGTTCGAGGCGGTGTACTTCGATACCGAGGATCTCGTGCTGGCCGCACGGGGCATCACGCTTGAACGTCGCACCGGCGCTCAAGCCGGTTGGCACCTGGAGCAGCCAACTAACGACGGCGAGCGCCCGGTCAGCTCTTCACCTCCCGGCCGCGGCACGGACGGGGTGCCGAAGATCCTACTGCAGTTGGTGCGTGTGCATGTGCGGGACAAGCCGTTGGTTCCTGTTGCCCGGGTCCTGACCAGACGAGTTTCGCACCGGCTCCGGGGTTCCGGGGATGAGGTGCTGGCCGACGTGCTGGATGACCATCTGCGGTCCGAGCAGGAGGGAAGTCCGTCCGGGGGCAGCCGGTGGCGGGAATGGGCGATTGAGCTGGTCGAGGGCAATCAGGACTTGCTGGACGCTTGTGACGCCCTGTGCGCCGGCTCCGGCGCACAGCGCGGATCCCGCGGATCCGCGCCGTTGTCGGAATTGGCTGGCCGTTCCCGCCAGCCGGAGCCGGCTGCGCCCCGTCCGAAGCGCAAAGGTGACGCGGCCGCCGTCGTACTCTTCTTTCTGGGTCAGCAGGTCCGCAGCCTGAAGGAACAGGATCCGCTGGTGCGGTCGGGTGAGCCTGAAGGGGTACACAAAATGCGCGTGGCTTCCCGGCGGCTGCGCTCGTGCCTGGCCACCTACCGCAAACTGCTGGCCGGCGATACAGCAGGTGAGCTGCGGGGTGAGCTGAAGTGGCTTGCGGGCCTGCTGGGCGAGGCCCGTGACGCTCAGGTCATGCAGGACCGGCTCCGGGACATACTTGCCGGGGAGCCCCCGGAACTGGTGCTGGGACCCGTTGCCCGCAGGATCGATGAGCAGCTCACCGCCGATCTGAAGGCAGCGCGGGCCAAGACCTTGCGGGCGCTCGATACGAAACGGTACTTCCGCCTGCTCGATGCCCTGGATGCGCTGCTGTCCGATCCCGCGCTGACGGCGGTGGCATCGGAGCCGGCGCGCGAGGTGATCGGCAGGCGCGTCAAGCGGGAGGCCAAACGGCTGCGCAAGTCGGTCACGGCGGTGGAGCGAGTTCCCGGCCAGGGCATCGATGCAGGCGCCCTGCACGAGGTCCGCATCCGTGCCAAACGGCTGCGGTATGCGGCGGAAGCTGCGGTCCCGGTAGGCGGAAAGCGCGCACAGCGGCTCGCCGATGCGGCGCACCGGGTGCAGCAGTCGCTCGGCGTGCACCAGGACACCGTCCTGACTCGCGACCTGCTGCGCCGTTTGGGGGCCGGGGCCGCCCTGCAGAATGAGAACGGCTTCACCTACGGCCGTCTGCACGCGCTGGAACAGTTTGCGGCCGAGAACGCGGAAGCGGCCTTCCGCCGTGAATGGAAACGGTTCCCTTCCACTAGCATCAACCCATGAAGCCGTTCCTGCTCCTGGCTACCCGGGCCCAAGACAAAGCAGCCGACGAAGAGTATGCGGCGTTCATGCGCTTCGGCGGCCTCGTGGAGGGGGAACTCCACCGGGTGCGGCTGGAGGCCACCCCGCTGCCGGACATTGATCTGGATGCCTACAGCGGGATTATTCTGGGCGGCAGTCCGTTCAACTCCAGCGATGCGCCCGCGGATAAATCGGCGGTGCAGCACCGGGTTGAACGCGAGCTCGGCCGCCTGCTCGATCAGGTCATCGCCACGGATTTCCCGTTTTTCGGTGCCTGCTACGGCGTCGGCACGCTGGGCCTGCATCAAGGCGGCGTAGTGGACAGGACCCATGGCGAGCCGATCGGCGAAGTAGAGATAGTCCTGACCGACGATGGCAGAAAGGATCCGTTGCTGGCGGGCGTGCCGGACCGGTTCCAGGCTTTTGTGGGACACAAGGAAGCGTGTTCGACACTGCCGGCCGGTGCCGTGCGGCTGGCCGGCTCCGCTACCTGCCCGGTCCAGATGTTCCGGCTGAAATCGAACCTGTACGCCACACAGTTCCACCCTGAACTCGACATCGACGGGCTGCTGACCCGGATCTCCATCTACCGTTTTGCCGGGTACTTTCCGCCGGCCGAAGCGTCGAGGGTCATGGAAAGTGTCCGTGGAAGCGTGGTCACCGATCCCCAACACGTGCTGCGCAACTTCGTGCGGCGCTACCGGCGGGACTAAACACCGCAGGCGGGACCGGCGCGGCCACGGGGCCGCCGCCGTCGTGCCTCGGATCGTTAGACCTCTGCCGCGGCAAGGCGCTGGGATATCACGGTGGAGACGCCGTCCCCCCGCATCGTCACGCCGTAGAGTGCGTCGGCGACTTCCATCGTGCGCTTCTGGTGCGTGATGACGATGAGCTGGCTGGATTCGCGCAGCTCTTCGAAAATGGTGATCAGCCGCCCCAGGTTCGTGTCATCCAGGGCCGCCTCAACCTCATCCATCACGTAAAAGGGCGATGGCCGCGCCTTGAAGATCGCCACCAGCAGGGCCACCGCGGTCAATGAGCGCTCGCCGCCGGAGAGCAGCGAGAGGCGCTTGATTTTCTTGCCGGCCGGGCGTGCCTCAACCTCGATACCCGTGGTGAGCATGTCGTCCGGGTCCGTGAGCACCAGGCGTCCTTCCCCACCGGGGAACAGCCGGCCGAAGACGCGTTCGAACTGTGCCGCAGTGTCATGGTATGCCTCGGTGAAGACGCGTTCCACCCGCTCATCGACTTCCCTAATGATGTCCAGCAGGTCCTTGCGCGTGGCCTTGAGATCCTCCAGCTGGCCGCTGAGGTACTGATGGCGTTCCTCCAGCGCCGCAAACTCTTCCAACGCCAGCGGGTTCACCTTGCCTAGGGAGGTCAAGTCCCGTTGGGCCTTCTTCAGCCGCTTCTCCTGTTCCGCCCGGACGAACGGCACTCCCTCGACCACGGGGTTACCGTCTTCGTCCACCTCCGCGCGCAGGGCCGCCCACTTGTCATTCGACGCTGCCGTGGCCACCGGAACCGGTTGGTCCGGCCCGTATTCAGCCACGAGATGGTCCGGGGTCAGGCCCAGTTCGTCGATCGCCTTTGTTTCCAGGGCCTCGATGCGCAGCCGCTGCTGGGCCCGCGCCATCTCATCGCGGTGTACGGAATCCGTCAGCTCCCGCAGCTCGTTGGCGAGCGCGTCGGTCGAGGTGCGGACGGTGGCCAGTTCGCGCTCCCGTGCTGCCCGGACCTCCTCGGCAGCATCAAGTTCGCGTACGGCCAGGTCCACTGAGACGTCCAGCCAGGCAAGCACCTGCTTGACGCCGCGTGCGACGGCGGCGGCTTTGGCCGCCTGCACCTGACGCTGACGTGCCCGCTCTGCTGCCTGCGCCCGGGCGTGCCGTTCCGTTGCCGCTGCCCGTTCCAGCGATGCGGCGCGGTTGCCAATGGCGTTCAGCTGCTCCTCGCCCGAGCGCAGGGCAAGTCTGGCTTCCATCTCGATCTGGCGCGCCCTGGTAGCGGCGGCTGCGAGCGCGTCGCGTTCTTCGGTTGAGGGCTCGGATTCTGCAGGAGCTTCCTGGGCGGCACCGAGCCGCTGGGTGATCTCCGCCAGTTTCTGCTGCTCAGTGGCAACGTTCGCTTCGGCAGCCTCAACCAGCCTGGCAATCCGCTCACTCTCCCCCACGGCCGAGCGCAGCGTCGAGCCAAGATGGCCCAGCCGTTCAGCCACAGCCGCCAGCCGGGCGTCCGATTCGTTCAGCTGTTCCAGCGCCGCCTCTGCCCGGGCGCCGGTTTCTGCACGCCGCGCCGTTGCGGCTGCGATTGCAAACTTGGCCCGTTCTGCCCTGGCTGTGGCCTGCGCCAAGCGTTGGCCCGTCTCCTCCACCGCAGCCTGCACCTCCAGCAGGCTTGGCCGGCCGGCCGATCCGCCGCGGGCACTATAGGCACTGAAGACCTCGCCGGCCCTAGTGACCGCGGTCAGCTCCGGACGGGCGGAAACAGCTTCCGCAGCCCCGGCAAGATCCTCAACAACGACGACGGAAGCCAGCAAGGCGCGTACCGCCGCGGCTTCTTCCTTCAACGTGACCAGGGAAAGGGCACGGACCGCACCACCCGGAAGGGCCAGGTCCGCCGAGGCCTGATCCGCGGAAGCCTGATTTGTCTGGGCCTGATCCGCAGTCCATGCGAAGACTAGCTCAATCCGTCCGGCGTCCTCGCTCTTCATCAGCTCCAACGCCTGCACCCCGGCATCCCGGTCTGCGATGACCACAGCTTCGGCGCTGCTGCCCAGTGCCGCGGCTATCGCGGGCTCGTAGCCGGGCTCCACCGAGATCAGCTCTGCCAGCGGCCCCAAGACGCCCTCTGAACCGGAGGCCAGCAGAGCCTCGCTGGCGTCCCGGCGGTCGAGGCCTACTTCCAGTGCTTCCTTTCGCGCGGACAGTGCATCGCGCTCACGTTCAGCTTCGCGTTCCTCCGCGACGAGGGCTTCGAGTTCTTCCTCGATGGCATCCAGCTCCTGCGATGCCTGCTCGTATTCGGCGTCGAGGCCCTCCTCCCCTTCCTCCACTCCGGCGACCTGGGATTCCAGGGCGCTGAATTCGGTCTGCGCTTTGCGGCGGCGTTCCTCGCCCTCACCGATCGAGGCACGCAGGCGTCCCAGCTCCGCTTCCGCTGCCTCCGCCCGCGAGCGGGCCGCAGCCACCTGTCCGGCGAGTTTCGCAAGACCTTCACGGCGGTCTGCGGCCGCCCGCAGGATGGCGGTCAGGCGTTGGTCTTCGGCGGCGGCGCCGGCTTCCGCATCGGCGCGGGCCTGCACCGCGTCCTCCAGGGCTTCCCTGCGGTCCTCCAGCTCGAACTCGAGCTCCGCCTGCTCTTCGCGTACCTGTGCGGCCTGCTGTTCCAGCTGGTCCGGATCCCGTCCGGTTTCCGGTTCCGCATCCGCATTGCCGAGCAGCCGCCGTCGTTCATTGGCTAGGTTGCCGAGTGATCTGAACCGTTCGCGGGCGGAAGAAAGCTGGTACCAGGCATCCCGGGCGGCATTCAGCCTCGGTGTGGCCTCTGCCGCCAGCCGTTCCAGTTCCGCGAGCCGCTGCCGTCCGGCCTCCAGCGTCCGTTCCACCTCGGCCTGCCTGGCTTTCATCGCGGCCTCGTCCGCCACTTCCTGTGCCAGCGCAGCGGACAGCTGGACCAAGTCATCTGCCAGCAGGCGCGCCCGCGCATCCCGGACCTCGAACTGCACCTGCTGGGCGCGGCGGGCCACCTCGGCCTGTTTGCCCAGCGGGGTCAGTTGCCGGCGGAGCTCCCCGGTGAGATCCGTCAGGCGGGCGAGATTGGCCTGCATCGACTCAAGCTTCCGGACCGTCTTTTCCTTGCGCCGCCGGTGCTTGAGGATTCCCGCGGCTTCCTCAACGAACCCCCTGCGGTCATCCGGAGTGGCATGCAGAATCCGGTCCAGCTGGCCCTGGCCCACGATCACGTGCATTTCGCGGCCGAGGCCGGAATCGCTGAGCAGTTCCTGGATGTCCAGCAGGCGGCAGTTGCTGCCGTTGATGGCGTATTCGGAGCCGCCCGTGCGGAAAAGCGTGCGCGAAATGGTGACTTCGGCATATTCGATGGGCAACGCGCCGTCGGCGTTATCGATGGTCAAGGAGACGTGGGCGCGGCCCAACGGCGAACGGCCGGAGGTCCCTGCGAAGATGACGTCTTCCATCTTGCCGCCGCGCAGAGTCTTGGCACCTTGTTCGCCCATGACCCAGGCCAATGCGTCGACGACGTTGGACTTGCCGGACCCGTTGGGGCCGACGACGGCCGTGACACCGGGCTCGAAATCGAAGGTCGTGGCAGACGCAAAAGACTTGAAGCCGCGCACAGTCAGAGATTTCAGATGCAAATTGTGTCTCCCGCAGCACTTTTTCCTTGAAACAATCTATCGTGTTTCCTATGCAGGCCGCGGCACAATGGGGCGCTAGTGTGCGCAACCCGGCCTCCCGGGTCTGCTGTGGAGGAGCGGTTAATCACATATGCATGCCGCAGGGTGCATGTGCAGGAACGGCCGCATTAGGTGCATAGTTAAGGTTTCGGGGTGCATCACAGGCGCGGACCGGTGCCGCGGACAGAAACACGAATAAAGGCTGGATATTGATCGGTAACGCGACGTTTCGACATGACAACACGGCACTGCTGGCCGTCACGAGTGTGGAGGCGCCGGTAGTCGTCAGTTCCGCGGAGTTCGACGAGCGCCTGGCCCCCAGCCTCAAGCGTCTGCGCCTTTCCAAGCGTCTGCTTGAGCGTGTTGCCGGAGTATCCGAACGCCGCTGGTGGTCGCCGGGCACAAGTTTCGACGACGCCGCCATCGAAGCCGGCGCCAAAGCCATGGCCGAAGCCGGGATCGAGCCGGACGAAATCGGCCTGTTGATCAATACCTCGGTGACCCGCAAGAACCTCGAGCCATCCGTGGCGGTGAAGATCCACCACAGCTTGGGTTTGCCGTCGTCGGCCATTAACTTTGACCTGGCCAATGCCTGCCTCGGGTTCGTCAACGGGATCACTTTGGCGGCCAACATGATCGACTCCGGCCAGATCAAGTACGCACTCATCGTCGCCGGGGAAGATGCGCAGCAAACCCAGGAAACCACCTTCAGACGGCTGAACGACCCGGAGTCCTCCCGGGAAGACTACCTGCGCGAATTCGCCACCCTGACGCTAGGCTCCGGTGCCGCCGCCGCCGTGATCGGCCCGGCGGACCTGCACCCCGGCTCGCACCGGATCATCGGCGGCGTCTCGCGCGCCGGAACGGAACACCACGGACTGTGCGTGGGCGGCCAGGACGGGATGTTCACCGATACCAAGGGGCTGCTGGAGGGCGGACTTGAACTAGTGGTCACAGCGTGGCATGAGGCGCATGACCACGGCTGGAACTGGGGGTCCATGGACCGCTACGTCACCCACCAGGTCTCCAATTCGTACACCAACGCCATCATCAAGGCGGTCAACCTCGTGAAGGAGAGAGTGCCGATCACCTTCCCGAAGTGGGGCAATGTGGGCCCGGCGTCGCTGCCGATGACCCTGGCCCAGGAGGCGCAGAGCCTCAACGCCGGCGACCGCGTCCTGTGCATGGGCGTGGGCTCCGGGCTGAACACGGCCATGATGGAGATTGCGTGGTAACTGAGCTGTGGCCCGGTGTCCGGGCTGTCTGGTCGCGCCGCGTCAACGTACCTTCGACGGCGGCAGCGGACCCGGACGGCAGCACGCACACCTGGCATCTGCTCGACAACGGCCCTCAGCTGGAAGAGCGAGGAATCACGCCCGTCGGCACGTTGCTCTGCGTGCACGGCAACCCAACGTGGTCCTACCTCTGGCGCAGCCTGCTGGCCGCAGCAACCGAGGCGGACCGGCCCTGGCGGGTTGTCGCCGTCGACCAGCTGGACATGGGCTTCTCCGCCCGCACGGGTACGTTCCGCCGACTTGAGGACCGCATCACCGATCTGGGCGACCTGACCCGGGAGCTGGACCTCACGGGCCCGGTCGTCACCGTCGGCCACGACTGGGGCGGCCTGATCTCCCTCGGCTGGGCAACACGCCACCGTCAGCAGCTCGCCGCCGTCGTCCTGACAAACACGGCCGTTCATCCGGCCGGCTACTCCGTCCCCGCCCCGCTGCAGCTCGCGCTGCACCCGGCCGTGCACAGCTGGGGAACGACGACGTCGGCCGCTTTCCTCCGCGTGACACATGCATTGGCGCATCCCTCGCTGGCCAAGGACGTCCGCGAAGCATTCATGGCACCGTACCGCAGCGCCGGACGCAGGTCCGGGGTGGGCAACTTCGTCGCCGACATCCCCGCGGATCCGTCCGCCCCCAGCTGGCGCACGCTCACCGGGGTAGCCGACGGCATCCGTTCGCTGGATGTTCCGGCTCTGGTCCTGTGGGGGCCGAAGGATCCGATCTTCTCCGACCGCTACCTGCGTGATCTGCTGCAGCGCCTGCCGCAGGCCGACGTGCACCGGTTCGAAGGTGCCGGCCATCTGCTCCCCGAAGACGCAGACATCTCCACCCCCGTCTTCAACTGGCTGGACAGATTGACGCCCGGCCTGGACCTGGACGGCGGCGGAAGCGGGCTGGCCCAGGCAGTGGCGCATGCCAGCGCTTCCGAAAGCGGCACCCTTGAAGCTGCACCGACGGTGCCCGCAGCAGGCACGGGCTCGTTCCGTCCCATGCTGGCCGAACTGGCGGAGCGCGCCGGGGACAGTTCGCCGGCCGTGGTGGACATGGCCCCGCTCGACGCCGAGCCGGGAACCGGCCCGCGGACGTTGTCGTGGGCCGAACTGGCCGCCGTAGTGGACCGTCTGGCGGCAGGCTTGTCGTCCATCGGTGTCAAGGCCGGAGACCGGGTCAACCTGCTGGTTCCGCCCGGCATCGAGCTGACCAGCCTGATCTACGCGTGCCTGAAGCTCGGCGCCGTCATCGTGGTAGCCGACGCCGGCTTGGGCGCCACCGGCCTCAGCCGTGCCATCAAGGGCGCCGGCCCTAAGTACATCATCGGAATTGAACGCGCCTTCGTTGCCGCCCGCCTCTTCCAATGGCCTGGGGTGAAGATCAGCGCCACAGCCATGAGCGCACCCAAACGCGCGCTGTACGGCGTCAGCCACACAGTGGAAGACCTGCTGCAGTCGGTCCCGGACACGCGCGGTACCGAGGCCGCCGCAACGGATCCGGAACCGGACGCGGATGCCGCTATCCTCTTCACTTCCGGCTCCACCGGACCGGCGAAGGGCGTGGTCTACACGCACCGGCAGCTGGCCGCCATGCGGGATACCTTGAAGGATACGTACAAGCTGCAGGCCGGCACCGCGCTGGTTGCCGGTTTCGCCCCCTTCGCCCTGCTGGGGCCCGCGCTGGGAGCCACCTCGGTCACCCCCGACATGGACGTCACGGCGCCCAAGACCCTGACCGCGGCGGCACTGGCCGAAGCTGCGGCCGCCGTGCAGGCGACGGCCGTCTTCGCGTCCCCGGCGGCGCTGAACAACGTCGTGGCCACCGCCGCCGAGCTGTCCGGCCCGCAGCGCGGCGCTTTGGGCGAGGTTGAACTGCTCCTCTCCGCCGGCGCGCCGATCCCGGAGCCGCTGCTAGCCAAAGTCCAGCGGCTCGTCCCCAACGCATCCCTCCACACGCCGTACGGGATGACCGAGGCCTTGCCCGTCACCGACATCAGCCTCGAGGAAATCCGGGCAGCAGGTAAGGGCAATGGCGTCTGCGTCGGCACTCCCGTGTCCGGTGCCAGGGTCGCCGTCACCGCCCTGAACCCGGACGGCAGCAGCACGGATGAACCCGTCACCCGGCCCGGTGTCACAGGCGAGATCCTGGTCAGTGCCCCACACGTCAAGGACCGCTATGACCGGTTGTGGATCACCGAATCGCGCAGCAGATCCGTTCCCGGCTGGCACCGCACCGGCGACGTGGGGCATCTTGACGACGCCGGACGCCTCTGGGTCGAGGGACGGCTGGCACACATCCTGACCACTGCCCACGGCGTCAGAACGCCCGTGGCCGCCGAGCAGGCAGCCGAATCGGTCCCCCAGGTGGCGCGGGCGGCCGTGGTGGGCGTCGGCCCCCACGGTGCCCAGGTTGCGGTCGCCGTCGTCGAAACGCAGCCGAAGGCACGGAAACCCGCGCCGGCCGCCTGGAAGCTCAGTGCCGAGGTGCGCGAGAGAGTCGCAGCAGAAACCGGTCTGGATCTTGCTTCCGTCCTGCTGGTGCCCGGGCTGCCTACCGATATCCGGCACAATTCCAAGATCGACCGGGCCGCATTGGCACAATGGGCTGCGAAGTCGCTGGCCGGAGGACGGATGGGCCAGCCATGAGCCCCGGAACCGCCCGGAACATCCTGGTCACTGGCGCCAGCGGCATGCTTGGCGGTGCCGTCGCCCGGCTGCTGATGGAGCAAGGCCACCGCGTGCGCACCTTCCAGCGGCGCCCGGCTGCCTTGGCCCGGAATGCGGCACAGGCAGAAACGGTTCGAGGGTCGCTGACCGACGAGCTGTCCGTGGCCCGCGCAGTTGCGGGCGTTGACGCCGTCGTGCATTTGGCTGCAAAGGTTTCCTTCACCGGCGAGTGGAACGACTTTGTCGCCACCAATATCGAAGGTACCCGGAGTCTGCTCAAGGCCGCCCGTGGCGCCGGCGTGCGCGACTTTGTGTTCGTCTCGTCGCCGTCAGTCGCCCATTTCGGTACGGCCATTGCCGGCGCCGGCGAGGGAACTGCGGATCCCGAACGCGCGCACGGAAACTATGCCAGATCCAAGGCTGCCGCCGAGCTGCTCGCCTTGGCAGAAGACTCCCCCGGTTTCCGGGTGGCCGCCGTCCGTCCGCACGTCGTTTGGGGTCCCGGGGACACCCAACTGGTCGAGCGGGTCGTGGCGCGGGCACGTGCTGGCCGGCTGCCCCTGCTGGACCATGGCAGCGCGCTGATCGACAGCACCTACGTCGACAACGCCGCCGCAGCCATAGCTCGGACGCTGGAGCGGATGGACCACGCCCACGGACAGGCGCTGGTGGTCACCAACGGCCAGCCGCGGCCGGTAGGCGAACTGTTGGCTGGCATCTGCGCGGCCGCCGGGGTGAGACCTCCTGTCTGGAATGTGCCGGGCTGGCTGGCCAGGGGTGCCGGCAGCGTGATCGAGCGCGCATGGACTGCAGCCGGCAAACGCGGCCTGGTCCACGACGAACCGCCGATGACAAGGTTCCTGGCCGAACAGCTCTCCACCGCGCACTGGTTCGACCAGCGCCGCACGCGCGAGGTCCTGGACTGGTCCCCTGCGGTCAGCATCGAAGAGGGCCTGGACCGGCTCGCGGAGCACTACCTCGGCCGGTCCGGCCGGCACGCCTAACTACCACCCGCAGGAGAATCAGCATGCAGAGTCTGAAACATATCGCCGACTGGCCGGTCCCGAATGCCTCCACCGCGGTAATCGGAAAGGACGGCGGATTGCTGGGCTCCCATGGAGACCAGGACCGCCATTACGCCCTGGCCTCCGTCACCAAACTGCTCAGCGCCTATGCTGTGTTGCTGGCAGTGGAGGAAGGCGCCTTGGAACTGGACCAGCCCGCAGGACCGGAAGGTTCGACGGTCCGTCATCTGCTGGCACACAGCGGCGGTTACGACTTCGGTGACCGCTCCGTGCGCTATCCTCCCGGCGAACGCCGGCTGTACTCCAACGCCGGCTTCGAGGTCCTCGGCGAAACAGTGGAACACGCAACCGGGATGGCCTTCGCCGACTATCTGCGCGACGGCGTCCTGCTGCCCCTGGGCATGCAGCGGACTTCGCTGGAGGGTTCCCCCGCCGCCGGAGCCACCTCCACCGTCGCCGATTTGTCGCGCTTCGCGGCGGAGCTGCAGCAGCCCCGGTTGCTGGATTCTTCCACGTTGTCCGAAGCCACCTCCGTGGTTTTCCCCGGGTTGGCAGGCGTGCTGCCCGGCTTCGGGCGCCAGAAGGATAATGACTGGGGCCTGGGCTTCGAAATCCGCAACGGCAAGCAGCCTCACTGGACGGGTGCAAACAGTTCACCGCGCACTTTCGGCCATTTCGGCCAGTCCGGCACGTTCCTCTGGGTGGACCCGGAAGCCGGCGCCGCCTGCGTCACGCTCACGGACCGGGACTTCGGCCCCTGGGCGGCCGAGGCCTGGCCGGCGTTCACCGATGCGGCGCTGGCCGACTTGGCCGGCTGAAGTTCCTCCAAGCGTGCGGTGCCGTGGACGTCGGTTTGGATGGACGTCCACAGCACCAATCCGGTATCAGCCCGCTGACGCCTTGGGGGCGCCGATGCCGGGATCTATCTGGAACGGTCCGGACGCCGATGGCCGCACATCGAAATCGAAGATCGACGTCGGCAGGTACACCGTCGAGCATGAGTTGGGGATGTCCACCACTCCGGACAACCGGCCCTCGATCGGCGCCGCGCCCAGAAGCAGGTAGGCCTGCTCGGGGCTGTAGCCAAACTTCGTCAGGTAATCGATAGCATGCAGGCAGGCGCGCTGGTAGGACAAGTGCGAGTCCAAATAGTGCTGCTTGCCATCCAATGTGACCGACGTGCCGGAGAAAGCCAGCCACTCGGAGAACTGCGGGTCCACGGTGCCGGGCATGAAGATGGCGTTCTCTCTGACGCCGTAGGTGTCCATTCCGCCCTTGATCACTTCGAAACGCAGGTCGATGAACCCGCCCATTTCGATGGCCCCGCAGAAGGTGATTTCGCCGTCGCCTTGGGAGAAATGCAGGTCTCCGAGCGAGAAGTTGGCGCCGTCCACGAACACCGGGTAGAAGACCCGCGATCCCTTGGTCAGATTCTTGATGTCCTGGTTTCCGCCGTTTTCCCGCGGCGGCGCTGTACGCGCGGCCTCGCCGGCAACCCGGTCAAAATCGGATTCCGGTACACCGCCAAGCAGCGCGGACCGCGGCTCCGGAGGCAGCGCCAGCGGCGGCACCCTATCCGGATCAGTCGCGATCAGATCGCCCTCGCGCTTGTTCCACTTGGCCAGCAGCTCCGCCGAAGGGGCGGTTCCCATCAGCCCCGGATGGATGATGCCGTTGAAGGACACATTCGGCACGTGTCGTGAGGTCGCTTTCTGGCCCGTGAAGTCCCAAATGGCCTTGTACGCATCCGGAAACTGCTCCGTGAGGAAACCGCCGCCGTTGGTCTTGGCGAAAATCCCGGTGTAGCCCCAGCCCTGGCCGGCCAGCGGCCCCGAATCCTCCTGCGGGATCGGTCCTACATCCAGAATGTCGACGACGAGCAGGTCGCCCGGCTGGGCTCCCTCGATGGCAAACGGACCGCTGAGTTTGTGCACGGTCAACAGCGGAGCATTGCGGATATCTTCCGCGGAGTCATCATTGACGATGGCCCCGTCGAACCATTCACGGCAGTCGATCCGGACGGACACACCTTGTTTAACCGTCGCCACCGGCGGGATCTCCGGGTGGTAGCGGTTGTGTCCAACTTTTTCCTGGTCTTCGAATTTCTTGCTCGAGTCGAGCGGGAAAATGACTTCTGGCATTAATCTCTACTCCCCTTATTGATGTTCTGCGTCCTGCGGATCAGGGCCGCGGAAGCTTCCGGTGCAGCGGATTGTGCGTATAACGTTGCTTGGGCGCCTTCCTGCCGGGCAGCCCGGAGACTACCTCAGGTTCGTGGGCGCTCTTGGCCGTGCTGTCCAGCAGTTTGTAGGCGCTGGTCCCGGCGATGGACAGTCTCGGCGGGCTGAAGACTCTGCGGACCTGACGTCCGCAGCCAGGACATTCGGCGCTCTGCGGTGCCTGTCCGATGGCGAAATTCAGCTCCACCGCATCGCACGCGGCACAGCGGTACTCGTAAAGGGTCATGAAGCCGCTCCTTGTGTTGTTGCCGGCCCTACCTGGTCCGCGTTGCTCTTTTGTCGCGGCCGCCCCAGGAACAGTGAGGCAGCAAAGGATGCGGCGAAAATCAGCGCACCGGTCCAGGCGGTGGTGGCCGTCGAGACAAAGCTGCCGCTGAGCAACAGCAGGGCGGGAATGGTACAGGTCAACCAGCCACAGAAGATTGCGAACCATCCAGTGGCGGCCGTGATCGAGTCCTTGCCCAGGGCCATGAGGAGGAAGAACATGAACCACAGCACGGCCCACGTAATCCAGATGACGCCGAACAGCGGATCCGAGATCAGGGTGAAACTGAGGACGCCGATAACTATCGCGACGACAGCCACGAAGAGGCTAAACCAGCCGAGTCCCTCGGCACTGATGCCGGTCAGCTGCAGGATGCCGACGTAGAGGTAGGTAAAGCCGAACAGGAACAGACCGGCTGCCGCAAACGTCGGGGCCAATTCGCCTTGGGCCTGGGACAGCAGTACAAGCGGCACCACGGTCTGCAGGGCGCCCACGAAGAGATTGAGTATTGCGGCTGATTTTCCGGGAATCCGGCCGAGCAGCATCAGCCCATTGATGAAAAGAATTGCTCCTACGTATAACAGTCCTGCACTAGCCATATTTGCCTCATCGCAAAGGAAGTGGAACTAACGAACGGGTATGGGCCGAACCTAACAACCCATGGTTGCCCAGGTCAATGGGAGACGTTGGGAAAACCCTATGGCATGGGCTTATTGCCGCTTTCGGGCGGGACAGGGGCGACGGCCAGGCTACCAGCGGCCGTTGCGCGGCCTCGGCTGGCACACCGGGCAGGAGTAGGAGGAACGGTTCATGAAGACATCCCGCCGGATCTTGGTCTCCAGTCCCAGCGCGGCGCAACGGTTGCAGTTTTCCCGCTCGCGCCCGTAGGCGTTCAGCGACCGGGCGAAGTACCCTGAGGCACCGTTGACGTTCACGTACAGGGAGTCAAAGCTGGTTCCCCCGGCGTCCAGTGCGCGGTTCATGACGTCGCGGCAGGCTTCGACCAGCCTTTCCGCTTCCTTGCGCCGCATCGTGTCGGTGGGCCGGGCATAGTGCAGCTTGGCTGCCCAGAGGGCTTCGTCGGCGTAGATGTTGCCGATCCCTGAGACCAGACCCTGGTCCAGGATGGCGCGTTTGATTCCGGTGCGGCGGGCACGCAGGCGGCGGTAAAAGACATCGAACGAGAAGGCAGGATCCAGCGGATCACGGGCGATGTGCGCGGCCTCCACCGGCACCAGCGGCATGCCGGTTTCCGACAGCCCTCCCGCGTGCCCGTCAGCCGTCGGCACCAGGTCCGACAGGAAAACCCCGCCGAAGATCCGCTGGTCGACGAAGCGCAGTTCGGCCGGCATGGGCGTGCCGTCGGCATTCGCGGCAGGGCTCAGGATGAGGCGGACCTTCAAGTGCTTTTCGTCAGGCTGGACGGAATCCTCGACCAGCAGTTGCCCGCTCATCCCGAGGTGGGCCATCAGCGCAAGCTGCGGCGCACCGCCGTCGTTGTTGGTTTGTTCGCGCAGCGGCAGCCAAAGGAACTTGCCGCGGCGCACCACGTCTTCCACCCTGGCGCCTTCGAGGTTGCCGCGCAGGTCCTCGGCGCCGAGCGCATGGCGGCGGATGGAACGTTCGTCCAGGATCTCGACGCCGGTAATGGTGCGGCCGCGAACCCACTGGGCCAGGCCGCGGCGGACTACCTCGACTTCAGGCAGTTCAGGCATCTGCGGGTTCGACGGAACGCAGCTGGCGCCACGAGACGGCGGCAGCTTCCTGCTCGGCTTCCTTCTTGGAGTGGCCGGTGCCCTGGCCATAAGCGGTGCCGCCGATGCGCAGCGTTGCCACGAACGTCCTGGCGTGGTCCGGACCGGAGCCCTGGACGGCATATTCGACGCTGCCCATTTTGCGGGCGGCGGCCAGTTCCTGGATGCTCGTTTTCCAGTCCGTGCCCGCGCCTAGAGCCTCGGCATCCGCGAGCAGCGGGGAAATGAGGCGCATGACCATCCCGCGCGCGGTTTCGATGCCGCTGACGAGGTAGGTAGCGCCGATCAGCGCTTCGACCGTGTCCGCCAGGATGGAAGACTTGTCTGCGCCGTTGGTCAGCTTTTCGCCCTGGCCGAGCAGAATGTACTGGCCCAGATCCAGGTCGCGGGCAACCCCTGCCAGTGCACGGGTGCTGACGACGGCGGAACGGCGTTTGGCCAGCTCGCCCTCGGGCAGATCCGGATTGTCGCGGTACAGCGCATCAGTGACGGAGAAGCCGAGAATGGAGTCGCCCAGGAATTCGAGGCGCTCATTGGTCGGCAGGCCGCCGTGTTCATATGCGTAGGAACGATGTGTCAGAGCAAGACGAAGCGTCTCGGCGTCGATTTCGACGCCGAGACGCTTCAAAAGCTCTTCAGTTGAAGGCATGCGGACGCTATTTAAACGTCGGCTACCTTGCGGCCCTTGTACTCAAGGAACAGCGCGGTGCCTGCCGAGTCGGTGACGACCTTGGCCTGGTGAGGCAGGCTGTAGGTGACACGGCCGTTCTCAACGGTCTTCACCAGGTTGGGCGCAGTTGCCTTCCACTGGGACCGGCGTGCGCGCGTATTCGAGCGGGACATTTTCCGCTTGGGAACAGCCACGACTAACTCTCTTCTCTCTCGTCTGACTCTGTACGTGTTGCTGCCTCATCGGCAGCTGTGCCAGCCAACCCGGCGAGGGCTGCCCAGCGAGGATCCAAAACCTCATGTTGGTGGCCCGGATCCTCTTCAAGGCGCATCCCGCATTCAGGACAAAGGCCTTTACAGTCTTCCCGGCACACCGGCTGGAACGGCAGGGCGGTTACCACTGCGTCCCGCAACACCGGTTCGAGATCGATTGAATCGCGCTCTACCCGCCGCTGCTCTTCAGCCTCTTCATCATCCGGGCCCTGATCCTGCGGATCGAAGCCCTCGTAGTAGAAGAGTTCCTGCACCCTGACGGAGAGATCATACTCGATTGCATCCAGACAGCGCCCGCACTCCCCCGTTACATCAACGGTGCAAGTGCCGGAAACCAGAATACCTTCGTGTACGGACTCAAGCCGCAGATCCAACTCCATATCGGAGCCTTCCTGCACGCCAATGAGTGCTGCACCGAACTGATCCGGTGCAGGTACATGCTCGTTCAGGGTCCGCATAGTACCCGGGCTGCGCCCGAGATCCTTGACCGAAATGGCCAGGGGCGAATTTTGATCATGATTCATGATCACAACGATGAGAACTCCTATAGAACATAGACCGACGTATTATCTTAGCGCGAAGATGCCCATACTCTCAAATGGACGCTCCGCAGGACTATTGTCCTTGTTCGTCCTGCTGGAAACGTTGCAGCACGGCCTTGGGAACAAAGTCCGCGATATCACCACCGAGCGCCGCCACTTCCTTGATCAAAGTGGATGAGAGGTGTGTGTAATTGTTCTCCGCCGGCAGGAACACGGTTTCGACGCCAGTGAGATGGCGGTTCATCCGGGCCATGGGCAGTTCGTACTGGTAATCCTGCGTGGAACGCAGTCCCTTGATGATGACACCTGCACCATGGCTGCGGCAAAATTCCGCCAGCAGCCCGTCACCCATCGGCTCCACGGTGATCCCGCGCAGGTACGACAGGGTCTGGCGCGCCATGCCCAGGCGCACGTCGAGAGAGAACCTGTATTTCTTCGCATAGTTGGTGGAGACGGCGACGATCACTTCGTCGTACATGCTGGCGGCACGGGCAATAATTTCCACGTGCCCGTTGTGCAGCGGGTCATAGGATCCAGGGCAGACGGCTCGGCGCATATCTATGAATCTAATCCATTCACTGCACAAGTCACAGCACGTGAGCCCGCGGTTGTAGTGATATTACTGGGAGACATGAGCAGAACGGACGAAAACCTGGCCCAAGGATCCGCCTCCGGGAAGCGCGCACCGTGGCTACGCACGGCCGAAGGCGCCAACCTCCTGGGTGCGGACGGCCATTTGGGCGTGACCATCTTCGAGGAGATCACCACGCTGGCCGTCCGCGTCGGTGCGATCAACCTTGGCCAGGGGTTTCCTGACGAGGACGGTCCGGAGCTGATGCGGGAGGCTGCCCGTGACGCCATCTCGGCGGGCGCAAACCAGTATGCCCCGGGCAAGGGAATCCCCGCGCTGCGCGAAGCGATCTCCGAGCATCAGCGGCGTTTCTATGGGCTGACGCCGGATCCGGAGACGGAAATCATCGTGACCACCGGGGCTACGGAAGCCTTGGCCGCCGCTCTGCTGGCCCTGACCGGGCCCGGCGACGAGGTCCTGACCTTCGAGCCGTTCTACGACTCCTACGGTGCTGTGATCGCGCTCAGCGGCGCAACCCACGTCACCTCACCGTTGCTGGCGCCCCGGTTCCAGCCGGACTTGGCCGCGCTTGAGGCCGCTTTTTCCGACCGGACGCGCGTCATCCTGGTCAACAACCCGCACAATCCGATGGGCAGTGTCTTCACGCGGGAGGCGCTCACACGCATCGTGGAGCTGGCCAACCGCCACGACGCCATCATCATCACGGATGAAGTCTACGAACACCTCACCTTCGGAGTAGCCCACATACCCGTGGCCACGCTGCCCGGCGCATCGGAGCGCACCCTGACCATTTCCTCCGCGGGTAAGACGTTCTCGCTCACCGGATGGAAAATCGGCTGGATGAGCGGACCGGCCGAGCTTGTGGCGGCGGCGCGGACCGTCAAGCAATTCCTCAGTTATTCCTCCGGCACCCCCTTCCAGGCGGCCGTGGCAGCCGGTCTCGCGCTGGACGGATCGTTCTACGAGGACCTAGCGGGCACACTGCAGCGCAAGCGGGACATCCTGAGCGAAGGCTTGCGGGCGGCGGGTCTGGACGTCTTCACCCCGCAGGGCACCTACTTCATCAATGTGGACGCGGCGCCGCTGGGCGTTACCGACGCAACCGCTTTGGCCCGCCGGCTCCCGGAGCTGGTCGGCGTGGCAGCCATACCGGTTCCCGTGTTCTGCCACCCGGCAGGTGCGGAACGGACCAAGTCGCTGCTGCGCTTCGCCTTCTGCAAGCGTGTGGATGTGCTGGAGGAAGCGGCGTCGAGGATCGCCACCTTGAAGGACAGGCTCTAGCGGTGCCGAATCGTTTTCTGCGCGGCAGCGGCCTGCATGCCTCCATTGACCCGGACAGCAGGGTGCCGGGAGCATACGTCCTGAGTATCGGCGGAGCCGAGCAGTCACATGTCGATCTGAAGCACCCGGAGCATGTCTTCTATGAGTACCTGCGCCGGATTGCCAACGTCGTGGACCTTGCCGGCGAACCGGGGCAGCCTCTGCGCTCGTTGCATCTGGGTGCCGGCGCACTCACGCTGGCGCGCTACCTCCAGGCCACCAGGCCCGGCTCCGAGCAGCATGCTGTGGAGCTGGAACGTGAGCTGCTGGACTACGTCATCGACCAACTGCCGCTACCCGAGGGAACCGATCTGACGGTTTATATCGGGGATGCCCGCCAGGAACTGACCTTTGGCGATATCGACGGCGAGTTCGACGTCGTCGTGCTCGATGTCTTCGCCGGCGAGGATGCCCCGGAGCATCTGGCCACGGGCGGTTTCTACAGCGAGCTGCTCGAACTGCTGGCGCCCGGCGGAGTGCTGCTGGTCAACGTTGGCGACGACCCTCCGCTGGCCTTTGCCAAACGTCAGATCGCGGAGCTGGCGGACTGCACGCCAGCGGTGGCCGTACTGGGCGAAGCGGGCATGTTCACCAGCCGCTATGCTGGCAATTTGGTGCTCGCGGCCAGACGGGATTCGTGGCCGGAGGACTGGACGCAGTCTTTGCTGGCTGCCGGTCCGCACCCGGGGAATGTGCTCACGGGCGCCGAGCTTGAATCATTCGTGCTGGCTTAGGCCGGCTCCGCGAACCACAACTGCGTCTCACCGTACTTACGGCCGGAAAAACACTCCAGCCCGGCTGGCCAACATGGTTCCGGCGAACGCGAGGAACGTTCGACGACGACCACGGAACCCTCCGCCAGGAACGGCTCCAGCAGGGCCAGGATCTCCGCCAGCTTGTCTTCGGCGAGCGGGTACGGCGGATCGATCAGCACCAGGTTGTAATGCCTGCCCTCCTGCAGCCTGCCCAGGTATCCCTCGGCGCCGGTACGGTGGACCTGCACGACGGCCCGGCGCAGCACGGAGTTGATCATCTCGGCGTTGCGCCGGCACACAGCCGCGGCCTTTTCCGCCAGCTCGACCAGTTCGACGCGGGCTGCTCCCCTGCTGGCGCATTCGGCCCCCAGGGCACCCGAACCCGCAAAGAGGTCCAGAACGACGGCGTCATGGATGATGTCGTACGACTCGAGGCGTGAGAACAAGGCCTCCTTGACCCGATCCGTCGTCGGCCTCGTCGCGGTGCCCGGCACGTTGGCCAGCGTCATGCCGCCGGCGGCCCCGGCCACCACCCGGCTCATTGCTTACCCCCGTTCAAGGAAAGCCTCTTTCTCCGGGTTGAGATACAGTTCGATGGCCTCGGCCAATTCCGGGTAGTCCGCCAGCTGCGCGTCGTGTTCGATGATCGCCGCGGCGTCCATGCGGGCGTGTTCGATCACGGCTTCGTCTTTGATGACGCGCAGCAGCTTCAGCGTGGACTTGCCACCGGACTGGGATGACCCCAGAATGTCGCCTTCGCGCCGCAGCTTGAGGTCGTCCTGTGCCAGCCGGAATCCGTCAGTGGTCGCCTCCACCGCTTGCAGCCGCTCCCGGCTGGGGTGGCCCGGCTCCAGGCTTGTGACCAGCAGGCAGGTGCCCAGCAGCGAGCCGCGGCCCACCCGTCCCCGCAGCTGATGCAGCTGGGAAATGCCGAACCGGTCCGCATCAAGGATCACCATCATCGTGGCATTCGGCACGTCCACACCGACTTCGATGACGGTGGTGGAAACAAGCAGGTCCAGCTGTCCCTCGGTGAAAGCAGCCATGGTGGCGTTCTTTTCCGTCGAGTCCAGCCTGCCGTGAAGCACACCGATGCGCACTCCGGACAAGACCGGCAGCTCCCCGAGAAACTCGGCAATCCGTTGGACGGAAGCCAGCGGGCGGCCTTCCTCTCCGGCATCGGCAGTCGGCTCAAAACTGGCCGGATCCTCACCTTCGTCGTCGCCGATCTTGGGACAGACCACGTACACCTGCCTACCGGCGTCGACCTCCTCGCGCGCCCTGGCCCAGATCCGGTCTGCCCACCCAGGGTTCTCCACGAGTCCCACCAGATAGGTACGGATCGGGGCGCGTCCGGCCGGCAGTTCCCGCAGTACCGATGTTTCCAAATCGCCGAAAACAGTCATGGCTACGGTGCGCGGGATCGGTGTGGCGGTCATGACCAGCAGGTGCGGCGGCTTGATGGCCTGTGCGCGCAACTGGTCGCGCTGCTCGACGCCGAAGCGGTGCTGCTCATCCACGACGATCAGGCCGAGATCGTTGTACTCGACCTCTTTGGAGAGCAGGGCATGCGTGCCGATGACAATGCCCGCCTGACCGCTCCCGATATCCAGCAAAATACGACGCCGGGCAGCGCCCGCCACGGAACCGGTCAGCAGTACGACCTGGGTCCCGTTTTCATCGCCGCCAAGCATGCCGCCCTCGGCCAGGGGCCCCAGCATCCGCCGGATCGATTCGTAGTGCTGGCCGGCCAACACCTCCGTTGGCGCCATCAGGACGGCCTGGCCGCCGGCGTCGATGACCTGGAGCATGGCGCGCAGGGCAACGAGCGTTTTGCCGGACCCCACTTCCCCCTGCAGAAGCCGGTTCATCGGGTGGTTCTCCGCGAGCTCCGCGGCAATGGTGGCTCCGACTTCCTGCTGGCCACCGGTGAGGGTGAAGGGCAGCGAGGCATCGAAACGCTCCAGCAATCCAGCACGGCGGTGCGGCCTGGCGGTTGCTTCCTCGGCGGCCGCTTGTGCCCTGCGCCGAGCCAGCGCGGTCTGCAGGATCAGCGCTTCCTGGTACCTGAACCTCTCCTGGGCTTTAGCCACCGATTCCAAGTCCTGGGGGCGGTGGATCTGCTGGTAGGCGTCCTCCAGCGAATATAGCCGGTCGCGGATGGCGATATCGGCCGGCACCGGATCCTCGACCCGGCTGAAGTCCACGACGTCGAGCAGAGCTTCGACGGCGGCCTTGATCCGCCAGCTGCTTAGCTTGGCGGTGGCCGGATACAGCGGGACGGGGCGCCGGGCTTCCTCGGCGTCAAAACCGCTCTCGTCCTCAAGCAGCACGTAGTCCGGATTGGTCAGCGTCAGCTGGCTTTGGTAAGTGGTGACCTTGCCGGCAAACATGGCCAGCGTGCCCGGCAGCAGTTCCTTGTCCGCACGGTACGCATTGAAGAATGTCAGATGCACCTGGTTCAATCCGCGGACGGAATCATCGCTGACGACGACGTCGGTCAGGGTACCTTTCCGTGCACGCATCCGGCGTGTAGTGCAACTGACAACGCGGGCCACCAAGGTCACGTTTTCATCCCGCGGGAGCTCGGCAATACTGGTCAGCTCACCGCGCTTCAGGTAGCGGCGCGGGAAATAATTCAGCAGTTCGCCGACGGTGGTCAGGCCAAGGTGCTTCTCCAGCGCCGAAGCGCTGCGTTGGCCGAGCCGCCGCTTCAGTTCGAGTTCGACTTCTGCCGGCAGATGTTCAGTCATGGGCCTCGTACACCGGGGCGGAAAGATCGGTCACGGACAAATTGGATGGTTCGGCGAAGGCCCGGATCGCGGCCAAGGCGGGCTCCGCTGCCGGGACATGGGCGTGGACCCGCCAGCGGTAGCCGGCCTCCGACTCGGTCACCGCACTCAGGATCACGGAATCGCCCAGCTCGTCCAACTGCAGTCGCAGGGTGGCCGCATCCAGCGGACTCAAGTTGATGGTGCACATGACTTCCACGCCTTCGTGCGCCTGGCCGAGGTGGATGTGCGGATCCTGCAGGTTGTAGCCGTGCAGCCCGTCCAGCAGTTCCGGCTGCAGTTCCACCCCGAGGGCGCTGGAGCGCAACGTGTCCATGATGAGCAGGAAGCCGACTGCTCCAGCGTCCACCACCTGTGCGGCAGCCAGCGCGCCGAGCTGGTCTTCGGTCTGCACGACGGCGTCGAGGGCGGCCTCCACCACTGCTTCAAGCGTGACTGCCAGACCGTGGTTCGAATCGTCCCCGTTGTGGGCGGCTCCCTGGGAATTAGCAGCGCGTGAGACTGCTTCCATGGCCGAGAGCATGGTCCCGGGCACCGGATCGCTTAACGCCGACCAGCAGCGGATTTCCGCCCGCTGGAGCGCCGCGGCAAGCAACGGCCCGGTCATCCTGGTGGTGCCTTTCAACGGTTCCGCCATCGCGGAGAGGAAGACCGCGAACAAGGTGCCGGAGTTTCCGCGCGCTTCTTCCATGGCTGCCTGCCCGCTGGCCGCCAGCAGTTCGCCCACATCCGCGGTATCCGTCTCGGCGGCCGCCAGGGAAGCTGTCCTCACCGTCAGGTACAGGTTGGTGCCCGTGTCCCCGTCCGCAACGGGAAAGATGTTGATGGCATTGAGCCGGTCGCTGTGGTTGCCGAGCACCTCTTCCGCTTTCGCCAGCCAGCGCTTGAGCGCCTGTGTGTTCGCGGCTATCTTTGCGTGCAAGGTGTTCCAATCCCGCTGCCGCCGGCGCAAAAAGGCCAACGGACTCTTTCAGTTCTCCGGCGTTAACCGAGCCTACCGTAGCCGGAGCCCGACAGTGCGTAACGTTTCGGGCATGGCTGCAAAACAGGTGCAGTTCTCCGAGCTTCTAGCCGGTCGAGGCGAGATAGTCAGCCATCGACCCATTGCTCATTGCCTCGGATATTTCGGCGATGGCGGCTTCATCCTTGAGCACAATGGACTGGCCGTCGGCAGACATGCCGGTACCCAATGACGGAAGCGTAAACATCTCGATGTCATTACCGCGTACCTTCCACAGACTGGCGCCAAGGAAGGCTGCCGCCGGGCCGCTGAATTCCGAATCAACGCTGATATAAGGGGAGAACTCGGAGACGACTCCGCTCATCCGCAGCGGATTGGCCAGTGTGGCCGGTGAGAGGATTTCGGATACCAGGGCTTTCACGAACAACTGCTGGTTGGCCACACGCTGGTAGTCGCCGTTAGTGAACGACTTGCGCTCCCGGACGAAATTCAGGGCGGACTCGCCGTCGAGGGTCTGCACACCTTCCGGGAACGATTCGCCGTTTCCGCCGGTGATCTGGAAGGCGGCAGGATTATCGATCTCCACCCCGCCAAGAGCGTCCGTCAGCGACCGGAAGCCAGCAAAATCAACAGAGGCCACATGGTCGATGCGCGCGTTGAACAACGTCTCCACCGTTTCGACGACCAAGGGGGTACCCCCGAACGCCATGGCGGAGTTGATCTTGTGCTCTCCGTAACCGGGGATCGTGGTCCAGGTGTCGCGCATGATCGACATGACGTAGACCTTGTCGCGGTTTTCCGGAACATGCACGAGCATCATCGTGTCCGTCCGGCCGCCATTGGGCACCCCGGCCAGGTTTTCACCCTCGCCGCTTCCGCCGTCAGCGTCAGTTCCCATCAGCAGGATGTTCTTGGAGCCATCACCGGCTGCCTTGCTGACACGGTTCTCCGGGAACGCATGCTCAATTTTCTGCGAATTGTTGTCGAAGACGTTAGCCAGGTAAAAGACATAGCTGCCGCCGATGACGATGGCCACGGCCAACAGTGCCGCCAGCACGGCGAGCAGCTTGCGCACGGGTCGGCGCTTGGGGCGGCGGGGAGGGGCGTAGTCATAGTCGTAGTCAGACGTCATTCATTCACTTTCTTGATACGGGCCACGGACGAGCATAGTGGCCGAAACTGGACGGTTCCTGCAAAGCCCGCGTTCAGCAGCGAGCACGGGGGCTGGGAGGCGTCCCGTTACTGTCCGTCCCGGCAAGCGGATAGGCTGGATTCATGTCCCGGATGAACACCCTGCGCCGAAACCTGCCTGCCTTGTTGCTGGGGGCAGGGATAGTTTTCACAGCAACGGCCTGCTCTCCCATCGTGCAGGTTGATGCCGCCGAAGACGCCGCCAATCCCGCCTGTGCTCCGATGATGGTGATCCTGCCGGAGTTCGTTGCTGACGGTGAGCGCCGCGAGACCTCCAGCCAGGCCACCGCTGCCTGGGGCGACCCGTCCAAAGTCATCCTGCGCTGCGGCGTCCCGGTCCCCGGACCGACCACGGACCGGTGTGTCACGGTCAACGGCATCGATTGGGTCCTGCACGAGGGCGGAGAGACCTGGACTGCCACTACTTACGGCCGTGAGCCGGCAACGGAACTTATTTTCAATCCTGACGAGGTGGCCGAATCCACCATTCTGGTGGATCTGGCCGACGCGGCCGCGGAGATTCCGCAGACGAACAAGTGCATCAACCCGACGGACACGCTCGACGCCTCGTAGCCACGGGACGCCGAGCGGGAGCCGCACCTGTGGTTAGTGCGTCCGCTCTAGCGGTTAGCGCAGTCCCGTTTTGCGGTTGAGGGCGAGATAGATCAGTTCGTCGATCAGTTCGGTGTAGGGCAGGCCTGACTTGGCCCACATCTGCGGGTACATGCTGATCGGGGTGAACCCGGGCATCGTGTTGATCTCATTGATGATGAGATTGCCGTCCGGCGTGTAGAAGAAGTCCACACGGGACAGGCCCTCTCCCGCGACGGCGTCGAATGCCTTGCCGGCAAGTTCGCGGACACGGTCCGTGGCTTCCGAGGGCAGGTCCGCCGGGCAGCTGAGTGCCGCAGCCGCACCGTCTACATACTTGGCTTCGAAATCGTAGAAGTCATGGACGCCGGGCTGCACTGCAATCTCACCTGGGAGGCTGGTGCGCGGATCGTCGCAGCCGCGCCCCTGCAGGACGGCAACTTCGATTTCACGGCCGGCGATCCCCGCTTCGACGACGATCTTCGGATCGTGCTCCCGTGCGGCGTCGATGGCGGTACGCAGTCCGGCTGCGTCGGAAACCTTGCTGATACCCATCGAGGAACCGGCGCGGGCCGGTTTCACGAAGACCGGGAAGCCCAGTCCCGCCACACGTGCCAAGGCCGAGTCCGGGTCCTGCTGCCACTGGCGGTCGGTAATGACTTCGTAGGGTCCGACTTCGAGCCCGGCGGCTTCGAAGACCACCTTCATGTAGTGCTTGTCCATCCCGACGGCGGATGCCAGGACGCCCGCGCCCACGTAGCGTACGTCGGCCATTTCCAGCAGGCCCTGCAGGGTCCCGTCTTCACCGAAAGGCCCATGCAGCAGCGGCAGCACCACGTCGACCTGTCCCAGGTTCCGGATGGCGTCAGAGGCAGAACGGACAACCAGTTCGGTGCCGGAATTCCCTGCGGCCAGCAGCACCGATTCCGCCGCCGGGGCGACCTCCGGCCGGGTCTCCGAGGTCAAGGTCCAGCGGGCGGGATCCTCGGAGACCAAGGTCCACTGGCCGTTGGGAGCAATGCCGATCGGAACGACGTCGTACTTTTCCTGGTCGATGGCGGCCAGAACGCCTGCCGCCGTCACACAGCTGACCGAGTGCTCGCTGGAACGGCCGCCGAAGAGGACGGCGACACGCGGCTTCCGCGCGCTTGCCGGGGAATTCGGGCTGTTCGCTTCTTTGTTCACTGTTCCTGTTCGCCTTCGGATTTGAGCTCACGGGTGAGCAGTCGCGGGGCCAGGTCCTCGACGGAGATTTCTCCTTCGAGGACGGCGACCACGCTTTCGGTAATCGGCATTTCCACACCTACCTGGGTGGCCAGGTCGAGCACCGCGCGCCCGGACTTGATACCCTCCGCGGTCTGGGTCATGCGCTGGTTGACCTCGTCCAGTGTCAGGCCTTCGCCCAGCAGTCGGCCTGCAGTGTGGTTGCGCGAGAGCGGGGACGAGCACGTCGCCACCAGATCCCCCAGTCCGGCCAGGCCCGCCATCGTTTCCAGCTCGCCGCCCAGCGCCAGCGTGAGCCGCGTGGTCTCCGCCAGCCCGCGGGTGATCACGGAAGCCTTGGTGTTGTCGCCCATGTGCTTGCCGTCGCAGATGCCCACGCACAAGGCGATCACATTCTTGACGATCCCGCCGATCTCCACGCCCACAACGTCCGTGTTCGTATACGGGCGGAAGTACCGGGCGGTGCACGTGTTGGCGATCCATTGCGCCACATCGCGGTCGGTACAGGCCACTACCGAGGCAGTGGGTTCCTTGCGCGCAATCTCCATGGCCAAGTTGGGGCCGGAAATCACTGCGATCCGCGAATCGGGCAGCGAAAGTTCTTCCTTGATGACTTCGCTCATCCGCGAGTCAGTGCCGCGCTCCAGGCCCTTCATGAGGGAAACAACGACGGCGGTGTCCCCCAGCAACGGCTTCAAGGCCGCCAGCTGCGGACGCAGCGTCTGCGCGGGAACGGCAAGAACCACCAGCTCCGCCCCGTCCATGACCTCGGCCACCTCGCCGGAGGCGGTCAGGTTGTCCGGCAGGCGGATGTCGTTGAGGTACTGGCTGTTCAGGTGGCGGTTGTTGATTTCCTCCGCCACTTCCGGCCGCCGTGCCCACAGCCGCACCTGGATGCCCGGATGGGCGTCCGCCACGACTTTGGCAAATGTTGTACCCCAGCTGCCGGCGCCCAGAACAGCCACTACAGCGGGCAGATCCTGGTGGTTGCTCACGGTTTTTCCTCCGGTGGTGTGGGTGGCAGGTCGGCAGGCGGGGACACTTCGAAGTTCCGGCCGGTGGCGCTTTGGCCGCGCATGGCCGGGTCCCAGCGCTGGGCCGGGGGCTGCTCGCCGCGGAGTCCGGCCAGCAATTCCGTCACGGCGTCCAGGATCCTGGTCGTCGCCTCCTCGAGCACGGTTTTCGTCAGCGGCTGGCCGATGAATTCGCTCAGATCCACCGGCGGTCCGGCCACCACTCTTGCCGTCTTGCGCGGAAAGATATGGAGCTTCTTTGCGTAGCGCGGGAACAGTTCGTTGGCGCCCCAATGGGCAACCGGCACAACCGGGGCCCCGGTCTGGAGCGCCAGTCTGGCCGCGCCGGTCCGGCCGCGCATGGGCCACAGATCCGGATCCCGGGTCAGAGTGCCTTCCGGGTAGATGATCACGGCACCGCCCTGATCCATCACCTCCCGGGCCACGCTGAGGGAACGGTTTGCGCCGGCGCTGCTGCGCTCCACGGGGATCTGCTTGGCGGCCGACAGGATGGCGCCGACCACGGGGACCTTGAACAGGGAGGCCTTGGCCAGGAAGTGCGGAAAGAAGCCCTGGTTGTAGACGAAGTGGCCCACCACCAGGGGGTCTATTTCCGTATTGTGGTTGGGGCAGACGATGATCCCGCTGCCTTGCGGCAGGTTCTCCGTCCCCTCCCACTTACGCCTGAGGACCAGGTTCAGCACCGGGCGCACCAAGGCGGCCAAGGTGCTGAGCGTGGCCCGTTCCTTCATGGCCGGCCTCATCCTTCGTCCTGCCGCTTCAGGCAATGTCGAAGTCCGCGCCGAGGTTTTCCAGTTTGGACTGGAACCGCTCGTAACCCCGGTTGATCAGCTCAATCCCGGTTACCCGGGACGTGCCGTTGGCTGCCAGCGCCGCAATCAGGTGGCTGAAGCCGCCGCGCAGATCCGGAATGTCGATGTCTGTGCCCTGCAGCTGGGTGGGGCCCGAGATGACGGCCGAATGCAGGAAATTGCGCTGGCCGAAGCGGCACGGGATGCTGCCCAGGCACTCGCGGTGCACCTGGATGCTGGCGCCCATCCGGATCAGGGCCTGGGTGAAGCCGAAGCGGTTTTCGTAGACCGTTTCGTGGACGATGGACACGCCGGCTGCCTGGGTCAGTGCAACCACCAGGGGCTGCTGCCAGTCCGTCATGAAGCCGGGATGCACGTCCGTTTCGAGGACAAGCGGCGAGAGCTTCCCGCCGGTGTGGTAGAACCGGATGCCTTCGTCGTCGATATCGAAGGCGCCGCCGATTCTGCGGTAGGTATTCAGGAACGCGGTCAGATCCGGCTGCATCGCGCCCTCGACATAGATGTCACCCTGGGTGACCAGCGCGGCCGAAGCCCAGGATGCGGCCTCGTTGCGGTCCGGCAGTGCGCGGTGGTTGAAGCCGCTGAGGTGCGGAACGCCCTCGATCCGGATGACCCGGTCCGTCTGGACGGAGATGATGGCGCCCATTTTCTGCAGGACCGCGATCAGGTCCATGATTTCCGGCTCGATCGCCGCCCCGCTGAGTTCGGTGATGCCCTCGGCTCGGGTGGCGGTCAGCAGCACCTGCTCGGTGGCGCCGACGCTGGGGTAGGGCAGCGAGAGCTTGGCGCCCTTCAGGCCCTTGGGAGCGGAAATGGAGATACCGCCCTCGCGCTTCTCCACCACGGCGCCGAACTGGCGCAGCACATCCAGGTGGTAATCGATCGGGCGGTCGCCGATCTTGCAGCCACCCAGGTCAGGGATAAAAGCTTCCCCGATGGCATGGATCAGCGGCCCGCAGAACAGGATCGGGATGCGGGAGTCACCGGCATGCGCGTCGATGTCCTTCATCTGGGCCGTCTTGACCTTGGTGGGGTCCAGGGACAGGTCACCGGTGACAGGATCCTTGGTGACCTCGACTCCGTGCAGGCGCAGCAGGCTCGTCACTACCTCGACGTCCTTGATCTCCGGAACGTTGCGCAGCAGTGAAGGATCGTTGCCCAGCAGGGAGGCAACCATGGCTTTTGGTACGAGGTTCTTGGCTCCCCGGACGGACACCTTTCCCCTAAGAGGGACTCCTCCGCGGATGGTCAGAACGCTTGCCATATACACCTGTTTCCTCGATCTGCAACGCCTCCATACTTCGCGAAGGCCTCAGCTAAGCATAGAAGCTACCGTGACCATCCCGAAATAAAGTGCGATTAGCCACGCCGATGTTAGGACCGCGCCGGAAGAGTTTTCGGCTTCCAGGACGGACGGGTTGCCTCGTAGCTGGTGATGTCCTCTTCGTGCTGGAGCGTCAGCCCGATGTCGTCCAGCCCTTCGAGCAGGCGCCAGCGCGTGTAGTCATCGATCTCGAACGGCGCCGTGAGGGTTCCGCAGACCACCGTCTTTGAGTTCAGGTCCACCGTGATTTCGGTGCCCGGATGGTTCTCCAGTTCTTTCCAGATCAACTCGATGTCGTCCTGGGCGACCTGCGCGGCGAGCAGGCCCTGCTTGCCCGAGTTGCCCCGGAAGATGTCCGCGAAGCGCGACGAGAGGACCACCCTGAAGCCGTAATCCTTCAGCGCCCACACCGCGTGCTCGCGGGAGGAGCCGGTGCCGAAGTCGGACCCGGCCACTAGCACCGAGCCGCGGTTGAACGGCTCCTGGTTCAAGATGAAGTCTTCCTTCTTGCGCCAGGCCGAAAACAGCGCGTCTTCGAATCCGGTACGGGTGATGCGCTTGAGGTACACCGCAGGAATGATCTGGTCCGTGTCGACATTGGACTGCCGCAGCGGAACGCCGATGCCGGTGTGGGTGGTGAATTTTTCCATAGTCATTGTTTCCCCTAATCCGCGTTAAGCTGCGCTGGTTTCGCTCAGGCGGCGAGCCTGGCCCTCGTCAACAGGATCCAAGTCCGACGGCGAACTCAAGGTGCCGCGTACTGCGGTCGCCGCTGCGACCACAGGCGACACGAGGTGCGTGCGGCCACCTTTGCCCTGGCGCCCCTCGAAGTTGCGGTTGGACGTGGAGGCGCAGCGTTCGCCCGGCGCCAGCTGGTCCGGGTTCATGCCCAGGCACATGGAGCAGCCGGCAAAGCGCCACTCGGCACCGAAGTCCTTGAAGACCTGGTCCAGTCCCTCGGCCTCGGCTTCCAACCGGACGCGGGCAGAACCGGGCACCACCATCATGCGGATGTTCGGGTCCTTGCTGCGGCCGCGGATGATGTCT
This sequence comes from Arthrobacter sp. Soil_C_60, assembly GCF_057656375.1. NCBI lineage: Bacteria > Bacillati > Actinomycetota > Actinomycetes > Micrococcales > Micrococcaceae > Arthrobacter > Arthrobacter sp. Soil_C_60. Next base: position 768,219 of record NZ_JBDGKM010000001.1, on the reverse strand, counting down.
GCGGCGATGCGCAGGTCCTCGATGCGGCTGTTGGTGCAAGAGCCGAGAAAAACGGTATCCACCCGGATGTCCTTCATCGGCGTGCCGGCCTTCAGGTCCATGTAGGCCAGGGCGCGTTCGGCCGATGCCTTTGCATTCTCGTCCGCGAAGTCCTCCGGCGAAGGGACCGACTCGGAGAGGGAGACGCCCTGTCCCGGGTTGGTGCCCCACGTGACGAACGGTTCCAGCGTGTCCGCGTCGAGGAACACCTCGGCGTCGAATTCGGCGTCGTCCTCGGTGCGCAGCGTCTGCCAGTACTCGACGGCGGCGTCCCAGTCCGCACCCTCGGGTGCGTGCGGCCGGCCCTTGAGGTATTCGAAGGTGGTCTCGTCCGGCGCCACCATGCCGGCGCGGGCACCGGCTTCGATGGACATGTTGCAGATGGTCATCCGCGCTTCCATCGACAGGTCCCGGATGGCCGAGCCGCGGTATTCCAGCACGTAGCCCTGTCCCCCGCCGGTGCCGATCTTGGCGATGACGGCCAGGATGATGTCCTTCGAGGTCACGCCCGGGCGCAGGGTGCCTTCGACGTTGATCGCCATGGTCTTGAACGGCTTCAGCGACAAGGTCTGCGTGGCCATAACGTGCTCGACCTCGGAGGTGCCGATGCCGAAGGCCAGCGCACCGAAGGCGCCGTGCGTGGACGTGTGCGAGTCGCCGCAGACCACGGTGAGGCCCGGCTGGGTCAGGCCCAGCTGGGGACCGACAACGTGCACAATGCCCTGCTCGGCGTCGCCCAAGGAGTGCAGCCGGACGCCGAACTCCTTGCAGTTGGCCCGCAGCGTCTCGATCTGGGTGCGGCTGGTCGGATCCGCGATCGGCTTGTCGATGTCCAGTGTCGGAGTGTTGTGGTCCTCCGTGGCGATGGTCAGATCCGGGCGGCGCAGCGGGCGGCCGGCCAGGCGTAGGCCTTCGAACGCCTGCGGGGACGTGACTTCGTGAACAAGATGGAGATCGATGTAGAGCAGGTCAGGCTGCTGCGCGGCTCCTTCGCCGTCGCCCTTGCGCACCACGTGTGCATTCCACACCTTTTCAGCGAGCGTCTTGCCCGCAGTTGTACCGGCCATAGCCAGCTCCCTCCATCAGTGACAGCGCGGGCCGTTTCAACCGGTATTCAGCTGCCATCGGCGCCCGCAGAAGTATGTACTTCAACTCTCCCAGCCCGTATCGTCGCCCGCTACTTTTTCGACTTGCATCTCAGATAATGAGACGGCAATATCATGTTATGGACAAATCAAGCGGCGTCGGAGTCATCGATAAGGCAGCCATGGTGCTGGATACACTGGAGGCCGGGCCCACAACATTGGCCCAACTGGTAGCCGCTACCGGGCTCGCGCGGCCTACTGTCCATCGTCTGGCGCTGGCCCTGGTCCACCACCGGTTGGTCAGCCGCGACATTCAGGGCCGGTTTGTCCTGGGCAGCCGGCTGGTCGAGCTGGCTTCGGCCGCCGGCGAAGACCGCCTGATCGCCTCCGCCGGCCCGGTGCTGCTTGCGCTGCGCGATGCCACCGGCGAGAGCGCGCAGGTCTTCCGCCGGCAGGGCGAATGGCGTGTGTGCGTGGCCTCGGCGGAGCGGCCGATCGGCCTGCGCGACACCATCCCGGTGGGCACCCAGCTCTCCATGAAGGCCGGCTCAGCCGCCCAGGTCCTGCTGGCGTGGGAGGACCATGAGCGCCTGCTGGAGGGGTTGAAGAACGCCCGCTTTACGCCGACGGTACTCGCAGGGGTCCGGCGCCGCGGTTGGGGCCAGAGTCTGGGCGAGCGGGAACCCGGCGTCGCGTCCGTTTCCGCGCCCGTGCGCGGACCTTCCGGCCGGGTGATCGCGGCCGTCTCTATTTCCGGACCGATCGAGCGGCTCAGCCGCCAGCCCGGCCGCATCCATGCAGAAGTGGTGGTCCAGGCCGCACAGCAGTTGACCGACGCGCTGCGCAAGACCACAGACTGAACGCCGCAGGTCAGCCCTTGAAGTGGTCCCAGCCGAGCACGTCCGGGACCTCGCCGTCCACGGTCACCTCGGCGGCACCGGCCGCCGCTTCGGCGACGCTCCCGATGTGCACGAACCCCTCGGGCAGCTCCGCGCCGGGCGGGAAAACCGCCAGCAATCCATGGTCCTCTCCCCCGCCCAGCACCCAGTGCCGCGGGTTCGCGTCCAGCATGCGGGCCGCCTGCCGAAGCGGAATCTCGAAACAGTCCAGCCGCTGGTAATCAAGGGCCAAGGCGGCGCCGCTCGCACGGGCCAGCCTTCCGGCATCGCGGATCAGTCCATCGGAGATGTCCATCATGGCGTGCGCTCCGGCCTGCGCAGCCCGCGGCCCCAGTGCCAGCGGCGGCAGCGGCCGCGACTGCGCGGTGGCCAGAGCCTGCAGCTCGGGCGGCATTCCGCCGTAACCCGAAGTTCCCTCGAGCAACGCCAGCCCGGCGGCCGCCCTGCCCAACGATCCGCCGACCGCCACTAGGTCTCCCGGGCGCGCCCCGGACCGCAGGACCGGTGCCCTGCCCTGCAGATCCCCGGTAACCGCTGCCGTCACCACCAGGACGGCGCCCCGTCCCAGGTCCCCGCCCACCACGGCGCACCGCTCCGCCTCCAGTTCGTGCAGCGCCGTGCGGAGTCCGTCCGCCATGTCCTCCACCCAGCGCACCGGAGTGTCCGCGGGGAGGGTCAGGCTGATGACCAGCGACGTGGGCACGGCACCCATGGCATTGATGTCCGATACGTTCTGCGCGGCGCATTTCCACCCGACGTCGAACCCTGAGCTCCGGTATCCGCTGGCCCACTCGAGCCGGAAGTCCTGATCTTGGACCAGCGTGTCGATGGAGATCACGGTACGCCCGTCGGGAGCTTCGATCACGGCGGCATCGTCCCCGGGGCCCACCGGCACGTCGGCCGTACCCAGCCGCGGGAAAATCCGCTCCAGCAGTGCCCGCTCGTCCAGTTGAGCCACCGTGAGATGTTCCGCCACTTCTCCGCTTCCCCGTTCCGGCCCCGGAAATTCCTGCGCGGCCTTGTTTGCGTTTGGTCCTGACTAGATCATTCACTACCGCCGCGCCAACCGGTAATCTGCCCCCATGACCACCTATGCCATCTTCCTGCGCGGGATCAACGTCGGCGGCATCAACATCAAGATGGCGGAGCTGAAGGCGGCCCTGGCCGAGCTGCCCCTCTACGATGTCAGGACGCTGCTGGCCAGCGGCAACATTGTGTGCGCCAGCGATGGCTCAGCCAATGAGGTGAAGCAACTGGTTGAGGCGAAACTGCGCGAGCGCTTCGGCTACGACGCCTGGGTGGTGGTGCTCACTGCTGAACGGCTGGACGAACTGGTGGCGGCGTGCCCCTACCCGGCCGACAACGCCGGCATCCACGCCTACGTCACCGTCACATCGGATCCGGCCGAGTTGCAGGAACTGCACGAGGCAGCCGCTGCCGCGGACGGGGACGGCATTCTGTTGGGACCCGAAGCGATGGCCTGGACGGCGGCCAAGGGCGGCACGCTGGACAGCCCGGTGAACAAGCTGGTGGCACACAAGAGATTCAAAAGTACGACGACGACACGCAACCTCCGTACGATGCTGAAGGTCCTGGCTGCCGCCGGTTAAGACGCCGCCACAGGCCTCGCTGGTCCCTGCCGCCCCTATCCCGTGCCCCCGCGCGCGGCCGCCAGGGCCTCCCGGAAGCTGTTGTACCGGCGGATCTCTTCCTCCACCGGAGCCACCACTTTCCTCTCCGCCACCTGCGCCACCGCGGACCTAAGCCGCCGTCGTGCTTTAGCCGCCCTTGATGCCGCTGCCACGCGGGCCACCAATCCCGATGCCAGCCCCAGCACAATGCCCAGCAGGACGCCGGCCACCAGCAGCAGCGTGGGCACCGGGAAGCCCTCGACCCGCGGCGCCGGAGGTACTTCGAACTGGAAGTAGCCCAGGACGGCCAGTCCCAGAAGCCAGAGGGCGCCGGCGGCCGCGGCGGCCAGGGCGATCCACTGGAGAATGCCGATCACCGGCCACCACCACGACTTCCGGTTTGAGCCCAGGTCCGTCCCGGCCATGGCTTGGTCGAGGGCATCGGGCAGCTCGGGTGCGCTGGCGCGTGCAGCCCTGCGGATGGAGCCGCGCCATAGGTCCGGTGCCTGGCTGCCGGCCGCATCGGCGAAGGCCCGGACCGCGGAATCCGCTTGCGCCCGCTGCGCGGGGCCCGGCTCAGGCAGGGAAGACCGGTTCACCGCAGGGTTGACGTCCCGGCGGTCGAGGTTGAGCCGCTTCAAGGGATCGCGGCGGAGTTTGCCCAGCCACCGGGTGACCGGCCAGCCGGTGTTGGCGTGCGACTGCCTGCGGTAGGACTTGCGCACCGCTTCCGCCACCACGTCCACGCTCGCCGACTGGGCGAGGTGCTCGGACAGCATCTGCTTGGCTTCCTTCGGCACGGCCGGAAGCGCCGGGCCGGACGCGCCGTCCGCCAGCGCGGCGGCAGAAGCGTCGATATCGGCCAGCAGGCGTTCCGTGCTGGCGCGGCGCCGGTCGACCACGGTACGGATGGCCGTGCGCAGCTCCTTGACTCCCGCGCCGGTCTTCGCAGAGGCCGGGTAGACCGCCACGCCATCGAGTCCGTCCTGCGCCAGGATCTGCTTCAGCGAGTCCAGCACCGGCCGCACCTCGCGCGTAGCCAGCCGGTCGATCTGGTTGAGCACCACCATGGTGACGGCTCCGTACGAGGCAAGCGGACGCAGGAAACCCTGGTGCAGGGCAGCATCGGCGTATTTCTGCGGGTCTAGCACCCAGACGAGGACGTCCACCTGGCCCGCAAGCCGTTCCACGATCTGCCGGTGTTCGACGGCGGTGGAGTCGAAATCAGGAAGATCGAGCAGGATCAGTCCGCCGTAACCATCCTCGTCGGCACCATGATCCTGGCGGCCGCTGGCCGGCGGACCGTCCATTAGATGCCGTTGCTTGACCTGGAGCCAATCGAGCAGTGGCTCGCTTCCGACAGGATTCCAGACGCCTGCCAACGGCTCGGAAGTCGTCGGCCGGCGGGCGGCAGCGGTCGCTACTTCCTGTCCGGCAACCGCGTTGAACAGGGATGACTTGCCGCTGCCCGTGGCGCCGAAGAAACCGACAACGGTATGTTCGGCCGACAACGAGCGCCGTGTGCCGGCCCGGTTCAATACCTCCGTGACGGGTGCCAGGGTTTCATCCGGCAGGCGTTCTTCGGCAAGTTCGCGCGCTGTGTTCAGGGCCTCCAGCCGGCTGCGCAGCGGCGAGCGTTCATTCTCTCCCCGGTGCCGGCTCATGCGGCGCCCCCCGCTCCGGTCCGTCGGGCCAGTGCGGACAGCTGGGCCGCCTGGCCGCGCAGTCCGGCGGCCAGCGCCGCGGCGTCCTGGTCGTCGATCAGGGACAGGAAACGTGTTGCTTCCTCCCGCATCAGGTTTTTGGTGCGTTCCTTCAGCCCTTCCCGGGCCTTGCGGGCGAGGCGGCGGACCGCATCCTCGCCGAAAACGGCCTCCAGCAGTTTTTGGCCGACCACCGCGGTTCCGCCGGCAACGCCGATCTCGATACCGGTCAGGCCACCGGTGGCGGCGAAGACCACAACCATCAACGCCACGCCCAGACCGTTCACCCCGAAGGAAAGCATCCTGGCCGTAAGCCTCTTGCTGGCGCCCTCCGTCTGGATCATCGCCAGCAGGTCACCCTGCCAGGCGCGGATTTCGGCCGAAGCCTTGTCGCTGAAACCGTCGCTGACGGTAGACAGATCCTTGCTGCCCAGCAGCTGCCGCCCGGCCGGATCGTTGCGCCACCGTGCATCGGCGTCCTCGGCGCCCTTGGCTGCCTCGTCCACAATCACGGCCTGCAGCCCCGTTTCGATTGCCGCCTCGACGTTGACGGAGGGTGCGGGCTTACCGCTGAAGAAGGCGCCGATCCGGTCCCGCAATCGGCCTACCCCGCTCTCGATCGAGCGGAAGAACTCACCCGTTCCCACGAAGTCCTGCCACCGGGCCAGCACCTCGCCGCGCAGCAGCGTGCCGTCCTGGGTGGAGTCGAGCGTCCGCCGGGCTGCATTGTTATAGGCGTCCAGCACGTCGTCACGCAGTCTGGCCGCCGCGACGGACTGGGCGTCCAGCGCATCCGCCACCGACGCGGTCGTGGCGGCCAGCGATGCCACTGCCCCGCTGAGGGTCCTGCGCGCGATGGCGGCCCTGCCCGCGGCATCTGCGGAAATCTCCAGCAGCCAGCCGCGGATGTCCGCCACTGCAGCGTGCGGCAGCATGCCCATCTCGTCCAGGGGCGACTCGGGGACGACGAAGAGCCGCGCGTTGCCCAGTCCTTCGCGGTTCAGGAGTCCGGCGAGGTCCGCCCGGACCTCGTCCTCCACGCCGGCCGGAACACGGTCCAGCACGACGGCGACGAGGATGTCCCGCCCGGCGGCTTCCAGCAGCAGCTTCCACGGCACGGCGTCCGCATAGCGGTTTGCAGTGGTCACAAACAGCCACAGGTCTGCTGCCGACAGCAGCTGGCCGGCCAGCTTGCGGTTATCGTCCGAAATAGAGTCAACGTCGGGTGCGTCCAGCAGGGCGATGCCGGGCGGGATCGTGGTTTCTGAGACGAGGACAAGGGAGGACATGGCCCGAGGATCCGGGTCGGCGCCGGCCCGTTCCGCCGGCAGTGCACCAGCAGGCTCCGCGGCCGAAGTGATGCGGCTCAGGGCGGGCAGGACGCGCTGGTCCGCAAACCAGGAACGGTCCCGCGGATTGTGCAGCAGGATAGGTTGGCGCGTCGTCGGCCTGATCGCGCCTGTGCGGGTGACCGGGCGTCCGGCCAGCGCGTTGACCAGCGTTGATTTGCCGGCGCCGGTGGATCCGCCCACGACGGCCAGCAGCGGAGCGTCGAGGCTCCGGTAGCGCGGCAGGACATAGTCCTCCAGCTGGTCCAGCGCTGCATGGATGTCCTGGCGGGCTTGCGCGGCTCCCGGCAGATGCAGCGGAAGCGTCAGCTCACTGAGCGCATCGCGGACCGCCTCCGCCAGCGCCAGCCCGTCGGAGGCCTGCTCCGGGCGGCTGTCTGTTGTACCTGTCACAGATTCCATCATGCCAGCACTCAAGGCATTCACCGCTGACATGGGAATACTGCCACAAAAGCGTTGGCGGAACAGGACCGGAACGTGCACACGAAAAAACCGGTCCCAGACAAAATGTCCGGGACCGGTTATCGGTGACCCCAGCGGGATTCGAACCCGCGTTACCGCCGTGAGAGGGCGGCGTACTAGGCCGCTATACGATGGGGCCTTGCACTTTTTACCGGCTTTCGCCGATCGAGCTTCATGAGTATTTCACACACTTTGCCCGGCTGCCAAATTCATTATTTGGCCGGAACTACACTCTAAACAGCGCAATTCCCAGCGCTGGGATACCAGGACTCGAACCTAGAATGACGGTACCAGAAACCGTTGTGTTGCCAATTACACCATATCCCAAAGGTACTTTCGGGCCCTGCTGGAAGCTTCTTGTTTGCTTCCTCAGCGCCTCAGCACGAGTAATTACTTTACCGGAGGTCTCCCGTTTACACAAAACGGTTAGCCGGTTACCCGCTGAGGCGTCCGTCACATCGCCCGAAAGCCCCTGTTCTAGGCGTTCTGGAAAGCCTTGATGCGGGCCAGCGAGGAGTTCTTGCCAAGGATGACCATGGACTCGAACAGCGGCGGAGAGATCCGGCGGCCGGAGACGGCGGTCCGGACCGGGCCGAAGGCCAGCCGCGGCTTAAGCCCGAGTTCTTCCACCAGCGCCGTACGCAGGGCAGTCTGGATGTTCTCCGCGGTCCACTCCTCGATCGGCTCCAAGGCAGCCAGGGCCGCGTCCAGGACTTCCGCCAGATTTTCCGGCAGTCCCTTGCGGGCATCGTCCGCGATGTCGATCTCGTCGTCCTTCTTGAACAGGAAAGCGATCATTTCCGGCGCTTCCCCCAGCAAGGTGATGCGTTCCTGGATCAGCGGGGCGGCTTCGGCCAGCACCATGTGGTCCCGCTCGGTGAGGGTCTCCCCTACCAAGGAGGCATGCTGCAGGTATGGGACCAGGCGCAGCCTGAAGTCCCCCGGTTCCAGCAGCCGCACGTGGGTTCCATTGATGGCCTCGGCCTTCTTCAGGTCGAAGCGCGCGGGGTTGGAGAGCACATCGTGGATGTCGAAGTTCTCCACCAGTTGGTCCACCGTGAAGATGTCTTCGTCCGCGGACAGGCTCCAGCCCAGCAGCGACAGGTAGTTCAGCAGCCCCTCGCGGATGAAGCCGCGTTCGCGATGCAGGAAGAGGTTGGACTCCGGATCTCGCTTGGACAGCTTCTTGTTGCCCTGGCCCATGACATAGGGCAGGTGGCCGAACAGCGGCATGTAGCGCGCCACGCCGATGTCCACCAGCGCCCGGTACAGGGCGATCTGGCGGGGTGTGGAGGAGAGCAGATCCTCGCCGCGCAGGACGTGGGTGATGCCCATCAGCGCATCATCCACCGGGTTCACCAGCGTGTAGAGGGGTTTGCCGTTGGCGCGGACGACGACGAAGTCCGGTACGGTCCCGGCCTTGAACGTGATTTCGCCCCGGACCAGATCGTTGAAGGTCAAGTCCTCGTCCGGCATCCGAACGCGCAGTACGGGCTCGCGTCCCTCTGCCTTGAAGGCGGCAATCTGTTCCTCGGTCAGGTCCCGGTCGAAGTTGTCGTAACCGAGTTTGGCGTCGCGGCCGGCTGCCTTGTGGCGGGCCTCGACCTCTTCCGGCGTCGAGTAGGACTCGTAAACGTGGCCGGCTTCCTTCAGCTTGGTGATGACATCCTGGTAGATGTCGGCGCGCTGGGACTGGCGGTAGGGTTCGTGCGGACCGCCGACTTCGACGCCCTCGTCCCAGGTGATGCCGAGCCACTTCATCGCTTCCAGCAACTGCTGGTAGCTTTCCTCGCTATCGCGGGCGGCGTCCGTGTCTTCGATCCGGAAGACCATGGTGCCGCCGGTGTGCCGGGCATAGGCCCAGTTGAACAGGGCGGTCCGGATGAGGCCGACGTGCGGAGTTCCCGTGGGCGACGGGCAGAACCGTACCCGGACGGGTGTTTCGGCATCGACAGTGGGCAGGTCAGCGGGAAGCGCAGATGCATTAGTCATGATGGACACCAGTTTAGCCCGTGCCTCAACGTCTTCCCCCGGTGTACGGGACGCTACCGCACCGCCTGCTCCAGGAGCGCGTAAATCCCGCCGCAGGCCGCAGCCCCGGCCAGCGCCGAAACCACCAAACGCCCGGCCCTTGGAGGCTGCAGAAGCGCCTGGGCCCAGACGCCGAGGGCGAGCAGCATCGCGCCGATCAGTCCGGGCATTCCTGCCATCAGGACGAGGATGACCGAGGCTCCGCCATAGGTCATGCAGGTCCAATCCGGGCCGAAACGGCGGAAGATCAACAGCAGGGCAAAGCCGCCGTAGATGGCGAAGATTACGGCGGCAAGACCCAACGGACCATTGAGCCACTGGATGGCACGCAGTGTCCCGTACATCAACACCCCGGTACAGATCATCAGCGGGCTGAAGCCGAGCCGTTGAATGCCGCGGCGCAGGTCCCCGCGCTTATCCAGCCAAGTAACGATGGCCCACGGCACGAAGCACAGCAGGAATGCCGCCCCGGCTCCCCACCAGGCCAGCCGGCCGAGACCGTACTCGAGCACAGGGCTCAAGATCAGGACCACGGCCCAGACGACGGCGGGCGGCAGCACCGCTGTGATGGTGCGGGCCGCAGCCGGACCGCGTGGCGCCGTCGTCGTCATCTTTCGTCCAGGCTAGCGGCGGGCGGTGTTGGACAGCCGTCCGATGCCCTCGATCTCAACCTCGTAGCGCTGTCCTGCCTCGATCGTCCCCACGCCGGCCGGAGTGCCGGTCATGATGATGTCGCCGGGCAGCAGGGTGAAGGCCTGGGAGACATAGGCCACGAGTTCCTTGACACTCCAGATCATCTGGGCCGTGTTGCCGTCCTGCTTCAGTTCTCCGTCGAGCCAGCCCTTAACCGCCAGGTCTTCGGTGTCCAGCTCGGTTTCGATCCAAGGTCCGATCGGTGCCGAGCCGTCGAAGCCCTTGGCGCGAGCCCATTGGTTGTCCGTGCGCTGGGCATCGCGGGCGGTCAGGTCATTGCCGCAGGTGTAGCCGAAGATGACTTCGTGGACCCGCTCGGCCGGGACGTCCTTGCAGATGCGGCCGATGACCACGCACAGCTCCGCCTCGTACGACACCTCTTCGGAGAACTCCGGCAGCACCATCGGCTCGTTCGGACCGATGACGGAGGTGTTGGGCTTCAGGAACATCAGCGGCGCGGCCGGGGTTTCGTTGCCCATTTCCTTGATGTGCTCGGCGTAGTTGCGGCCGATGCCGACCACCTTGCTGCGGGGAATGATGGGGGCCAGCAGCCGCACGTCCTCCAGCTTGTGGCGGGCGCCGGTGAGCTGGATACCGGAGAAGAACGGGTCACCGGCGATGACCGCGACCTCTTCATTTCCTTCGTCACCTTCGACGATGCCGAAAGCTGGGTCAGAGTCAAGTACAAATCGGGCGATACGCATGGGAACTACCCTATCGGCTCGGGCGCTGGTTTCCGGAGCGCAGGTAATCCAGCTGTGCCGCGACGGACGCTTCGGCGGCCCCGCGCACGGACGGATCGACGTCGTTGTAGACATGGTCGGTGACTGCGTCGACGCCGGCCTGCTCGCCGAGCTCTTTCAGAGCGGCGCGGATCTGGTCCAGCCGCAGCTGGCGGTGCTCCGCGTATTCGCGGCAGATGGCTGAAAGATCAGGAAGGAGGGGGCCGTGGGCCGGCAGGACTTTCGCCGGCCCGAGCGCGGCCAGTTTCTCCAGCGATTCCAGATACGGCCCCAGCCGCCCGTCCGGGTAGGCGATGATGGTGGTCCCCCGGCCCAAAATGGTGTCGCCGGTGAGCACGGAGCCATCCGGCCCGTCGTCGGGAAGGTGGAAGGACGCGGAGTCCGCCGTGTGTCCGGGAGTCGCCAGGACCGAGATGTCCACGCCGGCGGCGCGGATGGTTTCGCCGTCGGTGAGCGGGTCGCCGCCGTGGCACTGGGCCCGGTCCAAGGCACGCACGGGTGCTCCCGTCAGCGCATGGAACCGGGCACTGGCCTCGGTGTGGTCGATGTGGTGGTGCGTAATCAGCACCAGCTCGACTTTGCCGGCGGCGGCCAGTTCCTGCAGGTGCGTCTCGTGCAGCGGCCCCGGGTCCACGACGACGACGCCGGGCTCGCCGGGAGCGCTGATCAGGTAGGACTGGGTCCCCTCCAGGCTCATCGCCCCGGGATTCGGCGCCAGCCGGTAGCGGGTGAGCGTGCTGCTGCGGACCAGGTTCGGATTCGATGCTGCGTTCACGTCCCTATCCTTGCATCCCGGGCACACGAACCGGGATTTCTGGCGGGGTCAAGGAACGAGGAGCGACGACGGCGGTGACCGGCTCTCCCAAGCCGGGCATCGCCGTCGGACTTAAAATGTTGCCTACGTGCCGGCCAGGGTTACTCGCTGCGGGTGTTCTGCTCGGCGAGCGAATCCCAGAAGGAGGTGTCGGCGTCGTCGATGGAGCGGTCCGAAATGGCCCGGACAGCGGCGTCGAGCGTGGTGACGGTTTGCTTGATCAGGTAGCCGTTGGATTTCTGTCCCAGTACATAGTCCTCGTAGAAGTGGTCGCTCATGCCGCGCATCTCGAACAGCAGTGTCGAGATGCCGTATTCGACGGCGATGCCGTTGCGGCTGATCGTTTCGGCGGTCCCTCCGACGTACTTGCCCAAATGGCCCCAGCCCGTGGAGTCGATGGCGTTGAAGACGACGGCGCCGAGCTTCTTCGAGCCTTCCAGCACATCCGCTTCCACGTTCTCCGTGGTCGGGTACAGGATGGAGCCGGAGACGAGCTGGCCGTCCCGTTCGCTTTGGGCGCCCTGGTGGTGCAGGTCGATCATGTAGTCGATGTTGTACTTGCCCAGGACATTGTCATGCAGCGCCTGGGTTTCCGGCTGGATCCTGGTGATGTGGTCCCGGTTGATGTCCGCTTCATTTGCGTTGTACCGGGTCAAGTGCCGGTCACCGGCGGCAACGTAATCGTCCAGCGGAAAGTTGACGTCCCCCATGGCACCGTCCGCGTTGAGCATCGGCACAATCAGGACGTTGACCCCGTCCAGCACGCCCTTGGTCTTGGCCGTGCCCAGGTGCTTGATGAATTCCAGGGCGCCTTCCGTGGTCAGCTGCTCGTTGCCATGCTGCTGCGTAAGGAAGAGGACCGTGGGGTCCTCCGGATTGCTGATGTACTTCGCCAGGAAGATGTCGCGGCCCTTGACGGTCTGGCCGATGACGTCAACGTCCAGCCGCGGCTGTTTGGCGTCCTGCACCTTTAGCTCAGCCGCCAGTTCCTCATAGGTATGGAGAATCGAGGTGTTGACGGTTTCGTTGCCGCCGTAGTTGGGGCCTTCGCCGGCTACGGCGGCGGGTGCCGTGACGGCGGTCAGGGCGAGGGCTCCGGCAAGGGCTGCTGCGGCAAGTGGTTTTCTCATGGACGAGGTTCCTCCTGGTGCGATGTGCGGGTGATCTTTGCAAGCTATCCGCCCAAGCGCGGCGGCGATAGGTTAAACGATCAAATCCACACTCCAGACTCCAAACTTTCCTTCCAGGGGCCTACGTACCAACGGCAAAAGGCCCCGTCCGCGTTGTGCGAACGGGGCCCTTGCCAACCTGATCCGGCCTGGCTGTGCCTAGGCCAGGCGGGTCAGCCAGCCGTGGGTGTCCTCCACAGCGCCGGTCTGGATGCCCAGCAGCTGCTTGCGGATGGACATCGACACTTCACCGGCGTTGCTGCCCGGAGAGCCGATGGAGCCGTCCTTGGTCTTCAGTTCCCCGATGGGCGTGATGACTGCCGCCGTACCGCAGGCGAAAGCCTCCGTGATGTCGCCGGAAGCGACCCCATCACGCCACTCGTCAATGGTGATCTTGCGTTCCTGCACGTCGAGGCCGCGGTCCTTGGCCAGCTGGATGATCGAAGAGCGTGTGACGCCGTGCAGGATGTTCCCGTTGAGCTCGGGCGTGACCAGCGTGCCCTCCTTGAACACGAAGAAAATGTTCATTCCGCCGAGTTCTTCCACGGCATTGTCATTGAACGGGTCCAGGAACAGCACCTGCTTGCAGCCGTGCGCCTCGGCTTCCATCTGCGGGGCCAGCGAGGCTGCATAGTTGCCGCCGCATTTGGCTTCCCCCGTACCGCCGCGGCCGGCCCGGGCATACTGTTCGGACAACCAGATCGACACCGGCTTCAGCTCGCCGCCGAAGTAGTTGCCGACCGGCGAGGCGATGACGCGGAAGGAAACTTCCCGCGCCGGCCGCACGCCGAGGAACGCCTCGGTGGCGATCATGAACGGGCGCAGGTACAGCGCTTCGCCGTCGCCGTTGGGCACCCAGTCCTTGTCCACCTCCACCAGTTGCCGCAGGGACTCCAGGAACGTCTCCTCCGGAATCTCCGGCAGCGCCAACCGGCGGGCGGAGCGGTTCATCCGTTTCGCGTTGGCCTCGGGGCGGAAGGTCCAGACCGAGCCGTCCGCGTGCTTGTAGGCCTTCATCCCCTCGAAGATTTCCTGGCCGTAGTGGAGCACGGCGGCGGAGGGATCGAGGGCGATGGGACCGTAGGGCTCGATCCGTGCGCCGGACCAGCCGCCGTTCCCTTCTGCGTCGACCTTGTAATCGACGACGGCCGTGTGGTCCGTGAAGTAGTTGCCGAAGCCCGGGTCGGCCAGAATGGCAGAACGTTCTTCGGCGCTCTTCGGGTGGTCCGAGAGCTGCTGGGTGAATTCCAGCGTTTGGGTCATGGTTCCTCCACGGTCTTAGGGCACGACGTTGTGATTCGAGTTAAGGGCTGCTAACTAGCCTACTGCCAAAAGTGAGGCAATAGCATCGCCGATCTCCGACGTCGTACGCGGCTCGGTGCCGCGGCCGGCAATGTCCTTCTCCACCGCATCCTGCACCCGGGCGGCGGCAGCGTCCAGGCCAAGGTGCTCCAGCAGCAGGGCAACAGACAGGATGGCCGCGGTGGGATCGGCCTTCTGCTGGCCGGCAATGTCCGGGGCGGAGCCGTGGACCGGTTCGAACATGGACGGGGCGGTGCGGTCCATGTTGATGTTGCCCGAGGCGGCCAGGCCGATGCCGCCGGTGATGGCGGCGGCCAGATCGGTGATGATGTCGCCGAAGAGGTTGTCCGTGACGATGACGTCGAAGCGGGCCGGGTCGGTGACCATGAAGATGGTGGCCGCATCGATGTGCAGGTAGTCGACGGCGACCTCGGGGAATTCGCGACCCACTGCCTCGACCTGGCGGCGCCACAGATGGCCGGCATGGACGAGCACATTGTGCTTGTGGACCAGCGTTAGCTTCTTGCGGCGGGCCGACGCGCGGCGGAAGGCATCGCGGACCACGCGCTCCACGCCGTGTGCGGTGTTGACCGAGACCTCGGTAGCGATCTCGTGCGGCGTGCCCACGCGAAGCGCGCCGCCATTGCCGACGTACGGGCCTTCGGTGCCTTCACGCACGACGACGAAATCCACCTCGCCGGGGTTGGCCAGCGGGCTGGGCACGCCGGGGAAGAGCTTGGACGGGCGCAGGTTGACGAAGTGGTCCAGGCTGAAGCGCAGCTTAAGCAGCATCTCGCGTTCGATGATGCCGGAGGGAATGCGGGTGTCCCCCGGGGCGGCACCGACGGCACCGAACAGAATGGCGTCGTGGCTGCGCAGTTTGTCCAGCGTGTCTTCGGGCAGGGTCTCCCCCGTGGCCAGCCAGTGCTCGGCACCGAGCTTGTACTCCGTCAGCTCAAAGGTAGCGTCTTCGTTGGCGGTCGCCGCCTTGAGAACCTTGACTCCTTCGGCCACCACCTCCGGACCGATTCCGTCTCCGGGGATGATTGCCAGTGAAAATGCCTGTGCCTCTGCTGCGTTCATGCCTCCAGTCTAGGGAACAATCCCACATCCTGAGCAAGCCATCTCACTTTATGAACACAGGAAATCAGACCTGGGCATGACGCGGGCAGCCCCGGCCGCGGCATAGAGTTTTGAATCATGCGCGTGCACCACAGGATCTACAACTGGTTCCAGGAGAATCCCGGCAAGGTAGACCTCATCATCATGCTGTCGGCCTTCGCCGTCTCCGCCCTGCCTTACGTTGCCGCCGCCGACCTGCCGGCTTTTGCACTCTCGGCCCTGCTGATCATCCCGCTGGCATGGCGGCGCACGTATCCGTGGCAGTCCGGCGCGGCGATGGCAATGGCGGCACTGCTCAATGTCGCCTTCCTGTCCGTGCCCGTCCCCGCGCAGACCCTGGTGCTGGTCATGGTGTTTTCGCTGGCGGCCTATGCCCCGCGCTGGGCCAGCCTGGGCGGTCTGGTGCTGGCGCTGCTCGGCGGCGCCATGTTCGTTGTCCGCTTCTCGTTCATTGCCAACGGGTCTACCGGCAGCATCCCCACCTTCCTGATTACGTTTGTGGCGATCGACGCCGTGGTGCTGGTTTCCTGGACCCTGGGCGACCTGGTGCGCAACCGCCGGCTGACCGTGCAGGCGCTGCAGGACCGGGCGCACCGGCTGGAGATCGAGCGGCAGCAGGAGCGCGATCTGGCTGCGGCGGACGAGCGCAGCCACATCGCCCGCGAGATGCATGACATCGTGGCGCACTCGCTCTCGGTCATCATCACGCAGGCCGACGGCGCCCGGTATGCGAGCGCGCAGGACCCGGCGGTGGCGACCGAGACGCTGGGCACCATCGCGGAAACCGGACGCGCCTCGCTGCGGGACATGCGACGTCTGCTCGGTGTGCTGCGCGGCGACGACGTCGCTTCCGTCCGGCCGCTCCCTACGCTGACGGACGTGGAGACGCTGGTGGATACGGTCCGCCGTTCCGGCCTGGAAGTTGCGCTGGAGCGGGCGGGCGAGCCGCGGCGTGCGATGCCAAGCGGCGCGGAACTCACCGGCTACCGCGTGGTGCAAGAGGGCCTGACCAATGTCCTCAAACATGCCGGCCCGAACGCCTCGGCACAGGTGCTGCTGGAATGGACCGGACGCGGCCTGCAGATCCGGATTGACGACGACGGCCGCGGCGCCGGTGCGGATCCTGCCACCGCGGGCAGCGGGCAGGGCATCACCGGCATGGCCGAACGCCTGTCGCTCTACGATGGGACGGTGGAAGCCGCCCCGAAACCCGGCGGCGGATTCCGCGTCCGCGCATTCATCCCCTACACGGAGGCCTAAAGAGTGAGCTTTCCAGCTGCCGAAGCCGAATCCAGCCGCGCCGCCCAGGAACCGATCCGCGTGGCCCTCGTCGATGACCAGCAGCTGGTCCGCGGCGGCTTCAAAATGCTGATCAATTCCCAGCCCGACCTTGAGGTGGTGGCCGAAGCCGGCAACGGACAGGAAGCGGTGAACGCACTCGCGGTGGTTCGTGCCGACGTCGTTCTTATGGACGTCCGGATGCCGGGCATGGACGGCATCGAGGCGACCGGCAAACTCCTGGCGCGGGCAGCCCGGAACGGTGGACCCGAGGGGCAGGATTTGAAGGTCGTGGTGCTCACCACCTTCGACCTGGATGAGTACGCCCTGTCGGCGATCCAGGCCGGGGCCAGCGGTTTCCTGCTCAAGGACGCGCCGCCGGAGGAGCTCCTCGAGGCCATCCGGACCGTGTACCGGGGCGACGCCGTGATCGCGCCGTCCACCACCCGCCGGCTGCTGGACCATGTGGCCCCGCTGCTGCGCGCGCCGAGTCCCGAGGTCAGCCGCCATGCCGCCGCGGTGGACACGCTTACGGCCCGCGAGCGCGAGGTGTTCACGCTGATTGCCCAGGGACTGTCCAACCCGGAGATCGCCACTACTTTATTCCTCTCCGAGGCCACGGTGAAGACGCACGTGGGGCATATCCTGGCCAAGCTCAATGCTCGGGACAGGGTGCAGGCTGTGGTCATCGCCTACGAAACCGGGATTGTCACACCCTGACTTCTCAACCCTGGGTATGAGACGGGGCTGCAGAACACCAGACCGGGGGCCGATCCGCCGGGCGTCCTTGGTTCGTAACGTTGGAGTATGAAAACCAGCACTGAGCAATCACTCGCGTCCGCGGCCTCGAACGGCTCCGGGAATTCCACCGCTGCGGCAGCCACGCAGGCCCTCAACAAGACCTACGGCACGGGAGATACCCGCGTCCACGCGTTGAAGAATGTCGATGTGGCGTTCCAGACCGGCAAGTTCACGGCCATCATGGGCCCCTCCGGCTCCGGCAAGTCCACCCTGATGCACTGCCTGGCCGGTCTGGACACCGCCGATTCGGGAAAGATCTGGATCGGCGGCACCGAGATCACCGCCCTGAACGACAACCAGCTGACCAAGCTGCGCCGCGAGCGCGTGGGCTTCGTGTTCCAGGCCTTCAATCTGGTCTCCACCCTGACGGCCGAACAGAACATCACGCTGCCGATCGCGCTGGCCGGCGGCACCGTGGACAAGGATTGGTTCCGGTACGTGACCTCCACCCTGGGGCTGGCGGAGCGGCTGACGCACCGACCGCACGAGCTCTCCGGCGGGCAGCAGCAGCGCGTCGCGGTGGCCCGGGCGTTGCTCACCCGGCCGGATGTGATCTTCGGTGACGAGCCCACCGGCAACCTCGACTCCAAGGTCGGTGCCGAAGTGCTCTCGCTGCTGCGCCGCTCCGCCACGGAGATGGGCCAAAGCATCATCATGGTTACCCACGATCCCGTCGCCGCCTCCTATGCCGACCGCGTGGTCCTGATGAACGACGGCGCGCTGGTAGGCGAGCTCGAGCGCCCGGACACCGAGCACATCCTGGCCGCACTGGCGAAGCTGGGGGCCTGAGCCATGCTGCAGGTAGCACTCGCACAGGTGAAGCAGCATGCGCGCCGGTTCATCGCCGTCGCACTCGCCGTGGTGATGGCCGTCGGCTTCCTCACGGCCACGCTGATGGTCAACGCCTCCACCGAAGCCTCGCTGGGCAACAGCGTCGGCGCCGGTTTCCGCAACGCGGACCTGGTGGTCGGCGCCGGTCCGGAAAAGCCGCTGGATGAACAGGCCGCCGAAGCCGTGGCGGACGCTGACGGCGTAGCAGAGGTTTTTGTCCAGCAGCAGACCCACATCGCCTTCGGCACGGCTGGTGAGACCGGTTACGGCGCGCTGCAGAACACTGCGCCGTCGGCCGGTCTGGACAATCTGGAACTGATCGAAGGTACGCTGCCCGGCAGTGGCGAAGTGGCGGTGGACGATGCCACCGCCGAGCGCCTCGCCCTGACTGTCGGCAGCAAGCTCGAACTTGCACCGGGCGCCGGGCCGGGGGCCGCCGAGGACGTAGCCGCCGGCGGCGTCCCCGCGACCGTCTCCGCCATCGTGAAGGCGTCGAAGGACCCGCTGATGATGGGCCAGCCGCAGTTCTTCGGCACAAGCGGACTCATCACGCTCGCCAGCGAGCAAGCTCCGGTCCAGGTACGCAGCATCCAGCTGGATCTGGCCGCCGGCACCGACGTTGCAGCAGCCAAGGACGCCGTCGCCGCTGCCCTGGCCGGCGCCGGCTTTGCGGACTCGACCGTGAACACCGCGTCCGAGCAGACCAAGGAAGTCGTGGCCAGCTTCACCGGGGGAACCGACCAGCTGACCATAGTGCTGCTGGCGTTCGCCTTGGTGGCGGTCCTGGTGTCCGCCCTCGTAGTCGCCAACACCTTCTCCGTGCTGATCGCGCAGCGCACGCGGGAGCTGGCGCTGCTGCGCTGCATCGGTGCCGATCGCGGGCAGATCCGCCGCTCGGTGCTGGTGGAGGCACTGCTGGTGGGCGTTGTGGCCTCTGTCATCGGCGTGCTCGGAGCCGTGGGCCTGATGGCCGGCATCATTGCCGTGCTGCAGGGCCGTCCGGACACCGAGTTCGCTGCCCTGGCTGTCCCGCCGCTCGCCGTTGCGGTCGGCCTGGTCACCGGAGTAGTGATGACGGTCCTCGCCGCGCTCGCCCCGGCCCGCGCCGCAACAGCCGTCGCACCGCTGGCGGCCCTGCGCCCGGCCGAGGATGTCCGCGTAGGCAACCGGAAAGGCAAGATCAGGCTCGGGTTCGGCATCGCGCTCGTGGTGGGTGGCGCCGTCGTACTTGGCTTGGGTGCACTCAGCGCCAACCTGCTCATCGCCCTGCCCGGTGGCGCCATGTCCTTCATCGGCCTGCTGCTGTGCGCCACGCTCTTTGTGCCGCCGCTGGTCACCGCCGTCGGTGCCTTGGCCAAGCCCCTGGGCGTGCCCGGCAAGCTGGCCGCCGTCAACGCGGTGCGCAACCCCGGCCGCACCTCAGCCACCGCCACCGCACTGCTGATCGGCGTGACGCTGGTGGTCATGATGATGACCGGCGCGCAGACCGCCCGCACGGCGTTCGAATCCGAGCTCAGCGCGCAGTACCCGGTGGACATCAGCATCGGTGACCTCGACGAAGACGGCGGGCCGCTCGATGAGGCAGCCGCGCAAACCGCCCTGACATACGACGGCGTGGCTGCCGCCGGCTTGGTCACGACCGGCGGCTACGCCACGGTGAACGGCCAGCGGACGGGCGTCTACCAGCTGGAACCGGCACAGCGGGAGCTGTTGCAGGACCAGTCCCTGCCGCTGGACGCCGATACTGTGCTGCTGGCCGAAGGCTCGGGCCTGGACACGCTTACCGTCACCGGCAGCAGCGGCGCCAAGGAGCTGCAGGTGGTGGAGGTCAGCAGTTATTCCTTCCCGCCGCTGATGTCCTCCGCCGTGGCCGAAGAGATCGGCGTGCCCGCGCCCGCTGCCGCCGACAGCGAGGAGTACTATTCGTCCCTGCCGCAGCTGTGGCTGTCCGTGGACCGGGATCTCGACGCCACGGCGCTGATGGAACTGCGCAGCGGACTGGCCGCCGGGCTGAACGTGCAGGACTACCAGATCTCCGGGGCAGCCATTGAGCGGGCGGCGTTCAACCAGATCATCGACGTGCTGCTGCTGGTGGTCACCGGGCTGCTGGCCGTGGCGGTGCTGATCGCGCTGGTGGGCGTGGCGAACACGCTCTCGCTCTCGGTGCTGGAACGGACGCAGGAGTCATCGCTGCTGCGGGCGCTGGGCCTGACCCGGAACCAGCTGCGCGGCATGCTTGCCCTGGAGGCAGTCCTGATCGCGGGCGTGGCGGCGTTGATCGGGTCCGGGCTGGGCATCCTGTACGGCTGGCTCGGCGCACAGTCCGCGCTGGGCACGTTCACCGCCGTCGTGCCGGACGTACCGTGGCTGCAGCTGGCCGCTGTGCTGGCGGTCGCCGTGGTGGCCGGCTTGCTGGCCTCCGTTATGCCGGCCCGCCGCGCGGCACGGCTCTCCCCCGTCGAGGGGCTGGCCACCGTCTGACATGCCCGGCACGGCAGCATCGTGGCGGCGCTTCCCTCAACGGAAGCGCCGCCATATCCTTGTCCGGCTGGTTCTCCGGCGGGAAAGCCCGCTCGGTTCACCGGTCACCGCTGACCCCGCGACACGGCAGTGGCAGCGTGCTACGTTGACTGTGAAGTCTCTGACCGTAGGCACCACGCTTGGACGGGAGTTCAACGATGAGCAGCACCACCGAAACCCATGAGCAACCGGAACTCAAACGGGCCATAGGTCCGAAGCTCCTGCTGTTGTTCATCGTCGGGGACATCCTCGGCACGGGCGTTTATGCGCTGACCGGGCGGATTGCCGGCGAGGTAGGCGGCGCCGCGTGGGCGCCGATCCTCCTGGCCTTCGTCGTTGCCACCATCACGGCTTTTTCCTATCTGGAACTCGTCACCAAGTATCCGCAGGCCGCCGGCGCGGCCCTCTACACGCACAAAGCCTTCGGTATCCATTTCCTGACCTTCCTGGTCACTTTCGCGGTCCTCAGTTCCGGCATAACGTCTGCTTCCACCGCGTCCAAGTTCCTGGCGGAGAACTTCATTGTGGGGTTCAACCTTGACTGGGACCAGGACGGAGTCACGTGGGTCGCGGTGATCTTCATGGTCGTGCTGGCGCTGATCAACCTGCGCGGCGTCGCCGAGAGCATCAAGTTCAATGTGGTCCTGACCCTGGTTGAGTTCACCGGCCTGATGATCGTGATCTTCATCGGGTTCTGGGCCATGTCCCAGGGCAACGTGGACTTCAGCCGGGTGCTGATCTTCGAAACGTCGGCGGACAAGGGCGCTTTCCTGTCCATCACGGCGGCCACGTCGCTCGCCTTCTTCTCGATGGTGGGGTTCGAGGACTCGGTCAACATGGCGGAGGAAACCAAGGATCCGGTCAAGATTTTCCCCAAGGTCATGCTGACGGGCCTGGGCATCACCGTCCTGATCTACATCCTGGTATCCATCGCCGCAGTGGCGATTGTCCCCATCGGCGTCCTCTCCGAAAGCACCACGCCGCTGCTCGAAGTGGTGCAGGCCGGGGCGCCGGGCCTGCCGGTGGACGTCATTTACCCGTTCCTGTCCATGTTCGCGGTGGCCAACACCGCGCTGATCAACATGTTGATGGCCAGCCGCCTGCTCTACGGCATGGCCAAACAGGACGTGCTGCCCCGTTCGCTGGGCAAAGTGCTGCCGAACCGCCGCTCGCCGTGGGCCTCTATCATTTTCACCACGCTGATCGCCGTGGGGCTGATCATCACGGTCACCAATTTCATGGGCACCGACACGGTGAGCGCGCTGGGCGGCACCACGGCACTGCTGCTGTTGTGCGTTTTCACCGTGGTGAACGTCGCCGTCCTCGTCCTGCGCCGGCGGCCGATCGACCGGGAACACTTCCGCGCACCGAAGATCCTCCCGTACCTGGGCGTCCTGACCTGCGGGTTCCTGGTGGGGCCGTGGGCGCAGGATCCCGTCGAATACCAGATCGCCGGCGTGATGATCGGCGTAGGCCTCGTGCTGTGGCTGCTGACCTGGCTTTGGAACCGGGGTGTGCGCGCGAAGAAGACCCGCATCAGGCATCCCGAGGACCTGGCCGGCTAAGCCCTTCCGCCACCGGGTCCACGACAACCCGATCAGGATCTGCAAAAATAGCAAGCATGCTGATGACCGACGATCGGGAGGATCATACGATGGACCAGGACCACAAGCAGCCCGTCCGCATGGACAATGACGAGTTCGCCGCTTATCTGGACGATCATCTGCTGGGCGCCAAGACCGGCATCAAACTCTTCGGCTCGGCGCGGGAATCCTGGGCCGGAACCGAGTTCGAGGCCGATCTCCAGCGCCTGCGCAACGAGGTCATCGCCGAACGCCGCGAGGTCAAGGAACTGATGGGACAGTTCGGCTACCGGCGGAGCACCTTCAAGAAAGTCGCTGCCGCCGGCGGCGCCGTGATGGGCAAGATCAATCCGCTCAATCCGCTGCGCAACGGCGGCGGCGCAGGAGCGCAGCTGGAACTCGAAACGCTCCAGTCCGCGCTCCGCGGCAAGGAATGCCTGTGGCGGACGCTGATCGTGCTGGCCGAAGCTGAGCCGCGGCTCGATGCCCAGCGTTTCCGACAGTTGCTGGACCAGACCCACCGCCAGCTGGACACGATGGCCCGCATCATGGAGCAGACGGCCAAGGACCGCTTCCTGGCCAGGCCGGAAGCTACCTAGGCAACCGTTATCCGGCCGGCTCTTCGTACTTCGGGAAGATCGGCGTGGGCGCCGGCAGATCCGTACCCGGCACCAAAGCCTTGGCGATGGCTGCGAAGTCGCGGGCGCCGTCGTCGTTCTGCCCCAGTACCTCGAGCAGCTTGGCGGCCGAACCGGGCATCACCGGCTGGACCAGGATGGAGACGATCCGCAGCACTTCCAGCGTGACGTAGAGCACGGTGTTCATCCGCTCCACGTCGGTCTTGCGCAGCACCCAGGGGGCCTGCTCGGCGAAGTAGGCGTTGGTGTCCCCGAGCACGGTCCAGATCGCCTCGAGCGATGCGTGGAAATCCTGCACCTTGTAGGCCGCACGGGACTTCTCCAGCAGCCGCTCGGCCTGGGCCAGCAGTTCATGGTCTTCGGCGGCGAGCGTGCCGGGCTGCGGGACCTTGCCCTCGCAGTTCTTGGCCACCATGGACAGGGAGCGCTGGGCCAGGTTGCCCAGGTTGTTCGCCAGATCCGCGTTCATCCGGCCGACGATGGCCTCGTGGCTGTAGGAGCCGTCCGCACCGAACGGCACTTCGCGCAGCAGGAAGAAGCGCATCTGGTCCAGACCGTACTGCTCCACCCAGTCCGACGGCGCAATCACGTTGCCCAGCGACTTGGACATCTTCACGCCCTGGTTGTACAGGTGGCCGTGGATCATCACGCGCTTGGGCAGTTCCAGCCCGGCGGACATCAGGAACGCCGGCCAGTAGATGGCATGGAAGCGGGAGATGTCCTTGCCGATCACGTGCACGTCGGCCGGCCACCACTTGCGGAACGCGTCCGCCTCGGTGTCCGGGAAACCGACGCCGGTGAGGTAGTTGGTCAGTGCGTCCACCCACACGTACATCACGTGCTTGGGGTTGCCCGGCACCGGAATACCCCAGTCGAAGGTGGTGCGGGAGATGGACAGGTCCATCAGGCCGTGCTTGACGAAGCTGATGACCTCGTTGAAACGGGTCCGCGGGGCGGCGAATTCCGGCTGGTCTTCGTAGAGCTTGAGCAGCTTGTCCTGATAGGCCGACAGGCGGAAGAAGTAGGACTCTTCTTCGGTCCAGGTGACTTCGGTGTCGGTCTGGATCGAGTAGCGCTTGCCGTCCTCGCGGACCTCGGTCTCGTCTTCGCCGTAGTACGCCTCGTCGCGGACGGAGTACCAGCCCTCGTACTTGTCGAGGTAGATGTCCCCGGCCTCTTCCATCCGCTTCCAGATGGCCTGCGCGGCGGCGTAGTGGTCTTCGTCCGTGGTGCGGATAAAGCGGTCGTAGCTGATGCCCAGGCCGTCCTGGGTAGCCTGGAAGACGTCCGAGTTGCGCTTGGCCAGGGCCAGCGGGGTGATGCCTTCCTTCTCCGCGGTGTGCAGCATCTTCTGCCCGTGCTCGTCCGTCCCGGTCAGGAAACAGACGTCGTAGCCGTCCAGCCGCTTGAACCGCGCCATGGCATCCGTGGCAATGAACTCGTAGGCATGTCCGATGTGGGGCACGCCGTTGGGGTACGAAATAGCCGTGGTGATGTAGTACGGGGGCTTATCAGCTGAAGAGGTCACCTATAGAAATTACCGCGTGTGCTCCGCGCTTGTCGAAAGCGGCCGGCCACCGCCGTCTTCGTGACAACGACGGCGGCACCCGGCTCCTCCGGTTGGGGCGCCTTCGGCGGTGGTTGGCCGCCTCAGTACATGTGGGTGCGGCTGTCCGCCACCTTGATCAGTTCCTCGTCGTGGGACGCCACCAGGACCGCAATCCCGTCCTTGGTGGTGTCCTTGAGGATGCCGATGATCTGGTTGGCATGCTCGCGGTCCAGGCTGGCCGTCGGCTCATCCACCACGAGCACCCGTGTGCCCAGGATCAGCGCGCGCGCAATCGCCACCCGCTGCCGCTCGCCGCCGGACAGCTGCGCCGGGTAGTGCCGCATCCGGCGTCCCAGCCCCACCAGGTCCAGCAGATCCTTGGCCATCTCGGTTTTCGCTTCAACCTGCTTGTCCGGCACCGCGGGCAGCAGCACGTTTTCCAGCGCGCTCATCCCGTCGATCAGCGCCCCGCCCTGATCCACATAACCAATGAGGGCGCGGCGGCGGTCGGAGATTTCGTCGTCGTCCATCTCATCGAGCGAATCGCCCTGCCAGAACACCTCTCCCGAGGTCGGCAGCGTCAGGCCGGCCGCCACGGTCAGGATGCTGGTCTTGCCCGAGCCGCTTCGTCCGGCCAGGCAGTGCATGCTCCCCGCCTCGAGGCCAAGGTCGAAGTCCTCCGCGACCACCAGCGGCTCGCCGCCGCCGCCGTCGTAGCGGATGGTGATGCGACGCAGCTCCAGCGGCATCGCATGGTCCGCGGTACGCCCGATCTTCTCGGCACGCGTCTGCGGTTGTTCAATCATTTCCGTGTCCTTGTCATCAGGATGAACCAGAGAATCACTGCCAGCACACCGGCGGCCACCGCACGCAGTGCGGCATGCGGCGCCACGGCCAGGGAAACGCCGACGGCGCCGAGGACGGCCAGCGGCAGGGCCATCACCGCCAGCAGCCCCGTTTCGCTGCGCCGCAGCGAGAGCAGCAGCGTGGGAGTCCAGCCCATCGCCTCGAGAATGTCCCACTGCTCGCGTTTGCGGGCCAGGTCGAAACGGCCGGTCATCAGCGTCAGCACCAGTGCCGTCACCACGCCGAGCACCGCCAGCGCGATGTTCACGCCGCCGGTCTCGCTGAGCGCCAGCGAGCCGAGCGCCGTGCTGCCGGCCGCACGCGGAAGGTCAAGGATAACCGCCGCCAGCGCGCCGGCCGCCGCACCGAGCACACCCACGCCCACAACAACAGCTCCAGCGTTGAACCGGTTGGTGTTCACCTGCCGCAGCGCGAATTTCAGCGGCGTATCGACCATGGGCGCGGTGCCCGAAGACGACGGCGCATCCCCGGCGGGCGGCACCGGCTTCAGCAAGGCGGCGGAGATGAAGGACGCCGCCACATAGACCAGGAGTACGACGCCGGAAACCACCAGCGTGGTCAGCGTCCGGCTGAAGGCGTTGACCACTACCGCCACGGCCAGCAGCGCCGCGGCGCCGACGAGCAGTTCGGCCAGGAACCACGAACGGATCCTGGGCCGTGTCCAGCCCATGGCGCGCAGGGTCACCGCTTCGGTACGGCGCGAACGGGTGAACGCAACAGTGCTAGCTGCGGTCAGCAGCGCGGCCCCGCCCAAGGTCAGGAAGAGCAGTGCGGAGCTGGCCTGGCCCAGTGAGCTCTGGACGGCCGAGGCAGCGCCCTGGCGGACCCAGGACTGGCTGACCGTGCCCAGGTCGGAAACCGTACCGTCAGCCTCCTGGTGGTACTCGGGGACATAGATGGAAACGTCCTCGCGGGCGGAACCGGCAACAACCTGGACATCCAGGCCCAAGTCACCGATGGCGGCCGCGACGGCATCGATGTTCGGTGCGGCGTCGGCCCAGCTGCCGCCGGCATCCACCCGTACGCGCACGGCGTCAATGACCGGATCGGTGTCCGAAGTTCCGCGCACGGCGGCCAGCCCGTTGAAGTCCGTGATGGCACCGGCGGACTGTACCGCCAGTCCCGCACCGCTGAGGCCCGGCTTGAGCTCGGTGTCGTCGACGTCGTTGCCTTCGGCGTCTTCCGTCAGTGTCACCGGCGCCGGGTCGTAGCCGCCCAGCGGCAGGTAGTTCACGTCTCCGGCAGCATCGCGCACGGCATTGGCGTCGAAGGTGCCGTAGACAAACGGAAGAGGTGCGGCGGCGTCGGCCGGATCGTCGAGGCTGGTCCGGTAGGACTGCTCGTTGACCGGCTCGCGCTGGCTCTGGTCCGGCTCCAGTTGCCACTGCAGCGTCTTTTCCGGCAGCTCGTTCACGGTGACCCAGCCCTGCGGGGTCACCGTCTGCTCCACGCTGCCGTCGGGGTTAGCTTCGCCGGCCACGTACTCGGGGGTTGAGAGGAAGTCGGTGGTCCATTCGGCCGGCTGGTGCAGACCCGCGACCACCTGGACCCCGCCGGAACCCAGCAAGTAGTTGTAGTCCTCGCCACCGGGCCAGCGCAGCTGGAAGGGCTTGGAGGAGGCAAACGGGAGGTACTCCTCCCCCAGCTCCTTGCTGACGGTACCCACCTGCGCAACGGTATTGCCGGCGTCGTCAATCTCTTCGATGTCAACGGAGTACGTCAGATCAAGATCGGTGCCGGAGCGGACCACCAGCGGGATCACCTTCGAATCCTCGGTCAATGTTCCCGCTTCCACCGCCGCCCGGTACTGCGTCAGGAAGGGACTCCAGAACCTGAACGGGTGCCCATCGATTTCGGCAGAGTCGGTGCCTTCAGCGAAGAGACCCGGCGTCATCTGCTGCGAAAACTTATCCCCCAGTTCCATGGCGCTGCGGCCTGACGGCGCTGGGGCCTTGGCCAGGGGCGCGAGGAAGCCGCCGGCCTCGCCCAGCAGTGCCTGCTCGGCGGCGGGGTCAACGGCTACAACGGTCTCGGTGATCTGGGGCAGCATCGGCAAGGCAACGGTGAGGTCGAAATCGCCGTGGGCACTGCCGCCGGCGGGGTCCGGGAACTTGATGCCCGTCTCCCCCTCCGGGGCCACGGTGCGCAGGCTGCTGCCGCCCGGAACCTTCAGTTCCTCCAGCTTGGCCTGGCCCAGTGAGCCTTCCGCCGCGGTTTCGAACAGGACAGTGTCGCTGACGCCGTTGGAGGTGACGGCCTTGGCCGTGATCCGGTAGTTCTTTGGTTCCTCGCTGAGCACGGAATCCGGCTCAGGCCATTCCTCGGCCGGCACCGCGTCGGTAATGTTCTGCTGTTCGAGGTAGCCTTCGATGTTTTCGTTGTAGCCCACGTAGTCCGTGGCCTTCAGCTGGGGAAACTCGATGTCCTGGACAACCTTGGAGACCAGGCTGATCGGCGCGGCGACACCAACATCGGCGAGGCCGCGGATCTGCCCGAGCTGTTCCTGGGTGATGCCGCCGGTGCCGGAAACGTAGTCCGGCTGTTTCAGCGTGTCCGCGTCCGGGCCCTTGCCTTCGGGGAGTACCAGGATGTCGTAGAGTCCCCGGGAGTTGGTATCCACTACTTGTCCCAGGGATGACTGGGCGCGGTCCTGGATGAACACCGATAGCAGCATGGCCGCGACCAGGACCACTACCGTGACTACGAGCGAGCGGCTACGCAAGAATCGTGCTGCTGCGTTCAACTGTATTCCCCCACATAAGGACTGGACGGTACGAAAAAGAGAGGAGATAAGCGCAAAGGCCCGTTGAGCCGACGCGAAAGCCAACCGCTCAACGGGCCTGCACTACGGCTGGATCAGTCTTGCAGGTCGACTACCCGGGCCAGGGTTGCGCCGATGGTCTGGCGCAGTTCCTCCAGCAGATCCTGCGGCACCGAGCTGTCCACAGCCAGCAGTGCCAGGGCCTGCTTTTTGTCTTCGTTGCGGGATACCTGCATGCCGGCGATGTTGATGTCGTGGGTGCCCAGCAGCTGGCCGAGGGTGCCGATGACACCGGGGCGGTCTTCGTAGGTGAAGACCAGCAGGTGCTCGCTGATCGGGATTTCAACTTCGTAGCCGTTGACGCCCACGAGCTTCTGGATCTGCTTGGGCCCGGTCAGCGTGCCGGCAACCGAGATCCGGCTGCCGTCGGAGAGCGCACCGCGGACGGTCAGGACGTTCCGGTACTCCTCGGATTCAGTGGTCGTGATCAAGCGGGTGCTGATGCCGCGCTGTTCGGCCAGCACCGGCGCGTTGACATAGGAGACCTGTTCCGAAACGACGTCCTGGAAGACACCCTTCAGCGCGGCCAGTTCCAGTGCCTTGACATCCAGCTCGGCGATTTCGCCGGCAACTTCGACATCGATCTGGGTGACCGAGTCATGCGTCAGCGCAGTGAAGATGCGGCCGATCTTCTCGATCAGCGGGATGCCTGGGCGGACCTCGGGAGCAATAACGCCGCCGGCAACGTTGACCGCGTCGGGGACGAGCTCACCGGCGAGGGCCAGGCGCACGGACTTGGCCACGGAGACGCCGGCCTTTTCCTGTGCCTCCTCCGTGGACGCGCCCAGGTGCGGGGTGACCACAACGTTGTCGAGGGCGAAGAACGGCAGGTCCGTGCTGGGCTCCTTGACGAAGACGTCAATGGCGGCGCCGGCGATCTTACCTTCCTTCAAGGCCGTGTACAGCTCGTCCTCGTCGATCAGACCGCCGCGGGCGACGTTGACGATGTAGGCGGAAGGCTTCATCTTCTCGAAAGCCTCGGCGCCGATCATGCCGATGGTTTCGGGCGTCTTGGGCATATGGATGGAGATGAAGTCGGACTGTTCAAGCAGTTCGTCCAGGCTCACCAGCTGGACGCCGAGCTGGGCGGCACGTGCGCTCGTGACGTACGGGTCGTAAGCGAGAATCTGGGTTTCGAACGCTTGGAGGCGCGCAGCGATCAGGGCACCGATCCGGCCCAGGCCGATGATACCGACCTTCTTTTCGTAGAGCTCGGCACCGGTGTACTTCGAGCGCTTCCACTCACCGTTCTTGAGGGCAGCATTGGCAGCCGGAATGTGGCGTGCCAGCGAGAGGATGTGCCCGACGGTCAGTTCCGCCGCGGAAACAATGTTCGACGTCGGCGCGTTGACCACCATGACGCCCGCCTGCGTCGCCGCCTTGATGTCCACGTTGTCCAGGCCGACGCCGGCACGGGCGATGACCTTCAGGTTCTTGGCCGCAGCGATGGCTTCCTCATCCACTTTGGTGGCGGAACGGACCAGGATGGCGTCAACATCTGCAATGGCGGCGAGCAGCTGGGAGCGGTCCGCCCCGTCTGTCTGGCGGATCTCGAAGTCGGGACCCAGTGCCTCGACGGTGGCTGGCGACAGTTCTTCGGCAAGGAGAACTACAGGTTTTTCCACAGGGGTGTTCCTTCGCTGCGTTGCATGGTGGGGTGAGTACAGTCTAAGACCGACAAGGGGGCCGGACGCGCATTGTTAAGGATACCAATGTGCGTCCGGCCCCGATGCCGGTTAATTCAGGTTGCGAGCGGCGCGCAACGCCGCGATCTTCCTTAGCGGGCTACGGAGCCCTCGGTGTAGTCATCGTTGGTCTTGATCCACGAGAACAACTTGCGCAGTTCGCGGCCGGTGGCCTCGATCGGGTGGTCCTCGCCCTTCTTGCGCAGCGCGGCGAATTCCGGCGCGCCGGCATCCTGGTCGTCGATGAAGCGCTTGGCGAAGGCACCGGACTGGATGTCGGCCAGCACGGCCTTCATGTTTTCCTTCACGTGCTCGTCGATGACGCGCGGCCCGGAAACGTAGTCGCCGTACTCGGCGGTGTCCGAAACGGACCAGCGCTGCTTGGCGATGCCGCCTTCAACCATCAGGTCAACGATGAGCTTGAGCTCGTGCAGCACCTCGAAGTACGCAACCTCCGGCTTGTAGCCGGCCTCGGTCAGGGTTTCGAAGCCGTACTGGATCAGCTGCGACGCACCGCCGCAGAGGACAGCCTGCTCGCCGAACAGGTCGGTTTCGGTCTCTTCGGTGAAGGTGGTTTCGATGACGCCCGCACGGGTGCCGCCGATGGCCTTCGCGTAGGACAGTGCCAGTTCCTTGGCCTTGCCAGAGGCGTTCTGCTCCACGGCGATCAGGTCCGGCACGCCGCGTCCTGCTTCGAACTCGCGGCGGACAATGTGGCCCGGTCCCTTGGGGGCAACGAGGGCAACGTCAACGTCTGCCGGCGGCTTGATGTAGCCGTAGCGGATGTTGAAGCCGTGGCCGAAGAACAGGGCATCGCCGGACTGCAGGTTCGGTGCGATGTCCTCGGCGTAGACGTGGCGCTGGACCTGGTCCGGGGTCAGCACCATGATCAGGTCGGCTTCGGCAACTGCCTCGGCAACGCCGAGCACGCGCAGGCCCTCGGCCTCCGCCTTCTCGCGGGACTTGGAACCTTCCTTGAGTCCAACGCGTACGTCCACGCCCGAGTCGCGCAGGCTCAGCGCGTGGGCGTGGCCCTGGCTGCCGTAACCGATGACGGCAACGGTGCGCCCCTGGATGATCGAGAGGTCGGCGTCGTCGTCGTAGTAGAGCTCAGTCACTTGTATTTCTCCTGTTTGAGGTTTCTTGATAAGGGTCTAGGCGGAACGCAGGGCGCGGTCGCTCATGGACCGGGAGCCGCGGCCGATGGCCAGCGTTCCTGATTGAACAATTTCGCGGATGCCAAACGGCTCAAGCACCGACAGCAGTGCGTTGAGCTTTTCGGCGGTGCCAGTGGCTTCCAGGACCAACGAGTCGGTAGACACGTCGACCACGGAAGCGCGGAATAGATCTGCTGCCTGGGTTACTTGCAGCCGAGTCGCGGCATCCGCACGAACCTTGACCAAGATGTGGTCGCGTTGCACGGAGGATTCGGGAACCAGCTCGACAATCTTGATGACATTGATGAGCTTGTTCAGTTGCTTGGTGACCTGCTCCAGCAGATCACCTTCGGCTTCAACCACCACGGTAATGCGGGAGAACCCGGACGTTTCCGTGGGGCCTACGGCCAAAGAATGGATGTTGAACGCCCGGCGGGCAAAGAGGCTGGCGACACGGGTCAGGACACCCGGAACGTCTTCAACCAGCACTGAAAGGGTATGGCGTGCCATTGACTAGTCCTCTTCTTCCCATTCCGGGGTCATGTCGCGGGCGATCTGGATCAGGTCGTTGCTGACGCCCGAGGGCACCATCGGCCAGACCATGGAGTTGGGGCTGACGACGAAGTCGATCACCACCGGACGGTCGTTGATCTCCAGCGCCTGCTTGATCGTCGCGTCGATGTCCTCGGCGCGTTCGCAACGCAGTCCGACGCAGCCGTAGGCATCGGCCATCTTGACGAAGTCCGGAATCCGGACCGTCTCGTGGCCGGTGTGCAGGTCGGTGTTGGAGTAGCGGCCGTCGTAGAACAGCGTCTGCCACTGCCGGACCATCCCGAGCGAGGAGTTGTTGATGACAGCAACCTTGATCGGGATGTTGTTCAGCGCGCAGGTGGCCAGTTCCTGGTTGGTCATCTGGAAGCAGCCGTCGCCGTCGATCGACCAGACCACCCGGTCCGGGTTGCCGACCTTGGCGCCCATGGCGGCAGGCACGGAGTAGCCCATGGTGCCCAGGCCGC
The DNA here is from genome assembly GCF_057656375.1 of Arthrobacter sp. Soil_C_60. Classification (NCBI taxonomy): domain Bacteria; kingdom Bacillati; phylum Actinomycetota; class Actinomycetes; order Micrococcales; family Micrococcaceae; genus Arthrobacter; species Arthrobacter sp. Soil_C_60. The sequence goes on along the minus strand of NZ_JBDGKM010000001.1, from coordinate 736,431 downwards.
CGGAGTTCAGCCAGGCCTGCGGCCGCTCGTACTTGATGAACTGGGCGCTCCACATCTGGTGCTGGCCCACGCCGGCAACGTACACGCCCTCCGGACCGGTGAGTTCGCCGATGCGCTCGATGACCTGCTGGGGCGCCATCAGGCCGTCGTCGGGCTCGGTGAAGCCCAGCGGGTAGGTGTTCTTGAGCCGGTTCAGCTGGGTCCACCACTCGGTTAGATCCGGGGCACCCTCGGCGGCAAACCGTTCCCGGCAGGCCTGGGCGAGCTCCGGAATGATCTCCTTGACCGAACCGACGATCGGCACATCGGCGGTGCGGTTCTTTGAGATTTCGGCCGGGTCGATGTCCGCATGGATGACCTTGGCGTCCGGTGCGAAGGTGCTCAGGACACCGGTCACCCGGTCATCGAACCGGGCGCCCAGGGTGATGAGCAGGTCCGACTGCTGCAGCGCCGTGACGGCCGAGACCGCGCCGTGCATACCCGGCATGCCGACGTGCTGCGGGTGGGAGTCGGGGAACACGCCGCGGGCCATCAGCGTGGTGGCCACCGGTGCGCCGACCAGTTCCGCCAGTTCGAGCAGCTCCGGGGACGCATTGCCCTTGAGCACGCCGCCGCCGACGTAAAAGACGGGACGTTCCGCGGCGGCAATCAGCTTGGCTGCCTCGCGGACCTGCTTGGAGTGTCCGCGGACCACCGTACGGTAGCCGGGAATGTCGATCTTCGGCGGCCAGGAGAACGTCATCTTGGCCTGCTGGGCATCCTTGGGGATGTCCACCAGGACTGGGCCGGGACGGCCGGTGGTGGCGATGTGGAATGCCTCGGCCAGCACCCGCGGAATGTCTTCCGGGTTCGTGACCAGGTAGGAGTGCTTGGTGATCGGCATGGTTATGCCGACAATGTCCGCTTCCTGGAAGGCATCCGAGCCGATAACGCTGGTGGCTACCTGGCCGGTAATTGCCACCATCGGGACGGAGTCCATGTGGGCGTCCGCGATGGCCGTCACCAGGTTCGTGGCGCCGGGGCCGGAGGTGGCGATGCAGACGCCTGCCTTGCCGGTGACCATGGCATAGCCTTGGGCGGCATGGCCTGCTCCCTGTTCATGGCGGACCAGGATGTGGTTAATCTTGGTCGAGTCCATGAGCGGGTCGTAGGTGGGGAGGATGGCCCCGCCCGGCAACCCGAAGACGTCATCGACGCCCAGTTCTTCCAGTGAACGGACAACGGCTTGTGAGCCGGTCATTTCTGTGGGCGGCACGATGTTGTTGGGCCCCTGCACGGGGTTGACCGCATCCACGATGGAAGAGACAGAAGCAGCATCTTTGTTCTTGACAGCGTCGCCGGCCGCGGCCGGCGCTTTTTGGGCCATCAGCGAGGGGCTGATTGGCGATCCCTTACTCATCGGATTTCCTTTGCGGATCTTCTGTAATTTCGGATGTGCCTGCCGGTTCCCTATGTCGGGAGAGCCGGCTCTGTTCTCTTCTGCAAATAAAAAAACCCCGTCGAGCCGGTTGGCTCCGATGGGGTTTCGCGCGTGACGTGGTCTTACCAGCCGGGGCTTACGCCACGCGCTTGATAAGGACGACCACGGATACGTTCTGCATGACTTCAGTGTTCTACCACACAGATATCAGTGTCAACCGGAGACTACGTTGTCTCATTATACGGACATTGCTGTCCAGTTAGTGGACTCTAACCCGGTCCACCGGAAGGTGGACGACGGCGGGTGGTTACCCGCCGCCGTCGTCCTTTGGTTAGCCGCAGTAAGCCCCGGTGGAGGCCGAGTGCACAAGCTTCGCGTACTTGGCCAGCACGCCGGTAGTGAACTTGGCCGGCAGCGGCTCCCAGCCGATCTTGCGGCCTTCGAGCTCGGCCTCGTCGACCAGCAGGTCGAAGCTGCGGGCGGCAATGTCCACGCGGATCCGGTCGCCGTCCTTGACGAACGCGATCGGACCGCCGTCCACCGCTTCCGGCGCCACGTGGCCGATGCACAGGCCGGTGGTGCCGCCGGAGAAACGGCCGTCGGTCAGCAGGAGGACGTCCTTGCCCAGGCCGGCACCCTTGATGGCGCCGGTGATGGCCAGCATTTCGCGCATGCCCGGACCGCCCTTAGGGCCCTCGTAGCGGATAACGACGACGTCGCCCGCCTTGATTTCGCCTCGGTCCAGCGCTTCGAGCGCACCCTGCTCGCGTTCGAAAACGCGGGCGTTGCCTTCGAAGACGTCGGCATCGAAGCCGGCGCTCTTGACGACGGCGCCTTCGGGAGCCAACGAGCCGTGCAGCACCGTGATGCCGCCGGTCTTGTGGATCGGGTTGTCCAGCGCGCGCAGGATCTTGCCGTCCAGGTCCGGCGGATTGATCTCCGCGAGGTTCTCCGCAACGGTCTTGCCCGTCACGGTCAGGCAGTCGCCGTGCAGCAGGCCGGCGTCCAGCAGGGCCTTCATGATGACCGGCACGCCGCCCATCTTGTCCACGTCGAACATGACGTAGCGGCCGAACGGCTTCAGGTCGCCCAGGTGCGGGATCTTGTCGCCGATGCGGTTGAAGTCCTCGAGCGTCAGGTCCACCTGCGCTTCGCGGGCGATCGCCAGCAGGTGCAGCACGGCGTTGGTGGAGCCGCCGAAAGCCATGGTGACGGCAATGGCGTTCTCGAAGGCCTTCTTGGTCATGATGTCGCGCGCGGTGATGCCCAGGCGCAGCAGGTTGACCACGGCCTCGCCGGACTGCCGGGCGAACATGTCGCGGCGGCGGTCGGCCGAGGGCGGGGCGGCGGAGCCCGGCAGGGACATGCCGAGGGCTTCGCCGATGCAAGCCATGGTGTTGGCGGTGTACATGCCGCCGCAGGCGCCTTCGCCCGGGCAGATCGCCCGCTCGATGGCGTCCAGGTCCTTCAAGCTCATCTTGCCTGCAGCGCAGGCGCCAACGGCCTCGAAGGCGTCGATCAGCGTGACTTCCTTCTCCGAGCCGTCCTCCAGCTTGGCGAAGCCGGGCATGATCGAGCCCGCGTAGAGGAAGACGCTGGCGAGGTCCAGGCGCGCGGCAGCCATGAGCATGCCCGGCAGGGACTTGTCGCAGCCGGCCAGCAGCACCGAGCCGTCGATCCGTTCGGCCTGCATCACCGTCTCCACCGAGTCGGCGATGACCTCGCGGGACACCAGCGAGAAGTGCATTCCCTCGTGTCCCATCGAAATGCCGTCCGAAACGGAGATGGTGCCGAACTGCATCGGGAACCCGCCGCCGGAGTGGACGCCTTCCTTGGCGCCCTGGGCCAGCCGGTTCAGCGACAGGTTGCAGGGGGTGATTTCGTTCCAGGAACTGGCGACGCCGATCTGCGGCTTGGCAAAGTCGTCATCCCCCATTCCCACTGCTCGGAACATTCCGCGTGCCGGTGCTGCGTGAATGCCGTCGGTGACTACCCGGCTACGGGGCTTGATATCAGGAGTTACGTCCGCGCTCATGACTTCGATTCTATGGCCAGCCCCGCTGCGCTCATGACCATGTGACACGCAGGCGCAACACAATGGAGCGGTTCCCTAGGATGGAAACATGCACCCCACCACGCCCAGCAGCGACGAACTCAAGGACATACTGAGCGGCATTTTCGACGCCCAGATCCCCAACCACGGCGACTACAACTTGGTTTTCGGCAGCGCAGGGGCGGACCGGACGGCACAATTGCCGACGGGTTCGAGGAAGGGCCGGTATTACGTCATCGGTTATCGCTGGCGTCCGCAGGAGCTGATCATCGCTCCATTCAACGGGCCCACGCTCACGGCAGGAAGCACCCCCGTGGCGATCAACATGACCAACCTCTCCCACGCCGTCCGGCTGGCGGAGGGTGACTACGAAGTCGGCACGAGCACGGGGAAAACCTTCCGGTTCACCGTCCAAGGCCGTGGCCTGCTGCCGATTCCAGGGCACGTTATCGAGCAGGAAGAGGACGAAGCGGATTTCCGCAGCTTCATGGCTGGCCTGCTCGAAGTCGCCTGAGTACTCGAGGTCGCCGACATATTTAGGCGAAGGGTCCGGGCTGAACCAGGTTTTCCGGCAACTCCCCCTCGGACAGCCGCTGCAGCTGGCCCTGCAGCAGCTTGACGATCCGGGGCCAGAACGCCGTGGTGTTGCCGCCCACATGCGGGGCGATAATGATGTTTTCGGACTGCCAGAGCGGGTGGTCGCGCGGGATCGGTTCCGGGTCGAAAACATCGACGGCGGCTTTGAGCCTGCCGCTGAGAATCTCCGCCGTCAGTGCCTCCGAATCGACCACAGCTCCCCGCGCAACATTGACCAGCAGGGCGCCGTCAGGCATGGCGGCGAGGACGTCGGCGTCGATCAGCTGATGGGTGGAATCATTGAGCGGGGTGATGACGATCATCACGTCGCACTTTGCGGCCAAGGCGGTGAGTTCGTCCGCGCCGTGCACCCGGCCCTCGCCATCGACCCGGGCGGTGTTTCCCACGCGCGTGAGTTCAACCTCGAAAGGCTGGAGCCGGCTGGCAATTTCCCTGCCGATACCGCCGACCCCAACCAGCAGGACCCGGCTGTCGGCCAGGGATTGGCGCCGTACCGAATTCCACACGGCCTTGGACTGGTCCCGGACCATCTGGTCCACGCCGCGCAGCGACGCCAGCGTCAGCCCTACCGCCAGTTCCGCCGTGGCGGCCGCGTGGACACCGGCCGCACTTACCACGGCGACATCCGGTCCCACCAGTTCCGGCAGGCCGTCATAACCCGTTGACTGGGTGTGGACCAGCTTCAGCCGAGGCAGGTCCTTCAACGCATCCCAATCGGTGCCTGCGGCATACGGCAGGATCACGGCTTCGATGTCGGCGGCTGCAATCCCCTGCGGCGGCCCCTGCAGGTCCCACACTCCGGCCTGCAGTCCGGAAGGCAGCGGCCCCACCGCCTCCAAGAGGGATGCATCCGGAAAGGTAACCGTGTTAATCAAAGTCTGCTGAGCCATGTTCGGAACTTTAGCCCGGCTGCCGTGGCCGGCCCAAAGCAGCCGGCCTGCCGGCCCGGCACCTGGCTATGGACATGCTCTGGGGCGGGAACTAACGTACGCATCAGACGCTCCACGCCGCCAACCGAAGAAGGTCCCGTCATGGAATGGTTCATTTGGGTACTGATTGTCGTCATCGTCGCTGCGCTGTTGTGGTGGCTTTTCACCCGGGGCTCCTCCGCGGGACAGGTGCCGGCATCGAGCGGCCCGCTGGGCCACGCACCGACCAACATGGCGCACGGGCCCTCCGATGCGGCCGCACAGGCTCCTACCGTCGGCAGGATGGGCGTGACGGATGATGACCCGAAGCCGCGGCAAGGCAATGTAGCGCATCGGTCCGAACCGGCGGCCGGCGGCGTCGCCGCCGGCGCGGCCACAGGCGGACTCATTGCGGGGCACACCAATCAGACGGGCTCGAACGACAAGGGCCCGGAACCCATCGACGGCTGGACCGAGAGCGCCGCGGAAACAGCGCACTCCGAACCCGCCGTCGAGGACGAATACATTGAAGACTCCGACGCCCCGCCACCTACGCACGGCAAACATGCCGCACCGGTGGAGCCGGATGCGCCCGCCGGCTCCCTCACCGGAGCCATCGGAGACCAGGCGAAGGATCAGGCTCCATCGCAGGCAAGCCCGGGCGCTCCGGAGACCGGGGCCGAGCGGAAGCCGCAGGAACGCGGCAGCACCGCGGACAGTCAGGACCCGCTTTACGATGAAACGCAGTGGCCCGCGCACGATGGCGAAACCGTCATCGAGCCGCGGGTGGACAAAGTTCAGGACAACGACGGCGGCCGCGGCACGAATGCCACCTAAGCCGCTGCCTCCTGCTGACACCTCCGGCCGCGGCGACCGGCGGCGCAGGCGCATTCTTCGGCGCAACCAGCTCCCAGCCACCGCTGCGGTCTTGGCGCTGGGCCTGGCGGCTTGCACCGGTCCACCCGAAAGCCCCGCACCAGACGCCGGCAGCACCTCGTCATCAGGGGGCCGGGTCACAACGGCAGCCACGGACTTGGAGACGCCTTGGTCCATTGCCGTCCTTCCGGATGGGAGTGTACTCATCTCAGAGAACGACACCGGGCTGATCAAACACGTCAGGGACGGACGCACCGTGGCTTCGGTGCCAATTGACTCCCCGCTTGAAACAACGGGAGAGGGCGGCCTGATGGGTCTGGCCATAGGCCCGGACTTCGCCGACCACCAGCGCCTCTTTGTCTATCTGACGTCGCCTCAGGACAACAGGGTCATCAGCTACCGCTGGGACAACGGCGCCCTGTCGGACGTACAGGAAGTTGTCACCGGGATCCCCAAATCGCGGATCCACAACGGCGGTCGGCTGGAGTTTGGCCCGGACGGCCACCTCTATATCTCTACCGGCGACGCGAGCAATTCCGACACGGCACAGAACCTGGATTCCCTGGGCGGCAAGATTCTCCGGGTCACTACGGATGGGGAGCCCGCGCCGGGCAATCCCTTCCCGGACAGTCCCGTGTACAGCTATGGCCACAGAAACGTGCAGGGAATGGACTGGGATTCGCAGGGCCGGATGTGGGCAACCGAATTCGGCCCCACCGAGGACGACGAACTCAACCTCATCGAGCCGGGGCAAAACTACGGCTGGCCCGCCGTCACCGGCGCCCCCGGCGACGAAAGGTTTGTGGACGCCGTCGTTGTTTGGCCTTCGACGGCGGAGGCCTCCCCCAGCGGCATGGCGATTGCGGATGATGTGGCCTGGATAGCGGCGCTGCGGGGCGAGCGCCTGTGGCGCGTAGAACTGACGGAGGAAGGCGCAGGTGAACCTACGGCGCTCTTGACGGACAAGTACGGCAGGCTCCGCGACGTGACGCTGTCACCGGAAGGAGACCTGTGGGTACTGACGAATGGAGGCAATCCGGACCGCATGCTGACCGTTTCTGTGAAGTAGCCAACAATCGCCCGCTGGATTTCGCATTCCCCAAAAAGTCCTGCTAGAGTTACATGTCGTTGCGAGGGAGAAAACGGAAACGAAAAAGTCCGAAACTCTTCCAAACACACTGCACCTCTAGCTCAACTGGCAGAGCAATTGACTCTTAATCAATGGGTTCCGGGTTCGAGTCCCGGGGGGTGCACACATAAACCCCGTCTGACTAGGCAAATGCTAGTCAGGCGGGGTTTTCTCTTTGCTCAAAAGCGGATAGGGCTACGTGAAAGACTAGCGGGCAGCTTCCATAACCGAGTCTGGGGCTTCCTCAAGTAGATCCACCGGCCCGGCACCATCAAGGTTAGCCCGCGAGAGTGTTCAGCCATGGGGTAAAGCTGGCGTCGCTGCGACATGCTTTGCGAGCCGTGCATATCAGATCCTTCGTATCAGGGCGGACCGTCCTGTTGACCGGATCACATTGGCAGCCGGGGAAGCGCAGTCCCTCCGGACGCGAGACCGCTATCAGTCTTCCTGCCATCCTCTGGTAGTAGGCGAAGCTGCGGTTCGGTGTTGAGCAGCCTACAGCGGTCGATACTGCTAACACGGCAACGCCATCGAAGGCTGGCAGAGCCGCCAGTCTCCGCTCTTGGAGGAGGCGCTGCCCCGGGAAACCGCCCCCAACCCCCTGGGCAGTGCCCTGTTCCTAGACGCATATGGTTTCTCCAAGGTCTCCCGAATAACGTTTGCTGACCAAGGGGCAGTCGGTGCCAAGCGGGAGGGGAGCCCTGCTCAAGGAGGAGCAGGGCTTTCTGCATGCTGGCGACCAGATTTCTCGGGTCAGGTCCGACTTGCCGGCCCAGCCGATTTTGCCACCGAAGGCCGTGATGTTGCCGAGCGCGAGCGCGGCGTCTTCCTTTGTCTCATCCCGGCGTCAGTGCTTGGTTCGGCTTCCGGGGCTATCGGTGTATGCGCTCTCGCCAGTCTGTCGGTACCTTTTCTACCGGTGCTGGTACCGGCTGTTCCGGTGGTCGGGACTGAGGATCCGGAAGTCGCGGGCCGCGGAAGAACTTCTTCGTGTTCGTCTCGTAGAACCAGTCCTCCTCCGGTTCATAGGACGTGATGACAGGGTGGCCGAGGGCGCGGGCGTGGGCACTGGCATGCTGTGAGGGTGATGAATCGCAGCATCCAATATGGCCGCATTGGGCGCAGCGGCGAAGATGTACCCACCATCCCGGCTCAGCACCGCTGAGGCACTCCAGACAACCGGTTCCACTCGGTACGGCGGATAGGCTGATTCCCGCCATGGGGCGATCATTCGAGCGGTTCTCCATTTCCATCCCTCCGTTTTCTGAGCAGACCATCCTGTGTGTCCTGCTGACGGGGACCATTCTGGCAGAATCCCTGCCCTCTGGGAATGAGAGAAACCGAGGCAAAACCCGGTCCGCCGATGCAGTTCCGGCGCCGCGCTGAAGGCCTTCCCTGAGACGACGAGCACCCCTTGTCTCCCATGTCCCTGCGCGAGTATCGTGAGCGCCACCGAACCTTAACCAGAAAGACTGCGGCCATGGATCAATCGGTTCCGGTCATGCTGCTGGCTACCACAGACCCGACCTCTCGGCGCATTCTGGGAGATGAACTGCGGCGACGCTACGGCGCCGACTATGAGGTAGTGGACTGCGTCGACCGCGCCCACGGACGAGCGGTGCTCGAGGGGCTCCGGCGCTGGGGTCGCCCGGTCGCACTTATCCTCGGGTGCTACGGGCCTGATGATCGCGGTGGACTCGATTTTCTGCGGCGCGCCTACGGCTATCACCCGGCCGCCAAGCGAGGCGTTGTGGTGACATGGGGTGACTTCTCCAGCGCCCCCACCGTATTCCGGGCGGTCGCCCAGGGGCACGCCGACTTGGTGATCATACGTCCCGAGCGGTTGCGCGATGAAGAGTTCCATGGAGCTATTACCGATGCCCTCGATGACTGGCATCTGGCCCAGGGAGGCGGCTTCGAGGCGGTCCGGCTGATCGGTAAGACCGGCGACTCAAGGACTCACGCATTGCGCGACTCCTTGAGTCGAAACCATATCCCCGTGAGTTTCCACCCGGTCGGGTCAGAGGCCGCAGAGCGGACGCTGGCAAGTCTAAACCTGCGCGACCCCGTCCTGCCGGTCCTGGTGCTGGAATTTACCGCTTCCCCAACTGTCCTCGAGAACCCCAGTGACCTGGAGATCGCCGAAGCCCTCGGGGTGACACGCCCTCCTCCGGCGGACAAGATCTTCGATGTGGTGGTCGTGGGGGCCGGCCCCTCCGGTCTCGCTACAGCGGTTTACGCAGCCTCCGAGGGCCTCTCCACCATGGTGGTGGAGGGGGAAGCCGTGGGAGGCCAGGCCGGCACCAGTTCCCTGATCCGCAATTACCCGGGCTTTTCCCGCGGTGTCAGCGGTGCCCACCTGGCCTACCGCTCATTCCACCAAGCCTGGATTTTCGGCACCGACTTCCTCTTCATGCGGAAGGTGGAGACGCTCGGCGTTGATGGGGCCCTGCGTACTGTGTCAATTTCCGACGGCACCACCGTGCGGGGCCGCACGGTGGTGGTGGCCACCGGGGTGGACTACCGGCGCCTCGGCATACCGCAACTCGAGGAGTTGGTCGGCAGGGGCGTCTTCTACGGGGCCACGGTTTCCGAGGCCCCGTCGATGGCCGGGAAGCACGTGTGTGTCGTGGGTGGAGGCAACTCGGCAGGGCAGGCGGCCCTGCACCTGGCGAAGTACGCGAAGAAGGTGTCGCTGCTGGTGCGTGGCCCCACGCTGGCTGTCAGTATGTCTGACTACCTCATCGCCCAGCTTGAGGCCACCCGGAATGTAGCGATCCGTTATGGCACCGAGGTCGTGGGAGTCCGCGATCTGGACGGATTCCTTGCGGCCGTCGAGGTCTCGTGGCGCGGGGCTGCAGGTGCAGCATCGACTGAGGAGATTGAGGCGGGCGGCTTGTTCGTGCTAATCGGTTCGGTGCCGCGGACCTCCTGGCTGCCCGACACAGTCCAGCGGGACCCCTCAGGTTTTCTACGCACGGGCGCCGCCCAGGAAGTCAGTGATGCCGAATCCGCCAGGCCGGGCAAGTCGCCCCTGGCGCTGGAAACCAGCATGTCGGGCGTTTTTGCGATCGGCGACGTGCGCGCCGGTTCCATCAAAAGAGTCGCGACCGCGGTCGGTGACGGCGCCACCGTAGTCTCGATGCTCCACGCCTACCTGGCCGAGCATCCCCTACCTGCGTCGATGGCGGCCACTGGTGGAGCGGCCGCCCCCGAGGAGCCGTCCGGTGATGTCCGCTTCAGTTGAGGTCACACCCTTGATTCCACCGATGCGGTGGTTGCTCTACATCGCGGCATTCCTCGTGTTTCTTGCCGGCTTGGTGCTGTTCGTCTTTCCGCTCCGTACCGACGATTGGTTCGCCTGGACGGTCAACCCGCCCATGACCGCCGTGTTCCTCGGGGCTGCATACTGGTCGAGCGCCGGACTGGAGGTCGCCGGAGCCCGCGCAGCGAACTGGGGTCTGGCGAAGCTGGCAGTCTGGCCTGTATTCGTCTTCACCTCTTTAACCCTCGTGGTCACCCTCATCCACATCGACCGCTTCCACCTGTCAGCAGACGCTCCGCCGCTAGCCCGGGTAGCCACCTGGATGTGGCTGGCCATCTATGCCATGGTGCCCGCGGCCATGCTCATCATCAGCTGGTTGCAGACCCGGTCCCGGCGTCCAGGCTCAAAAACCGTAACGGCGGAACGCCCGGCGCTACCGCTTTCGCTCAGGCTACTTCTGGTGGGAATCGCCGGAGTGCTGCTGATATTTGGCACAGCGCTGCTGGTGCTGCCCATACCTACCGCGATGCTCTGGCCATGGCCACTGACCGAGCTCACAGCGAGGGCGATCGGTGCGTGGCTGGTCGGTCTCGGGTGGGCGGCGATGCAAGGCCAGCTGAGTGGGGATGCCCGGGCCGTCCGCTCCGTCGCGCTAACCTCCGTCATCTTCGTACTCCTGCAGTCGTTTGCCCTGCTGCGGTATGGCGACGGTTTGACATGGCCGAGCGCGCCGGCGATCGGCTTCGTAACCGTCCTACTTGCCATCGGAGTGGCCGGAGGATGGGCACTCGCATTGTCCCCTTCGCCGATCGCCCGGACAGCCCGACCGGGTCGTTGTCCGCCTCCGTTTTAGGTCGAAGCATTGACCGACAACCCACCAGGCGATGTGTTTTCCCGCAGATTACGCTCCGGAAATGTGTAGGCAATATGCAATCGCGAGAATTAAGGCACGGTCAAAGACGACTCCAGCAGCTATCAACCTGGAGGTGATCGTGCAGCACTCAAGAAATCTCACACCTGTCCGGGACGTCTCACTCATCCGCCGCGGAGACTGGATCGAGGCCTGCCGCGGCGGTCAGACTTGCTATCGGGGAGACGTGACAGAAACAGCACCGGCGCTGGGCATCATTTGGATTCGCGAAGACGGCAGGCACGGCCGCCGGGCGGTCTCCCTGAACGACTTCACTGTCCTGAGGTCTCCGCGGCAATCAGTTGGCTTCCAAGGGCAGGACCATCTTTAGAAACTCCGGTGCGCCGACGGTCGTGGGGGTGCAGCCGGCGCACCGGTTCAACTCGCTTTGGGCTAGGAACTCAACGTGCACCAATACCGAGTGCGGCAAGTCCATGCGACCCAAGGACACTTTGAAGACCGACTACCCGGGGACCGTCGCGTCCGGGCGCTCCGGCGCGTGCAAGACCTGCGTGAAGCCCGTCGTGGACAAGCCCAAGGAGCGCAAGCCCCGCAAAGTCCGTACCGACGAACAGAAGGACGTCCGGTTCGAGAACACCGTCGACGGCCTGGATCGTTTCCTGTCCCGCCGGTTCGCCCGCGGCGTCAAGCCCGAAGACATCCACTACTTCGACAGCCGCCCGCTCGGTCGCAAGGCCGCCTGATGACTGAAATTACAGGCCCAGGGAAAGGCGCACCTGCGTACAAACGTATCGATGCAACGATCCTTCCCATCTGGGACTCGCTGGGCACCCTCTACGCCGACAACCCGGAAGACCCGCTTCGACCGCTCAACATCGGATACGAAGTCCTCCGCCGCCGGTTCTCCGATGCCGAGTTAGCCGCCCAGTACTGGATGGCCAACGGCTCCTCCAGCATCCGCGCATACAAGCGCGACGAAAAAGGGAACATCATCGACATCCACGGCGAGGGGTGGGAGTACGAATGCGAAGTGATGCTCCGCTTCGCGACAACACCGGATGCCTTCGATCCCCTGAAACCCCGATAATCAGATCCAGATCGGGACGGACTCGAACTCTCGGTGCTTACCGGCGCCCAAAGCTCGAATGAGTTAGCGGTTTATCCTTGCAGCGAGGCCCCGTTTCCGCTTAGCGTTTCACCTAGGCAGCGGGAACGGTGTTTGCATATGGAACACGCGAAGCATGCCTAGAAGGAAGCAACATGGCAACTGGCACTGTGAAATGGTTCAACTCGGAAAAGGGCTTCGGCTTCATCGCCCCGGATAACGGAGGCGAGGACGTCTTCGCGCACTTCTCCGGTATCAGCGGAGGCGGCTACAAATCTCTCGATGAAGGCCAGAAGGTCGAATTCGAAGTCACCCAGGGTCAGAAGGGCCTGCAGGCGGTCGACATCCGTCCGCTCTAGGACAAAGCACTGAGAGGTGCCCGGGCGCAGCTGGCGGCAGTCGGCGGACGTCCGCGTATTCTCTTTGTCTCGCGACTGCTATCCGGCCGTTACAGACCGAGGTGTTCGCCGACCTGCATCATGGTTCGGGGCGCCTTGGTTCTCCAGCGGGCAGGCACGGCCTTGATTCCCGGCCCGTACGGCCGCACTGTTGTTTTCATGGCACGGAACAATGAACGGGACCTTGACCAGAAGTCGGCCGAAGCGCTGCGGGATACCCTGAGTGCCTACCGGATCATTGACCTCAGCCGAGAGCTGACTCAGGGCATCCCGACCATCCCCGCCCATCCGAAGTTTTTCCTGCTGCCGTTCCCCTCGATGACGGACCCAGCGGAATTCAACCAGCTCGTCATGGGAGACCATTCCGGCACCCACATGGATGCGCCGGCGCATTTCGTGCCCGATCCCAACGACGAGCGGCGCGTCTACACCCACGAGATCCCGTTGACCGGATTGATGGGCCGCGCGGTCAAACTCACCTTCGGCCCTTATGATCCCGTCAGCTACAGCATCGGCCGCGACGAGATCATCGAGTGGGAAACCCAAAACGCTGCCATCGAACGTGATGACATCGTCTTGTTGCACACGCAATGGGAACACCGCTGGTCGCTCGTTCCCGAAGGGTTCGACTACCTGCGCGGCTGGCCCGGACTCACCGGTGAAGCAGCGCAGTACCTTCGTGACAAGGATGTAAAGGCCGTCGGCATTGACTGCATCAGCATCGACCCGGGGGACAAATCCGGATCCGACCTCCGCGCACATTACGAGCTGCTCGCCGCAGGGGTGATCGTCGTGGAGAATCTGTGCAATCTCTCCGAGGTCCCCCGGATCAGTTATTTCATGGCACTCCCGCTCCGACTCACGGGAGCCACCGGATCTCCCATTCGCGCGATCAGCCTGGTCCCAAACACGAGCGGCAGCCGGTGACATGGGACGCTTTGTCCTGCCAGGTCCTACTACCGGCTTTGGCGCGTGCCGCGGCTGCTTACTTGCGCGGCGCAGGGGTCCGACGGCGGGCGAACACCGGCTTCACCGCCCTTCAGCTGGACATCACCCTCGTACTGGGCCTGGTGTTCACCGCGCTCTTGACTGTGCTGTGTTCTGGTTCGCGTTTGCCTACGGGCTGCTGGTCAACGCGTGGCTGCGGTAGCCTCGGTCAGCCAAAACTGCATCGGCGAATGCGATGCCGCCTTTAGCTGCGACGCACCTTCAAATGCGCTGGCGGATCAACAGCTAGAGGAACTTCTGCCTCGATCGTCACGACTCCCTCTTCTTTCAAGCCGTAGAGGTTGAAGTGAATAATTCCATCCTTGATGAAGACGGCGTCAGGGTCCGCCACGCCCTCCGGTACTTTGATCCCGTTTTTCGATAGCCAGTCGATTATGGCCTGCTGAAAGTTGTCTTCCATGAAAATCACCATAGAGGGACGGGGAACCCGGTTCCCCGTCCCCAAACCGATGAGGGTTCCTTCGAGGTACCCGGTGCGGCCCGGAACCATCAGCTGACCTGCAGCTAAGGGCTAGGCTCAGCTTGCGGAGGAAGCTAGTCCGGGCTGATGCGTGAGCTGTCCCAGGGCAAGCACCGCAGCAGACAACGCGAGACCGGCGGCGCCCCACAGATTCGGGGCAACACCGATGAAGAACAGAGCCGTCACGATGAGGCTGAGGACGCCGTGTGTCATGAGCAGGGTCAGTCCCGGCTGCCATCCGGTGGCGGCGATTGCGATGACTCCGCTGGCGAGGGAAATCGTCCCGACGGTGAGTAAGGCGATGAGCAGCAGGGCCAACGGGTCGCTTGGATGGGGCATGACCGCGTTGAGGCCGGCAAGCGAGGTCAGCAGGGACCAGACAGCCAGGACGAGCGCGGCGACACCCGCGCCAATCCTGAAACCGGTACGCACGGTATGCGTCTCAGTGGCAGCCGTTCCGCCGTCAGTCATACTGCCCTCTCCTTCACCGGGTTCTCGTGCGGATGATGCTACCCGGCTGGAACGGTCAGCTTTCGCAGCCGACCCCGTCGCCGTCGCCGTCGCGGTCGAACTTCTGATCCCAGCCAAGGTCGCCGACCTTGATCGGGGCGGCGCCGTTGGTCTTCACGTCGGTGCAGTTCTCGTACACGGTGGTCGCCTCGTCCGAGCCGGGTGCTTCCTGCTGAGCCTGCTTGGCCGGGGCCTGTTGCTTCGGTGCTGACTGTTTCGCGGGAGCCTTCTTAGCCGGGGCTTCCTTCGCGGCGACCGACGGCCACACCCCCGTTGTCGGCGGGGACGGTTGGTCCGGGCAGGACGAGGTGGGGATGTTCTCGATGGCGTTGTGCTCGGCCTGGGTCATCCAGAGGTCGTATTTTGCCTTCACCGCGGTCTGCAGCGCCATGTACTCGCGGCGGAACGCCTTGTTCGGCGGCAGCCAGCTCGTAGCATCCGAGTCGGACTTGGCGCCATTGGTGGGGCCGTCGACGGCCATCAGGTTCAGCGGATCATTGACGAATGCTTCACGCTGCTTGGCCGTGAGCTGTTGGGCGCCTTTCTGCCAGCCGTCGGAGAGGGCGACGACGTGGTCGATCTGGACGAGCGTGCTGGTCTTGTTGCCGCGGACGAAGTCGATGCTGGTGGCCGTGAAGGGGTCGGCCAGGGTGCCGGTCAGCACCACGCAGTTGCTGGCCGGGCTTGAAGGTCTCGTTGGTCAGGTCGCGCTTGAGGATGTCGTTGCGCGCATCGCACCCGTTGCGGTCCGGGTCCAACCAGCCGTCGCCGAACTGATCGCGGTCGTAGCCGGTCTTCGGGGCGCGGCCCTTGATATCGATGGTGGCCAGCTGCTCCAGCCCGGTTCCGGCGGCAGCCGGCGCCACAACCTTGTCCTTCTCGGATTCCTTGGCCGGCTCCTTGGCCAGTGCCGGGGTTTTCGTAGCCGGCGATGTAGTGGTCTCGGCGGGCTGGCCGGCGCGGGGAGCTCGGTCTCGGAAGGAGTGCATGCTGCCAGCTATATAGCTGCGAGCAGGGCGGCAGTCAGCGACAGGGTGCGGGTGCGGTTCTTCTGCATGGTCCTCATGTGTACGGGAGACCGGGGCGGATCTCACCGATCAAGCCTAGTAGCGGGACGTCCGGCGGGAGTGAAGGCTCGCGGCGGCAGCATCGTGGTCGTACTCTGGCTGTACCGGTTGGAGGCAAGGAGGCAGCCGATGGAAGAGGAACGTCGCACCGTGATCCGGCCGGGCGCCACGCTGGCCGTCTATAGCTACGGCCCGGCTCCAGCCCCCGGAATACCAATCATCCTGTTCGTTCACGGTTACCCGGATGACCATACGCTCTTCGAATATGCCGTACCGGCTTTGAGCACTGACTGCCGTGTCATCACCTACGACACCCGCAATGCCGGTGCGTCCCGCACCACTAGTAAGAACCTCGACTACTACCGGCTGCCGGCCCTGGTCGATGACCTCTTCGCCGTGATCGACACAGCGGGGGCAGGACCGGTCCATCTGGTCGGCCACGACTGGGGATCCATCCAGGGCTGGGCGGCGGTCCAGGATCCCCGAGCCGAGGATCGGATCCTGAGCTTCACTAGCGTCTCCGGTCCGGACCTTGAACATCTTCGCCGCTGGTTCAGCCACCGGCTGCGCCGGCCAATGCTGTGGCCGCAGGCTCTGGGACAGCTGCTGCGCAGCTCCTATGTCGCCTTCTTCCAGGTGCCGGTGCTGCCCGAACTTCTCTGGAGGAAAATCCTCACACGCCGCTTCGAGAAGTTTGCCGGCCGGAGCATCAGCGACAACGGGGCCCGCGGCCTGGTTCTCTACCGGGCGAACTGGTTCCGCCGTCAGCAGCTGTCAGGCCGGTGCAGTATGCCTGTGCAGGTTGTCGTGCCGCGACACGACCCATTCCTGTCGCCGCGCCTGGTGGACGGGCTGGAGGAATGGGTCCCCCAGCTGGAAGTCGTGGAGGTGGACGCCGGGCACTGGTGGCCGCCCGAGCATGTGCGGTCCTTTGTCCAGCACCTGCGGAAGTGGATAGCAGCGCCGGGGAGTTCATTGGAGTGAGGTGCTTGCGCTCTGCCCCTACCCGAACGTGCACCGCAGGTGGGGGTGAGACGTGGATCCGGTGGTCGCTGCAGCGAATTGGGTCAAAACCGAACGAACCATCAAAGGTGACCCGTCCACACGCACTTCGGTGGCAACAGGGCATTCCAACCGCGTTTCCCGGGACTTCAAGCTTCGGGACTGGCCTTCCTTGCTCCCAGGATGCAGAATTCGTTACCCTCCGGGTCAGCGAGCACAACCCACGGCTGCTCGCCTTGACCGATGTCGACCTTGCTGGCGCCGAGAGCCAGCATGCGTTCGACCTCGGCCCCTTGGTCGTCGGGGCGGAAGTCCAAGTGCAGGCGATTCTTGGCGTTCTTCGAGTCGGGCACTGGTGCAAAGAGTATCCCCGGCATCCGGTCAGGGGCGGGTCGAATCTCGTACTCGTCGTCAGACTCAATCGTCACTACCCAGCCCAAGGCGTTGGCCCACCACCGACCGAGTTCGGCCGGCCGTGCCGTGTCGACAACCACTTGTTCCCATTCAAGACTCATGAACTCACTATACGGAGAGGCGGCCAGCTGACCGCTCAACGATCCTCTACCGAAGATCGTGCCCGCCATGGACAGCTCACCGAAAGTCGCCAGACCGCATCAAATCCACACCTCTTGGGCCTTTTGCAAGGCGGCCCGTCTTCGGCCAGACTTGGGTTGGCCATGAGCCTTCATTCCTGCGTGCCCTTCGACGTCGAAGAAGAACAAGCAAACCTACTAGGTTTGACAGAGCCAAACCGAAGCACGCGACAACGAGTACAACCTTTAGTGTCACCCAGCCAGGTTCGGAAGCAGGTGTGAAGAGTGCAGACGCTCCTATGGCACTTCCTAATACGAAGTACCAGACACGGGGGAAATCATTCTTAAAGAACGTCTGCCTCGACATGATCGGAGCGTACATCCAGCCAGGCGAATTGCGCCGAAGCCGCGAGTTCTCTGGAACGATGTCAGGCGTCTGCCTTGGCGGCCACGGCCTTTGCCGCCCTGTCCGCCCGCTTTGCCCCGATGAAGATCCAGACGAACAGCCATGAGGCGCCGGCGAGTACCGAAGCCAACGAAACCGACGTTGTTTCCTTGAAGCAGGACGGCCAGCACGCCTGACAGCCCATGCCGACGGCGCCAATATCCGTGGGACGGCGGGCCGCCTGGTGCCCGGCAAGCCATGCCTCATCGCTGGCCAGCGTAGACCGAATCCTGATGCCCATCGTGTAGTTGCGGGCCAGCTTTCCCTCCGCGGCCCGTTTTCCCAGCACAAGCAGAAGCAGTGCGGCAGCGACCAGGGTGACAGCGACGGCCAGAACCGCCGCCAGTGGTACCTGTTCTTCCAAGAATTTCTCCATCATCCATCGTTTGCTGCCGCAGCCAGTATCCCATTTGACCTAGCGCATCAGGCAGCCGAGGTGCGGCGAGACGTGGATTCGGTGATGGCTGCAGCAGTAGTTCACGTAGTCGCAGCCAGCGAAGTCGTAGTCGTCCTCAAGTCCGTCGGCTGGCGTATAGTCGCGCACCTCGCACCCCGGACCGTCGGCGTCATGAAGCAGGCAGACCCGACGCTTGGAGCGCAGGCCGGCCAGGATCCAGGTCTTGCCCGTGGACGCAGACATCCCTCACCCATAATGACTGCATGACGAACGATGTCCTGGCCTTGAAGGAACAGCTTGTGCCGACAACAAGCTGGCAGCGCCGGTTCATCTTCTTCCGGCGGGAAATGAAACGCGTCGATGTCCATCTGGACTTCGTCATCAACGGCATGCCACTCCGCACCTGGATCCAGGAATGGGAGGGCGAGGACACGCCACCTGGGGAAGTCTCGCTGATGATGGCGGACCGGCCCGACCTGGCCGTTCAACAGATCGAGCGGCTACTGGGGCTCCGGCCCCCACCAGTACTGGAACCGGGGCTGTCTCCTGTTCTGCAAAGCGTGCTGGGACGAAGGATGCGGCGGAGTAACCGCGGACATCCGGAGGGAGAACCGAAAGGTGTACTGGTCGCACATCGGCTGGGATGTCTCGTACGAGGAAAACACCGGCCGGATCGAGAACGCAGTAGATTTCATTTTCGACGAGACTGAATACGAGCGGGTTCTGCTGGAGGCCCGAGAACGGTTCACTGACAAATAAACGGGCATCCGCCTGCTCACAGATCGAGAACGACCGGGCCTGCCCTTCCCGGCCCGCCGCACCGTTCACTGCCACCGACCCGCAGGCAGGTTTGGATAGCAGGATCACGTGGCCTGTTGGCCTTTCAGGAATGCGACGAGATCGCGTGCCACCAACTCCGGACACTCCCAGTGGGGGGTGTGTCCGGTTTCCGGGTAGATCATTAGTTGGGCGCCCGGGATCCTTGCCAGCAGTGCCTCTTGCTCCGGCTGGGAGAAGAACTCGTCCCGCTCACCCCCAAGGAGGAGCGTGGGCACGGCGATGTCACGGAGCTCGGCCGCATCGTCCACCGCGAGAAGGCCATCCAGCGCGCTCTTCCAGACGTGGGCCGGCACCTTGAGACTCTCCGTGACGGCCCTCTCGAAGAACTCCTGCGGCAGAGGCAAGTACGCGTTGGCTGACTGGAACTCGCGCACGAACTCGTCCGGCACCGGGTCCTCCAGGTCGTGCACCGCCTGCTGCAGTTCCCTGGTCCCGTCATTGAGCGGGGTGATTGCCGAGCCGATAAGGGTCAGGCCTGTAACCCGCTCTGGGTAGGACAGCGCCACCCGCCGGGCCGTGTAGCTGCCGCCGGAATGCCCAACAACCGCGGCCCGTTCGATCCCGACGGCGTCCAGGAAAGCGACGACGTCGGCCGCGGTATCTGCCACCGTGTAGCCGTGGCTGGGCCGTTCGGAGTCCCCATGGCCGCGCAGGTCGGGTGCGACTATGCGGTAGCGGGGCGGCAGCAGGGGCATGAGCCTGCTGAAAGAGAACCAGGAGTCGGTGTACCCGTGAAGGAGGAGAAGTGCCGCCTCGCCGTCCAGGGGTCCCTGCTCGGCGTAGTGCAGGCGCGGACCCGACTCGAGGAACGTCATCGAGTCGCGGGGCGCACTCGATGCCATCTCGCCCCGGTTCATGGCGACGTAGACGGCCGGGACCCCGCCGTTGAGGCGATCGGCACGATGTTGTGGTTGAGGCGGAACAGGTTCTGCGGGTCGAAGCGGTTCTTCAGGGCCACCAGCCGATCGTACGTTTTCGGCCCGTAGACCTGGCGTGCGGCTTCTGCGGTGCCGTAACCGAGTTCTGCACCGAGGAAGTTGACGTACTGGCCGTGCTCGGCAAGCGGCTGCATGTCGGCGTAGGCCTTCCGGGCGAACCCGCTGAGCCGCTCGTCCTCCGCTGGGTCTTTCCAGAAGCCGTAGACGTTCAGCCAGTACTTCGCCGAGCGGTTGGGAAACGCGGTCGCGTCCTCGGGCACACGCCCGAAGGCCCCTTGCATGTGGTGGATGTCGATCCCCGTTCCGAACCACGTCACCTCGGAGGCGAATCCGACCAGGACGTCGACGGCCTCGTCATCCATCCGGGAAAATGACACGTTCTTCCAGTATCCGCGGGCGCCCTTGGGAAAGAGGCTGTCCATGGCGGTCTGCCACTCCAGCCAGGCCGTGGGTCCGACTTCCTCTTCGTCCGGGGGAGCCGCTTCCCGCAGCTGTTCGATCAGCTCGAGCCCTGGCTGGTGGTTCTCGGAGGCCCAGGCAAAGCCGATGATCATCCACGGCTCCTCCCCCATCTCGAAGTCGGGCGGCAGCACCAGGATGGAGATGATCGGATTCATCTCCACGGGCAGGTCCTGCGTCCAGCGGTCAAAGGCGCGAAGGGCGTCCTTCCATTGCTCCGGGCGGTAGAAGAAGTTTCCACCCAGTACGGCAGCCGGCAACGGACGGGCCCGGAAGGTGAAGGATGAGACCACTCCGAAGTTCCCGCCCCCGCCACGCAGACCCCAGAACAGCTCGGGGTTTTGCTCCCCGCTGGCCTGCAAGTGCTCGCCTGTGGCGGTGACGACGTCGGCGGAGACGAGATTGTCCAGGCTCAGCCCGTTGGACCGGGTCAGCCAGCCCACACCGCCGCCAAGGGTCAGCCCCGCGACCCCCGTCGCGCTGATCACCCCGAGCGGTACGGCAAGTCCGTGCGGCACAGTGGCATGGTCGACGTCTGCCAAAGTCGCCCCGGGTCCGACGGTCACAAGACGGTGCTCCACGTCAACCTCCACACCGCGCAACTGCCCCAAATCCATCACCAGACCGCCTTCGACCGTGCCATGGCCGGCGATGTTATGCCCGCCCCCGCGCACAGCCAGCGGCAGGCCGGTGCTCCGTGCCGTATCCAGGACGTGGTCGATGTCCGCAACCGTGCCCGCCCGGATGACCGCCCTCGGGTGCACGTCGATCATGCCGTTCCACACTGCACGGGCTGCATCAAAGAGCGGATCCTGCGGTTCAATCACCGACCCCGCCAGATGGCTGCGCAGCTCCTGCAGTGCGCGGTCCGTTTCGCCGTCCTGGTCGCCATGATGCATTGTGTTCATCGGTCTGTCGCTTCCCTGACGCGGGGATTGGATGTCCCCTAATCCAGCAGCGGATTTAATTTCGCCGGTGTCGGCAATGCCGGGCGGTGGTGCCCAGGACGCGCCCTGAGGTGTCCCGGCCCGGGAATACGGTCCAGCCGACAAAGCACTGGAACAGCTCGTGGTTGCCCCAAGTATAGATTCGCCCGAGTCACCGAACAACGGACCCATCGGAGTGCCTACTTTCAAAAAAGTGCGCTTCTCAGACAAGCTGAGGGTGGCCGGGGAAGCCGCCGTCTGCCGTCATGATGCAGGAACGACAGCCCCTAGGCAGCCCGGACAGCGCGGAGTAGCATACCGAAAATGGGTTACCTGGGAGATGCCGGGCAAGGGCTGGCGCCGCCACTGCCAGGGGCCGTCCAGCCGGCAACTGCACTAGCTTGGAGGGTCGTATGGGACAGCATGTGAAGGCCGGGGAGCTGGAGATCTGGACGGAGCAGGTCGGCGAGGGGCCCGACGTGCTGCTGGTTGGCGGGCTCGGGGACACGGTGGAGTCCTGGCAGTTCCAGCTGGACGGGCTGGCGGACCGTTACCGGATGACGGCGTTCGACAACCGCGGGGCGGGCCGGACGGCCATGCCGGAGGGGCAGCCGACCGTGGAGGCGATGGCTGATGACGCTGCCGCGGTGCTGCGCTCGTTGGGAGTTTCCTCGGCCCATGTGGCCGGGTTCTCCGGCGGCAGCATCATTGCCCAGGAGCTCGCGCTGCGCCACCCAGATGCCGTCCGCAGCCTGGTCCTGCAGAGCAGTTGGTCAGCGATGGACGACTTCATGAAGACGATGATCCGAGCCTTCCACTGGCAGGCCGAGCTGGCGCCCAGCGAGCGTGACTTCCTTGAAGGGTTTTTCATTTGGGTCTACACCGCCAGGGCCCACAATGACGGGACGGTCGACCGGTTCATCGAGGACGCCATGGCGTTCCCGCACAAGCAAAGCACAGAGGACTTCCTCGCCTTCGCCGACGCCTGCATGCGGCACGTGACGGCTGGTCGGCTGGATGGCATTAAGGTTCCAGTGCTGGTGCTCGCCGGCGGCGCGGACAGGATGAGCCGCCCTGAGCTCGGCAAGGCGGTGGCCGATGAGATCCCCGGCGCCCGGTTCGAAGTGATGGAGGAGGAAGCGCATCAGCCCTTCCAAGAGGTCCCGGACGCATGGAACGCGCGGGTGGATGAGTTCTGGCAGGAGGCCGAGAGGCTCCGCTCGGGTACGACGTCGGGCTGAACCGAGCACCCGGTGTCCTCCTTATTGTCAGAACGCCAACAATCCCCCGCAATGTCGCCGTCCGACCTGCCGGTTTCGGAGGTGTTCGACCGTGCCACGGTGCCTCGGCGAGCCGAGGCAGACGAACTGGTCGCTGTCCACGGCGGGATCAGCGAGCAGCCGGTCGTGTGGGCGGGCCGCATCGTTGGCTTCGGAGAGTACGAGTGCCGCTACGTCGGCGCAGCCGACAAGGCGAAATTGCCGGATCGGCTGCGAGTCACAGGCTGAGGGGGCGTCCGAAGGTGTTGACCATTTCGGCGCGCCTCGGGGGCCGAAGAGCTCCTGACTGGGCCAATCCCGCCCGCCGCATCAACGGTCCCGGTGCCGTCTTGGTCGCAAGCCTGCGGCGATGAGGACCAGAAGGCCTGCGGTACAGGCCCAAGCAAATGCGTCGCCGCCCACCGAGTACCAGGTGCTGGCGCCCTCCACCGGCACCGATGCCACCAGCGTCTGCTCCTCGGCGACGAAGTAGTCGGGTTTGTAGCCTAGGAGACGTCCCTGCGAGTCGGTTGCCAGGGAGGTGCCCTGGCGGGTGGGGCGGACGACGCTGGCGCCGTTCTCGATGGCACGGAATGGTGTCTGTTGCGCGTGCCATTCGGCGACGCTGTCCCAGTCGCTTGAGGGCAGCAGGAGGATGTCGACCTGCGCGGCTCCTGCCTGGCGGACCAGATCGGGGAAGAAGTCGTCCTGGCAGATGATCGTGGCCAGGCGGCCGTAGGGCGTGTCGACGGTCGGGATGATGCCTGGGCCAGGGTCGTGTCCGTCGCCGGGTGTGGGCTTGGCCTTCTGGTAGTCCCATACGACTGCACCGCTCGGGTCGAGGAGGACGGCGTGGTTCTCGTTCTCCGGGCCGCCGCCGTCATTGGGGCGATCCTCGGCAAGTTGCATGATCATCGAGACCTGCAGGTAGACACCGTGTTCGCGGGCAAGGTCAGCTGCCCGGGCGACGACGTTCGCCTGGTCCTCTTCCAGCGTCCGTGCTGCAGCCTCCGACCACGCGATGATCTTCGCGCCGCCGATCGCTTCTTGCTCCGACCGGTCGAACAGCTCGTCGAGCACGGGTGTGAAGTGTTCGTCCCCTATCGAGACTCGTTCCGCCGGACTCGCCCCTGCGAGGTCAGGCGCGGAGTAGGCGAGCTCGGACAGGTGCCGGTCGGGTGCCAGCGCGGCAACGCGGACTGTTTCCGCGTCCGGCGCGCCGAAGGCCAGCCGGACCCCGCCGAAGAGCAGCGCCGAAACAGTGACGGCCGCGAACAGGCCAATCGCAGAAATCGCCCCGGCGCTTGACGGCCCTCTCTCCCAGGCCTCGTTGACCACCGGCGCGAACCAGCTGACCAGAAAGGTCAGTCCCCAAATACCCGTGACGGACACCAGTTGCAGGAGCGGCAGCCCGGCATACTGCGAGTACGCCGTGCTGCCCGCGGCCCCGAAGGGGTTACCGATGGTGCCCAGGAACTCAACGGTTGTCACCGCCGCGGGGAACACCAACGTGCGGGGGATGCCGGCCAGTCGTGGTGCCAGGACGCGGTCGACGGCGAACGGCAGCGCACCGCCGATCCCGAGTGTTGCGACGAAAAGGTAGTACCCGGGCCCGTCGAGAACCGGGAAGAAGCCATTCCGCAGTGCAACGAACAGGGCACCTGACATTGCCAGAACCAGGACCGGATACCCCACAAGCAGCCGCTGGTCGCGGGTGAAGCGCAGCAGGAAGACGGGCGCAAGCCAGGCCGTCAGCGGGATGAGGGTCTGGAGGTTCGCGAAGGGCAGCAGTGCGGTACCGATGGCAAGCCAGACCCAAGGCCATTGTCCGCGGCGGAGGGGCCCAGGTGCACGCTGCCAGCGGCGCTTTGAGCCAACGCGAGGCGTGATGCTCTCAGCAGCGGCCTTGTTCATGGTAGCTCCAAGGGATGGTGTTCGGCGGCGCGCAACGGTCACGAGCTTCCCGGGACAAGGAACCTCCTTCACCGTGGACGCTTCCGGACGGCCCGTCTTGAGAACATCATCGCGGCAGCATCGCCCGCTGCCAATAGCTAGGTTTCCCACCGCGAGGTGAGTAGAGAAGAGACGATGGATGAGGCGCTGTAGTCAAGCAGCCGGCTGCGGCGCTTCACAGGCTGCCCTCGGAGCTTGCAGTTTCGGCCGGCATCGGCCGGACGGTGAAATCGGTTATCTTCGCGGACCGGCGTCGAGCTCGTGCACAAGGCGCCGGCCCGACCGGAAAAGTTCCAAGGCCGCGGGCTCGGCCAGGCAGTCGGCGCCGCCGGGAAGGCCAAGCTCCCGGACAGGCTGCGCCTAACCGGCTAATAGAACCGGGACCTAATTCTTCCAGCCTGCGGTCCTCGGCCCCTGGACTGCGGGCGGGGCCTCCACACGAGGCAGGACGACGATAAGGAACGTCGCGACAGGTCCCAGGAACAACGACAAGAGCCACCACCCGAGTCCGCTTCGGCCCTTGCCTTGAGCCAGTCCGGCATTGACGAGGGAAAGCGACCCGCATCCGGCGACGTAGTTTCCGGATTCCTCCACGATGCTCCCCGTGGGTTTCTTGAAGTTTGCTGGCACGTACACCCAGCCTACTTGCGGCAAATATGAACCCCGAGGTCTCGGATACCGTGCTTGCTGATCCGAGTCACCGGCTCGCAGGTCCAGCACTAGGTTGAAGTGTCGGATGATGAGTTCAGCGGTGAGGCTGTTGGACCGGCCGATGGCCGGGCACGCAACGGGCAAGCACCCGTGAGGGTTGCAGCCAACATCACGACGGGGGTAACCGCCGTCTCCGCATGGGAACAGCCTCCCGAACTTACAGCTGTCCGGGATCAGTAGTGTCGGCTAGGCTGCCGTTATGACTCTTCGACCTGCGCTCGGCGCCTTGGCCGCGGCGCTGCTCCTGTCTGTGACAGCCTGCGGGCCGAGTCCCGACCCGGGTGAGTGGGCCAAACAGCAGTTCAGCGAGAAGCGCTGGGGAGCGCCCGGAGTTCTCAGCGCAGCCGGCGGCATTGGGCCCGGCGCGGGAATGGACTTCACGCCCGGGAACGCAGGCTGGTACGACATCGGGATGGCCTGCGAGGGAACCAACTCCATGACCGTGACCGTAACAGCGGCGGATGGTGAACTCGGAACCGGAAACACGGACTGTGGCTCCTCGGTGACAACCACCATGGAACTTCCCGCCAGTCACATCACTATTGCCGTCGAGGGCACGGAAACACAAGGCCAGTGGGCTATCGCCATCGCACCGGCGGAGGCACCCAAGCTATAACACGGCGCCCCGACGGCTTGGCCAACCCTGTGGTGGCCGTCAGGCAAGCAGCTGCAGCCGACGGGCAGAGGCTACGATCTGCAGCTGGGAGTGTGCGCCGAGCTTAGCCAGGATTGATTTCACGTAGCCCCGGCAGGTGTTCTGGGTGATGCTGGGCTTTCTGGCCGTGGTCGGCACGTCGCTGCCTTCAGCCAGGAAAGTCAGCACGTGCTTCTCCCGCCGGTTGAGCACGGGGACCTGCTCTGAGCTGACCGGCTCAACCACGGGCACCAGCAGGGAAGGATGAACGGTCATTGCTCCCGGACGTGCACGGCGGATCGCGTCCAGCAACCCGCCTAACGGTCCGTTCATCGGGAGCAGCCCGCTGACGCCTGCGTCAGCGGCACGCGACAGGACGTCACGTGCAGGGCCCGTTGTCAGCAGAATGATTCTCGCCGACGGAACGACAGCAAGGATCCGCTCGCCTGCATCAAGTCCATCTCCGTCAGGAAGCGTAGAGAGCAGCCCCGGCACACAGCACGACAGCTTTCGATAGTCACGGCGAACCCGGCCTGGTTCAGATCCTCTTGACCGTCGACGGTCTCGCATAGCAGCTCCGCAAACATTGTTTGGCCGCTGACCACTAATACATCCGAAGCTGTATTCCCCCGAGTGCTCATCGCGACTGTCCCGTCCCCGGCAACGACCCCGCTTACGGCTTCCGCGCCGTACTTACGTGACCCTGCTTCTTCTGCAGCAAAGCATCAGTATTGCTCCCCCGGTGCTGGACCTTCACCTGCTTTTCCTCAGAATTTGCTCAAGAATCAAGTCTGCCTAGGCGCCGAGTAGAAGCGCCGCTCCCACAATCACGAGCAGCAGCCCGATCAAGCTCAGGCTCAGCAGAACCGTCCGCACATGTCCGAACGGTTCGCCTGGCCGGCGCGGCCGCGAGTACCGGTAAGCGATGGTCGGAAGTCCCAGAATCAATCCGACCACGATGAGCACTACCGACAGCTGCATGAACCAAGACTAGGACAAGCTCTGGAACATGGGTTGGCTCGAGGCCAGAAGGTACTTATCGGTTGCCGGCGGCCTCCAGCTTCATAGACTGGTCGCACCAGTCGGCACTCCACAGGACGGGACAACAATGATCGACATTGATCCTGAATACCTGATCCTGACCTACCGGTTGACATACCTGGGCGTACCTGACCCTCACGAGTCCCCTGAGACTTACCCGCTGGCGTGGCATGTCGACATTCGAGCCACGGTCTTTCCGGATGACGAGGAAGACGGGGAAGAACACAGCGTCGGTTCCGCCCTGGTCTACACGGTCCTTGACGCCGGGCTCATTGATCTGTTCAATACTCTGAAAGTCCATCGGAGGCTTGCATCGTTCGGAGAGGTCCTCGGGGTCTTGCGCCCCGATCTTTTGGACGAGGCCGGCATGCGGGATTTCGGCGGGGATCTGATGATCCTGGCCAGCCTGCTGATCAAACCGGAGTACCGGGGACAATGGCTCGGTCATCACGTGTTGTGGGCGGTACTGGACACCATAGGGCGCAGCGTCGCCCTCGTCGTCCTGCGCGTTGCGCCCCGGATCAAAGATGATGGACCACAGGAGGGAACCCCGGAACATGATGCTGCCGAGGCAGCCCTGCGGTTGTACTGGGAGTCCTTCGGGTTTATCCCGGTGCTAGATGGCGAGTTCGGTGACTACATGGCCTACTTCACCGGTCCTCGAGCGCTTTCAGATGAGGTACTGCCTCCTTGACGCGTTTCCGCCAATCGGACTGTCCGCCTAGGCCGGGCAACGTCGACGCTGTCCATAAGGAGTCCATGTATGCGAGATCCGGCCCGCCCTTATCGCCTGGGCGGCGAGCACTTCGGTGAGCAGCTTCGCGGACCGCAGATCGGCCATAAAATGATCCGCGACCTGTACACGTTCCCCAGCCGTTCCCAGAAGCGAAAGCCCAATCGAGCGGACTTCAGCGACAAGTCATGGGAGGACGAAGCCTGGAGGTATAGGGACGAGGAGCACACCCGGCACTCGGACGCATATCTGCTGGTACAGCGCGACAAAGCCCTGAGGAACTCGACTTGTCCATGCGGTATTTCGAGTCCCTGGACGCGGACGAATTCGAGGCTGCGTTGGAGCATGTCCTGACCAAGGGTCGGACGTTCAAGCCCGTCGAGTCGCTGCCCGATTGGGACGACGTTGAGGGCGCATACGTGATGGTCTTCGACAAGTACAAGCAGTTCTATATCGGTCAGTCGAACAACGTCGGCAAGCGGATCAAGCAGCATTGGGTCGGCAGTAAACCGTCGACCGGCTGATCAATGGCGACGTGTACAACTCGATCTTCCCCGTGCACGAGCTCCGGGCCCTGGACACCACCAGGACCTACGCTGCCCGAAGCACCAACCCGTATGCCCCTGAAGAACGCGCGGAAAAGCTGCCGACCAGCGCTTTTGCCTTAACCGGATGGCAGGCGGCGAGGTTGATCCGTTGGGGCAGATGCTCACGGCCTTTAATCCGCGCAGCCGGAGGCACGGAGTAGTCCACATGATCGCGCAGACAAAGCCACCGCTCAGGGCACGTTGATAGCGGACCTCGCCGGCATGGATATGACGATCTATTCAGTAAAACCTGAGACCGGGGCGCCGTTCATGTGGTCAAGGCGGGACGGCGCAGCCAGTGCTGTCACCCGCGATGAGCTGGGCGTGGAGGAATTCACCTCGTTCCTGGAACTGATGGGAAGAAAGTTACCTGGCCTAAAAAATGAACCAGCCCCCCCCCGGATCCAGGACTGCGTTCAGTGAGGGAGCATCCTGCTGGACGTCTCCCCCCCTATTGTCCGCCGCATGGATTCTCCCTACGCTGAGGTCAACGACAGGAGTTCAACATGGGATTCGCCATCGTCATGATCGTCCTCGTAGTGGCCGCCATAGTTTGGCTGGTGCTGTCCACCCGTGCTGACCGCCGGCCGGCCACGCACGTCCAGCCCTGGCAACGTTCGGACTGGTCCTCCCCAGGTGCCCACACCATGGGCCCGTTTGGCGGGCATGTCGACTCAAGCGGCAGCTCCGGCGGTGACTCTGGCGGGGCGGCGGCGCATAGTAAGCTCAGCGCTCGGGATTGCCTGGACCGGATGTAAATAAGTACCCCTGACTTGTGCGTTACGGCATAGTGGCTGCCATGGAATCATCCGTCACCGCGATCCTCACAATTTCTTTGGGCGGCGTTTTCGCAGCCGTCATCGTATCCATGCTCGTCCATGGCCAAGCGAAAGAAAAGCAGCTACCGACAGACGACTGGACGGCGGGCCCATCTAGCATAGCGATGCCTTCGCATGCGCAGTGGCGCCGACCTTCCTGGCCTCAGGCTTCATGACCGACGACGCGTACTCGGATGCCGGATCATCCTCCTCCCTCAGACGGCGGTGGCGGCGGCGGAGGCTGCGACAAAGAGCTCCTGTTGAATCCGGGTCTCCCAGGAGTTGTCCTTCGTCGTGGCTCAGCAGCCAAGCGGTTTCCGATGCACAGCGCTCAGCTGGGTTGATTTTCTACGGCTTCGGCAGAATGTTCTGATTGGACCGAAAGAGGTTTGTTGGGTCGTAGGA
Organism: Arthrobacter sp. Soil_C_60; assembly: GCF_057656375.1. Classification (NCBI taxonomy): domain Bacteria; kingdom Bacillati; phylum Actinomycetota; class Actinomycetes; order Micrococcales; family Micrococcaceae; genus Arthrobacter; species Arthrobacter sp. Soil_C_60. The sequence continues at coordinate 707,083 of NZ_JBDGKM010000001.1, read as the reverse complement.
AGCCTTAATTGCCGCCAGTCGGTCATAGTTCTCCCCATATGCGGCCCTCACCCGATCCTGCCCTTCTTCGCCCAGGTCGTTGACATAAACCCCGCCTGCCGCGAACGGCTGCATCGACTGGAAGAAGTTGCGGGTCCAGGAGACATTCTGCTCGGTCCCGGACGGGTCACTCCATTGAGACAGGATGAGCAATTCGTTCTGAGGCCGGCGATGCCGGAACGCCGTGGCATCGGGCGACACCCGAGCGGCCGCCCCGTGCACTTGCTGCATCCCGATGCCAGTATCCGGTGACGGCAATTCAGCTGCGTAGTGGAGCATGACGTCAAGGGCGTCTTCGGGAAGATCGGTGATAAAGCTAGATTTCCAATAGTGGTACTGGCCAGGTGGAAAGCCCCAATCGTGGGCTCTTTGCCACACGTCATAATCCATCGAAGCCACCTCATCAGATACTGGACCGAATTCGCGCAACGGCGCCAATGCCGCATCAACATCGTCGCCGATGCCGCACCAGCAAACAGCAACACCGAAAATGGGGCGACCCAAGCCGTCAAGCGACAGACTGGCTGACATCGAGAGGTCATCTGGGCAAGAGGCAGCGAACCCGGGATAGAACTGCAGGACCTCCCTGGTCCCTTCGGCCGGAAACGAGATTGCGCCGGCTAGGACCCTTCCGACGGGATGCAGGCGGTATGTGAACGCGGTAACCACTCCGAAGTTGCCGCCTCCTCCACGGATCGCCCAGTACAGGTCTGCGTGCTCGTCAGGGCTTGCCGTCAAAAGGTCGCCTTCCGAGGTCACGATCTCGGCGGAAATCAAGTTGTCACAGGCGAGGCCGTGCCTGCCGCTGAGCCAACCGATGCCACCGCCGAGGGTTAGTCCGCCGACGCCCGTTACCGAGACAACTCCCAGCGGCGTAGCCAAGCCGTACACCTGTGTCGCTCCGTCGAGGTCGGCCAGAAGCGCGCCAGCCTCGACCTGCGCAACTTGCCGAACTGGATCAATTCTGGCTGCCCTCATGCTCGAGCAATCCAGCATGAGGCCACCGGCTCCGACGGCGCTTCCCGCTACGTTGTGACCGCCGCCCTTAACGGAGACGGGGATATGGTTTTCACGGGCAAAGACCACCGCACGGCGGACGTCGTCGGCGTCAACGGGGCGTACGATCACGGCCGGACGCCTATCGATCATGGCGTTGAAGACTTTCCGGGCATCGTCGTAGCTGCTTTCACCAGGACGAAGCATGGGGCCAGCAAGTGCCGTACTTAAGTCGTTCAGGGCGGCGGGATCGAGCGAAGGTGAAGGGGTCTGGATAGCCACGGGCACGCACCTTTCACGAAGCGGAGCGGCTGCTATCAGCAGGCGCCCTGCACGGCCATGCTTACTGTTGGTGGATCGAGCGTACGCCCTATCTCCGGGCTGTCAAGAAGGACAGGAAAGGCATACTCGCCGGGGCACTGTTTGGCGGATGGCTGCCAGGGGAGGTGCGTAGTACAGGAGCTGCACTTCGCCGTGGACTCCACAGTCCGAAGACTGGCCCGAGAACTGGGCCTCGTGACTGCAGTCAGGGGAAAGTCAAGATCGGCGCCGTACACACGGCGTTCATGGGAAACGCCGTCACCTACTCCGCCCTCACCGCCGCCTCAGCGGTGCCGTTGTCTGGGCCGGCCAATACGTCCACAGCCACATCCTGTCGGCGTTCGCCACGGTCACCGCAGTGCTCGACGGCATAGGCTGATCTCACGGAGAGCATGAAGCTAGGCCTGATGCTCGCCCTCTGGCTGCTGGTCGCCTCCATGGCGGTGCCAATGCTTGAGAGCGCCGGCGTCCTCGACGGCAGCTTCCTCAACGGACTCCTCGGCACCGCCTTCAATTACCTGGGCATGGACGAGCAGGCTACGCATTTCTTCGAGCTTTACAGGCAGTGATCATATCTGGACGGCCGATTTGAATTTTCGGCACCATTTCCCGCTCGGCTTCCCGTAGACCGGGGCCGCCCAACCGCAGCTATGGATCCGCTACGCGGCGGCCTGGCTTGACCCCGAGGGATGGGCAACTTCCATGGGTGGGACTACGACAAGTCTGCAGCCGGCCTGCTTTGCTCCTACGGACTGAGGCAGGTGGCAGGACGCCGAGCCTCGCGTAAGCTGCTCCAGAGCCTCCGGTGTCACGCGTGAGCCGCCGAGGTCTAGGACAACCTCCAGGCTAGGGATGATGGAGCTGGCGCGCTTGGCGAGAATGAAAAGAGCCTGAACATTTCCGGCGTTCACCAAACCGATGACTTCGATGCGTGCCGACTTGCATTTCAAGTCGACTTGTATGAGCACTTTGAGCTTGTCGCTCATTCCAAACCTTTCCTTCGCTGACCGCGGCGCTGCGGCCGCTGACAAGCGTATGAAGGATGGCGGGTCCGCACAATAACTCTGCCCATAGTGGGAGCCGCAGGAACCAGCCGTACAATCGGCGTGGTTCGGCAGAGCCACGCCCGCGCAAGCACCCGGCACTGCCTTTGGGCATGGACGAGCAGGCCACTCACCTCTTCGAGCTCTACCGGCAGTAGCTCCTACTGCCGCTCCCCCACCCGCCAAGGAGCGGCATCAAGATCACCGGGACGCCAGCCGCGTTCGGCCGCCGCAGCGCGGATGACGGCAGCAAGGTGGTCATAATCCGTCCGCTCGATACCGGCACCCTTGGTGACCCGGGCCAGGCGGCTGTCCACCGCCACCGATGAGATGCCCACGATGATCTCCAGGTAGTCCAGCGTCTTGGGGCCGACGTTCCTCACCCGGTCCAGGTCCTTCCGCAGCACCGGTCCGCGATCCCTGTCTTCAAGCGCCTCGCCGAAGTCGCCGACCGTTTCAACCCCGTGGAGCTCCAGTACAGCGGCCATCTCGTCGACCTGCAGGGTGCGCGCCTGCTCGTCGTACTTGATCACCTCTGCGAGGTCGTGCTCTTTCAGCCGCTTCCGCAGCCCCGACGTGGTTTCAGCGTCCGGCCAAACTGCCTTCACCCTGCGTGCCGCCGGCAGGACAACCCGCTCGTGGTGCCGCTGCCGCTGCAGCGCGGCCGTCGTTCCCCCGGCCATCTGCCACGTACTCGATTGTGGCGAAGGACCGTTACTCCCCCGTCATCAGGGCCTCCGACCCGCAGGCAGGCGAAGGCTGGCACAAGGTGGATCGAGCGGCACAGTAAGCTCACCGTGTGAAGAGCGTGAAGACTCCGAAAAATGTGACGCGCAGCGGAGGTGGCAGCGACTGAGCATCCGGATCGGCACCTCCGGTTGGAGCTATGCCCACTGGGACCACGTCCTGTACCCGGGCGGCACCTTATCCGGGGACCGGCTGGGCCATTACGTGCGCCGGTTCGACACCGTTGAGCTGAACGCCAGCTTCTACCGTTGGCCGCGCGATGGCACGTTCGCCGGTTGGCGCCGGCGGCTACCCAATGGATTCGCCCTTTCGGTCAAGGCACCCCGTGGGCTCACCCACGCCAAGAAGCTCTATGCGCCGGAGCTTTGGATTCAGCGGCTCATGTCCTCCTGGCACGAACTGGCCGACAAGCGCGCCGTCCTGCTGGTGCAGCTGCCGCCGGGCATGGAACGAGACGATGCCCGGCTCGGCTACTTTCTGGACCGGCTACCGGAATGGATCCGGGTCACTGTCGAGTTCCGGCACCCCAGCTGGCACCACCCGGACGTATACGCGCTGCTGGCACGCCACGGCGCCGCTTACTGCATCATGAGTGGTGCCAACCTGCCGTGCGTCATGGAAGCCACGGCGCCTTTCGTCTACGTGCGCTTGCACGGCCCCGACCACAACCATCTCTATGCCGGGTCCTACTCCGATCAGGACCTAGGCTGGTGGGCGGACAGAATCCGCGAATGGGAAGCCGACGGGAAGGACGTCTTCGTGTACTTTAACAACGACGGCCACGGGCACGCCGTCCGCAACGCAGCCACGCTGCGCCACTTCCTCGGCCAAGACTGAGACGATGTGGGCAATCCCGGCGAATCGTCATGATGCGAAGCCCTTCGTCGGGCCGAGTGCGGCTGAGAAAACGGGAACGCCCCGCGGCCGGAACCTGTCCGGCTCGGTGCGTTCCCGCCTCGAAAAATCCTGCAAGCTACAACTAGCCTGGCGCGTTAACTCTTGTCGGGCAGACGCTCGTCAGCCGCCATCGGCATGGTGTCCGGCAAATCCCCGCCCCATCGCGTGGAACCAAGCCGTCGGATCACGGCCGCCAGCCGGTCCCGCAGTTCCTCAACTCCAATTTCTCCGCCGGGAGTCAGGTTCCGTTCAAGCTCCCGAGCCTGTTGAAGCGCCGTCTGGCCCAGTTCGGAAACAGCTACCTGCTGCGACCGCCTGTCAGCTTGGTTGCGAACGCGGGTAATGTGCCCGTGCGCCTCCAGCCTGGACAGCGTCTTCCCCATCGTCTGCGCCTGCACCCGGACTTTGGCGGCCAGTTGGGCCTGCGCCAGGGGCCCTTCACCGTCCAGGACTTCCAGCGCGATGACCCCCGCGTGGGTCAGGCCCAGGGAGGCGAGCTTTTCATTCCAAGCATGCTCGACCAATCGCGCGGCAGTTGACAGCAACCGTGGCGTCGGCCAGTTGTTTAAATCCGGCATTATCCGATTATAGCCAGCCTGCTTCTCTCTTGAGGGCCCATGTGCAGAATTGGCTAAGCTGGGTGCGACGCACGAACCTACAAAGGAGCTGCCGGAATGGCCGAACGATTGACCTCAGGCGACGACGCCCCCGCTTTTACATTGCAGGATTCCACCGGGAGCAATGTCTCCCTGGCTGATTTCCGCGGCCGCAACGTCGTCGTCTATTTTTACCCTGCGGCGTCCACGCCGGGCTGCACCAAGGAAGCCTGCGATTTCCGCGACAACATCGCGTCTCTGCAGGGAGCCGGTTACGACGTGGTCGGCATCTCCCCCGATCCGCTGCCGAAACTCGTGAAGTTCGCGGAAAAGGAAGAACTGAACTTCCCGCTGCTCTCTGACGAAGACCATTCCGTTGCCGAGTCCTACGGCGCCTGGGGTGAAAAGAAGAACTACGGGAAGACCTATGAGGGGCTGATCCGCTCCACTATTGTGGTGGACCCCGAGGGCAGGGTCTCGGTGGCGCAGTACAACGTTCGGGCTACGGGACACGTAGCCAAACTGCGCCGGGACCTTGGGCTCGACTAACCCGGATCGCATGACCCCGGCGTCCGGCTTCAGTGGTATGTGACCAACCTGCACAAGCCGGATGCCGGGAGCAGGTACAATTGATGCTGGCTTGCGGCTACACCGCACAGCACTGCGCGAGTGGCGAAATTGGCAGACGCGCTGGATTTAGGTTCCAGTGTCTTCGGACGTGCGGGTTCAAGTCCCGCCTTGCGCACCAGATGAAGAAACGGTTCCCGTTCTGACGGGAACCGTTTCGTGGTTCAAGCTGCGACCCGGCGTCGTCGTTCGCTTTGCCGGCACCCAGGCTTATGGTCGGCAGCCAACCCGGGCCGCGTGACCAAATTGTGATGGTATTTGGGCCGAACCAAAGTGTGAAAGCGATGCTTTCCTTTGAACTTGTGACTAGGCTCTCAACAAGCAGACCCGCGTACAACACGGGAGGCCCGGGCGCGCAGACATCCGCGCTGTCCAGACATCACTCGTTGACGAGGAGAAATTCATGTCGTTCAGGGGCACAATACCGGGCAGATGGCTGCGCGCACGCAGGCGCCCGGCCGCGATCACAGCAGGGCTTGCCGCCAGCGCCCTCATACTGACCGGCTGCGCCGAAAGCGAGCGCGGCGCTACGGGAGGAACCGGGGAGGACACGGGCGTCAACTCCACGTTCATTTTTGCCGCCTCATCCGATCCGAAGTCCCTCGACCCGGCCTTCGCCAGCGACGGTGAGTCCTTCCGCGTCAGCCGCCAAATCTTTGAAGGCCTCGTGGGAGTGGAACCAGGCACCGCGGATCCGGCTCCCTTGCTGGCCGAATCGTGGGACAGTTCCGACGACGGCCTCTCCTACACCTTCCAGCTCAAGGAAGGCGTTAAGTTCCACGATGACACCGCGTTCAATGCCGAAGCGGTCTGCTTCAACTTTGACCGTTGGTACAACTTCGAGGGGCTGCAGCAGTCCGAATCGGTCAGCTACTACTACAACTCGCTGTTCCGGGGCTTTTCGGACAGCCCGGACACCGCCGTTTATGATTCCTGCGAAGCGGTGAGCGAGACGGAAGTAACCGTCAATCTGGCACAGCCATTTGCCGGCTTCATCGCAGCCCTGTCCCTCCCGGCCTTCGCGATGCAGAGTCCGGCGGCCCTCGAGGAATTCAACGCCGACGACATCGGCGGGTCGGCCGAAGCCCCGGTCCTGAGCGAGTATGCCAAGGCGCACCCCGTGGGCACGGGGCCGTTCAAGTTCGACAGCTGGGACGTCGGCCAGCAGGTCGAAGTTTCCGCGTTCGACGGCTACTGGGGAGAACAAGGCCAGGTCCAGAAGGTCGTCTTCCGGGTCCTGGATGATCCGCAGGCTCGCCGCCAGTCCCTCGAAGCCGGGACTATTGACGGCTATGACCTCGTGGCTCCTGCCGACACGAAGGCGCTGGCGGATGCCGGTTTCAAAATCATCAACCGCGACCCCTTCACGATTCTCTACCTTGGCATCAACCAGGAAGTAGAGGCGCTGGCAGATCCTTTGGTCCGCCAGGCACTGTCGCACGCGATCGACAAGGAAGCCTTGGTGCGGCAGACGCTGCCCGAAGGGACGCAGGTTGCCAGCCAGTTCATCCCCCCGATCGTCAACGGTTACAACGAAGACGTGCCCACGTACGAATACAACCCGGAACGCGCCAAGGAGCTGTTGGCAGAAGCAGGTTATGGCGACGGCTTGACCTTGGAATTCAACTACCCCACGGGTGTCTCCCGGCCCTACATGCCTACTCCGGAACAGGTCTTCACCAACCTCAGTGCCCAGCTTGAAGAAGTGGGAATCACCATCGAAGCGGCCCCGGACAAGTGGTCTCCCGATTATCTCGACCGGGTGCAGGGCAGTTCCGACCATGGGATCCATCTGCTGGGCTGGACCGGGGACTACAACGACACGGACAACTTTGTGGGTGTATTCTTCGGCCGCGAAAAGCCGGAATTCGGTTTCAGCAATCCGGACCTCTTCAATGCCTTGGACGAAGCGCGTCAGGTCAGCAAGCTGGAAGAGCAGACGCCGCTGTACGAAGAGATCAATGCGGACATCGCGGAATACATCCCGGCGATCCCGCTGGCACACCCGGCTCCGTCCCTGGGCTTCGCTCCGCGGGTGGAATCCTACCCGGCCAGCCCCGTCAACGACGAGGTCTTCAACATGATCAAGCTCAGCGAATAGCGCCGGCGCAACCAGTCAGAAACGTGCTGCTCCGCATTCGTCCGGCCCGGGCCTAACGTGCCCGGGCCGGACGAGCGGGTCTGTTCAAAAGTCCACACCGTAAACAGCCGGGCGAAAGGACACAGTGTTAAGAGTTATCGGCAAACGTCTGGCGTTGCTCGTTCCGACCCTGCTGGGGTTATCGATCCTGTTGTTCCTCTGGGTGCGGAGCCTTCCCGGCGGACCCGCCACTGCCCTGCTTGGTGACCGCGCAACACCGGAAGCCGTCGAAAGAATCAATGAGCTGTACGGCTTCAACCGCCCGCTCATCGAGCAGTACTTCATCTACATGGGCAAGCTCCTCCAGGGAGACTTCGGCACGTCTCTGCTGACCGGCCGTCCGGTCCTGGAAGAATTCGCCACGCGTTTTCCCGCGACTTTGGAACTAACGATCGTGGCGCTCATCTTCGCCATCGGGATCGGCATTCCGCTCGGCTACCTTGCCGCGAAGCACTACGGCCGCTGGCCGGACCACGGCTCCGTTGTCCTGAGCCTGATCGGCATCACGATCCCGGTGTTCTTCCTGGCCTTCATCCTGAAATGGCTCTTCGCCATCAAGATCCCCATCTTCCCCACGGATGGGCGGCAGAACGCCCGGATCAATGCCACCCATGTGACGGACTTCTATGTACTCGACGGCCTCCTGACCCGGGAATGGGATGCCTCCTGGGACGCCTTCATGCACCTGATCCTGCCTGGCGTTGCCTTGGGAACCATCCCGCTGGCTATCATCGTGCGCATTACCCGCGCCTCGGTTCTGGAGGTCCAGAACGCCGACTATGTGAGGACAGCAAAGGCCAAAGGATTGCTCGAAAGAACCATCCGCAACCGGTTCATTCTGCGCAACGCGATGCTGCCGGTCACCACCACCATCGGCCTGCAGTTGGGTCTGCTGATATCCGGTGCCGTTCTGACCGAAACAGTCTTTGCTTTCAGCGGCATCGGCCGTTTCCTCCGAGATGCCATCTTCAACCTCGATTACCCGGTTCTCCAGGGGTTCATCATCTTTATTGCCATCCTCTACTCACTCATCAACCTCGTTGTCGATATTTCCTACAGCATCATTGACCCGAGGGTGCGTGTCCAATGAGCACAACTCTTCCCCCAGCTCCCGGCGGGAACGACTCCGCCAGCAAAGATCCGGCGTTACCTGACTCCGGCGGGACGAGCCTCTGGAAGGACGCGTTCTACCGGCTGCGCCGCAATCCGCAAGCCATTGCCGGAGCCATCATCGTCATGGCGTTCCTGCTCGTCGCTGCGCTGGCACCGGTGCTGGCTCCGTACGGCGGCGAGGACCTACCGGGACGGACCCACATCACACCGACCCATATCCCAGGGCCGGGTGAAGTTCCCGGATTTGTGCTCGGGTTGGACCGCTTCGGCGGAGATCTGCTCAGCAAGCTCATCTGGGGTGCGCAGTCGTCGCTGCTGATCGGTGTTGTTTCCACCGCCCTGGGCCTAGCCGGGGGCATGCTGCTGGGAGTGCTCGCGGGCGGCTTCGGCGGCTGGGTGGACAACGTGATCATGCGGCTGGTGGATATCCTGCTGTCGGTCCCGAACCTGCTGCTTGCCGTGTCCATTGCCGCTGCCCTCGGACAGGGAGCCTACGCGATCATGATCGCCATCGGGGTGTCCCAGGTTCCGATTTTCGCCAGATTGCTCCGATCTTCCATGATTTCCCAGCGCGGCGCGGACTACATCCTGGCAGCACAGACGCTCGGTCTGAGCCGCGGCACCATCACCATGAGCCATCTGCTGCCCAACAGCGTGGGCCCTGTCATTGTCCAGGCCACCCTGACCTTGGCCACCGCAGTCATCGACGCGGCTGCGCTGTCCTTTCTCGGTTTGGGCGGCGGCCGGCCGCAGACAGCCGAGTGGGGCCGCATGCTGACCTATGCCCAGGACGAGCTCGGCATTGCACCTCAGCTGGCCTTCCTGCCAGGTCTCTGCATAGCCATCACGGCCTTGGGCTTCACTCTCCTCGGCGAGTCTTTGCGGGAAGCACTGGATCCCAAGTCACGCCAGAAATAAACGCCGACCGGTCAGTCGCGGCGCGGCCGGTGGCGTTGTTTAGCCATATGCAGCATTGCAACGAACCCGGCGATGAACAACAGCTCCAGGACCGCCAGCCCGAGCACAAAGCCCCACTGCCCCTCCCCGGCGAAAATCACGGCGCCGATAATCAGCAGGACCGTGCCGAGGACGAGGACGAACACGGCACACCCGACAGCAACGGCCTCACTGCGGACTCCGGTCCTGAAACCAAAACCCTCCGGACGGTGCTCGTCGTCAGGAGGCAATGCCGGCGTCGTCACCGTAGATCTCCAACTCATTGCCCGGGATGGAGGCAAGCAGCTGCCGTGTGTAAGGGTGGCGGGGATTCGTAAAGACCTCCTCCGACGTGTCGGACTCGACGATTTCGCCGTCCTTCATCACGCAGACATAGTCTGAAATCAACCGGACCACGGCCAGATCGTGTGAAATGAAGAGGTAGCTGAGGCCCATTTCGGCTTGCAGGTCGCCCAGCAGCTTAAGGATCTGGGCCTGGACCAAGACGTCCAGGGCCGAGACGGGTTCATCACAAATCAACAGTTCCGGCTTCAACGCCAAGGCACGGGCGATGGCCACGCGCTGGCGTTGGCCGCCGGAGAGTTCGGAAGGGTAGCGGCGAAGCATGCTGTGCGGCAGGGCCACCTGGTCCATCAGCTCACGCACGCGCACCGCACGCTGCTGGGCGTTACCTCTTTTATAGGTGTTCAGGGGTTCCTCGACGATGCGGCCGACGGTGAACATCGGATTCAGCGAAGAATACGGATCCTGGAATACCGGTTGGACGCGCTGCCGGAAATCACGCAGCTGGACCTTGGTCAGTCTGGCCACGTCCATCCCGTCAAACATCATGGTGCCGCTGGAAGGCTCGATCAGCTTCAGCAGCATCCGTGCCGTGGTCGTCTTCCCGGATCCGGACTCCCCCACGATGGCCACAGTCCGTCCCCGCGGCACATCCAGCGTGACGTTTCTGGCCGCGTAGAAGTCCTCCGATTTGCCGCGGATCTTGTAGATCTTGGTGAGGTCGCGCAGCTGCACGATGTTGTCGGTCCGCTGCGGTTCGGTGGCGGTTGCCGCGTGCTCGGAGAACGTTTCTTCCGCATGCCGGATCCGTTCGTCTGCACTTGCCGTGTAGGCGCCAGGCTGCAGCCGCACGGCGGCCACGCTCGGTGCGGCCTTCACCAGAGACTGGGTGTAGGGGTGCTGCGGGTCATTCAGCAGCTGTTCGGCGGGCCCGGTCTCCACAACCTTGCCGCGGTGCATCACCACAAGATCGGATGCGCGTTCCGCAGCTAGGCCCAGGTCGTGGGTGATGAGCAGGACGGATGTACCCAATTCCTCGGTCATCCGGTCGATCTGGTCCAGAATGGTCCGCTGCACCGTCACGTCCAGCGCCGAGGTCGGCTCGTCGGCAATCAGCAGCCGTGGCCGGCAGGCCATGCCGATCGCGATCAAGGCCCGCTGTCGCATTCCGCCGGAGAATTCGTGCGGATACTGTTTGGCCCGTTCGGCCGCGTCCGGCAAGCCGGCGGCCTGCAGTACTTCCACCACCCGTGCGTCGACATTCCTGCCCGTTGCCATTCCGTGAACCAGCAGGGTTTCGGCCACCTGGGTGCCGATTTTCGTGACCGGATTAAGGTTGGACATTGGATCCTGCGGCACCAATCCGATCTGGCGGCCCCGGATCCTGCGCATTTTATCCTCGGGCAGGCCCACAAGTTCCTGGCCGTCGAAGACGATGCTGCCTGCCGTGATGCGTCCGTTTTTCGGCAACAGCCCGATGACCGCCATGGCCGTAGTCGATTTGCCCGAACCGGACTCGCCAACGATGGCCAGCGTCCTGCCCGCGTGCAGGCGAAGACTCGCATCCTGGACGGCGGACACGTCACCGTAGGTGGTCCGGAAATCAACGGCCAGATTTCTGACCTCGAGCAGCGGCGCGGCCTCGGCAGATTCGCTCATTGCTCTATCGTGCCCCATCTACGCTGGATGTGGCCTGCATCTCGCTAAGGTTTTACGGCTTCTTTATCTCACCGCATGTCAATTAGACTGGGAATTCCGCAAATTCGGCCACGAGGAGCTCACGAGTGTCACACCTGCCCGCGCGCCGCAGCTTTCTGAAGGCTGGCGCGGCGGCAGCTGTTGTCCTGCTCACCGGCTGTACGGGCGAGCCCGGTTCGCCGTCGACGGGCACGGCCATACCCTCAGGGACACCCGTACCGGCCGCTAATCTGACTTTCACCATGGGTACAGCAGCCAATCCCGCCGGCCTCGACCCCGCGCTGCTGCTGGACTCGGAATCGTTCCGGGTGACCCGGCAGATTATGGAAACGCTGATCGGCGTCGACCCCGACACGGGAGTCCCCAAGCCCCTGCTCGCTACCGAGTGGGAAGAGCTCGACGACGGCCGGGCCTACCGCTTCACGCTGCGCGAAGGCGTCGTGTTCCACGACGGCACGCCGTTCGATGCCGAAGCTGTGAAAGCCAATTTTGAACGCTGGTACAGGCTGCCCCGGGATGCCCGGCCGGCTGAAGGGGCCTTGTCCTTCGCATCGGTGTTCGAGGCCTTCGCTGATGAAGATGAAACCTCCCTGTACAAGGATTGCGAGGTACTGGCACCGAACGAACTGCGGCTGAACCTCAACCGCAGGTTCTCCGGGCTGGTTGCAGCCATGTCCACGCCGGCCTTCGCCATAGCGTCGCCGGCTGCTCTCGCAGAGGGAAATGCCGACGAGCTGAATCAGGAGCGCGGAGGAATCAGGCTCTCCTCGTTCGCGCAGCACCCCGTTGGGACCGGTCCGTTCCGATTCAAAGCCTGGTCCGACGAACAGGTCAGCCTCACCGCCTTCGAGAACTACTGGGGCCCGGCAGCACAGGTAGGAATGGTTGTCTTCCAGACATTGCCCCATCCGGCTGCCCGGTTGCGGGCGCTGCAGTCCGGCAGGATTGACGGCTATGACCTAGTCACCCCGGAAACGTATGCGGGGCTGGCCCGCAGCGGGATGCAGATTCTGCAGCGGGATCCCTTCTCCGTGTCCTATCTGGGCATGAACCAGGAATTCGGCCTGCTCGCGGATCTGCGGATGCGCCAGGCGATCGCCCATGCCATCGACCGCTCGGTGCTGATCGAGGACTTCTTCCTGCAGGGGACCACGGAGGCCAAGCAGTTTGTGCCCCGCAGCCTGGGCGTGACCAGTGAAGACATCCCTTACTTCGAGTACAACCCTGAGCGCGCCCGGGAACTGTTGGAAGAAGCCGGTTACGACGGCGAAGAAATCCCTTTCTACTACCCGCTGAACGTGACGCGGGCCTATCTGCCGACACCGGAGAAAATCTATGCCGAGCTCAGCCGCCAGCTGACCGCCGTCGGCATCAATATCCAGCCCAAACCCCTGGCCTGGGAAGACGGCTATCTGGACCGGGTGCAGACGTCCTCGGACCATGCTCTCCATCTCGGCGGGTGGAGTGGCAGCTACCGGGATCCGGACAACTTCCTGGGCCCATTGTTCGGTGCGCCCAGCCCCGAGTTCGGTTTCAGGAATGCCCAGCTGTTCAACCGGATTGCCCGTGCCCGGACCCTGCCCGCCGGCGAGGAACGCAACCAGGCGTACCTGACCATCAATAACCAGGTGGCCCGGCTGGTACCGGCCGTCCCGCTGGCGTTCCCGGTTTCCGCCCTTGCCATGGGGTCCAGGGTGGTCAGCTATCCGGCCAGTCCCATGCTGGACGAGGTCTACAATCTGGTCAGGCTGCGGACGGACGCCTAAGAGCGGTGCGGCGCATATTAACGGTACAGCGCCGAAACGTCTGTCTATTGGGTCACAATGAGCTCGGGCAATTTTAGTCTCGCCACAGGGGCGCGGTAGTCTTCTAAGCGCTGGCAAAGCTGCTATGGGAGATGGAAGTTGACTGCTAATACCCCTTCGGGATCATCCAAGAACATCGACGTTGCCCTGATCGGCGGCGGCATTATGAGCACCACGCTCGGCTCCTTGATCAAGCAGCTGCAGCCCGAGTGGAGCATCAATCTTTACGAGAACCTGGCGCAGGCCGGGCTGGAGAGTTCCGACCCGTGGAACAACGCGGGAACAGGACACGCTGCACTCTGCGAGTTGAACTACACCCCGGCCGCTGCGGACGGCTCCGTGGCGACGGCCAAAGCGGTGGGCATCAACGAGCAGTTCCACGTTTCGCGCCAGTTCTGGTCGCATATGGTTTCCCAGGGACACATCGGATCCCCGAAGGGATTCATCAACCCCCTGCCGCACATGAGCTTCGTTTGGGGCAACGACCACGCGGACTACCTCAAGCGCCGCTACGAAGCGCTCCGCGCCGAGCCGCTGTTCCAGGAGATTGAGTTCTCCGAAGACCACGCCGAGCTGGAAAAGTGGATTCCGCTGGTCATGCAGGGCCGCGATCCGCAGCAGCGTGTGGCCGGCTCCCGCGTAGCTGGCGGCACTGACGTCGACTTCGGGGCACTGACCCGCGAACTGGCCGGGTTCATGGACGCCCAGGGCGCTGAACTGCACTACGGACACAAGGTGCTCGACGTCTCCCGGGCCACCGACGGCCGCTGGGACGTGAAGGTCAAGAACAACTCCACCGGCGAGGTCTCCACGGTCTCCGCTCGTTTCGTCTTCGTCGGCGCCGGCGGCGGAGCGCTGCACCTGCTCCAGCGCTCCGGCATTCCCGAGGCCAAGGGCTTCGGCGGCTTCCCGGTCTCCGGGCAATTCCTGCGCTCCACCGATGACGCGGTCATCGCCCAGCACAACGCCAAGGTCTACGGCCAAGCATCCGTGGGTGCCCCGCCCATGTCCGTGCCGCACCTCGACACCCGTTTCGTCAACGGCAAGCGCTCCCTATTGTTCGGCCCGTACGGCGGCTTCTCCCCGAACTTCCTGAAGTCCGGCTCGTTCCTGGACCTGCCGCTGTCCGTGCGCCCCCACAACCTGATCCCCATGCTGGCCGTCGGCAAGGACAACCTCGGCCTGGTCAAGTACCTGATCACCGAGGTCCTCAAGAGCAGGCCGAAGAAGGTCGCCGCCCTGCGGGACTTCTACCCTGAGGCCAACGGCGATTCGTGGGAGCTCATCACGGCGGGCCAGCGCGTCCAGGTCATCAAGAAGGATGCCAAGAAGGGCGGCGTCCTGCAGTTCGGCACGGAGGTCATCACTTCCGCCGACGGCAGCATCAGCGGCCTGCTCGGCGCTTCGCCGGGCGCGTCCACGGCAGCACCGATCATGATCCAGGTGCTCCAGCGCTGCTTCCCCAGCGAGTTCAAGGGCTGGGAGCCGAAGCTCAAGGAAATGATCCCGGGCTACGGCGCCAAGCTGAACGAGAACCAGTCCCTGCTGGCGGATATCACCGCGGATACCAACCGGGTCCTCGAACTCGGTTAAGCTTCAGCCATGCATAAGCTGGCCACGCTGTCCCTGGCCAACAGGGCCCTGATCGCTCTGATCACGGTGTTTGTGGCCGTCTTCGGTGTCATCACCATGGGTTCGCTCAAACAGGAGCTGATCCCGTCGCTGGAGTTCCCCCGGGTCACGGTAGTCACCGCCATGCCGGGGGCGTCTCCGGAGGTAGTGGACAAGCAGGTCAGCGAACCGCTGGAAAACGCGCTGAATGCGGTCGAGGGGCTTGAATCCTCGGCCGCAACGTCGCGGACCGGTCTCTCCACCGTGAACCTGACGTTCGTTTATGGCACCAACCTGGACCGGGCGCGCAGCCAGGTGGACCGGGCCATCTCGAATGCGCAGCAACTGCTGCCCGAGGATGTCTCCCCGCAATCGGTGGCCGGCAGCATCAACGACTTCCCGATCGTCTTCATGGCGGTCTCCTCCGACCTGCCGCTGAGCGAACTCAATACGGAACTGCAGCGGCTCACCGTCCCCCGGCTGCAGAAGCTGGAGGGCGTCCGCAGCGCCGAAGTCACCGGCGGTGCCGGCCAGCACATCGCCATCCTTCCCGATGATGACGCCTTGGCCGAACGCAATGTCAATGTGTCATCCATCGTCGACAGCCTGCGGAACAGCGGCGGCCTCGTGCCCGCCGGCACGGTCCAGCAGGATGAGAAGACCCTTTCCGTCCAGATCGGCAGCCCGCTGGACAGCTTGGAAACCATCGAGAACCTCCCCCTGGCGCCCGCTCAAACAACGACGGCGGAGCCCGCCCGGCCGTCGTCGGTTTCCGAAATACCGGGACGGGTTCCCGGCCAGTTCCCCGGCGAATCCCAGCCCGCACCGCCTGCCCCGGTGAATCCAACTCCGGTGGATCCCGGCCCGGAACCTTCCGGGGCCCAGGAGCCCGGTGCCGAGGCTGCAACCGGAGATCCGGTGACCATTGGCGAGGTCGCGACAGTCCGGATCGTCGACGACGAGCGGACCTCGATTACCCGCACGAACGGCGAAGAAACCCTGGCCCTGGCCGTGACGAAGACGCCGGACGGGGATACGGTGGCCATTTCCCATGCCATCAACGACCTGCTCCCCGAGCTTGAAGCGCAGCTGGGCAACGGGGCAGCTTTCACCACCATCTTCGACCAGGCGCCCTTCATCGAGGAGTCCATCAAGAACCTGACCACCGAGGGGCTGCTGGGACTCGGCTTCGCCGTGCTGGTCATCCTGGTCTTCCTGCTCTCGGCCCGCTCCACCCTGATCACCGCCATCTCCATTCCGCTCTCCCTGCTGGTCACGTTCATCGGTCTCAGCGCGCTCGGCTATTCGCTGAACATCCTGACACTGGGCGCACTGACCATCGCCATCGGCCGGGTCGTCGATGACTCGATCGTCGTCGTCGAAAACATCAAGCGGCATCTGGGCTACGGCGAGGATAAGCGCACCGCCATCGTGACGGCCGTCCGGGAAGTGGCCGGTGCCGTGACCGCCTCCACCCTCACGACCGTCGCGGTGTTCCTGCCGATCGCGTTTGTCGCCGACCTGGCCGGCGAGCTCTTCCGGCCCTTTGCCATCACCACGGCCCTGGCCCTGCTGGCGTCCCTGGCCGTGTCCCTGACCATCGTCCCGGTGCTGGCCTACTGGTTCGTCAAGTCCCCCTCGCAGCGGGAGGATCCGGCCGAGGTACGTGCCGCCGCTGATGCCAAGGAACGTGCCTCGCGGCTCCAGCGCGGGTACCTGCCGGTGCTGTCCTCCACGCAGCGGCACCCCGTCATCACGTTGGGTGCGGCGGCCCTGGTTTTGCTGGGCACGGTGGCCATGGTGCCGCTGATGCAGACCAACCTGCTCGGCGATACCGGGCAGAACAGCTTCAGCCTGCGGCAGGAACTGCCCGCCGGCACCAGCCTGGAAGTCACCGACGAGGCAGCGTCCCAGGTCGAGGATCTGCTGGCCGGCACCAAAGGTATCGACGACGTTCAGGTCACCATGGGCAATTCCACGTCAGGGCTCGGCACGTTCCTTTCCGCCGGTGCCTCCGTCGCCCAGTTCACGGTCATCACCGAAGAGGGCGCAGACCAGGTGGCCTTGCGCGAACGGGTACGCACCGACGTCGAAAAGCTGCCGGATGCCGGAACCATCACGCTCAGCACGCGGGGCGGCGGCTTCGGCACCTCCAGCTCGGTGGACATCGACATCTCCGCCAGCAACTCCGACGAACTGCAGTCGGCCTCCGACACGCTGGTAGAAGAGCTGCAGGAGGTGCAGGGGGCGGCCGAGGTGTCCAGCAATCTTGCCGCCGCCGAACCGGTGGTCCAGGTCTCCATCGACCGGGCCAAGGCCGTGGCGGCCGGGCTCAACGAGGAAGAAATTGCCGGCCTGCTGGCCTCCACCATCAGTCCGCTCCCCGGCGGCACGGTCCGGATCGATACCACGGACTATCCGGTGTTCATCGGTGCAGGGACGGACTTCGCCAGCGTGGATGAACTGCGCGACGTCGAAGTGCCCACGGCTTCCGGCCCGGTGCCGCTGACCGAGGTGGCCACGGTGGAGGAAACCGAGATTCCGACGTCGATCACCAGCTCCGGCGGCGAGCGGACCGCCGTTGTCTCCATCACCCCTGCCGGCGACAACCTCGGCGCGCTGAGCAGCGAGGTCCAGACGGTGCTGGACTCCGTCGAACTGCCGGCCGGCGTCGCGGCATCCCTGGGCGGGGCGGCGACCCAGCAGGCCGAGTCTTTCGAGCAGCTCGGCCTGGCGCTGCTCGCGGCGGTGGCGATCGTGTACGTCATCATGGTGGCGACATTCAAGAGCCTCGTCCAGCCGCTGATTCTGCTGGTGTCCATCCCCTTCGCCGCTACCGGCGCCATCGCATTGCTGGTCATCACCGGGATTCCGCTGGGACTGCCCTCCCTGATCGGCATGCTGATGCTGGTGGGCATCGTCGTGACCAATGCGATTGTCCTGATCGACCTGATCAACCAGTACCGGCGGCCCCGCGGCGGCCGCCCCGCTATGAACGTTGCGGACGCCATCCGGCATGGCGCGCGCCAGCGGCTCCGGCCCATCCTGATGACTGCGTTGGCGACAGTCTTCGCGCTGACGCCGATGGCGCTGGGACTCACCGGTGAAGGCGGCTTCATCTCGCAGCCGCTCGCCGTCGTCGTTGTTGGCGGTTTGATTTCGTCGACGGCGCTGACGCTGGTTCTCGTGCCCGTGTTGTATCGGCTGGTCGAGGGCCGCCGCGAACGCCGCGCCCTGGCCAAAGTCGAGGAGCTTCAGATCCGTGAGCCGGCCGCCGTGGGAAGCTGACGTCTCGGTCCTGCCTGCGTGTGGTGGGCCCCACGCTGCCGCCGCGGAATGATTTCCGCAGGCCGTCGGTTGTGTCAGTAGATGCAAAAGTAT
Organism: Arthrobacter sp. Soil_C_60; assembly: GCF_057656375.1. Lineage (NCBI taxonomy): Bacteria > Bacillati > Actinomycetota > Actinomycetes > Micrococcales > Micrococcaceae > Arthrobacter > Arthrobacter sp. Soil_C_60. The sequence goes on along the minus strand of NZ_JBDGKM010000001.1, from coordinate 688,830 downwards.
GTAAACTGATTCGAGACTTTGCAGCAGAGAAAGAGGCACAGCATGGAAATCGGCGTATTCAGCGTTTCTGATATCACCCAGGACCCGACCACCGGCCGGACCCCAACCGAACGCGAACGCATCAAGGCAGCGGTCAGCATCGCCAAGAAGGTCGAAGAGATCGGGATGGATGTCTACGCCACCGGCGAGCACCATAACCCGCCGTTCTATGCCAGTTCGCCGACAACCCTGCTCGGCTACATCGCTGCCCAGACGGAGCGGATCACCCTCTCCACCGCGACCACGCTGATCACCACCAATGATCCGGTCAAGCTCGCCGAGGACTACGCCATGCTGCAGCAGCTGGCGGACGGCCGGGTGGACCTGGTGCTGGGCCGCGGCAACACGGCTCCGGTCTACCCGTGGTTCGGACGCAACATCCAGGATTCGCTGGAGCTGACGGTGGAGAACTATGCCCTACTGCGTAAGCTCTGGGACGAGGACGTGGTGAACTGGCAGGGCAAGCACCGCACCCCGCTGCAGAACTTCACCGCCACGCCCCGCCCGCTGGACGGCGTTGCGCCCTTCGTCTGGCACGGCTCCATCCGCACCCCGCAGATTGCCGAGCTGGCCGCGTACTACGGTGACGGGTTCTTTGCCAACAACATTTTCTGGCCCAAGGAGCACTACATGCAGCTCATCGGCCTTTACCGTGAACGCTACGAGCACTACGGCCACGGCACGGCGGACCAGGCGATCGTGGGCCTCGGCGGACAGTTCTTCATGCGCAAGAACTCGCAGGACGCGGTGAACGAGTTCCGCCCGTACTTCGACAACGCCCCGGTCTACGGCCACGGGCCGTCGATGGAAGACTTCACCGCGCAGACCCCGCTGACGGTGGGCAGCCCGCAGGAGGTCATCGAAAAGACCCTCAGCTTCGCCGACGCCTTCGGCCACTACCAGCGACAGCTATTCCTGATCGACCACGCCGGCCTGCCGCTGAAGACCGTGCTCGAGCAGCTGGACCTTTTCGGTGAAGAGGTGCTGCCGGTGCTCAAGCGCGAGTTCGCCGCCCGCAAACCTGCCCATGTTCCGGACGCGCCGACCCACGCCAGCCGCAAGGCAGCACGGGATGCGGCCTTGGCCGGGGAGACGGTGTCCAATGGCTGATCAGGAATCCCAGCCGCAAATCAGGACCACGTCGGAAGCCTGGGAGTCGCTCTTCCGCACCCAGGTGGCAGTGATGCGCCGGATGCAGCAGTTGCCGGAGTTCAAGAAGCTGGCCATGCGCGAATACGATGTGCTGTTCAACCTCAGCCACTGCCCTACCGGGTGGACCAGGCTCAATGAACTCAACGAGGCCCTGCTGATCAGCCAGCCGAGCCTGAGCCGGATGGTCGAACGGCTGGAAGCCAAAGGCCTAGTGCAGCGCCGAACGGCGGAGCGGGACCAACGTGGCATCGAGATCGCCCTGACCGAAGAAGGCCGCGCCCTGCAGCAGGAGATCGGCCGCGTGCACGTCCGCCATCTGCACGAGATGCTCGCGCCGGCCCTCAGCGAGGAGGAGTTCAAGCAGCTCCAGTTCCTCACGGACAAGCTCCGCACCGGGCTCAAAGACCGCTGACTCCTTGCCGGCGGCCGGCTCTCAGCGCAGCTGCACGGCCGCCGCGGGGTCCGATTCGGGCACGAAGTCATCCACCACGGCGGTCACTTTCAGCTCCTTCAGGGAGAGGCTGCCGCCCACGGTGGACAGGAAGGCCGTATCCGAGGCATCCCGCCCGGTCGCGATGCGCAGCAGGCTCTGCCGCGGGGCCATGCCGGTGGCGTCCACCACGTGCCAGGCGCCGTCGATGTAGGCCTCGGCAACGGCGTGGAAGTCCATCGGGTCCAGTCCCGGGGCGTACACCGCGGCGAGCCGCGCCGGGACGTCCTTGGCCCGCAGCAGCGAGACCACCAGGTGCGCGAAGTCGCGGCAGACTCCCCGGCGTTCCAACAGGGTTTCCACTGCTCCGTCCGTGGGCCGGGAGGATCCGCTGACGTAGCGCAGCTCCCGCCCCACCCAGGTGCGCACGGCGTTGAGCAGTTCGATCCCGTGCAGCGACCCGAATTCGGCGTACGACGTCGGCAGTAGTTTGTCGGACTCGCAGTAGCGGCTGGGGCGCACGTACCGGATCAGTTCGGTCCGGTCGATGCGTTCCGGCCCCGCCAGGCCTTCCACGGTGACCGAGTAGTCCACCTCAACCGTGGACGGTTCATCCACGTGCAGGGTGTGCAGCCGGCCGGAATGGTTATCGGCCAGTTCCTCCAGCTGTACCGGAGCGCCGTCCACCGTCACGGTGAAGGTCTCGTCGAAGGCGGTGTAGCCGGAGTTCCGGGCGGCCGCAATGGCAAAGACCATGGACGTGTTGGCTGTGGTCCTGGCGACGAGACGGGCCGAGGCGGCTCGTTTCATGAACTCTCCCTTTGGCTGGATGGGGCGGAGGCCTGCTCTGCGATCCGCAGGGAGGTGATCATCTCCCGCAGCTGCACAAAACGGTCTGTCTCCAGATACTCCAGCGCTTCCTGCACGCTGTTGTAGCTCTTCAGCTCCCCGGCGGGCTCGTCCGCCGATGGGACGCCGTGCACGGGGGTATCCGAAAACGAGTAAAGGCCCACATTATCCGGTCCCGCGACCGCGTTCTGAATGGCGCAGGCCTTGTTGTCCACACCGCCAACCTTATTCGTGATGCCCATCGAGGCGAAGAACTTATAGCCGCGCAGCATGCGGAACACGAACCGCGGTTCGATGTTGCCGGCTCCGTCCACGGCCGCCACATCGAGGGGTTCGCTGGCCAGCACCACATAGTCGGTCACGTTACCGGGCGTGCACTGGGTTTCCGCCAGGATCAACCGGGTATGCAGCTGGGCCGCCGGCCTGCCCCCGCCGTCGCGAATGTCCAGATGGATGCCGCCGTCCGATGGCTGCGTCGGCTCGCGCTGGTGCTGCACCGTCCAGTCTTCGGGCAGGTCGAAGCTCAGGGTGCCGGCCGGGTCCGTGTAGGTCTTCCAGCCTTCCCTGGCTGTCCCGGACGGTTCGGCAGAAGGGCGCGGCATGGTCATTGACGACGGCGGCGCGGCCTGCGCCGGTGGACCTGCGGCTCCCGCGGCGGCTCCTGCATCCGGGGCAAGGTCCAGCAGGCCGCAGCCGGAGAGTGTTACGCCGACGACGGCCAGGGCGGCAACTGACCGCAGGCGGCGGATGCGTCGCGCTGCAGGCAAGGGATCACGTTCCTTCGGTCGCGGCAAGGGGTATCCTTCCACGGTACCGATCCCCCGCCGCCAAACTGCCGTACCACGGGGCGTGTCTGCGAAGTCCGGCAGACCGGCTAGGGCGCCAGGTTCCGGACGTCTTTCACCGCGCTCACCACAGCCCGTGCGGCCAGCGCGATCTCGGCCTCCTTGACCGCTGCAGTGAAGGTCAGCCGCACCGCGGTCTGGGCCACCGCCGGATCAATTCCCATGGCCAGCAGCACCGGGGACGGCTCATCCGAACCGGCCGCACAGGCCGAGCCGCTGGAACACACCACGCCCCGTCGCTCGAGCTCGAGGAGAACGGCTTCTCCCGAAGTGCCCGGAAAACAAAAGGAGGCACTGGCCGGCAGCCGCCCCGTCCGGTGCCCGGTCAGCTGGGCCTCCGGCAGCGCCTTCAGCACCTGCTCGATCAAGTAGTCGCGGTAACCGGTAACCCGCGGCACCGTCTCGGCCCGCTCCTTCTCGGCCAGGGACAAGGCAGTGGCGACGGCGACCGCGCCGGCGACGTTTTCGGTGCCGGACCGGCGCCCGTTCTCCTGGCCGCCGCCATGGACCAGCGGCTCCAGCGGCCGCCGGCCGGAGACGTACAGCAGCCCGCAGCCCTTGGGTGCACCGAGTTTGTGCCCCGAAATACTCAGCGCGTCGACGCCAAGGCGGCCAACGTCCAGGTCCAGCCAGCCTGCGGCCTGCACCGCGTCGGTATGGAAAGGAACCTTCGCCTCGCGGCACAGCCTGGCAATCTCTTCGACCGGCTGGATGGTGCCCACCTCATTATTGGCATACATCACCGTGCACAAGGTGGTCTCCGGCGTGAGCTCGGCAGCCAGGGCTCCAAGATCGACGACGCCGTCCGGGCCCACCGGAACGCGGACGAGCGTAAAGCCGTGCAACCGTTCCAGGTACTCCACGGCCTCCAGAACAGACGGATGCTCCACTGCACTGGCTACGATGCGCTTGCCGCGGGGCGTTGCCAGTGCCAGCCCTTTGATGGCGAGGTTGTTGGCTTCGGTGCCCCCGGAGGTGAAGATGATCTCCCCGGGCCGGCAGCCGAGGACCTGCGCCGCGGTTCTGCGTGCATAATCCAGGGCCCGCCCTGCTGCTTCGCCGACCGTGTGGTGGCTGGAGGGGTTGCCGAAGTCCTGCGTCAAGGCAGGCCACATCGCTTCCAGCACCTCCTGGCGCACGGGAGCAGTGGCGGCGGCATCCAGGTAAATCATGGGGTCAGGTACTGCTTTCGTCAGTGGGAGATGTGGATGTCCAGCCCCAGGTCCAGGGACCTGACGCTGTGGGTGAGTGCGCCGGAAGAGATTACGTCCACTCCGGTGCGGGCGATCTCCCCCACCGTTTCCAGCCGGACATTGCCGCTGGCTTCCACCAGGGCACGTCCTGCCACCTGGGCCACGCCGGCGCGGAGCCCCTCAAGCGGGAAGTTGTCCAGCATGATCGTATCCACCCCGGCTGCCAGCACGGGTTCGATCTGCTCGGCCCGGTCCACTTCGACTTCAAAGTGGACCGTGTGCGGCAGCCGCGACTTCGCCTCCCGCAAGGCCTCGGTCAAATCCTTGCGGCCGCCGTCGGTAATCACGGCGAGGTGGTTGTCTTTGGCCATCACGGCATCGGAGAGCGAATAGCGGTGGTTGTGCCCGCCGCCGCACCTCACAGCGTAGCGCTCCAGCGCGCGCAGCCCGGGGGTGGTCTTGCGGGTATCGACCACCCGGGCCGCCGTTCCGGCTACCGCCGCGACGAAGGCAGCCGTCTGGGTGGCAATGCCGCTCAGTCGCTGCAGCAGGTTCAGTCCCACGCGTTCGGCCAGCAGGATGGAGCGGGCGTTGCCGCTGATCACCGCCAGTACCTGGCCGGCGTCGAACGTGTCCCCGTCCTGGACCTTGAGCTGTACGGACACGGACGCGTCGACCTGCCGCAGGACGGTTTCCAGCACGGGAACGCCGGCGAACACGCCCGGCTCGCGGGCTGCCAGCTCCGCGGTCGCCGTGGCGTCCGCCGGGATCAGGGCGTTCGAGGTGATGTCGCCCCACGGGGCGTCTTCTGCGAGCGCAGCGGCGACAATGCGCTCAAGCGTCGGCTGGTCGGGCGGAAGAATGTGGTTCATGGCTGCTCCTGGCTGGCGCTGCGGCCGGGGACACCGGCACGGGGATTGACAAAACTGAGGCGGCCGTTGCCCGCCGGACGGTTTTCGAAATCGGTGCGGTAATGGGCTCCGATGGAGTTCTCTCGGGCGCGGGCCGCGGCAACCACCAGACGGGCGGCGGTGAGCAGGTTTGCGTCTTCGGCCCTCGCCTGGTCCGCCGGCTCCGCGGCCCACTCTCCGAGCTGCTTGGCGGCGAGCTCCAGGGTTGCTCCGTCCCGTGCCACGCCCGCTGCCGAGGACATTAGGCGCTGCAGGTCGGCACGGGTGCAGGGCACGGTGCCTTCCGAAAGCTCCAGCGGGAGCGCCTCGAACGCCGGGGTCCGCTCCCCGGCGGCGAGCGCCCGGACAGCCCGGCGGGCAAAGACCAGCCCTTCCAGCAGCGAGTTCGATGCCAGCCGGTTGGCCCCGTGCACTCCGGTGCACGCGGCCTCCCCCACGGCGAACAGGCCCGGCACGGAGGTCCGCCCGGCGAGGTCCGTACGGATCCCGCCCATCCAGTAATGCGAGGCGGGCACCACCGGCAGCGGCTGGGTGTTCCAGTCCAGGCCCAGCGCGGTCACCGTGTTGTGGATGGTGGGGAAACGCCGCGCCAGGAAGTCCGTCCCTTTGGGCCGGCTGATGCCGGTGGCGTCCAGGTAGACCCGGGGCGCTTCGCCGCGGGACTCAAGCAGCAGCCGTTGCCGGCAGATTGCGCGCGAGACGACGTCCCGGGGCGCGAGCTCGGCATCCGGGTGGTAATCCGGCATAAAGCGGTGCCCGGTGGAATCCACCAGCAGGGCGCCCTCCCCGCGGACCGCCTCGGAAATCATGAAGGCCGTTCCGTTGGCGGCGGCCGGATCTAGCAACGTGGGATGGAACTGGATGAATTCCAGGTCTGTCAGGACCGCCCCGGCTGCCCACGCGAGCGCGACGCCGTCACCGGTGGCAGCGTCCGGATTGGTGGTTGCTTCGTAAAGCTGCCCGGCCCCGCCCGTGGCGAGAACAACGACGTCGGCCGGCAGCTGCGTGCGCAGCGCGCCTTCGGGCGCGTCGAAGAGTTCAACGCCGGTGACTTGGCCGCCGGTTTCCAGCAGGCGGGTCACGAAGCTGTGCTCGCGGAGCTCCAGCCGTCCGGCGCCGGCCAGGGACACTACCCGGCGGATCAGCACCTCGGCAATGGCGGCACCGGTGCGGTCACCGCCGGCATGCAGGATGCGCGCCGCCGAATGGGCGCCCTCGAGTCCCAGCGCCAGCAGTGTCCCCTTCCGGTCGAAGGGCACTCCCCACCGGAGCAGGGTGTCGATCTCGGCGCCGGCAGCTTCGCACAGAAGCCGCACCGCGGCGTCGTCGTTCATTTCCGCACCCGCACGGAGCGTGTCCGCCACGTGTGCATCGACCGAATCGCCCGCGGCCTCGCCCTGCCCGGTCACGGCGGTGATCCCGCCCTGCGCGAACCACGTGTTGCTCTGCGCGAGTGCCCCCTTGGTCACCAGCGTCACCTGGTGCCCGTCCGGTTCCTCGGCGGCGAGCGCCGCCGCATACAGTCCGGCTATGCCGGAACCGACGACGACGATCCGCCGGCTGCCTGTCCGACGCCGCGTGTTCACGGCTTGGCTGCCAGCATCCGCTCGAGGGCCACGCGCGCCGGTACCGCCACGTTGTCCTCAACGGTGATCTGGTTCAGGACTTCGCCGCGCTCGGCGTAGGCCTCCAGGACCCAGGCCAGGTAGCCGGGGTGGATCCGGTACATGGTGGAGCACGGGCAGACCACAGGGTCGAGGCAGAAAATGGTGTGCTGCGGATACTCCGCGGCCAGCCGGTTGACCATGTTGATCTCGGTGCCGACGGCGAAGACGGTGGGCTCGGTGGCGGCGTCGATGGCCTTGCGGATGTAGTCGGTCGATCCGGCCTCGTCTGCTGCATCGACGACCGGCATCGGGCACTCGGGGTGCACGATCACCCGCACGCCGGGGTAGTCCGAGCGTGCCTTCTCGATCTGGTCCACCGTGAAGCGCTTGTGCACCGAGCAGAAGCCGTGCCAGAGGATGACGCGGGAATCCTGCAGGGCCTGCTCGTCGTTGCCGCCCAGCGGTTTGCGCGGGTTCCACATCGGCATCTGCTCCAGCGGCACGCCCATGGCCTTGGCGGTGTTGCGGCCCAGGTGCTGGTCCGGGAAGAACAGCACCCGCTGGCCCCGTTCGAAGGCCCATTCCAGCACGGTTGCGGCGTTCGATGAGGTGCAGACGATGCCGCCGTTTTCGCCGCAGAATCCCTTCAGCGCGGCGGAGGAGTTCATATACGTTACCGGGATGACCGGCAGCTTTCCGTCCTCGTCCGGTTCCGCACCGAGTACGTCCGTGAGCTGGTCCCAGCAGGCCTGCACGGAGTCGATGTCCGCCATGTCCGCCATAGAGCAGCCGGCGGCCAGGTTCGGCAGGATGACGGACTGGTCCGCGCCGGAGAGCAGGTCCGCGGTTTCGGCCATGAAGTGCACCCCGCAGAAGACGATGATTTCCGCCTCCGGCTTTTCCTTGGCGGCCCGGGCCAGCTGGAACGAATCCCCCACGAAATCCGCGTATCTGACGACTTCGTCCCGCTGGTAGAAGTGACCCAGCACCACCAGCTTTTCGCCCAGCTTTTCCTTGGCGGCCATAATCCTGGCATGCAACTCGTCGTCGCTGGCCAGCCGGTATTCCTCGGGGATCTGGCCCTGCCGCGGGGTTGCGGCCGGGGCGATATCGGCCATGGAGGCACCGGGGCCGTACGCAGGCGTGGCGCCGCCGTCGAAATTCCACGGCGCCTTGACCAGGTCGGGACTGCAGCTGCCGGCGGCCGCCGGGCGCGCCTCGGCTTCCTCGCGGGTGATGAGCTCGATGGTGCTGTTGGTTGATGCCATGGTCTCTCTCCGATTTCTGGCGGTTGGCAAAAAGTTCCGGTTGTTTAGCCGAGGGGTCCGTTTCCGGGGCTGGTGCTCCCGGTGTAGCGGTAGAGCCGGGGCGGCCGGTGCCGGCCGCCCTGCAGGTATTCTTCGGTGGCCTCGATGTCCGTAGCGGCACGCAGCTGGCGGCGGAAGTTGGCCGGGTCCAGTTCCTTGCCCAGAACGGCCTCGTAGACCTCGCGGACCTGGGCGAGGGTGAACTTTTCGCCCAGGAAGGCGTAGGCGATGGAGCTGTACTCCACCTTGTTCCGCAACCGCCACAGCGCATAGTCCACAATCTGGTTGTGGTCGAAGGCGAGCTGGCCGAGGTGGTCGGCGCGGAACCACCTCACGTTTTCCGTTTCGCGGGCCAGCGCCGCGACGTCGGGCTTGACCAGCGCCCAGTAGACAATCGAAACGACGCGTTGGACCGGTGACCTGTCCAGGCCGCCGAAGGCGTACAGCTGTTCCAGATAGCTCGGCTGCAGCGATGTGGTGTCCTGCAGGTTCCGCCGGGCTGCGTCCGGCAACGACTCCTCCGGACTGAGCGGTCCGCCGGGCAGAGCCCAGAGATCGCGGTAGGGCTGCCGCGTGCGGCGGACCAGCGGGAGCCAGATCGTGGGGCGCGCAGAATCCTCATCCGGACGCAGCGCGAAGATGACGGTGGAAATGGCAAGCTCGGGCGGCTGCTGCCTGCGCTCCGACACGTTCGCCGAGTAAACCACTTCCACACCTCCTTGCCCACCAGTAAAAGTCATTATGACCAGAACACATTCTAGCTGTTAAAGTCGAAGTGACACAATCTCTTTCGGTGGCGGGGGTTTTTATGAAGCTGGTCCGAGACCGAGCCCGGTAGCTGGGCGCTAGTCGGAGTCGGGCGGCTCCGCGGCAGCACCTGCCGCCTGCACCAGCGGCAAAGTGCGGCCCTCGAAATGGCTGTTCAGGACAATGACCGACGACGACCGCAGCACGGTATTGGTGGCGGTCATTTCGTCAAGCACTCGCTGCAGGTCGGCATTCGATCTCGCCACCACGCAGGCGAGCAGGTCGCTCTCCCCCGATACTGTATGCAGTTCCAGGACTTCGGGGATCCGGGACAAGGCTTCGGCCACCGCATCGTGCCCGGATTCCTGCCGGATAACCAGCGAACAATACGCCTTCACCACGTAGCCGAGCTCGGCCGGCGACAGCCGCGGACCCCAGCCGGCAATGACCCCGTGGCGTTGCATTTTATCCAGCCGCGCCTGTATTGTGGCACGGGCCACTTTTAGCACCCGCGATGCCTCCAGTACGGACATCCGGGGGTCCTCCGTGAAGAGCGTGACGATCCGGGAATCCAGTGAGTCAATATTCACGGCGCTGCTTAACCCTTCCAATCTGAGGCACCCACGGCTGCAGGAGTATACAAATTGTCAGCCGCGGCGGCGCATTCACCAAATGCTTTCGCCACAGGTCCTTGGATCTACAGTTATAAGGCCACAGCCGATGACAGGAATCCGCATGACTCGCACGAGCCCCCACCACTCCACCTCCGACGGCGGACAGATGCAGTCCAGCACCGATGAAGCAGGCACATCCCGCCAGGGTCTTGGCCAGTCCATGACCTCGCGCCAGCTGACCATGATGGGCCTGGGCAGCGCAATCGGCGCCGGGCTCTTCCTCGGCTCCGGCGCAGGCATCCAGGCCGCGGGACCGGCAGTGCTGATCTCTTATCTGCTCGCCGGAACGCTGGTCATCATCGTGATGTGGGCGCTGGGCGAAATGGCAGCGGCCCACCCTAGCAGCGGCGCTTTCTCCACCTACGCCGAAAAAGCCATGGGCCGCACGGCCGGGGCAACCATCGGCTGGCTGTGGTGGCTCCAGCTGGTGACCGTCATTGCGGCCGAGGCCGTCGGCGCCGCGGCCCTGCTCGCCTCGGTCTGGCCCGTGCTGCCGTCATGGCTGCTGGCCCTGGTTTTCATGGTCGTTTTCACCGCCATCAACCTGATGGGCGTCAAGAACTACGGTGAGTTCGAGTTCTGGTTTGCCATCATCAAGGTCGCCGCCATCGTGGCGTTCCTGGCCCTCGGCGCAGCCCTGATCTTCGGCTGGCTCCCCCATGCCCCCTCGCCCGGACTGTCCAACCTGTTTGGCGGCGACGGTTTTGCTCCCGCCGGTCTGGCCGGCATTGCCGCAGGCCTGCTGGTAGTGATTTTTGCCTTTGGCGGCACCGAAATCGTCGCGGTGGCCGCGGCGGAAACACAGGATCCGCAGCACAGTGTCTCCCGGGCCATCAAGACGGTGGTGTGGCGGATTCTGGTCTTCTACTTCGGCTCGGTACTGGTCATCGCCACCGTGGTCCCGTGGGATTCGGAAGCCCTCGCCTCCCCCTTCGCCGCGGTGCTGTCCGTTGCCGCCATACCGGGGGCGGACGTGGCCATCACGATCATCGCCGCCTTTGCCTTGCTCTCGGCCCTGAACGCCAACCTGTACGGCGCCTCCCGGATGATCTTCTCGCTTTCCCAGCGCGGCGAGGCACCGGCCCTGCTCCAGCGGATAGGCCTGCACCGCGTCCCCATCGCGGCGGTCCTGTCCTCTGTGGCCTTCGGCTTCGTGGCGACGGTCATGGAACTCCTGTTCCCGGAGAAGGTCCTGCCCGTACTGCTGAGCTTTGTCGGTTCGACCTGCCTGGTTGTCTGGGGCATGGTCCTGACATCGCAGCTGATCCTCCGCCGCCGCGCGGACCGCGAGGGCCAGGACCTGCCGATGAGAATGCGGGGCTTCCCGGCCATCACCTATCTGGGTCTGGGCCTGCTGGCTGCAATCCTGGCCGTCGGGTTCTTTTCGCCCGGCACCAGCGCGCAACTGGTTTCAACGGCAGTGCTCATCGCCGGCATCGCCGTTCTGAACAAGCTCTTTGCCCGCCGGCGGTCGACAGTCCGCTAACCGACACTCGGCTACGGCCTAGCAAATTGCCACGCCTTAGCCCAGCATCGTCGCCTTAACTGTGCACGCTGCACGGTGCTTTTCTTCCATATTGCACACCCCTCCTGCCCGTGACTATGGTCACTTACAGGACGGCCGCCGGGCCGCCTGCGGCTCTCGGCCGCGGGCAGGGCACCGCGGCCACGCAGAGGATATGGAGGAAACAGCATGGCTGATGTTCTTGCTCTGGACGGGACAGGCCGGGCCGAGCTGGCCGGTGAGGAGCTCAGGGAGCTGTACCGGCTGATGGTGGCGGTCCGCCACCTGGACGAATCCGCGATCCGCTGGCAGCGCCAGGGTCTGATCCCCGGATACGCTCCGCAGCTGGGCCAGGAAGCGGCGCAGGTCGGCAGCGGCTACGCACTGGACATGAGCCGCGACTTTGTCTTCCCCACCTACCGCGAAATGGGCGTTGCCCGCACCGTCGGTGTGGACATGGTGGAATATATGTCCACCCACAAGGCCACCTGGCACGGCGGCCTGTATGACCCCAAGGCCTCGCGCTTCGCCCCGATCCAGGCCGTTGTGGCCGGCTCCGTGCTGCATGCGGTCGGCTGGGCGCACGGCCAGACCCTGGACGGAACGCCGGCAGGAGAACTCGGCGTGGCCATCACCTACTTTGGCGACGGCGCCAGCTCGCAGGGCGACGTCCATGAGGCGATGAATTTTGCCGCTGTGATGAAGGCCCCCGTCGTCTTCTTCATCCAGAACAACGGTTGGGCCATCTCGGTCCCGACCGAGCGCCAGGTAGCCGGCGGCTCGGTGGCCGGCCGGGCGGCAGGGTACGGCATGCCCTCCCTCCAGGTGGACGGGAACGACGTCGTTGCCGTCACCCAGGCGACCGCCGCAGCGCTGGCGCATGCCCGTGCAGGCAAGGGACCGGCGGTAGTCGAGGCCATGACTTACCGGCGCGGGCCGCACTCCACCAGTGATGATCCGGGCCGCTACCGCACCCTCGAAGAAGAACGTACCGACGGCGGTGAGGACCCCTTGGCGCGGATGCGCGCCCGGCTGCTGGCAGACGGGATCGCCGACGAAGCCTTCTTCGAAGAAGCCCTGGCAGAGGCCAAGGCCGAGGAAGAGCAGATCCGGGCAGGCATCAACGCGCTGGGTCCGCGGCCCGGCACGGAAATGTTCGACTTTGTCTACCAGGAACCCACACAAGCACTGAAGGCACAGGCCAGCGCCTGGCGGGAGGAATCGGAACATGTCTGAGCACACTACCCTGAGCGATCTCGAAGCCGCCCAGGACAACACCGCTGCCGCCGACGTCCAGCAGGAATCCGTGCAGGACTTCCCGGAGCCTGCGGACGCCGGAGCCACCGAAACCATGTCCATGCAGCAGGCCCTGAACCGGGCCCTGGCCGAAGTCATGACGGAGAATCCGCGCGCCCTCATCCTGGGTGAGGACGTCGGACAGCTCGGCGGCGTCTTCCGCATCACCGACGGCCTGCAGAAGAAGTTCGGCGAGGCGCGGGTTTTCGACACCCCGTTGGCCGAGTCCGGCATCCTGGGCATGTCCGTGGGGCTGGCCATGGCCGGCTACCACCCCATCCCGGAAGTGCAGTTCGATGGTTTTGCCTACCCTGCGGTGAACCAGATCATCTGCCAGGTCGGCCGGATGAACTACCGCAGCCGCGGCAAACTGCCGATGCCCATTACGCTGCGCGTGCCGAGCTTCGGCGGCATCCGGGCACCGGAACACCACGGCGAATCGCTGGAAGCAATGTTCGCCCACGTACCCGGACTCAAGGTTGTTTCCCCCTCGGGACCGAACGAGGCGTACCACCTGCTCAAGTACGCGGCCACCCGCCAGGACCCGGTCATCTTCATGGAGCCGAAGTCCCGGTACTGGCAGAAGGGCCGGGTCAACACCGGCGCCGACGCGGCAGGTTACAGCCCGACCGGTTCCCGCGTGGTCCGCGAGGGCAAGCACCTGACCCTGGTGGCCTGGGGCGCCATGGTGGCCCGCTGCCTGCAGGTTGCCGACCTCGCGGCCGAGGACGGTATCGAGATCGAGGTCCTGGACCTGCGCTGGCTCAAGCCGATCGACGCCGAGGGCCTGGCGGCTTCCGTGGCCAAGACGCGCCGCGCCGTCGTCGTTCATGAAGCGCCCCGGACCTCCGGTCTGGGCGCAGAAGTCGCCTCGATCATTAGCGAGCGTTGCTTCGGCACCCTGAAGGCACCCGTTGAGCGGGTGACCGGTTTCGACGTACCGTATCCCTCAGGAGACCTCGAGGACGAGTACATCCCCAACATTGACCGCATCCTGTACGGGATCCAGCGAGTATTGGAGTATCGCCGTGGCTGAAATTTCCTTCCCCCTCCCGGACCTGGGCGAGGGCCTGATCGAGGCCACCGTGCTTGAATGGCTGGTCACCGAGGGCGAAATGATCGAACGCAACCACCCGCTGGTGGAAGTGGAGACGACCAAGTCGGCGGTGGAGCTGCCCTCGCCGCAGGCCGGCAAGGTGGTCAGGACCTACGGCGAACCCGGCGAGACCATCAAGGTGGGCGACCCGCTGATCGTCTTCGAAGTTCCGGACGACACGGCAGGCATCGTCGGCACCGTGCCGAAGGAGGAGGCGCCCAAGCGGCGCGTCCGCCTCAGCGCCAACCTGGACGAGGACTAGTCCGGTGGGCAGGCACCGGGAGCAGACCGTCGAGGGCGTGGATCCGCACCTGAACGTGCGGATCCACGAGGCCGCCGAGGGCACCACCGGTCCGCGCCGGCCGGTGATCCTGCTGCACGGTTTCGCGTCCTCCGCCAAGCTCAACTGGGAGGACGCGGGCTGGATCACCGCCTTGACGCAGGCCGGACGGCGGGTGGTCACGGTGGACCTGCCCGGCCATGGCGGCAGCCCTTCCCCCGAGGAAATGGACGCGTACTCCCCCAGCCGGATCCGCGCGGATCTGCTGCAGTTGATCTACAACGCCCACGTCCGGCCGCTAAAGGACGACGACGATTCCACCGGAGTGGATCTCATCGGCTACTCGCTGGGCGCACGTCTGGCCTGGGAGTTCGGCGCCACGCAGCCGGAAATGGTGCGCCGGATGGTCCTGGGCGGGCCCGGCGTCGGGGATCCGCTGGCGGACTTCGATCTGCGCGCGGCGCAGCAGTACCTGGCCGACGGGACGGAGATCGCCGACCCGACCACGGCCGAACTGCTCCGGATGGCCACATTGGTGCCCAGCAATAACGTCTTCGCGCTGCTGACCATGATCGAGGCCATCAAGACCGAGCCCTTCGTTCCGGCCGAGGCGGTGCCGCGGATGCCGGTGCTGCTGGTGGCAGGCGAGAAAGACGAACTGGCCGTCACGGCGCCGGAGCTGGCCAAGCTCAGCGGCAACGCAGAGCTGCTGTGGCTGCCGGCGCGGACCCATGCCAACGCGGTCACCAGCCGCGCGTTCAAGAATGCCGCCATCGAATTCCTCGCCGGCTGAACGGTCCGTCACGGTACGGCTAAAACGGAAGGCACGCCCGATGTGGTGTGCCTTCCGTTTTGGCGTTATGGCGCCTACTGCTCCGCCCGGGAAGGTAGACTACTTACTAGATAAAAACCTTTCATACCCGGCCCTGGAGGCTTAGTGGAATTATTCCTCGGGGGACGCTACAGGACCGGTGACCTTATCGGTACCGGTGGTGCGGCCTCGGTATACCGTGCGACGGATGAATCACTTGGACGTGAAGTTGCCGTCAAAATGTTCGCCCCCACCACCCCGGACGACGATGAATACCGGCGCCAGCACACTGAGACGCTGCTGCTGGCCACGCTGAGCCATCCTGTGCTTGTCACGCTTTTCGACGCCGGCCTCTATCAGTCGGACGACGGAGCCACCACAAGCTATCTGGTGATGGAGTTGATCGACGGCCGGGATCTGCGCAAAACGCTGGCGGCAGTCGGACGGCTGGATCCAACGACGACGGCGAACATTGGCGCGGATCTGGCGGATGCGTTGAACTACATCCACGAGAACGGCGTAGTCCACCGGGACGTCAAGCCGGCCAACATCCTGATCGCCGATACCGGCAGCCAGGACACCCGTCTGCATCCAAAACTCTCCGACTTCGGCATCGCACGCGTAGTTGACGCTTCAGTCTCCACAGTTCACGGCGCCACAATCGGAACGGCAAATTACCTGAGCCCGGAACAGGCACTGAGCCATCCGGTGACGCCGGCTTCCGACATCTATTCGCTTGGCCTGGTCTTGCTGGAATGTCTGACCGGCGAGAAAGCCTTTCCGGGGCCGATCGTCGAAGCCGCGGTTGCCCGGTTGCTGCGCGATCCTGAAATCCCTGAGGATCTCGGAGCGGCATGGGGCCAGCTGCTGCGTGACATGACCGCCAGGGAACCGCAGGACCGCCCGACGGCGCACGATGTCGCCTTGACCTTGCGGTCCTGGACGGAAACATCCATGCCGTCCCACCCTGCTCCTGAGCTTGCCCCGGAACCGGCCGCCCACAACGGGGTAGACACGGGCAATGTCACCACAGGCAACGTCATCATTCCGGCTCCGCCGAACCGGGCCCCCAGCGTCGGTTAACTCCGGCGGCCTCGGCTACGCGGAGGTTTTCAATGAGTCATCCCGAGGGGCTACGCCCGCCGAGCCAGACGGCGTAGAATCCGGGTAGAACCCATGACGGGCAACAGTTGGGCACGGCAATGAGTCGAGCTTTAATGCACTGCACGATGTTGGCTACTGCCATTTCCCTTGCGCTCTGTGCGAGCGGGGCGGCCGGCTTCACCGAAGGGCTCCCGGTAACCCCGACGGCACTCCAGCTCAGCGATACCGCGTCCGACGGCTACCCTCCCCGCGGGATTGCTACGGGACGTGCCCTGCTCAACACCTTGGTCAGGCGGGCCCCTGCGGGTCCGGAATTCCGGCAAGCAGCCTTCGACTACCCCGTGATGCGACCGGACGGCTGTACTACTGAGGAACACGTCCTGATCGCCAACGCCAGCGACCCAACGATGTCCTCCCCCTGCACCGTCAGCAAGGCGCAATGGCCCGCCGTCTGGGACATGCAGGTCTTAGAGGATCCGGCCCAGGTGGATGTGGCGCACCTTGTTCCGCTTGAAGAGGCCTGGCACTCCGGGGCCTGGGCATGGACGCCTGAGCAGCGCCGCGACTTCGCCAACGATCTGACCAACAGCCTGACCCTGACCATCCTGTCGACCGGCGCCAACCAGGAGCGCGGCTCCTCGGATCCCGCGCACTGGTGGCCGCCCTATTTCGGCGTGCACTGCAAATACGCCCAGGAGTGGGTGTGGATCAAGGCGCGCTGGAACCTGAGTGTCGATCCTGCTGAGTACGACGCGCTCATGATCCAGCTGGACGAGGCGGAGACCAACATGTGCCGGAACATCCCGGTCGGAGTCCCTCCGCTCGGACTGGACCCGGGTGTCGGACCGGCCGCGATCATTGGGGCCGTCGTCGCAGGGCCGCCGGGCATCCCCTTCAAGGGAATGGCCGTGCAGGCGTACGACGCCGACCAGTCGCTGGTGCGGGAAACGCACGTCCGGCTGGAAGGCGACTTTGAGCTGACAGGCCTGCCGCCTGGCGGCTATACCGTCAAGTTCCTCGGCGGCGCCACGGGCGCGGCCGACCAGTGGTACAGCGCGTCGGGTCCGGGCGGACCGGCTACGGTCATTACGCTGTCAGCCGGCGGTGTTGCCAGCGGAATCAAGGCGGGAATGACCGCCGTCGTAACTCCTTAGCCGCCGATGATTCCACGTTCCGTGAACAAGCGGCCGGAAAACTTCGGCCAGGGGTTGACGTGACGATCGGCACAGGCCATGATGGATCGTATACGATTTCATACATAAGCAGGAGGATGTCTTGTCTGAAGCACATGTCGCTCAGGAAACCGAAGCGGTCACGCTGCAGCCCGTCGATTCTGCCACGCTGAAAAGCGCCGGCAAGGTGCTCGCAGTGCACCTCTCCTACTCTTCCCGGGCAGCCCAGCGCGGACGCGTTCCGGCCAACCCGTCCTACTTCATGAAGGCCTCGTCCTCGTTGAGCCTCAGCGGCGGCACGGTGGAGCGGCCTGCCGGCACTGAACTGCTTGCATTCGAAGGCGAAGTTGCCCTGGTCATCGGCAAGCCCGCCCGCCGCGTCAGCGTCGAGGACGCCTGGAGCTACGTCGGCGCCGTAACCGCCAGCAATGACCTCGGCGTCTACGACATCAAGTATGCGGACAAGGGTTCCAACATCCGGTCCAAGTCCGGCGACGGCTTCACCCCGGTAGGCCCGGCCCTCATTCCGGCCGACCAGGTAGACCCGGCGGCACTGCGCGTCCGCACCTGGGTCAACGGCGAACTGGTCCAGGATGACACCACCGAGGCACTGATTTTCCCCTTTGCCCAGATCATCGCCGACCTGTCCCAGCTGATGACGCTGGAACCGGGCGACATGATTCTCACCGGCACGCCGGCCGGTTCCTCGGTCATCGTCCCGGGTGACGTCGTCGAGGTTGAGGTGGATTCCCCGTCCACATCGCTGAGCAGCGGCCGTCTCGTAACCACCGTCACCCAGGGCGAGGTACCGTTCGCGGAGTTCGGCAACACCCCCAAGGTCACCGACAAGGACCGCGAGGATGCCTTCGGGTCGGCAGAAGCCGCCGGACTGGCCGCCAAGAAACCGGTTTTGACCGAGGAACTGAAGGCCAAGTTGGCTTCCGTCGCCACGGCCACCATCTCCGCCGCGCTGCGTAAGCGCGGGCTGAACAATGTCAGCATCGATGGCCTGCAGCCGACCAAGACGGACCGCAAGGTCATCGGTACCGCCCGCACCCTGCGGTATGTGCCCAACCGCGAGGATCTGTTCAAGAGCCACGGCGGCGGCTTCAACGCCCAGAAGCGCATCATCGATGATCTGAACGAGGGCGACGTCCTGGTCATGGAGGCCCGCGGCGAAAAGGGCGCCGGCACGCTCGGTGACATCCTCGCTCTGCGCGCCCACAAGCGCGGCGCCGCCGGTGTGATTACCGACGGCGGCGTGCGTGACCTCACCGCCGTCGCCGGCCTGGATATCCCGGCCTTCTACGCCTCGGCGCATCCGGCCGTACTCGGGCGCAAGCACGTTCCGTGGGACACCGACATCACCGTTGCTTGTGGCGGAACCACCGTACAGCCGGGCGACATCATCGTGGCGGACGCCGACGGCATCCTGGTGCTGCCGCCGTCGCTTGCCGAGGAAGTAGCTGACGAGGCCGTCGAGCAGGAGCGTCGCGATGCCTTTGTCTTCCAGATGGTTCAGGAAGGGCACAAGGTGGACGGACTTTTCCCGATGAATGAGGACTGGGTCGCCAAGTACCACGAATGGGTCGCCGCCGGCGGCGGGCAGTAACGGCAAGACGATGTCCACCACTGCCATCCCCGCACGTACCGAGGCCCGATCGAAGTCGGAACAGGCCTACGAGGTGCTCAAAGACCGGATCACCGGCGGCGCCCTCGTGGCCGGCTACCGCCTGGTGCTGAGCAGCATTGCCGAAGAACTCGGCTTCAGCGTGGTGCCGGTCCGGGAAGCCATCCGCCGGCTGGAGGCCGAGGGACTGGTCAAGTTCGAGCGCAATGTCGGGGCCACGGTGGCCGGCGTCGACGCCACGCTCTACCTGCACACCATGCAGACCCTGAGCGTGATCGAAGGAGCCGCGACCGCCCTGGCCGCCCCGCTGATCACTGCGGCGGACATCGACAACGCCCGTCGGCTCAATGCCGAACTGCGCCGGTGCCTGGAAGACTTCGAACCGCAACGCTTCACGCGGATCAACAACGAACTCCATGCCATCCTCTACGGCCACTGCCCCAACCCGCACATCCTGGACCTGGTCCACCGCGGCTGGAACCGGCTGAACGCCATGCGGGCCTCCAGCTTCGACCTGGTACCGGGACGGGCGCGCAAGTCAGTTGAAGAACATGACCAGCTCATCGCCCTGATCGAATCGCGGGCCGACGTCCACGAGATCGAGATGGCCGCCCGGGCACACCGGACGGGCACGCTGAACGCCTACATGGCTCAGCACAACCAGCCAGCGTCAGCCATCTAGCCGAACAAGCGCAAGAACAACCCAGAAAGAAAGGTGCATCGTGGCCGAACACTACGTTCCCGAGGACCTGCCCACCCACATCCAGCACTTCATCAACGGCAAGTTCGTCGACTCGGTCGGCGGCCAGACGTTCGACGTGCTGGATCCGGTGACCAACAAGACCTACGCCACCGCGGCAGCTGGCCAGAAGGAAGACATCAACGCCGCTGTCGCCGCCGCCCGAGAGGCCTTCGTCAACGGCCCCTGGCCAAAGATGAAGCCGCGCGAACGCGCCCGGGTCCTGAACAAGATCGCCGACGCCGTCGAGGCCCAGGAAGCACGTCTGGCCGAAATGGAGACCTTCGACACCGGTCTGCCGATCACTCAGGCCAAGGGCCAGGCGCTGCGCGCCGCCGAGAATTTCCGCTTCTTCGCGGACCTGATTGTCGCCCAGTTCGACGACGCCATGAAGGTCCCCGGCTCGCAGATCAACTATGTCAACCGCAAGCCGATCGGTGTTGCGGGCCTGATCACGCCGTGGAACACCCCGTTCATGCTTGAGTCCTGGAAGCTTGCCCCGGCCCTGGCTACCGGCAACACCGTGGTGCTCAAGCCGGCCGAGTTCACTCCCCTGTCCGCTTCGCTCTGGGCCGACATCTTCACCGCGGCCGGCGTACCGGCCGGCGTCTTCAACCTGGTCAACGGCCTGGGCGAAGAAGCAGGCGACGCCTTGGTCAAGCACCCGGAGGTCCCGCTGATCTCGTTCACCGGGGAGACCACTACCGGCCAGACCATCTTCCGCAACGCGGCCGAGAACCTCAAGGGCCTGTCGATGGAGCTCGGCGGCAAGAGCCCCTGCGTCGTCTTCGCCGACGCGGACATCGACGCCGCCATCGATTCGGCACTGTTCGGTGTCTTCTCGCTCAACGGCGAACGCTGCACCGCCGGTTCTCGCATCCTCGTGGAGCGCCCGGTCTACGACGAGTTCCTCGAGAAGTACGCCGTCCGGGCAAAGAACATTGTAGTTGGCGACCCGCATGACCCGAAGACCCAGGTGGGCGCCCTGGTCCACCCCGAGCACTACAACAAAGTCATGAGCTACGTGGAAATCGGCAAGTCCGAAGCCCGGCTCATCGCCGGCGGCGGCCGCCCCGAAGGCCTGGAGGAAGGCAACTACGTCTCCCCCACCGTCTTCGCCGACGTCAAGCCGGATGCCCGGATCTTCCAGGAAGAGATCTTCGGCCCGGTTGTTGCCATCACGCCGTTCGACAGCGATGAGGAAGCCCTGGAACTGGCCAATGGCGTCAAGTACGGTCTGGCTGCCTACATCTGGACCCAGAACCTGACCCGCGCGCACAACTTCTCCCAGAACGTTGAAGCCGGCATGGTCTGGCTGAACAGCCACAACGTCCGCGACCTGCGTACGCCATTCGGCGGGGTGAAGGCATCCGGTCTCGGCCACGAGGGCGGCTACCGCTCCATCGATTTCTACACCGACCAGCAGGCCGTCCACATCACACTCGGCAGCGTCCACACCCCGAAGTTCGGCGCCGAGGCGGCGTCCGAGATCGATTACTGAACCGCTTCAGCGACGAAGGAATGAACACCATGAGCAACGAAATTCCCAAGCCCAGCGTCCCAGCTCCGGACATTGTCCGCTGCGCGTACATGGATCTGGTCGTGACGGACCTGGCCAAGTCCCGCGAGTTCTACGTGGACGTCCTCGGCCTGCACGTGACCGAAGAGGACGAGAACACCATCTACCTGCGCTCCTTCGAGGAGTTCATCCACCACAACCTGGTGCTGCGCAAGGGCCCGGTCGCCGCCGTGGCATCGTTTGCCTACCGGGTGAAGTCCCCGGCCGAAGTGGACGCCGCCGAGGCGTACTACAAGGAACTCGGCTGCCGCACCGAGCGCCGCAAGGACGGCTTCTCCAAGGGCATCGGGGACTCCGTCCGCGTGGAGGACCCGCTGGGCTTCCCGTACGAGTTCTTCTACGACGTCGAGCACGTCGAGCGCCTCACCCAGCGCTACGACCTCTACAGCGCCGGCGAACTGGTCCGCCTGGACCACTTCAACCAGGTCACCCCGGACGTACCCCGCGGGCGCAAGTACCTGGAGGACCTGGGCTTCCGCGTCTCCGAAGACATCAAGGATTCCGACGGCGTCACCTACGCCGCCTGGATGCACCGCAAGCAGACCGTCCACGACACCGCCCTCACCGGCGGCGACGGCCCGCGCATGCACCACGTTGCCTTCGCCACGCACGAAAAGCACAACATCATCCAGATCTGCGACAAGATGGGCGCCCTGCGCATCTCCGACCGGATCGAACGCGGCCCCGGCCGCCACGGCGTCTCCAACGCGTTCTACCTGTACATCCTGGATCCGGATGGCCACCGCATCGAGATCTACACTCAGGACTACTACACCGGAGACCCGGACAACCCCGCCGTCACCTGGGACGTCCACGACAACCAGCGCCGCGACTGGTGGGGTAACCCGGTGGTGCCGTCCTGGTACACCGAGGCCTCCCTGGTCCTGGACCTGGACGGCAACCCCCAGCCGGTCATCCAGCGTACCGACGCCTCCGAAATGGCCGTGACCATCGGAGCCGACGGCTTCTCCTACACCCGCGAACCGGGCGAGGAACGCGGCTTCAAGGTCGGCGCCCAACTCTAGCCAAGCTGGAGCAAAGCCGTAGCAAAGAACGACGGTGGGGTGCGGCACACAGCCGGGCCCCGCCGTCGTGCATTTAATCGCCTTAGCCGCCGTGCGTTCCGGCGGACGTTCAAGACACCGTACGGTGGCGCCTTTATGCGGCGCCGGCTACTTCGACCAGCCGACGCCGGTGGTCCTTGACTGCTACGGCCAGCGCTACCAGGACCACGCAGGCGATCGCGCCGAAGCCCACGGTAATGGCCGTTTGCCAATCCGTTTGGGCCAAGGTGGCAAAGGCGATTGCCGTCATCATCGCGATCCCTACGGAGGTTCCGATCCGCTGTCCGGTCTGCTGCACTCCCCCGGCGCTGCCCGCATAATCCAGGGGAACGTCGGCAAGTGTCAACGTCTGGTTCGGGCTGATCACCAGCCCCTGGGCCGTGCCCACGAAGGACAGCGTAAACAGCAGCCACCAAAAGTTCAGGCCGAACGCCGTCTGCCAATGGATGACCAGCACGCTCGAACCCAGCCCGAAGAGGGCGCACAGGATTCCCCAGATCACTACCCGCCGCCCGTACTCCATCACCTTTCCGCCGGACCAGTGGGACCCCACGGCTGCCATGATGGCTGCGGGCAAGCTGATGAGGCCTGCCTCCAACGCGGTACGTCCCAACCCGTTCTGGACGTAGAGCGCAACGAGAACCCAGACACTGGTCATGCCGAGCATGTAGAGCCCGGAAATGATGGTGCCATTGGTGAAGCCTGCGCCGCGGAACAAGTGCAGATCCACCATCGGACTGCGGCCGCGCAGTTTGTAACGGTGCTCCCACCACGCCCACAGGGCCAGGACCGCCAAACCGGCGGGCAGCATCGCCCAAGTCCAGGCCGAGCCGCGAGACTCGACGAAGGGCAGCAGCACAATAAGGACGGCAAGGCCCAGCAGGAACGCCCCGAAAGGGTCCAGGTCCCGCGGTTGATAGCCGGGCGGCCGTGCTTTGGTAAACGGCAACCATGCCCGGCCCAGCGGGATGGACTCGGGGTCGGCGACCTCCACAGGTGCGGCACGTGCCGGAGGTGAGCCGTTCAGCATGGGCTTCGGGAACCAGAGGAAGGCCAGAATCAGGGCCAGGATGCCCACGGGAACGTTGACTAGGAACGTCCAGCGCCAACCGTGCTCCACACCGAAAATCTGGACCAGCAAACCTCCCAGCAACGGCCCGATGGCAACCGAGACACCAATGGCCGTGCCCATCAGGCCAAAAGCCCGGGCCCGCTCGCCATCCCGGAAGTACTGCTGGATCATTCCGATTGCCTGCGGGTTGAGCAGCCCGGAGCCAATGCCCTGGATGAACCGGGCGATGTTCAGTGTGAACGCATCGGGGGCCAGGCCTGCGGCGATCGACGAGAGGGTAAAGATCACCAACCCTGCTATGAAAATCGGACCCCGGCCGAAGATATCGCCGGCGCGCCCGGCGGCCACCAGCACAATGCCGAAGGTCAGCGCATACCCGGAGAGCACCCACTGGATATCGGATTGGCTAGCACCCAGCCCGGTCTGGATCGAGGGCAGCACGACATTGACAATGCTGACGCCCACCAGCGCCATGAAGACAGTGACCAGCAGGACCCCAAGAATGCGCCAACGGCCAGGATCCGGAACATAGTCCGGATCCTGGGACGGATTCAGCGGTGCGGTCACCCTCCATTCATACGCCCGCACCTGTCGGGGTCAAAACTTCCGCTGTAATGTCGGCGAGGCGCCGCATCGGTCTACCATTGGAGCTTCAGCCCAGCTATAGTTGAGCGTTTCCCTTCGGCGCCGGAGCCAGGTTGCCGCCAGCATCCCGGTTACGATTTCCCAGCTGATCAGCACCAGCATTCCGCCCGATCCGGCGCCAGCTGCCGTAGCGGCCGGAGCCAAGGCAGCTGCTTCGGCGTGATGGCTGTGGCTTACCCCGCCGTTCGGCGCCAGCAGGAGCACGGCGTGGAACGCCGCCATCGACAGGGCTGCAAGCATCAGCATCTTCGCCGGCCCCGCCCCGCCCGCCCGCCACAGGACGAGGGCGCAGGGCAGGCAGGCAACAGCCATCGCCAGCATCACCCCGGCCTGCCACCAACTGTCCCGGTGCGCCCATGCCATCCAAAAGTGGGCGGCGACCGCGACGAAGGCGGCGAGGGAGCAAAGACGGGCGTGCCATCCGGTCTCAGCCACCGCCTTCGGCCTCATCAGCTGCAACATCAGGACCCGCTACCGGTGGCAGTGCCCGCCGGCCGGCTTGCTCGGCGGCACGTCCAGAACGGGGCTGCGGTCGAAGAAACCGTCGGGGCGGAGCTTGAAGCCCGCCGTATCGACCGGCATGATCGGCCAGTCCTCAACCCGGGGGTAGTGCGTCAGGCCGAAAGTATGCCAGACGACAATGTCCTCGCCGTCGATATTCCGGTCCTGGGCAACATAGGCCGGCAGGCCTGCCCCACCCGCATGCTGGTTTACGAAGTCTCCGGTGGGGTACCGCTCGGCGTCGTCATAACGCGTGACCCAAAGATCCTTGGTGGCGAAAGCCGCGCGCCGGGCTACCGAAGAACCGGGATCCGCCAGCAGGGTCGGCTGGCCCTCCGGGTACAGCTTGTAGGCCACTGGCTCGCCGAGACGGTTCAGCGATTCGGGATTGGAAATGTGCCAGGTACGCCCCGCTGCCATGTTCGCTTCCCTGGCCGCCTCCGACTCCCTGGCCAGCAAAGTACGACGTCGAGTGAAGGCATTGCCGCGTTCGTTGCCTTCACCGGTAGGCACCCTTACCGCTTCTTCTTCCTCCACCCGGTTAGTAAAGCCGTCCAGAGCCATGTCCAGCCGTGCGCTGAAGAGATGCTGGTGGTACGGCGCACCGAGTCCTGGTGCCATCTCGGACGCGTACTCGTACCCCTTGCCTGGGTACGCACTGGTGAACACGATGCCGGTGGCCTTGGCCTCGAACTCGATGGTTCCGTCCAGATACAAGTACCAGTAGAAGCCGTAATCGTAGTTGCCGATGGTGGTGAAGAAGGAGACCACCATGCGGCGGTTGCGGCGGGTGTAGTTGATACCCGTCCATAGGTCGGAGTGCTTGGCGAGAATGCCTGAGTCCTCTTCATGCATGCAGATGCCGTTGCGGATCTCGCGTGGGTTGCCGAAGCCGTCGGCAATGACCGGCGAGAGGTAGGTGATGTCGCCCAGGCAGTCGCAGCCCAATTCCAAGGAGTTGGCGTACTGGCCCACCTGGTATTCGCCCGTGTCGAAATAGTTCTGCCACGAGCGCACAGGTGACGGATCACCGTAGGGGACAACCATCTCCGCAATGGAAGCGCGCTTGATGATGGAGCGGTGGCGTTCGCCGTCCCGGAACGCGATGTTGTGCAGCACCACGCCTTCGCGGGCGTCGAAACCAACATCGAAGCTCCACTTTTCCCATTCGATGTGGTTGCCGCCGGTCACGGTGAAGCTCGGCCCCTCCGGCTGGGTGATCTCGATCGGCTTCTGGGTGGTGCGCAGTTCCCCGGTCAGTTCCGGGTCCGTGTAGTTGCCGTGCTCGGCGGGGACCGGCACTGCGCCGAAGTCCAGCACCTGGTCCACGCTCTTATCGACTACGTCAACGTAGGCCACCAGGCCATCGATCGGGTGGGCCCAGGCGCTGTCCTCGGGGAACTCCTGGTAGAAGGCCAGGCCACGCAGGATCCGGCGGCCCTTCTCCTCCGGGTACTCGAATACCCCCGCGGATAGCGGGGCCACCCGCACCTTGTCGACGTCGAGCCCCCGCTCCGCGAGCGCTTTCAGCCAGCGTCCGTCCTGGGCAAGAATCTGCTCAACGATCTCGAATTCTTCCTCCAGCACGGGCAGTTCACCCGTGAGCGAAGTATCCAGTTCAGCCACGGACAGCACGCGGTTCTCCGTGACCGAGACAGTGACATCCTGGGGCGCGGCACCCGAGACATCATGCAAAAAGGCGCGGAAGCGCCGGTCCTCCGCGCCCTGGGGCCCGCGTGGAGGATCAGTCAGTCCGAGGTACGCAAACCTCGTCGCGTCGCGTACCAGACCGTGGTCGGCAAGGATTTCGCGGACCCGGCTGATTTCATCGGCCGTAGCCAAAGCGTAGGCAGTGTTGGTGACTCCCGCTGAGGTGGTCATGGCTACCCTTTCAAATAGGAAGTTGCTGGCCGTATCGATGCCCTTAGTGACGGCCTCGGCTACGAACTTTGTTTTTCTATGTCTGTAGAGAATAACGGCCAGTAAGATGCATCACAAGGGGTGAGACCCAAAATTTTCCAAGGGAGCAAGAAGTGCCGAAGATCGTCGACCACGACCAACGCAGGTTGGAACTGGTGAGCGCCACCTGGCGGATCATCGCCCGTCTTGGTATGGATGCCGCTACCATGCGTGAGATTGCAGCCGAAGCAGGCTTTGCCAATGGTGCGCTCAAGCCCTACTTCCCCACGAAAGATGACTTGCTCGCGTTTGCGTTTGAGCACGTCTTCAATCAGACCAACCGGCGCATGGCCGCTGCCACCACAGGCAAGACCGGCTTGGCCGCGCTTCGCGCGTACTGTAAGGAAATTCTTCCACTGGACGAAGACCGGCTGAACGAGGCCCGCATCGTGATTCCGTTTTGGCAAAAAGCCTTGACCGACGAGTCCAAGGCGGAACTTCACGATTCCTCAATGGAACAGTGGCGGACAAGCTTGGTCGAGCAGTTGCAGCAGGCGCGATCCGACGGCGAGGTTTCAACCGCCGTCAGCGATGAAGCAATCGCAGGGCATGTCATGAACATGGTATTGGGCGCGCAAATTACTGCTGTACTGGATCCGGGCCACTACTCCCCGGCCCAGCTGGCCGCCCAGCTGGATGGCTATCTGGAGCTGCTGGCGGCTCGCTCCTAACCGCTGCATTTTTCGCCCGCTGTCGAAAAACATGGCGGCGACCGATAAAAGCCGCTAGATTGGACGGAGTGTGCTTAACCACACACGCCGCAGCTAAGGGCGGGTAGAAGTAAAGGGGACGTTGTGGCAGCAACTACAGTGCGCAGCATGCGGGGACAGCAGTCCGGTGACGTGCAGACAGCCGTCGCCGATAACTTCAGCCAGTGGCACCACTTGGTGTCCGAATCCTTCGTGCCCCTGGAGGTCCGCTCGGACAAACGCCAGGATTTCAGTGGGGTGCTGCGTTCGCGGGTGCTGGACGAACTTTCCATCGTAGAGGTGACTGCAAAAGGCCATCAGGTACTGCGCACTCCGGCGCTGATCGAACGGTCCGACCGGCTGTTCTTCAAGTTGAACCTGCAGCTCTCCGGCCACGGCATCCTCATCCAGGACAACCGAGAAGCCGCACTGTCTCCTGGCGACATTGCCGTGTACGACACCCACCGGCCTTACACCCTGGCGTTTGAGGAGGACTTCCGGACACTGGTGGTCATGTTTCCCCATGACGTCCTGGATCTCTCCCCCGACGAGGTGGGTCAGCTGACTGCCGTGCGGATGGCCGGAGACCAAGGTCTGGGTCGAATGATCAGCCCGTTCATGATGCAACTGGCGGAAAACCTGGAAGTACTCACCGGACCGAGCGGCCATCGGCTGGCGCACAACGCCGTCGACCTGATCGCCACCATGTTCGACAACGAACTCAGCACCAGACGAAGCACCGAGGAAGGACGACATAGCGAACTGCTGGTCAGGATTCGACAGTACATCGAAGCCAACCTCGGCGATCCGGGCCTAGCTCCGGCGAACATTGCGGCTGCCCATTACATTTCCACCCGCCAGTTGCACAACATCTTCCACCATGCCGATGCCACTGTCGCCACCTGGATCAGGGCACGGAGACTGGAACATTGCCGGCGGGATCTGCGCGATCCCATTCTTGCCGACCGGCCCGTCGGAACCATTGCCAACCGGTGGGGCTTTGTCGATGCAGCGCACTTCAGCCGCATCTTCCGCAGTGCCTACGGACAAACGCCCAGCGCCTACCGCCTGGGCTGAACAACGGGCATCCGAGCACCAAGCTCCCAGCATCAGCTAGAGCCCGCGCATCACCGCGATCAGTACCGTACCGCAAGCTGTGCACGCTTAGACAAGACCGCTGCCCGCGACGACAACCCCTTGCCGAGTGATTGATGCCACAATCGAGACATCTTTTATTCTCCCGTCGGAGGTTTTAATGACACAGCAACGAGCACTGCAAACTCCACCGAGCACAGAGACTCGAGGCTTAAGCCGCCGGACTCTGGGCGTCCCTGCCCTTGTTTTCATGATCATTGCCGCGTCGGCCCCGCTGACTGTAATCGCCGGCGGCACACCCAGCAACTTCGCCGTTACCGGTGTGGTGGGAATTCCGGCGTCCTTTCTGGTCCTTGGGGTCTGCCTGGCAGTCTTTGCGGTGGGCTACTCGGCAATGAGCGCCCACATCCGCAACGCCGGGGCCTTCTACGCATACATTGCCCAGGGGTTGGGACGGGCGGCCGGAGTCGGCGCGGCGTGGGTGGCGCTGGTCGCCTACAACGCCATGCAGATCGGCATTTACGGCTTGTTCGGCTTCGCGTCCGCCTCGTTCATCGGCAGCAAGATCGGCACCGAAGTTCCATGGTGGCTGACCGCCGCCGTCGGATTCTTGATGGTCGGCTGGCTCGGCATCAACAAGGTGGATCTGTCGGTCAAAGTGATCGCCGTTCTGGTGGGTCTCGAATTCCTGGCTGTCATTGTGTTCGACATTGTCGCCTTGGCCGTGCAGCCGGAAGGTATCTCGGCAGCGGGCCTGGCCCCATCGAACCTGTTTACTGCAGGAGTGGGCGCAGCTTTGGCGTTCAGCATTGCCGGATTCATGGGCTTCGAGTCGGCCGCCATCTACAGTGAGGAGGCCAAAGATCCCAAACGTTCGATCGGGCGGGCTACGTTCATCGCCATTGCCGTCATCTCACTCTTCTACGGGTTTTCGGCCTGGGCAACAACCATCGCAACAGGGCCTAGCCAGGTTGTCGCTCAATCCCAGGAATTCGGCCCCGACCTGATCTTCGTCTTTCTGAGCGCGCATGCGGGTACTGTCGCAGCGGACATCACGCAGGTCCTGTTCATCACGAGTCTTCTGGCCGCGCTCATTGCCTTTCACAACGCCGTAGCGCGGTATGTCTTCTCGCTGGGACGGGAAGGAGTCCTCCCAAGGCGACTGGGTTACGTCGGTCCGCAAAGCCATGCTCCCGTTGCCGGCTCGCTCGTCCAATCCGCGCTTGCCCTGGTGATGCTGTTCATTTTCGCCGTCGCTGGCATCGGGTCCGAGCTTGGCCCGCTGTATCCTGTCCTGACCTTCTTTACCTGGCTGACGAACACCGGGGCATTCGGTCTTGTCCTGCTGCTCGTCCTGATTTCGCTGGCCGTCATCGGATACTTCCGCAGGCACGGTGAAGGATATTCCGTCTGGACGCGTATCGTGGCTCCGGCACTCGCTGCCGCACTCCTGGGCGCCGTATTCGTCATGATCGTTGTCAACTTCGATGTACTCATAGGCACCGTGGGAACGTCACCGCTTTCATGGATCCTGCCCGCAGTCGCGTTGGTGCCCGGCGTACTCGGAGTGCTCTGGGGACTGTATCTGAAAAGTGCCAGGCCACAGGTTTACAGCGGCATCGGTAGCGGCGGAAACGGGGATGACTAGGCCGGCGCTTGCCAGCCAGAGTACAACACAATCACGGCGTTAAACAGAAGAACCGGGGCTGCAGAGGTTGGGGGGCTGTGCAGCGCCGGTTTTTCTGTCTCAGGCCTCTCGTTCAAAGACCCGGGATCAGACGAAGCGGGCTTCTTCCCAAGCCCGGCTTCCTCCCCTAGCCTATGGACTTGTGCAGAAAACTGCGATGGGGAGAACTACCCATCGTGTCGGCTTGACCTCTGGCAGGAATGCTGGCATGAAAGTAGCAGCGCCAGATCCAGCACTCGAATAAGGAGCTCCATGCCGGCTCACGAGAGACCCGGGCAGCCACGGCGCCCGACCACCATTCTGCGCATCGCCACGATGAACGTGCTTTCCCCCTCCCACGCCCATTGGCTGGTCCGGCGTCCGCTGCTCAAGGAATGTTTATCACGGTTGGAAGCCGACGTATACGCCCTGCAGGAAATCGACGCCACCGGAACCCATGACGCGGCCGCCGAACTCATCGGATCCGGGTACTACATCGTGCGGCACACCAGGACGGCTCCTGACGGCACAGGTTCTGTGATTGCTTCCCGCTGGCCCATCGTCGTGCTCCACGAGCTGGACTTGGATGTTTCGCCACGAACTTCTGCTGACAGTTGGTACTCGGCCGTGATTGCCGAAATCCACGCACCAACTCCCTGGGGCACGTTCCTCATGGTCCATCACAAGCCCGTTGGGCAGCTCGGCTACGAACGTGAACGTGAGCTACAGGCAGTGGCGACCGCACGCGAGGTGGAAAGACTGCTGGACAGCGCAGGCCGCCATGTCATACTCGCCGGAGACTTCGACGCCGCACCGGACTCTGCCAGCATCAGGTTCTGGACCGGCCTGCAGTCTTTGGAAGGAATCAGCGTCGCTTACCAGGACTCCTGGACCGTTAAGCATCCGCATGAACCCGGCCACACCTTCAGCCCGCGCAACGTCCTGGTCCGCAACGGCGACATGCCGTTGGACCCCGGCCGGCGGATCGATTACGTCATGAACCGCTGCGGCGTCCACGGACCGTCGCTAGCCGTAGCCCAGTGCAGGCGGATAGCGGAGCCAGATGCGGCAAGGCAGCCAAGTGATCACTACGGCCTGTACACGGACTACCAGATTCCCGTGCGGCCCGTTGGCACTCCACCTCCGTAGCAGGAGGACGCAGATCTCCACTCGTACTGTCAGGGATGCAACCATCGGCGGTGCCAGGCTGAAGGCGGGCCGGCTGCTACGTGGAGATCCGCAACAGCCCGCCCGCCTTCATGGCCCGAGAACTTCTAGTTCTGGCGAGCCTCAGGATGCTTCTGCAGGTATTCCCGGTGCGCTTCTTCCACGCGCAGATTGGCGCCCCTGGTTTCCTTGACCACGGACACCGCCACCAGCGAGATCACAGATAGCACCGCGATGTAGATTCCGATGGAAATGGTGGTGCCGGTCCACCCCAGCAACAACTCAGCGATCATCGGAGCGAAAGCGCCACCCAGAATCGCGCCGATCGCGTAACCGATCGAGACACCGGAGTAGCGAACGTTGGCAGGGAACATCTCCGCGTACAGTGCCGACTGGGGGCCATAGGAGAGGCCGAGCCCGATGGTCAGCACAAAGGCCGCCACAGTGAACCAAATGATGCTGGCGGTGTCGATCAGCAGGAACATCGGAACGGCCCACAGCAGAACCCAAACGTAGCCGATCTGGAAAGTGCGGATTCGCCCGATCTTGTCGGAAAGGATGCCGCCATACATGGTGAAGGCCAGCCAGCCGAACGCTGCCAAGGTGCTCGCCAGCAGCACGGCGGAGCGGTCCATGCCCAGCCCGCCATCGGCGATTTCTTTGGTTGCGTAGGAGGCGAAGAAAGCGATCAGCAGGTAGCCGGCAGCGTTGTTGGCAATGAAGATCAATGCCGTCAGGATGACTTCTTTCCAGTTGTGCTTGAACAACTGGCCCAGAGGGGCAGCAGATTCCTTCTTGCGCTCCTGCATCTCCTTGAAGACAGGGCTCTCATCGACTGTCCGGCGAATCAGATAGCCGACAACAATCAGTACCACGGAGAACAGGAACGGAATACGCCAGCCCCAACTCAGGAAGGCCTCCTCCGTCATGAACGTGGTCAAGAGCCACATAACACCGGTGGCCAGGATCATCCCGCAGGGAACACCGATCTGGGGGAAGGCGCCGAAGAAACCACGCTTGTTGCGTGGAGCATGCTCCACAGACATCAGAGCGGCACCGCCCCATTCCCCGCCCGCTGAGAAGCCCTGCAGGATCCGGAGGAAGACCAGGAGGATCGGAGCCCAGATACCAATCTCCGCGTAAGTCGGCAGGACACCGATCAGGGTTGTAGCCAGACCCATCAGCAGCAGGGTAAAGACCAGCATAAGCTTGCGCCCCAGCCGATCGCCCAAATGGCCGGCAACGATGGCACCCAGCGGCCGGAAGAGGAAGCTGATGCCCAGCGAGGCCCAGGCCACAATCTGGGCCAGGCCCGCACTCTCCTGCGACAGCGGGGCGAAGTAGAGGCCGGCGAGCACCATGCCGGCCGCCTGGGCATAGATAAAGAAGTCGTACCACTCGATGGTGGTGCCGACCAGCGTTCCGGCTAGAACCTTCCGCTCCTCGTGCCGTGTAGCGGGAGGAAGGTTGTCTGCCAGTTCTTCTGACGTTGACATGAGAAACTCCGATTGTCCGAACGGGAACATTACTTACAGAACGGTCGGTAATGTGACTCTGGCAATATTACACGATGGTGACTTGGGGCACAGTCCGAAGCCTAACGATTAGGCAACGGCGCTTCAGTGCCAGCAGTGGCGACAGGAGCTAGCAGCATTCCACGCAACGGGTCCACCGGCTCCGGCCAAAAGCGGAGGTTCAGGCCCAGGAAGAAGGCGCCCTTGACGACCGCATTGGCGACAACCTGATGCGCCACAAGTGCACCGGCACCGGGTTACGCCACGACGGGCATTGCACGGCTACGGCCGGCAGGATGATGCGCCCGATCGGCACGAAGAGGCCCTCGAAGACACGACACTGTCCTTCTCATCGAAGTGCGCGGCCATTCATCATGATGCTTGGTGTGCAGCAATGCACTGTACCGCATTGGTCGCGCACCCCTGCCCATCCGTTCTATATTTGAACATCGCGTCCCGATATAGAACAATGTAGGAATATGAGCGCAGACACAATTCTGTGTGCGATGGTTCTCTCCGACGGAAAATAGGATGGGCTGATGAGTGAGGCTCGTATTTCAACACCAGCGGTTCCCGCTGGTGTCTCGGCGCGCGCGGAGGGATCAGCCAAAGCGCCCGCCCACTCGCAGACTTTGTCCCGCGGGATTCGAGCTCTTGAGATATTGGCCGAGGCACGGTCGCCGATGACGATCGCGGAACTCTCGGAGGCTCTCGGCGTCCACCGGTCGATCGCCTACCGGATTCTACGTACGCTCGAGGACCATTCGCTGGTGCTGCGTGATTCCGCCGGGCGAGTTCAGGCCGGACCGGGTCTGGCTGCACTGGCCCGCGGGGTCTCACGTGATCTTCAATCGGCAGCGCTTCCGGAGCTGACTGCCTTGGCTAATGGACTGGCCATGACGGCGTTCCTCGCCGTATGGGACCAGCGAGACTGCGTCACGCTTATCACGGTGGAACCGCGCCATGCTTCAGCCACCTTGGCCCAGCGGCCGGGCACGCGACACTCCTTCAGCGCAGGCGGTCCGGGTATCGCCATCCAGTCCGCCCTAACCGAAGAGCAATGGGAACAACTGGCCTCGGGACAGGCGTACCGTCCCGAGGCCAGGAAAGCCCGCGAAGTCGGCTACAGCGTCAGCCACGAGGAGGTCATACCGGGAACCTCCTCGGTGGCGGCGCCTATCCGCATTCCCGGACAGTTGCCGGCTGCGGTCGCCGTCGTTTACGTCCGAACTGACAAGCCGGAGGCTGAGTTGGGGGCAGAATTGATCCGGGCAGCTGCCGCAATAGAGGACGAACTCCGCTGACTACCTCCGGTTGCGGACCAGCATGGCACCGAGAATGCTCACGGCCAGCATGGCCACGGACGCGGCGGCCGCAACCACGAAGGCACCCTGGTACCCCGATGTTTCGGCAATCGCCCCGGCAACTCCGGAGCCAAGGGCCGAGCCGAGCACTACCCCGCTAGCCAGCAGGGTCATAACGGTGCCCAGCCGCTCGTCCGGAGCGACCTTTCCCCCGATGGTGAAGATCGTGACCATCGTCGGTCCGACGGGCAGACCCACGAGCAGCAGTACTACGAGCATCGGCACCACTTCAGTTGGCAGGAACAGCAGCAGGCTCAGGACGGCCATTGCTGCGGCGCTGGCGATCCAGCGTGAGGCGTGGGAAAACGTCTCCGACCAGTACGCGACAGACAACGCCGTCACAGCGGAACTCAGTCCGAGCACGGCATAGAGCAGGCCTGCCGTGTCCGCCGCGCCAAAGCTACCGCCGAACGCATTCAAAGCATTCTGGGTGGCGCCGAAGAACGTCCCCATGGCAATCATCCCGGCCACAGGAACAATGACAACTCCCCAGTTCACCGGGGTCTTCCGCGCCGCGGCCGCTGCCTGCGGGTGCCGTTCAACCAGCTTCGGGGTCACTGGTTGGACGCTGCGGTAGGTCGGGTGGACGGCGAAGGCCGAAACCATCACGATGGTCAGGGTTGCCGCCAGCGCAAACGGCAGCCAGGGTGCTACCAAGGCCGCCAGCAGTCCCACCAGTGCCGGCCCCAGCACGAAGGTCAGCTCGTCGGCAGTACTTTCGTAGGACAGGGCCGTATCGAGTTCCTGCTTGTTGTTCCTCGTCATCGCCATCCACCGCACGCGCGCCAGCGGACCCACTTGCGGGCAAGTGGCTCCCATAAGCAGCGCAGCGCAGAGGGCGAAAAAGATCTCCGGCCCGGCGAAATTGGCAGTGAGGTAGGCTGCGGCAAGGACGAGGCCAATGCTCAGTGTGTGGGCAACAGCCGAAATCAGCAGGACAGGGCGTTGGCCTGCCCGGTCGGCGAAATAGCCGATCGCCGGGGCGCCGATGGCGGATCCGATGCCGACCGCCCCGGCGGCGAAGCCACCGATAGCGTACGACCCGCTTACGGCGGTGAGCAGAGTCAGCGCTCCCACCGTGAGCATGGCCAAGGGAAGCCGTGCGAGGAAGGCAATGGGCAGGAAGCTTGGTCCCGCCAAGGCTGGCAGGCGGGCGTAACGGCCGAAAATACTGCCTGACGATGATACTTCCGGCACGTCGCCCGTGGCCTCAGCCGCTGGGGCGTTGGGAGTTGGAGTTGAGTCCGCACTTCGTGTCATGTCATTTTCCGATAGCAAGAACCGCGCATCGTCCCGCCTCCCGATGCGCCCAACCCGGATAACGGCACTATCCTACACCGGCTGCAAGATCGGTGATTCCGCCGTCATCATCCGCACGGTGGAGCCATCGCGGCCTTTGCTGATCTGCAGCTGCGCTCCGATGCGCTGCTTCATTTCGGCCACATGGCTGACCAGTCCTACGACCCTGCCGCCGTCGCGGAGGCCTTCGAGGGCGTCCATCACCTGTTCAAGCGCCTGTTCGTCGAGGCTGCCGAATCCTTCGTCCACAAAGAGAGTTTCGATATCGACCCCGCCTGCCTCAGCCTGGACCACATCCGCCAGCCCCAGGGCAAGGGCAAGCGATGCCATGAAGGATTCACCGCCAGAGAGCGTCGAGGTATCGCGGCGTTGTCCGGTCCATTCGTCACTGACATGGAGTCCAAGGCCCGACTTCTTGTTGCCCGACTTCGAGTCGTCATGGACGAGCCGGTAACGTCCATCCGTCATGGCAGTCAGGCGTTCCGAGGCCGCCGCGGCGATCTGCTCGAGCCGGGCAGCAAGGACGTAGGTGGTGAGCGTCATTTTCCGTTCATTTTCACCCAGGCCACGGACCGTGTCGGCAACGGACTGCACCAGCTCGAAACGTGCCCGGACCGGCTCCAACGATGCTGCTGCTGCCTCCAACCGCCGGCAATAGCCGAGGAGCTGTTCCTCGGACTCCCGCAGCACCCCGTGCCGCACGGCCGCGGCCTGCAGCTCCGTTTCCATAGCCAGCGCGTTGTGCCGTAGATCCTCCAGCTCCGCTTCGTCCGGCAACGGTTCCCCATCAGTTTGAGCTTGCCGAGCACGGGCGACGCGGTCCGAGGCCTGCAGCAGTTCGATGCGCTGGCCAAGGGAGGCATACGCACGGTCCTGCAGCTGCACCTGTTCAAGCTCGCGGGTCGGAAGGAGCGCGGCCAGGACATCCGCTTCCGAGCCAAACTCCGAACCGGCTATGGCGTCCTCAAGCTCACTGGTGCACCGTTCCAGGGTTGCCAGCGCGTACGAGTACTCCCCCAGCGACTGACGGCATTGCCTGAGCAGGCCGTCCAGTGCGGTCAAGCCCTCCGCCAGCTCCTGCAGTGTGCCGCCCGACGGGAGAACCGATGCAATCTTCTGCTCCAGTTGGTCGGCCTGCCGCGCCGCGGCCTCGGCATCCGAGCGGGCACCGGCAGCAGCGACAGCCAGTTCCGCTCCCTGGCTCAACAGCGCCGCGAGCTCGTCCCGGCTCTTTTCGATCAGGCCGCGCAGACGCTCGCGGTATTGTGCGGCCTCCTGTGCCTGGTCAAGGAGCTCCTGCAGGTCGCGGACAGCGGCAGCAGCCGCTTCCGGTTCGGTTTCCCCGCCTTGAGCCGCCAGGGCCGCCAACTTATTCCCGAGGGCAGCAAAACTTTCTTGCGATTTCGCGTAGGCAGTCTCGGCCTGGGCATGCTCCCGACGGGCTGCGGCTTCCTCTTCCCGGCTTACCATGCTGTCGCTGTCTGCTGTTGCCAGCCGCGGATGTTCGTCCGATCCGCAGACCGGGCACAATTCGCCCTGTTCGAGTGTGTGGGCGAGCTCAGCGGCTGATTGCTCCAGCCGCCGCTCCAGAAGGTCGAGCCAGTGCTGTTTCAACTGCAGTTGCAGTGCATTGGCTTCATCGCGCACCCGCCTGGCAGAGTCAGCCCGGGCGCGGCAGGCGCCGTAGGCGGACACCGTTTCCGCGACCGCCTCTGCCACTTTCAACTGCTGCCTGAGCCTTTCGACGTCCGAGTCCGTGCCATCGGCAGCGGCCAGGTCGACGGCGAATTGTTCGCCGGCAGCGCGGGTAGCTTCTGCCTCCGCATCCACCTTTTCGTAGCGGCGGTCAAGCTGATCCGCAGTCTGCAGCAGCCTCTCCGCCTGGGTCCTGGCCTCCTTGAGACGGGCTTCCTCAGGTAAGAGCACGCGGATTCTGCCCAGTTCATGACCGATGGTGCCTGCAGCAGTTTCGATCAATGCCTGGGCCCGGTCGGCTCCCGTAGCTGGCAGTTCCAACTTCCCGGATGCGAAATCGGGCGCGTAAATGCCGCATAGCGGATGGCGCGCTGCGCGTTCGAATGCTGCCTGTGCCGCGTGGAGACTGTCCCCGGTCCTGGATGAAGCCTGGTCCCGGTGCCGGATGCTGGATTGCAGCAGTTCCGCGGCCCGGTGGGCCGTAAGTACCTGGGCGCGCCGGCTGGATCCGTTCGCCCCTGCCGTCTGCTCGGCTTCCAGACTCTGCAGGAGAAGCCAGTCCGCGTGGTCGGCCAGGCGCATTTCCTGACGCGCAATGCCGCTCCTGAGTTCTTCGAGTGTCCTGCGGCCGCTCCCGACGGCGTCCTCTGCCTCCTGCGCGAGCCGCTCGACGGACGAGTGCAGATGCTGCAGCTTCTCGGCGGCCGGTGCACCGTCCTCCGGCAGTTGTTCGGGCGCCAAGTGACGGTTCGCTTCTTCCTCCGCACGGCGCAGCAGGTGTCCCACCTCCGATTCGGCGGTTAAAAAAGCAGCCCGTGCCGCGGCGGCGTCTGCCGCCAGGGATTCCTCGATCAGCTCATAGCGGTCCGTGTCGAACAGACGCTGCAGCAGCGGACGCCGCTCTTTGGCATCCGCCCTGAGGAAAGCCGCGAATTCGCCCTGGGGCAGCATCACCACTTTGGTGAACTGGTCGAGGCTCATGCCCAGCACGTCGCCAAGTTCGATGGCGGCTTCGTCATTCCTGGCCGATTTGTCGATCCAACTGCCGTCGACGAGTTCGCGCAGAAGGGTACGCGCCTGTTCGGTAACACTGCCCTTGCTTGACCTGGTGGAGGGCCGGTCCCATTGCGGCGAGCGCGTCACTTCAAAGCGGCGGCCCCGGGCGCTGAACTCACACACTACTTCCGGTGCCAAGGCCGGGTCCGCGTGGTCGCTTCGCAACCGTTTGCCGCCCTGCCGGGCACCGGGAACGGATCCGTACAGGGCGAAACATACCGCATCCAAAATGCTGGTCTTGCCTGCGCCGGTCTTGCCGTTGAGCAGAAACAGACCGTGGGCACTGAGCTCATCAAAATCCACGCTCTGGCGTTGCGCGAACGGGCCGAAGGCCTGGATCTCCAGCCGGTGCAGCCTCATGCTGACACCTCCGCGGCTTGCACTTTGGCCAGGGTTTCCATCAGCAAACCTCGTTCCGCATCCCCCGCTGACCGGGACCGTACATGGTCAAGAAAACCGCAGCAGACCTCCAGATCATCCTGTGCTTTGGCGATACGTTCGCTGTAGGTTAGGCGGTCCGTCCGTGGGCCTCCTTCCGGCTCGAAAGCGAGGACCAGCGTATGGGCGAAACGGGCGCGGAGCCGTTCCATCGCTTTCAGCGGCCGCTCGGCATCCGTAACCGTGATCTGGCAGTAGGAATCTTCTGCCGCGGCATGCTTGTCGGATTCCAGCAGGTCCACCATGCTGCCGCGCAGCACGGCGAGCCGGCGCCCGGTGTCCCAACTGACGTTCTCGGCGCCCACAAAGCCGCCCCGGTCAAATTCAAGCAGGATACCGCCCTTGTGGTGGCCGGCTTCGGAAAACGAATACGGCAGGGGCGAACCGGAATAGCGCACCGATGCGCTCAGCTCCTGGCGCCCATGCAGATGGCCCAGCGCCACATAGTCGAGGCCATCGAAGAGATCCAACGGGACTGCCCCTACTCCGCCGATGCTCAGGTCCCGCTCGCTGTCCGAGGTCAATCCGCCGCTGGCGAAGGTGTGGGCCATGACCAGCGAACGGATCGGCCCGTGTGCCCTGCGGCTCTCCAGATCCTGGTGGATGCGTTCGAGTGCGGCACGCATCACGGCAGTGTGCGTGGGCGCGGCTGCCTCCAGTTCCTCTGCCGTCAGCCGCGGCTCCAAGTATGGAATGCCGTAAACGGCCAGGGTGGCGCCGTCCAGCTCAAGTTCCACTGGGGTGGCCAGTTCGGCAATCCGGGTCCGCAGGTGGACGCCGCCGTGGGCCAGAATGGCGCCGCCAAAGCCCAGGCGCGAGGCCGAGTCATGGTTGCCGCTGGTCAGGATGATCCTGGCGCCGGCCGACCGGATTCTGGACAGCGCGTCCGAAAACATCGTCACGACGTCCACCCCCGGCAGGGCACGGTCATACACATCCCCGGCAATGAGCACGACATCCACGCTGTGTTCCCGGACCGTATCCACCAGCTGGTCGATGAAGTGCTGTTGCGCTCCAAGCATGCCGACGCCGTGGAAAGACCGGCCAAGGTGCCAGTCCGATGTGTGCAAAAGCTTCATGGCTTCAAAGCTACCTGCCGGCTCTGACAGTTTTTCGCAGACCTGCCGTTATCCACAGGTGTCCTTTTACACAGCTGTGTCCCGCCCCTGCGGCAGGGACGGGACACAGCTACTCAAAGCAGGCGGCGGTAGCGCCTTACTCGGTGGAGTCCTTGCGGCCGGCGTCCTTGGGAGCCGGTTTCTGGTCGAAGAAGTCGCGGGCTTCGGCGGCACCGAGATCATCCCGGCCAGGCTTGCCGTCAGCAATCTTCTTGTCGTCTTCGACGGTATCTACCACCGCTTTGCCCCCGGCGACGCCTTCGCCGGCTGTGGTGCCCGTAGGCGTACCGGCAACGGAACCGGCAGTGGAGGTATCGGCAGCAGCCGAAGCCTGCCGTCCGGCGTCGTCCGCATTTTTCGTCTTGACGGCAGGCACGGTTTCAGCACTGCGGTACAGCAGTCCGGCAATCACGGCGCCCAGCACCGGGGCGACCCAGAAAAGCCACAGCTCGCCCAGGGCGGCCGGCTCGGCGAAGTAAACCGCGGCGGTGGAGCGTGCCGGGTTCATGCCTGCGTTGGAGATCGGCAGCAGGGCGGCGGTCAGCACGGCGAAGGCCAGACCCACGGCGTAGGGAGCGCTGCGCAGGCGGTCGCGCGAAGAGGTGGCACCGAGGTAAATGGCCACGAGCATCGCGGTGCCGATCGTTTCCGCGAGGAAGACGCCGGCCATTGTGAAGCCGAGGTCTTCGCCGGAGGCATACCCATTGGCCACGGAGGAGAATACCTGGGCGGCCTGGGATCCCACCGGGTGGCTGCGCATGATGACCCACAGCACGACGGCGGCCAGCGATGTCCCGACCAGCTGGGCGATGATGTACGGCAGAACGTTTTTCCAGCTGGTCCTGCCCGCGAGCGCACTGCCCAGCGTGATGGCCGGGTTGAACTGTCCGCCGGAGATGTGGCCGAATGCCAGCATGCCGGCGATCACGGCCAATCCGAACCCGAACGGTACGGCGAATCCGCCCTGCGGGTTGAACATGCCGATGCCCAAGGCACCGAAGAACAACAGAAAGGCACCCGCAATCTCGGCGGCGATCCGCGCCGACATCCCATAGCCCTCCCCGAGCCGGGGAGGCAGCTCCCTCACGGCCGGCGGTGCGGGACGTGGCTGGGGGTTCTCAGCCTGCTCTGTCGACATCTGGTTATTACCTCCTTGGGCCGGTACTGGACCGGCATCCGATCACAAAACGACTACAGCGTTTCACCTGATGCTGGGAAAAAGCTGAACGTTCGCTGAACAGCCTGGGCGACGCTTGTTGAAGCCCCGCCCTGCCCCGGCCAACCGGTGATGGGGCACGGATAAGCTGGAGGGGTGATTACCGACTTCGCTTCCCGCGTCCGCGGCTGCCTGCTGGGCGGTGCCCTCGGCGACCAATTGGGCTATGCCGTTGAGTTTTCCCGCTGGGACCAGATCCAGGAACGTTTCGGCCCGGACGGGCTGCGCGATTTCTCCCAACTGGATTCCCCGGGCCATATCTCGGACGACACGCAGCTCACCCTTTATACGGTGGACGCCCTGGTGGAGGCACTGGAATGGGCCAACGACGGCACTGCCGCCGACGAGACGGCACTCCTCTGGCTGGCCTATCTGCGCTGGTACGCCGGCCAGGAAGGCGCATTTCCCGAGTCGGCCCCGGAGCCGGCCCCGCGCTGGATCGACGCCCAGCCGGTTCTCAAGCAGCGCCGCGCGCCGGGCAAGGCATGTTTGTCGGCGCTTGCCACGGGCGACATGGGGACACTGGCCCGGCCGCTGAATCCACGGTCCAAGGGCTGCGGCTCCGTGATGCGCTCCGCCCCGTTCGGGCTGCTGCCGTTCGTCACGCCGGAAACGGTGTACATCCTTGCGGTCAACGGCTCTGCCCTGACCCACGGCCACCCGGCAGCACACCACAGCGCCGCGGCCTTCGCCTCCCTCATCCGGCTGCTGGTCCACGAGAACGCCGGCCTCGCGGGCGCCGCGTCTGCCGTTTTCACCCGCGCCGAACAGGAAACATCCGCCCCCGAGCTCGCCGCCAGGCTCCGCGAGGCGATCGGCCTGGCGGAGCAGGGTGTGGTGGCCCCGCCGGAACTCACCGCAGCGCTGGGTGAGGGCTGGGTCGCCGAGGAGGCACTCGCCGTCGCGCTTTATGCGGTCCTGGTTACCGAAGGGAGTACGACGCCGGAAGAGCACTTCCGCAGCGCCCTCGCCATAGCCATTAATCACGACGGCGACAGCGACTCCACCGGGAGCATCACGGGGAACATCCTCGGGGCTTTCTACGGGGAGGCGGTGTTGCCCCGGTCCTGGGTTGATGCGGCAGAAGCGCCGGAGGTGGTTCTCGGCATGGCGGCCCGCTTCCTGGCCCAGACCGAGGCGCCGGCGTAAGCAGCCGGAGCGGCCGATACGCTGGTTTCATGACTCAGGACTGGATCCCCAACGCATTGCCGCCCTTGCACGGAAAAACGGTGGTCGTCACCGGCGGAAACGCGGGCCTGGGCTATTTCACCTCGGAGCAGCTGGCCGCAGCAGGCGCCAAGGTCGTCATCGCCGCGCGGAATCCGCAGAAAGCCACAGCTGCCATCACCGCGATCAAGGCCCACTGTCCGGAAGCAGCCGTGACCTACCAGCATCTGGACCTGGCGAGTCTGGCCTCGGTACGG
This sequence comes from Arthrobacter sp. Soil_C_60, assembly GCF_057656375.1. Lineage (NCBI taxonomy): Bacteria > Bacillati > Actinomycetota > Actinomycetes > Micrococcales > Micrococcaceae > Arthrobacter > Arthrobacter sp. Soil_C_60. The sequence goes on along the minus strand of NZ_JBDGKM010000001.1, from coordinate 646,883 downwards.
CACGCGGCTGCGCAGCTTTCGGAGCTGGAGCATATCGACAGTCTCGTGGCCAATGCCGGCGTTATCGGTTCCCCGCTGCGGCAGAACACTGCGGATGGCTTCGAGCTCCAGTTCGGCACCAACCACCTGGGCCATTTCGCGCTGGTCGCCGAACTGATGCCCGCGCTGGCCGCGCACGGCAGCCGGATTGTTCATGTGGGCAGCGTCAGCCACCGCTGGGTGAGGCCGGACTTCACCACAGCGGCACATCCCCGCAAGTACTCGAGCTACCACTCCTATGCCCTGTCCAAGCTGGCGGTCATGAGTTTCGGTTTTGAACTGGCGCACCGGCTGGAATTGCTGGGCTCCCCGGCCACCTCGGTGGTGGCCCATCCCGGCTACTCCCGCAGCATGTTCACCCCGCACCGGCCCGGCGTGGCTACCTATCGGCCCGCCCCGGGTATGCAGCGGCGGTTCAGCCGCCCCTTCGCACAAGGCAAGGACGCCGGCGCCTGGCCGCTGGTGCGCGCTGCCGTGGACGACGAGGTCCGCAACGGGGACTACTGGGGGCCGGACGGGCCGTTCCAGCTCCGGGGCCAGCCCGCGCTGGTACGGCCGCAGTCCCATGCCTTGGAACGGAACGCCGCGTCAAGGCTGATCGATCTCTCCCAGGAGCTGACCGGGTTCCGGCTGGATCTTTAGCCCGGTCAGGAGCTAGTGGACGGCCATTCGCCGCCGAGCATCTGCAGGAACTCCCCCTCGGAGAGGACCTCGACCTGCTGGCCGCGCCCGTGCAGCGCCAGGACTTTCTGGGCCTTGGTGGTAATCCGGCCCCGCTTGAGGTCCGCCGCGACGAAGCCATCCCCCACGACCAGGACACTCGTCTTGCGCGTTACGGTGCTGGCCGGCTGGGCGCCGAGTGCGGCCGCCCGGATCTTGGCCTGCTGGCGTTCGATCCCGAGGTTGCCGGTGAACACGATGGTTTGGCCGAACAGCGGATGCGTCTCGTCCGCCTCGCGGTTGGCCGGCGGATTGGTGCCTTCCTGCGGCCAATAGGTCCAGGCGGTACTCGGCGCCGCTCCCCCGGCTGTGCCGGCGATTTCCTGGCGGTTGCGGGCGTTGACTGTCGGTTTGGAGAGGCCGTCGCGGCCCGGGACGTATTCCTGCAGCCGCGATGCCGGCAGCTGCATGGCGACCAGAAGTTCGGCAACGCTGGCCGCCGAGTTCCGGGCGGCAATGTCCACCATGATGCCGGCGCAGGCCCGTGCATCGGCGACTGCATCGTGATGGTTCAGCAGCGGAACGCCGGCGGCTTCGGCGACGAACGGCAAAGAATAGGACACCAGCGAGTAGCTGCGCCGCGAAAGAATGACGGTGCACGCGTAGTCATAGGCGGGCCCGGAGAGCTCCGAGACTTCCAGCGCCGACCGGATCACGCCCATATCGAACGCCGCATTGTGGGCCACCAGGACATCCGCACCAATAAAGCCGGCCATCTCGGGAAAGATCTCCCCGAACCGCGGACTGCCGGCGACCATATCAGCGGTGATGCCATGGATCTGGACGTTGCGGGGATCGAAGTGGTCGAAGCCGTCCGGAGGACGCATCAGCCAGGAGGCTTCTTCCACCACTTGCCCGTCACGGACCTTGGTCAGACCCACGGAGCACGGAGAGCCCCTGAACCCGTTTGCTGTCTCAAAGTCTATGGCCGTGAACTCGATTCCCACGCCCTCAAGAGTACCGGCCCGCCAGGACAGTTCCTGCCATAAACACGACGGCGGCTGCCGGCACCAAGGCCGGCAGCCGCCGTCGTTATTTTGGGTGTCGCTGAAGCGCAGCTCTGCTTCCTACGGCTCGGCCCGGCGCAGGGTGAGGTAGGAGCCCGCGGCGAGGACGGCGCAGAAGAGTGCAACCCAGCCCGAGACGCTCAGCGGCGTCTGCGCCACGAACCACGCGCCGACCGCGGGCCACCAGCCCTGCCATGTGGCCAACGCCACCAGGCCCAGCAGCACCAAGGCAATCGCAATCCAGACAATCAGCATGCCCGTGGCCCGCCAACGTTTGTAGACGGTGGCGAACCAGAAGCCGACCATGAACAGGGCCAGCATGGCGATGAAGTAAAACAGGATCTGGACTACGCCGTGGCTGTCCGCAATCCAGCCCAGGGCATAGAGCTGCCCGTTCTGGCCCCAGCCGTTGGTGGCTACCTCGACGAGACCGAGTATGTAGTACAGGACGCTGATGGCCAGGGCGACGACGGCGAACAAGCCGACGGTGCCCAGATAGAACGTCCTGCGGCTGACGCTCATGGCCTGCGAGAACGGGAAGGTGAGGGTCAGCGACTGGATCCCCAGGGCCAGGAAATACCACATGACAGCCTGCGCTGCCCCGGAGTACACGGTGGACTCGCTGTCCGGAATCAGCGCCCAGATGGCATAAGTGACCAGGAAGGCACCCGCCATGATGACCGCCGGGATGCCCAGGAAGGTCCACTTATTGATGAGCTGCATCCTGGCAACGTTGGCAATGCGGTTCATGGTGAGACCTCCAGTTCGGTAGCCGCCCCGTTCATGGACAGTTCGGCGCCAGCGCCCATGGTCCGGCGGACGATGAGTTGCTGCAGGGATACCGGCGCCACTTCCAGGCCGAGCTCCGCCGCTTCGGTCCGCTCGGCTACGCTCAGGCGGCCCTGGACGGTGACCGAAGCCAGCGAGGCCAAGGACTCCCGGTGCAGGATTTCGCGGCCAGAGGTAAAGGCAGCGACCCTGGTGCCCGTGCCGACTACGGTGAACGCCGAGCCGCGGATGGCCTCGGCGTCGTCGTCGATCATGATCTTGCCTTTGTCGATCACGATCACGTGCTCAAGCAGGTTCGCCACCTCATCGATCAGGTGCGAGGAAAGAATGATGGTGCGCTGATGCTCCGAATAATCCTCGACAAGCCGGTCGTAGAAAATCTGCCGGGCCACAGCGTCCAGTCCCAGGTACGGCTCATCGAAGAAGGTGAGCTCCGCGCGGGACGCCAGACCGATGATGACTCCGACCGCGGACAGCTGGCCGCGAGAGAGCTTCTTGATCCGGCGCTTGAGCGGCAGCTGGAAGTCCTGGGCGAGCCGTTGCGCAAAGGCCTTGTCCCAGTTGCGGAAGAACAGCGCGGCCGAAGCGAAGGCCTGTTCAGCGGTGAAATCATCCGGGTACTTCTGCGACTCGCGGATGAAGCAGATCCGGCTCAGGACCCTGTCGTTTTCGTAGGGATGCTCGCCGAAGATCCGGATTTCCCCGGAGGTCTGGAAACCCTGTGCGGTCAGCACCGACATCAGTGTGGTCTTGCCGGCTCCGTTCCGTCCGAGCAGACCGTAGATCTTGCCGCCGTCGATCTTCATGCTGACGTCGTCGAGGGCCGTGGTGTCTTTGTAGCGCTTGGTGACATTGCGGATTTCGATGATGGTCGAGTCGCCTGGGGCTGTCACTGTGCCACACTCCTTTCACTGGTTTCCGTGTCTGTTTCGCTGCGGCTGAGCATTTGCGCCAGCTGCTCCTTGCTGATTCCGAGCTTGCGTGCCTCCCGGGCGAGCGGCTGGACATATTGGCGGAAGAATTCTTCCCTTCGCCTGTCCAACAGCAGAGCCCGCGCGCCCGTGGCTACAAACACGCCTATTCCCCGCTTCTTGTAGAGGATGCCCTCGTCCACCAGCCGGTTGACGCCCTTGGCTGCCGTAGCCGGATTGATTCGGTAGAAGGCCGCAAATTCGTTGGTGGAAGGAACCTGCGCCTCTTCCGCCAGCGCCCCATCAACAATGTCGTTCTCGATGAGCTCGGCAATCTGCATGAAGATCGGACGTGATTCATCGATCATCTGCCCACCTACCCTTCCAACCTCCGTTCACCTCGGCGAGGTTAGGGGGTTCATTACTCATGTAGCTAACCATACAACACCTCCTGCACCGGAGGTCAAGAGATGTGGCTGGGGAAAACGGAGAAGAAGCTTAATGAAGTGTTAACACAGGAGCTCTTAGAAGCCGGCGGGCGCAGCGCTACCCTTGAGACATGGCTACTCTCACCCCCGGGCCGCAGTGGTATTTGTTCGACTACGGCATGGTGATTTCCACCGCCCCGGAAGAAGCTGACTGGCAGGCGTTGGAAGAGGCGGCAGGCCTGAATCTGCGGCAGGTGGAAAGCGCTTACTGGCTGCACCGGCTGCAGTACGACGAGGGGCGGCTCTCCTCGAGAGACTACTGGACACGGGTAGTCGGCTCGGCCGTCTCCGAGGGCAGAGCCATGGAACTGGATTCCCTGGACGCCATCCAGTGGTCGCATCTGAATCTGGACACACTCGATGTCCTGGATCTGCTCAGTTCGCGCACCGCACAACTGGCCGTGCTGTCCAATATGCCACTGGCCATGGCAGACGAATTTTCTTCCGCAGCATGGACCCGATACTTTTCACAGTGCTTTTACAGCTCCAGGATCGGCAAGGTCAAACCCAATCCCGGCGCCTTCCAACACGTGCTCTCGACACTGAACGCGGATCCGGCCGCGATCGTCTTCATTGACGACAAGGCCGAAAACATTGCGGCTGCCAAGGCGCTCGGAATGACCACGGTCCATCACGTCCCGGGCACGGATCTGCTGCGCGAGCTCGGACTTTAGCCGCCGGCAGTCGAAGTCAGGAGGCTGAATTCCGGCTGTTGCGGATCTTCACGATCTTGGAAATGAGCCAGTAGGCCGCAAAGATGACCACTGCGGCAATGACGATCTTCTGGAAGATGTCGGCGTACTGCTCCACGAAGTGCCAGTTTTCGCCGAGGTAGAACCCGGCGAAAACAAAGATGGCGTTCCAGATCAGGCTGCCGGCCGTGGTCAGGAGCAGGAACTTCCACACGGGCATTCGTTCGATACCCGCCGGAATGGAAATCAGGGACCGGAAGATCGGGATCATCCGGCCAAAGAAGACCGCCTTGTAACCGTGCCGGTTGAACCAGGCTTCTACCTTTTCGACGTCCTCGACGTCGACCAGCGGGAGTTTGTCAGCAATGGCGTACATCCGCCGTCGGCCCAGCCAGGCACCCAGCCCGTAGAGCAACCAGGCGCCGAGCACCGAACCCAGTGTGGTCCAGAGCAGCGCCTCGATGAGCGTGAAGTTTCCCCGGCTGGCGGTGAAGCCGGCCAACGGCAGGATAACTTCGCTGGGAAGAGGCGGAAAGAGGTTTTCCAACGCGATGGCCAGGCCCGCGCCGGGAGCCCCGATGGTCTCCATCATGTTCACGGCCCACTGGGCCACGCCCGTAAGGTTCGCGGCGGAGTCAGTGGACTGGGCGGAAACGGCAGCGGGGAATTGGATGCTCATGATGCCTTCAAGTGTGCCTTACGCTCCTCCGCTTCGCCGAACGGCACGTCTGCACCGTGACGAACCCCACTGCATCAGCTCAGGGCTTTGACCAGGTGCGGCAGCAGTGCCCGAAAGGCCTGTCCGCGGTGGCTGATGGCGTTCTTTTCCTCCGGCGACAGTTCGGCACAGCTGCGGTCCATTCCCTCAGGCTGAAGGATCGGGTCATAGCCGAAGCCGCCGGCGCCGCGGGGCTCGGCCAGGAGTGTTCCCCGAAGCCTGCCCTCCACCACGGCGTCCATGTCGGCCGAGACGACACTGGCCGCGCAGACGAAGGATGCCGCACGGTGTTCCGGCCCAATGTCTTCAAGCTGGGCCAGCAACAGCTTCAGGTTGGCCGCATCGTCACCGTGCGAACCGGACCAGCGGGCCGAAAAGATGCCCGGAGCCCCGCCGAGGACATCGACTTCGAGACCGGAATCATCGGCGACGGCGACCAGCCCCGTCGCTGCCGCCACCGCCCGCGCCTTGAGCAGGGAGTTCTCTGCGAAGGTGACACCGGTTTCCTTCACATCGGGCACGCCGGCGGTGGCTGCGTCGATGACCTGGGTGTCGACGTCGAGACCCGGAACTTGCCCCCGCAGCAGCTCGCGCAGTTCACGCAGCTTGCCGGGGTTCCTGGTGGCCAGGACCAGGCGGGCCGGACCGCTGTGCTGGGTTGAGCCGCTCATGCACTTTCCCCGAGGGTCTCGCGCTGGATCTGTGCGAGCTCGACGGTGCCGGCGAGGGCCAGATCCAGCAGCGCGTTCAGTTCGTCCCGGTCAAACGGCGCGCCCTCGGCGGTGCCCTGGACTTCGACGAACTTTCCGGATCCTGTAACGACGACGTTCATGTCCGTTTCGGCGCGTACATCTTCGACGTAGGGCAGATCGAGCATGGGCACGCCGTCGATGATCCCCACGCTGACGGCTGCCACGGTATCGATCAGCGGCTGGGCGTTGCGGCCCACCAGCTTGTTTTCCTTCGCCCAGCGCAGTGCGTCGGCCAGCGCCACATACGCCCCGGTAATCGCCGCGGTACGGGTTCCGCCGTCGGCCTGCAGGACGTCGCAGTCCAGCACAATCGTGTTTTCGCCCAGGGCCTTGAGGTCAATGATAGAGCGCAGGGAACGGCCGATGAGCCGCGAAATCTCGTGGGTGCGGCCGCCGATCTTACCCTTGACGGATTCGCGGTCGGAGCGGGTGTTCGTGGCCCGGGGCAGCATGGCGTATTCGGCGGTGACCCAGCCGCGGCCCTCGCCCTTGAGCCAACGCGGCACTCCTTGCGTCAAGGATGCGGTGCACAGCACGCGAGTGTTGCCGAATTCGATCAGCGCCGAGCCTTCGGCCTGGTTGGACCAACCCCGGGTAATGCTGATGGGCCGCAGCTGGTCCGGTGCGCGCCCATCGGCACGGACGATGGCGGCGGGCAGGGCGGAGCTCGAGTCAACTGAAGTCATGAATCCAGCTTATCCGCACGGCCAACGCTCAGACGACGTAGCTGACTCCGGCCACGGCTACGGCCAAACCGCCCGAGTAGGTCTCACGGGCTTCCTCGACCGTACGCACGGAGTCGTTCCACACCGGTAAATGGGTCAGCAGCAGCCGGCTGACATTGGCCTTGGTCGCCGCTGCACCGGCCCGTTTTCCCGTCAGGTGGATTCCTTCAATGGCGTCATCGCGGCCCTCATGGTAGGCCGCTTCGCAGAGAAACATATCCGAATCCTGGGCCGCTTCGACCAGCGCGTCACAGCTGTCCGTGTCGCCGGAATAGGTCAGGATCTTGGTGACCGGACCGTTGGGGCCCGGCTCGGTGGCCTCGACGCGCATGGCGTATGCCTCGTCCACGGGGTGGCGCACGGCGTATGGCGTGATGGTGAAGGGCCCCAGCTTGACGCTTTCCCTATCCGTCCAGTTGTGGAAATCGAATTCTTCGTGCATGCCCGGATCCAGTTCGAGACCGTAGGCGGTTGCCATCCGGTCCGCGGTGGCGGCCGGGCCCCACACCGGGATGCGGCCCTTTGACCAGCCGTCCGGATGCCAGCGGACGGCAACATGCAAGCCGCACAGATCCATGCAGTGGTCCGGGTGCAGGTGGCTTAGGAAGACCGCGTCGATGTCTTCCAGGTCCATATAGCGCTGGGCCGTTCCGAGCGCACCGTTGCCCAGGTCCAGCAGGATCCGCCAGGTCCTTTCGCCGTCGTGAGCCGACACCAGATAGCAGGACGCAGGTGACAGCGGCCCCGGGAACGAACCGGTGCAGCCAATAATGGTCAGGTTCATATCCCCGCGTCCTCACGTCCGGCACCGACGAAATGCGACAGCCGGGACCCCTCGTTCCCGTCGTTCCCGGACTTCGCCGCGGCGATCATCTCGTCGGTAATCCGCGCCATGGCTCCGGTGGGATACTGCGCCGCCACGCGGTCCACGTGCTCCACGGTGCGGACCTCGGGCCCCAGGAAGCGTCTGGCCAGCACCTCGAACGCGGCCGCGTCGCCTGTGGCAATGAAGTGGTGCTGCGGCGGCAGGCCATCCTGGCGCAGGAGGCCATGGCGCACCAGAGCGCGGTAGACATCCTTCGCGGTTTCCTCTGCGCTGGAGACCAGGGTGACGCTGTCCCCCATCACGTAGGAGATGACGCCGGTCAGCAGCGGATAGTGGGTGCAGCCGAGCACCAGGGTATCGATCTCCGCCGTCTTCAGCGGCGCAAGATACTCCTCAGCCGTGGACAAGAGCTGGTCCCCCGCCGTCACGCCGGCTTCCACGTATTCGACAAACCGCGGGCAGGCAACCGAGGTGACATCCAGATGCGGCGCGGCGGCGAAGGTGTCTTCGTAGGCGCGGGAGCCGACGGTTGCGGAAGTACCGATGACGCCGATCCGGCCGCTGCGGGTCGAGGCAACGGCGCGGCGGACTGCCGGCTGGATAACTTCGATCACCGGAATTCCGTAGCGGGCGGTATAGCGTTCCCGCGCATCGCGCAGCACGGCCGCGGAGGCCGAGTTGCAGGCGATGACGAGTAGTTTGACGCCCGAATCCACCAGTTCATCCATGACGCCCAAGGCGTTGGCCCGCACTTCGGCGATCGGCAAGGGCCCGTAGGGGCCATTCGCGGTATCCCCGACGTACAGCACGGACTCCTGCGGCAGCTGGTCGATGACAGCACGCGCAACGGTCAGCCCACCAACGCCCGAATCGAAAATGCCGATGGGGGCAGAGGGTTGGCTGTTCTTCAAAGTCGCACTCACGTCCGGGCTCATGATCTAACGAGGATAAGTCCTGGGCGTGCTATTGCAGAACTTCCGCGCAGCGGCTGTAAGCCATCTCACAGTCTGATGACGCGGCGGGAAGCCCGCCGGCGGGCATCAACTGTTCGATCCGGGCCTGCCCAGCCCATCCAGCAACGCCTGCATCAAAGTCTCCTGCAGCCAGGTCATGAAGTTGTAGACCAGGGCCAGGTAGGTGTCCAGATCCTCGGCCTGGGACCAGTCGTCGATGCCGTGCAGGGCCTGGGCGTCTTCATCTGTCTCGATCTTGAGCCGGTCCGCCAGCACCAGCCGCACATCATTGACCGCGCGGGCGAAGAGCCGGGCCTGCTCGGCAGTCAGCTGGACGTGGCTCTGCTCCAGCAGCAGCGAGCTGGCACGCAGCGCCGCTACCTTGTCTTCCCGCAGGGAACGTTCGGTGAGCCGGCGGAACTCGAGCGCCTCGCCGTCGTCGTTCTTCACCGCATCCGGCAGCAGGCGCAGCAGGGCGCTGTCCTCAGGCTTGACGGCCTTGCTGTCCAGGCCGACCATCGCCGCCAGCGGGTCCTCGTCGGCGATCCCCTCGCGCTCGAGCATGCTGATGATGTCCTCGAAGAGCCGGCGGATCAGATCCCGCTCCGCCGCTTCCAGCTCGCCGGTAATGCCCTTGCGCGTGTTCCTGAATGCCTTGGCCATACTTACGCCTGGTCCGCCTTCTGGTACGTGGCCCACAGGCCGAATGAATGCATTGCCACGGTGTCCCGCTCCGCCTTTTCCCGGCTGCCGCTGGCCACTGCCGATTTGCCCTGCTGGTGCACCTCGAGCATCAGTTTGTTGGCCTTGGCTTCCGAGTAGCCGAAGTAGCTTTGGAAGACGTAGCTGACATAGCTCATGAGGTTGACCGGATCATTCCAGACAATGACCACCCAAGGCACGTCCGTTGCGGAGAGCTCCTCGACTTCGGCGTCCCGGGCCGTTTCTGCTTCGGCGTCGACAATGGTGTTGACCACCACCGCGGGCAGGGCGAAATCAGGGTAAATGCTCGACATCATGGATTCCATTGTAGGCTTCAGGACTCCCCGCGCCGCTTTGGCCGTGCCGGGTACTCAGACGGCGAACACCGGATTAGAGTTTGTGGTGTGAGTACCGAATCCGGCTGGGTTCCTCCCAGCACGTCCTTGTATACCGACCACTACGAGCTGACCATGCTGCAGGCCGCCCTGCGCTCCGGAGCTGCCCACCGGCGCTCCGTCTTCGAAGCGTTCGCCCGCAGGCTGCCGGACGGCCGCCGCTACGGCGTGGTTGCTGGCACCGGCCGGATCCTCGAGGGCATCCAGAACTTCACCTTCCCCGCAGCCCAGCTCGATTTCCTGGCCCGTACCAAGGTCGTCGACTCTCCCACGCTCGACTGGCTGGCGGATTTCAAGTTCAGCGGGGACATTTACGGCTATGCCGAAGGCGAAGCCTACTTTCCGTACTCGCCCATCCTCATCGTCGAAGCTTCATTCGCCGAAGCATGTGTGCTCGAAACCTTCATCCTGTCCGCGTTGAACCATGACAGCGCCATCGCCTCGGCGGCCTCCCGGATGACCAGCGCGGCCGGTGCCCGGCCCTGCATCGAGATGGGTTCCCGGCGCACGCAGGAAGAATCCGCCGTGGCGGCGGCGCGCGCGGCGGTGATCGCGGGGTTCACCAGCACCTCCAACCTGGAAGCGGGCTTCCGCTACGGCATCAAGACGGTGGGCACCGCGGCCCATTCCTTCACCCTGCTCCACGACAGCGAGCGGGCCGCCTTCGAGGCCCAGCTGGCTTCCCTCGGCAAGGGCACCACGCTGCTGGTCGATACGTACGACGTCGAAAATGCCGTCCGGACGGCCGTTGAGCTGGCCGGTCCGGAACTCGGCGGCGTGCGGCTGGACTCGGGCGATCTGGTCACGCAGGCCCAATGGGTCCGCAAGCTGCTGGACGATCTAGGCAACCACAACACACACATCACCGTCACGTCGGACCTGGACGAATTCGCTATTGCGGCCCTTGCCTCCGCCCCGGTGGACTCCTACGGCGTAGGCACGGAACTAGTCACCGGTTCCGGGGCCCCGACAGCGAGCATGGTGTACAAGCTGGTCAGCCGCGAAGATGACAACGGAAACCCGGTGCCAGTGGCCAAGGCGGCCAAGAACAAGGTCTCCGTCGGCGGCCGCAAATACGCCCTGCGCCGGCTCAATGAACGCGGCACCGCCACCGCGGAAATCGTCGGCATCGGCCACCGGCCGAAGGACGACGGCAATGACCGCCCGCTGATCGAACAGTTCATGAAGAACGGCGAGCTGCTGCCGGGATGGACCGGCGCCGAAGGCGTCGAGCGTGCGGCCGAGCGGCACCACAAGTCAATGGCCGAACTGCCCGGCACCATCCGCCGCCTGCAGCGCGGCGAAGCGGTAATTCCCACTGAGTTCGAGGAGTTTGAGGAGGAATCATGACCCGTGCACTGGTCATTGTGGATGTGCAGAACGATTTCTGCGAAGGTGGCTCGCTGGGTGTCGACGGCGGCGCCCGGGTTGCCGCGGACCTGAGCGAGCATCTGGAGGTCCACGGCATCAACTACGACTTCGTCGTGGCGACCCAGGACTGGCATATCGATCCGGGGACCCATTTTTCCGAGACGCCGGACTTCGTGGACAGCTGGCCGCCCCACTGCGTGGCCGGCACCAAGGGCGCACAGCTGCACCCGGACCTGGACACCGACGAGATCGACGCCTACTTCCGTAAGGGCGCCTATGCGGCGGCCTACTCCGGCTTCGAAGGCCTGCTTGCCCCGGAGGACGAGGTGGCCACCGGCGACCTGGAGGACGACGGCGACGAGGACGATGCGGAGGTACTCAGCCTGGACGACTGGCTGCGCCAGAACGAGGTGGACGAAGTGGTGGTCACAGGCATCGCCACGGACTATTGTGTCCGCGCCACTGCCCTTGACGCCGTGCAGGCCGGCTACTCGACGTCCGTCCTGCTGGACCTGACGGCTGGTATCAACGAGGAGCGGGTGGCCGAGACCATCGCGGAGCTCGAAGACAACGGCATCGAGGTTGTGCAGGAACAGGTACAGAACTGACCATTGCCTACAGGGCCTGCTTGAGGCCTATTTGCGGCCGATAAACCAGTCCTGGAGCTTCTTCAGCCGCTTGTTGAGCTGTTCCTCGTTGGCCTGGGCAACTGCCGGGCCGCCGCAGATCCGGCGCAGTTCGGAATGCACCATGCCGTGCGGCATGCCGGAGCGAGCGGACCAGGCTGATACGTTCTTGGCCAGCTGGCCGCGCAGTTCCGTCAGCTGCCGGTGGTCCACCACCTGCGGCTCGGGTTCCGGGGCGGCGCCGCTGCGCAGGCGTTTGCGGGACTGCTGCTCCTGCTGGCGCTGGCGCAGCAGCGTGCCCACCTGATCCGCATCCAGCAGGCCGGGAATGCCGAGGAAGTCCAGTTCGTCCTCGGACCCGATTTCGCCGCCGGTGCCGAATTCGCCGCCGTCGAAAAGCACCCGGTCGAACGACGCCTGGGATTCCAGCGCCTCGTACTTGCCCTTGGTCAGTGAGTCCGAAGCCTTGTCCTCCCGGTTGGCGGCCTCCATCAGGCCTTCTTCGGGAATGAAGCCCTCGTCGTTGTCCTTGTCCGGGCGGTCCAGCGCATGGTCGCGCTCCAGCTCCAACTGGTTGGCCAGGGCCATCAGGTTGGGCACGGAGGGCAGGAACACCGAGGCGGTCTCGCCGCGCGTCCGGGCACGCACGAAGCGTCCCACGGCCTGGGCGAAAAACAGCGGGGTCGCCGTGGAGGTGGCGTATACACCTACGGAGAGGCGCGGCACGTCGACGCCTTCGGACACCATGCGCACGGCAACCATCCAGCGGGTGTCAGAGGCAGAGAACTCTTCGATCTTCTCGGAGGCCCCCGCGTCGTCGGACAGGATCACCGTGGGCGATTCGCCGGTGATCCGGCTGAGCTGTCCGGCGTAGGCGCGGGCGTCCTCGTGGTCCGTGGCGATCACCAGTCCGCCGGCATCCGGGACGGCACGGCGGACCTCGGTCAGCCGCTTGTCGGCCGCCGCCAGCACCGAGGGAATCCACTGCCCCTGCGGGTTCAGCGCGGTCCGCCAGGCCTGCGCGGTGATGTCTTTGGTGACTGCCGCTTCACCAAGGGAGGCGGCATACTCTTCGCCCGCGCTGGTGCGCCAGCGCATCTGCCCCGAATATGCCATGAAGATCACCGGGCGGACCACATGGTCGCGCAGCGCATTGCCGTAGCCGTAGGTGTAGTCGGACTTGGAGCGGCGGATGCCCTCCTTGTCCTCGGCGTATTCGACGAAAGGGATGGCTGCCGTATCCGAGCGGAAGGGTGTACCGGTCAGGGCCAGGCGGCGGGTAGCCGGCTCGAATGCCTCGCGGATGCCGTCACCCCAGCTGAGCGCATCGCCCCCATGGTGGATTTCGTCCAGGATCACCAGCGTCTTGGCGACCTCCGTCTTGGCCCGGTGCAGCATCGGCTTCATCGCCACCTGCGCATAGGTTACGGCCACACCGATGAAGTCACGGCCGTGGGCGCCGTCGGAATTCTTGAAGTTCGGATCGATGGACAGTCCCACCCGCGCCGCGGCGTCGGCCCACTGGCGCTTCAGGTGGTCGGTCGGGGCGACGACGACGATGCGGTTGATCGTCCCGCGCTCGACAAGCTCTGTCGCGACCCGGAGCGCAAATGTGGTTTTACCGGCGCCGGGAGTAGCAACGGCCAGGAAGTCCTGCGGCGCCATCGAGAAGTACTTCTCCAGCGCTTCGGCCTGCCACTGGCGCAGCTTGGGCGCGGTACCCCAGGCAGCCCGTTCGGGGTAGGCGGGGGGTAGCGCCGGTCCGGAACCGAAGAGAGTGTCCTGGCTCATACTTTGCGAAACTCCTTGCGGTTTGCAGCTAATTGATCCTGTTCAGCACTGCGCCAGCCAGTGTACATGGCGGCCGCGGCGAAGACGGCCAGTGCGAGCCAGATCACCACGTACACGCCGGCGTCCGCAGGGTTGTCCGGGTTCCGCAGCAGCGCGAACAAACTCCCGGCTCCCGCGGTGCCGACCACGCCGCCGAGCTGGTCCGCCAGCTGCAGCGACGCCGAGTTCCGGCCCCGCTCGGCCGGATCGGACATCTTCAGAATCATGACCGACGTCGTGGACAACGCCATGCCCATGGAGAAACCGGCGATTCCCCACACGAGAATCAGCAGCCAGAACGGTGCCTCCGGGTTGGTCAGCAGCGACATCAGTCCCATGGCGGCGGCGAGCACGCCGGAACCGATGACCAGCAGCCAGTGCCGGTCTGTCCGCACGCGCGCCTGCACGAACGAGCCGATGCTCCAGCCCACCGCGCCCGAGGTCAGTGCCAGGCCTGCGGTCGCCGGCGAGATGCCGTGGGAAGCAACAAGCATCAGCGGGATGAAAGCCTCGGCGCCGAAAAACGCGAGGTTGATGAAGCCTCGGGTGGCGACGACACTGGGCAGCCCGCGCTTCAGGCGCAGCGTGCCGGCCGGCATGAGACCCGGCAGTGCCAGCAATGCCAGCACTGTACCTACGCCCGCCACGGCATAAAGTGCCGCGGCCGTTCCTGCCTCCGGCGTCTGGACTGCCTGGTACAGCGCCCACTGGGCCAGGAACACGCCGCCGGCCAGAACCAGCCCGCGGACAACCTGCTGCTTGCCCAGGCGCCGGTCCATGGTCGGCTTTTCCGGGGCGCCGAGATGGCGCACCGAGGGCCAGATCACCAGCACCGCCAGCAGCACGATTGGTGCCACGCCGTAGAAGACCAGCCGCCAGGACAAGTACTGCGCCAGCAGTCCGGCCACGTAGGGGCCGATCAGCGACGGCACCACCCAGGCCGCCGCGAGCCAGCCGAAAATGACCGGCTGCACCTGCTGGGGGTATGCCTGCCCGATGATCACGTAGACCGCCACGATCAGGAAGCCGCCGCCGAGCCCGGCAATGGCCCGGCCGGCGGTGAAGAGCCAGAACGTATCCGCCACGCCGGAGAGCACCAGGCCCGCCACCATCAGCGCCAGGCCAGCGCCCAGCGAGGGCGTCGGGCCCCTGACGTCGCACCAGATGCCGGCGATAACGGTGGCCAGCAGCGAGGCGGTCAGGAACATGGAGAACGCCAGCCCGTAGCTGGACTGACCGTGCAGCTCCTGCGCGACCACCGGCATCGCCGTGGCGACGGCCATCGCTTCGAACGCGGTCAGCGTGATGATGGCCAGCAGCCCGAGGGTCAGCGACCGATAGGCAGCCGACATCGCTCCCTCTGCGGCTGCGGCGGCTGGTGGTTCGGTCATCTGGTAATCAGCACATACTTTCAGGCAGCGGGCAACGGCCGCCGGATGGAACCTCCGACGGCCGCAGGTGAATGGAAGACAGGCTTACTTCTTGCCGGAATCGTCGTTTCCGGGACGCAGGCCCTCGTAGATTTCCTTGCACTCGGGGCAGACCGGGAACTTCTTGGGGTCGCGGCCCGGCGTCCAGACCTTGCCGCACAGGGCAATCACCGGCTCGCCGGAGAGCGCTGACTCCATGATCTTCTCTTTGCGCACATAGTGGGCAAAGCGCTCCCGGTCTCCGGGCTCGAGTTCCTCGCGCTGCTCTTCGCGCTCAATGGTCGCGGTGGAACCGCCCGGCCCCGAGGGATCGCGGTACGGGTCGTTTTCGAAGGGATCAGGAGGCAAAGTCATGTGTCCATCTTACCCGCCGCTTCCCCGCGCCCGGGGTAGGGACGACGGCGGAACCCAAGGCCCCGCCGTCGTTATTTGGACTTTTCTATGCAGCGGAGGCTACTTGTTGACGGCCACGGCCTGCAGCAGTTCGGGGGCACGGCGGTCGTACCACTTCCCGCCGGCCCGCAGTCCGATAAAGAGCAGCACAGCACCCAGCAGCAGGCCGACAGCCAGCGCGGCCCAGCTCCAGATCGCATCGCCGGTGAGCATGGCCGCCAGCAGCAGACCGCCTTCCGGGAGCACCAGCAGCAGTTGGACCGCCATGCCGCCCATCTGCACAATCATCATCCGGGCGGTCGAGCCGGGCGGAGTCTTGAAGGGGCTCTCCCCCGGCAGCGGCACGTTGTAGGTGTAGCGGGCCGACACCACGCTGGAGAGCCCGAAGCCGGTCAGCAGGGTGCCCAGCGACAGGCCCAGCACGCCGGGCAACAGTTCCCAGCTGCCCAGCCATATGAAGGGTACGACGGCGAAAACCAGCGTCACCGGCAGCGCAAACACCGCGCAGGCCAGCACGCGCCCGGCCCGGTCCGCGAGGCCGCTGACGCCGGTGGTCAGGTGCAGGGCAAAGGCGGTGTTGTCGTAGGAGATGTCGGCCGAGATGCCGAAGGCGAGCAGGAACGCCATGATCGGCCCGAGCCAGATCATGAAGCCGAAATCGCCGCCCTGCGAGAAGGCGAAGAACATCACCACCGGGATCAGCGGAACGGAAATCAGCGAAGCGCCATACCGCGGATCCTTGAACCAATAGGTCAGGGCCCGGGCCGCGACGGCGCCCGTGGGCGTGGCCGGAAAGCGGGAGAAGAAGCCCAGGCGGCCGGC
This sequence comes from Arthrobacter sp. Soil_C_60, assembly GCF_057656375.1. NCBI lineage: Bacteria > Bacillati > Actinomycetota > Actinomycetes > Micrococcales > Micrococcaceae > Arthrobacter > Arthrobacter sp. Soil_C_60. Next base: position 630,694 of record NZ_JBDGKM010000001.1, on the reverse strand, counting down.
GGCCCGGCGGGTTACCGAATTGTACGGCGGTGTCACCAGCGCACGGGCCAGGCTGATTTTCCACAGCCAGGCGATCAGGGCCAGGAACGCCGCACCGATGGCGAAACGGGCCGCCGCCACGCCCCAGTTCCCCAGTGCCAGGTCGCCGGGCACTGCCCAGATGCTCCCCAGCGGGGTCCACGCGAGGGTGTCGGCCAGCAAGGGGAGGAAATCGCGCGAGCTCTGCAGCCCCTCGGTGACGCCGATGATGATCGGGCCCAGGAGCATCAGCGGAATGATGCCGATGATGCCGCTGAAGTCTTTGAACCGACGGGAACTTGCCAGCGTGGTCGACGCGGACGTAGTCAGCCGGGAAAGCACAATGCAGGTCAAAACAGCGACGGCGGCGCAGGGTACGGCGGCAACCATCGCCACGGGCTGGCGCCACCACATGGCCGCTTGGCCCAAGGCCGCCAGCAGGGTGACCAGGCCCGGAATACCGATGACGCCGCCGATGGCCAGGCCCAGCAGCAGCTGCCGCATGGGCACGGCGAAGGTGACAAAACGGGCCGGATCCAGCGTCATATCGACGCCGGTAGCCACCATGGGGATCAGCGCCCAGCCCAGGAACGCGGCCGCACCGCCGAGGATGACGGCCATCCGTCCAATGCCGGGTTCGTGCGTGGCCAGCAGGACCAGCCCGGCGACGAGCAGCACCAGGACACCCAGCGCATAGAGGCCGCCGAGGATGACGCCGACCAGTTGCCAGGGGCTGCGCTTGAAGCCGTTGCGCAGCAGGGTCAGCTTGAGCCTTACGAGGTGCGCAACCACTCGAGCCCCTCCGCCTGGTTCCGGCCGCCAACCAACTGCACAAACCGGTCCTCCAGGCTGGCGCCGGCCCGGACCTCGTCCACGGTGCCGGCCGCCAGCACGTTGCCGTTGGCGATGACGGCGACGTGGTCGCACATGCGCTGGACCAGGTCCATCACGTGGCTCGAGACGATCACGGTGCCGCCGGAGTCCACGTAATCGTGCAGAATGTCCCGGATGTTGGCCGCCGAGACCGGGTCCACCGCCTCGAACGGCTCATCCAGCACCAGCAGCTTGGGCGCATGGATCAACGCCGAAGCCAGCGCGATTTTCTTGGTCATACCCGCAGAGTAGTCCACCACCAGCGTGCCTGCGTCATTAGTCAGGTCCATCGCCCGCAGCAGGTCCGCCACCCGGCCGGCCACGGTCTCCCGGTCCATCCCGCGCAGCAGACCGGCGTAGGTGACCAGCTGCTCGCCCGTCAATCGGTCAAAAAGCCGCACGCCGTCGGGCAGCACTCCCATCAGCCGCTTGGCTTCTAGCGGCTGGGCCCACACGTCGACACCGTGCACCCAGACCTGGCCGTAGTCCGGACGCAACAGCCCCGTTGCCATGGACAAAGAGGTCGTCTTGCCAGCGCCATTAGGTCCCACCAGGCCGTAGAACGATCCCGCCGGCACATCCAGGTTCACGCCGTTGACGGCGATCTTCCCGCCGAAGCGCTTCGCCAGACCGCGGACTGCCAGCGCCGGTGCGCGCGGCGGAACTGCGGCTGTCCCGGCCGGCCCGGCCGGCTCGGGGTAGTCAGATGGTGCAGGAGATGCCGTGCCGGATTCGGCGGGCGGCCAGGCGTCGGGGGATGTCATGAACCCACGGTAACAACGCCGGTTCCCTGTTCACATCATCCGCAAGGACTAAAAATTCTCCCTCACGGCAGCCCGCTCGTACTGCGGAGCCCAGGGCAGATCATGGCCGAGTTCGACGGCGGCGCGCTGCCACCAATGCGGGTCACGCAAGGCGGCGCGCGCGATCAGGACGGCGTCGGCCTCGCCGTCGGAAATAATGCGGTCGGCATGCCTGGCCGAGGAAATCAGCCCCACCGCACCGACGGGCATCCCGGTCCGCTGCCGGAGTTCTGCGGCGAAGGGCACCTGGTAGCCGGGAGCCAGCGGAATGCGGACACCGGGCACCGCGCCGCCGCTGGAAACATCGACGAAATCCACTCCATGCTCGCGCGCGGCAGCCGCGATCCGCGAAACCGAATCCGGGTCCAGCCCGCCCGGGGCCCAGTCCGAGGCCGAAACGCGCAGCAGCAGCGGCATGGCATCAGGGATCACCCCACGGACTGCGTCGATGACCGCAAGCAGCAGCTTTGACCGCTTCGGCTCGGATCCTCCCCAGGCATCGTCCCGGTTATTGACCAGGGGGCTGAGGAACTGGTGCAGCAGGTAGCCGTGGGCGCCGTGGATTTCGATGGTGTCGAACCCGGCCCATACGGCACGCGCCGCGGCATCCCTGAAGTCAGTAATGACCTGCTGGATTCCGTTTTCATCCAGAGCCTCCGGTGCGTCCAGTCCGCCGAACGGTTCGCTGGTCGGGGCGAGAGTCTGCCAGCCGCCTTCCGAGCGCGGGACACTTCCATGCTCGACGGCGAATGGCCAGTAGGTGGACGCCTTGCGGCCGGCATGGGCAAGTTGAATGCCGATCTTCGCACCTGCTGCCCCGTGCCGGTGGACAAAATCCGTGATCCGGCTCCAGGCATCTGCCTGCGCGTCGGTCCAGATGCCGGTGTCACGGCCGCTGATGCGTCCTGCGGCGCTTACCGCCGTGGCTTCGGTCAGGATCAGTGCTGCTCCCCCGACCGCGAACTGGCCCAGATGCATCAGATGCCAGTCGTTGGGCACCCCTGGAGCGTCCGCGCCATCCACGGAGTACTGGCACATGGGTGCAACCCATCCGCGGTGCGCCAGCTCCAGGCCCCGCAGGGTAATGCGGCTGAACAGTCCGGTTGTCGCGTCGGCAGCCACCGGGCCCGCCTTTAAAAGAGCGCCCGGGCCAAGGCCTGGCGGGCTTTGGAAACCCGCGGGTCCGTGGCTCCGACAACCTCGAACAGGTCCACCAGGCGCGCGCGTGCCGCTTCGCGGTTATCGCCTGCGTTTCGCGCGACAAACTTCACCAGCCGCGCAAATGCATCTTCGATATGGCCGCCGGATACGTCCAGGTCCGCCACCGCCAGCTGTGCTGCAAGATCATCCGGGTTCTCCGCAGCGGCGGTGCGGATAGCTGCGCCATCGGCACCCTCCAGGCGCTGCATCAGTTCAACCTGCGCCAGCCCGGTCTTGGCTTCATTGTCGGCGGGCTGCTCGGCCAGTGCCTTGCGGTAGGCGGCGGCAGCGGCGGCATAGTCGCCGGCTTCGATGGCATCGAACGCCTCCTGATGCAGTGGCGGCAGCGGCGGTTCGGCCGGGGCTTCCTCCTGGCCATCGGCAGAACCGGCGCGCCCGGTCACTCCGTTGGCTTCAGCCACCTTGAGCAGTTCCTCGACGAACGAACGCAGCTCCTCTTCGCTGGCGAGGCCCTGGAACAGTGGAATGGGCTGGCCCTTCAGCAAGGCCACGGCCGCTGGCACGCTCTGCAGCTGGAACGCCTGCCCGATGCCGGGGCTGGCCTCCACGTCAACCCGCGCCAGGATGAACCGGCCGGCGTATTCGTCCGCCACCGTCCGGAACACGGCGGACAACTGCTGGGCGAGATCGCTGTATCCGGCCGTGAGTTCCACGATCACCGGAACCTGCGCGGAAAGCTGCACCAGGGAAGAGAAGCTCTCCTGATTGACGTCTACGATGTAGGGCACGCGGGCGCCGTTGCCGTCCTGACCGGCAGGCGCCGCCGTACCGGGCGCGTTGCCCGCAGGCTGCTGCGGCCGCTTGAGCGCGGACAGATCCACGGCTCCGCGGAGATTAAGGGATGACGGCGCAGGGCCCTGCCCTGAAGCTGGAATGCTCATGACATCACACTAATACGTATCCTCGGGGCGTTCCGAATTCGGCGGGCCGGTATTCGGTCTTACTTCAAGCGGACATCCACCAGGTCCTGGGCCACGCCGATAACGGTGATCGGCTCCTTCGATCCTGCCGGCGGAACATAGATGGCTACGGACTCACCGTAAGTTACGTCCACGCCCTCCGTGGTGGACTTCTCCCCTGCCAGCGCCGCGAACTCTTCAGAGAGTCCGACGGTGGCTCCCGGTTCCGAAGGAACGCTGCTCATGACGTTGCGCATATAGCCGTAAACCATGGCACCGCCGTCGGCCGTCTTCAGCGCCCGCACGGACTTTCCGTCGACGCTGCGGCTGAAGGAGATCTCCGCATTGTCATTGGATGCGACCTGGTCCTTCTGGAAGGACGTGATCTGTTCGGCGAACGTATTCTCCGCGACGGCTTCCTTGTTCTTGCCGTCCGTCAGGTAGCTGGCCAGCAGGTTCAGGGCCTCCTGCGGCGCGTGCAGCAGTCCGTCCTTGCTGTCGGCCGGCACGGATGGGGATCCGCCCTTTTCGGTGGAGACCTGGGGGAAGGTTGTACCGGGCAGCATCTGCACGGCGTGGACCATCTTGTAGTTCTCCCGCGGCGTTTCCTGCGAGAGCACCACTACCTGCGGAACCGGATTGTCGTCGCCCCGCGTCACCGCCACCACGGTCCGGGGCCATTCCGGGCCGCTGTCGACCATGGAGGTCAGAACCGGATCGGCGGCAACGGGCACGGGTGCCGCCATATCGCCGTTCTCTGCACGCACCTTGTAGTTGGCCTCGCGCAGTGCGAGGGCTGCGCCGCCGACCCGGGCGTTGAGTTCGCCGGCGTCGCGGGCAGCGTCACCCGCGGTGACAGCTCCGGCCACTGCATCCATAATGCGGTTCAACTGCCCGTCCAGCACGACGGGGTAGCCGGCCGCTGCTGCCTCGGGCGAAGCGGCAGGCTCGCCGGCGTGCGCCGGCAGGACCTGCGCGGTCAGCGCCGTTCCGGCAGCGAGCACGACGGCCAAGGCACCGGCGCCGGAACGACGTGTAACGGCACGCGATTCAGCCCTTCCGGCAGAGTCACGCGGACCGCCTCCTGCTGCCACACGGCGGCCGCCGACAACTGCGGTCTCGTCCAGGCTGCCGGTCGGCCGGTTACCCTGCCCACCGGCCGGGGCAGCTCCGCCGCTCCGGCGGGAAATGATGGCGATCGCCAGTCCAAGTACTGCCAGCAGCGCGCCGATAATGATCAGGGCAATGCTGCCGGGAGAAGAGGTGTCGTTCGGCCAGCTGACCGTAACGTTCGTGGGGGCCGGCTTGGTACCGTCCGCGGCCAGCAGGATCGACCACTCGCCCTCGGCCGGCGCGATCCACCGGTGCTCGGTGCTTTGCTCGGCGGTCTCCTCGCTGACCCACAGGTCCGATCCTGCGGGGTTGGGAACCTTGGCGTCCCCCTCTACCGCGCTGCCCTGCAGTTGTCCGTCTTCGATGGCGGAAATGGAAGTATGCGCGGCTTCGCCGACCCATGCGTCGATGTCGCCGGCACGGCCCACAGCCAGGAAGAACTCTCCCTCGCCTTCAACCGTGATGTCCACGCGTTCATCATCCACGCCCAGTACGCCGGGCTCGATCACCGTCACCGGTGCCGTCGATTCAGCCGCTGAATAGTTCGCGGAAACTGTCTCCGGAGGTGCCCAGACGGTTCGCAGGGCGATTCCGAGCACCACGGCGAGGAGGCCGGCTGCAATCAGGGCCACTGCAATTTTTAAACGCACAAAAATACCTATCAATCGTCGCTGCGGGGCATGACGCCCGCGTCAAACCGCGGCAGGAGAGGGTCAGTCCGCGGGTAGAAATGTCATCGCTCGTCATCGGCCGATCTTTTATAACCCTATGGTAACGAAAAAGACTGTTAGAGTGCCTTCTTGGTGACAGCGGCCACCCGGGCACCGGCGTTCCTGCCCTGCCACCATGGTTGCTGCTGACAACCGCTGATACTCTTCGACAAAGTCCATCCCGTCTACGTTCGCGGGCTGAGGGAAACAGGTTAATACGCGTGAGGGAGCATACAGGAAATCCGGCTGGTGCCGAGGGCAACGACAACTCCAGTGAACCGAAGGCCCAGCTTCCGGTCCCGGTCACCACGCATGCCCGCCGGAAATCCGTCCTGACCGCCCTCGGCCGGATCGGCGCCTCCATACCGCGCGCCCAGCCACGTCTCCGGTTCGAAATGCCGCCGGAAGCCCAGACACCTGATGAGGCTGACGACGTCGAGCCACCCCCTCCCGCCGCTGTCTCCGGCTATACCGCTGCCCACCATCCCATCCACTTCGGTTTCATGGCGACTATCGGTGTCGGTATGGCGCTGCTGTTGTATTTCATCCTCACCAACATCGGCGAACTGCTCGGCTGGATCACCGCCGCGCTCTTCATCGCGCTCGGCCTGGATCCGGTGGTGCGGTGGCTGGAGCGCAAGGGCTTGCCACGGCCTGCCGGAGTTGTCGCCGTCGTGCTTGCGTTGGCCGGGCTCCTGGCGGCGTTCTTCTCAACGCTCATTCCGACAATCGTCAACCAGACAACGCAGATCGTGGCCAACGCGCCGAGATACGTAGACGAATTCCTGGAGTCGCCGGTATTCCAATCCATCGACGAACGGTTCCAGGTCCGCAACCGCGTGGATGAGGAAGTGGCCAGGTTCTTTGCCAACTCCGACGCCGTCACCGGCATCTTCGGGGGCGTGCTAGGCGTCGGCAGCAGGGTCTTCCAAGGTGCCTTCGGGGCACTGATCGTGCTGGTTCTGACCCTGTATTTCCTCGCCTCGTTGCCAGCGATGAAGGTCTGGGCTTACCGGCTGGCGCCGAGATCGCGGCGGCAACGTGTCCAGTTCCTCGCCGAGGAAATCACCGGCAGCGTCGGCAGTTATGTGATCGGGCAGGCCTGTGTCGCCCTCGTCAACGCGCTGGTGGCCTTCATCGCCATGTCCATCGCCGGCGTTCCATTCAGCGTGTTGCTGGCATTCCTGGTAGCACTGCTGGCCTTCATCCCACTGGTGGGCGGCATGATCGCTGGAATCATGGTCTCGCTCGTGGCGCTCACCGTGGACTGGCAGACGGCAGTGCTCTTTGCCATCATCTACTTCGCCTACCTGCAGTTCGAGGCGTATTTCGTCTCGCCCCGGATCATGCAACGCGCGGTCGCCGTGCCGGGTGCCGTAGCGGTCATCGCCGTCATTGCCGGCGGCCTGTTGATGGGCGTCCTCGGTGCCCTCATGGCGATTCCTGCAGCGGCAGCCGTAATGCTGCTGCTCAAGGAGGTCATCATCAGCCGGCAAGACCAGCGCTAGCCTGCCGCGGGAATTCCTCGGCTAGCGGTAACGGAAACTTCGGGTCTTCCAGCAATGCGGGTGCCAGTGCCGCCGTTCGGCCAGGGCCGTTTCCGCACCAAAGAGCGAGTCCTGCCGCCATGCCACCAGGTGTTCCACGCCGGGACGGATCATCTGCCCGCATCCCGGGCAGGTGTAGTCCTTGGCAGCGCTGCCCGGCGTTATCCTCCGCACGTTCCACTCCCCGTCCGGCGCGCTCTGCCGTTCCGGGATACCCGCCCGGGCCCGGTCCAGGTCAAGCTCGGCGCCCTGCGCCCATTTACGTGACGCCGTCCCAGTGCGGCGGCGGGGACGGTTTGAACGGGGCATGGGTCAATTCTGCCCCACCACACAGGGGCCCGCACAAACTAACGTAAAGTGGCCTACTGTGCGTTTAGTTATTGCCCGCTGCTCAGTTGATTACATCGGCCGTCTCCGCGCCCATCTGCCGCTGGCCACACGCCTGCTGATGGTCAAGGCGGATGGCTCCGTTCTCATCCATTCCGACGGCGGCTCCTACAAGCCGCTGAACTGGATGAGCCCGCCCGCCAGACTCCGTGTCGAGGCTCCGGACGAAACCGATGCTGCCGACGGAGTAGCCGAAGTCTGGCACGTCCAGCATGCCAAGAGCGACGACAGGCTCGTCATCCAGATCCACGAGCAGCTCCACGAGTTCAGCCACGAACTCGGCGTCGACCCGGGCCTGGTCAAGGACGGTGTCGAAGCAGACCTGCAGCGTTTGCTGGCCGAGCAGATCCACACCCTCGGCGAGGGCTACAGTCTGATCCGCCGGGAGTACATGACCGCCATCGGTCCCGTCGATATTCTGGCCCGCGATGCCACCGGCGCGACCGTGGCCGTCGAGCTCAAACGCCGCGGCGATATCGACGGCGTGGAGCAGCTGACCCGCTATCTTGAACTGCTCAACCGCGACCCCCTGCTGGCGCCGGTGAAGGGGGTCTTCGCGGCCCAGCAGATCAAGCCCCAGGCACGGGTGCTGGCATCGGACCGCGGCATAGACTGCCTGACCTTGGACTACGACGCCATGCGCGGCGTTGACGACAGCGAAGCACGCTTGTTCTGAGCCTGAACGGGCCGCCTGTGAAGCGGGGATGGGCACTCCCGCAACCGCGGGAGAACATTTGCTTAACAAACGATTGAATGCGCCCACAGGCCGTTGACCTGCCCTTTTACGTATGTGATGCTTAACGCAGTCTTTGTGTATGTGTGTTTTTCATGCTCGCAAGACATGTTGCGAGTGTGAAGCTCCTCACGGTTTCGGCGACCCGCCGGACATGAGGTCTTCCACGGAGTGACCCCGGTCCGGTACGAGGTGTGCCGGACTAAAAGTTCCACTATGAGGAGAAATAAATGGCACAGGGGACCGTCAAGTGGTTCAACGCTGAAAAGGGCTTCGGCTTCATCACCCCGGATGATTCCGACGGCGATGTTTTCGTCCACTACTCTGAAATCCAGACGGGTGGTTTCAAGACCCTGGACGAAAACCAGCGCGTGACCTTCGAGATCGGGCAGGGCGCCAAGGGACCGCAGGCCACCGGCGTAACCGTCATCTGATTTCGAATACCACCTCGCGGCACCGCTGCGACGGACTTGCACAGAGGTCCCCGGAGGAATCCGGGGACCTCTGACGTTAACGCAATCTCCCGGCCAACGCACCAGGCTCCGGCTCGCTCCCCTGCCGGGCCACGGCAGCACCCAAGGAGCGCAGCTTCTCGTCGAAACGCTCATAGCCGCGGTCTATATGGTCCACGCCCCGGACCTCGGTCACGCCGTCAGCTACCAGGCCGGCAATCACCAGGGCGGCCCCGGCACGGATGTCGTTTGCCACCACGGGCGCCCCGGATAGCTGCGGCACTCCCCTGATCAAGGCATGGTGCCCATCCAACCGGACCACAGCGCCGAGCCGGGCCAGTTCAGAGGTGAAACCCCACCGCGCCTCAAAAACGTTTTCGGTCACCATGCCGTTGCCATCCGCCACCGCGTTCAATGCAACAACGAATGGCTGGAGGTCCGTCGGGAAACCCGGATACGGCAGCGTGGAGACGTTGATGGGGGCCGGACGGCCATTGCCCTCGACGATGAATCCATCCGCGCGGGTAGTGATTGTGCACCCGGCCTGGGCAAGCTTGTCCAGCACCACGGAGAGATGTTCCGGAACCGCGTTGCAGACGTCGACGCTCCCGCCGCTCATGGCAGCGGCGAACGCCCACGTACCCGCAACGATCCGGTCCGGAACAGTACGGTGCGTGACAGGCCTCAAGCGTTCGACGCCGGTGATAACCAACGTCGGCGAACCGATCCCTTCGATCTCCGCGCCCATGGCCACCAGCAACTCGGCGATATCGCAGATCTCCGGTTCCCGTGCCGCGTTGTCAATGGTCGTAACGCCGTGTGCCAGGGTCGCAGCCATCATCAGATTCTCGGTTGCCCCTACCGAAGGAAACGGGAGCCTGTGGTGGGCGCCGTGCAGGCCGTCAGGCGCACGCGCGACTAGATAGCCGTGGTCGATGACTATCTCCGCCCCCATCAGCTCCAGGCCGCTGCGGTGCATGTCCAAGCCGCGGGAGCCAATGGCATCTCCACCGGGCAGTGCTACTTCTGCCTGGTGGCAGCGGGCTACCAGCGGTCCCAACACCGATATCGACGCCCGCATCGCCCGGACCAGGTCATAGTCAGCCTGATGGGCCGGCTCAGCAGGAACGTCAATGTGCACGCAGGAGGTATCGACGTCGTAATCAACTGTGCAGCCAAGCCTTCGCAGCAACTCCGCCATGATCCACACGTCCTGGATATTCGGCACGTTGGTGATCGTGGACTTTCCCTCGGCCAGCAGCACGGCAGCCATCAGTTTCAAGACACTGTTCTTCGCCCCAGCCACCTCAACCCGCCCCGACAGGGTGCTGGGTCCGTTGACGACGATCACATCTTCCATAGTCCCCATCCTAATGAGCGGTCCGTAAAGAACAGCGGCGCGGCTCCGGTGAGGAGCCGCGCCGCGAAAGCATTTTCAACGCCAGGTACCGATCCCTATCACCGGACCGGCCTCCAACCAGGAAGACAGACCCGCGTAAACATCGAAACTCATGGCGAGCAGTAATTCCTGCTGGTCATGGCGAAGCATTACCACGATGGCCCCGGGCTGAATTTTCGCCCGCTCGGCCTCCGTAGGTTGGCGCCACCCCTGCAGCTCCAAGGCGCTGCGCCGGAATCTGTAGCGCGGGCTGGGACTCAGGGAAAAGAGCCGCAGCCACTCCAGGTGTTTGTCCGCATAACGACAAACCCCCATCTGCCAGCTGCCAGGCAGCATGCAGATGGAGGCGTCAAAAGTGCCAAGGGCGCGCCGCAGTTGATAGCGGCGCACCCCGAAGGCAAGCAGCGTCAGCAGCAGCAGCAGGAACAGAGCCGCCAGAATAGCGAACGTGTAACCGACTTCTTCCACTGTCGCCGCTAGCTGTACCTAAGCCGTGGCCAGGTCATTGACCGTGGCGTTATCCGCCACGATGACCACGCGGTTGCTGTCGACGGAGAAGAACCCGCCGTCCACGGTCACGTTGATCCGCTCGCCGTTGACCGGGTTGATTCCCAGTTCGCCGGGAGCCAGAATAGCCAGCACCGGCGAGTGGCCGGGCAGGATTCCGATCTCGCCTTCCGCGGTACGAGCCTTGACCAAAGTTGCCGCACCGGACCACACGAAATGGTCCGCCGCCACAATCTCTACTTCCAGTTCAGCCGCTTCGTTAGCCATTGGCTTACTTGCTCTGTTCCTGGATCTTGGCCCACTGGCGCTCTACGTCGTCCAGGCCACCGATGTTGAAGAACGCCTGCTCCGCAACGTGGTCCAGGTCGCCGTCGCAGATGGCCTTGAAGCCTTCAACGGTGTCCTTGATGGAAACGGTGGAGCCCTCCACGCCGGTGAACTGCTTGGCGGTGTAGGTGTTCTGCGACAGGAACTGCTGGATGCGGCGGGCACGCGCGACGACGATCTTGTCTTCTTCACCGAGTTCATCGATACCGAGGATCGCAATGATGTCCTGCAGTTCCTTGTTCTTCTGCAGGATCTGCTTGACGCGGACAGCGACGTCGTAATGCGCCTGGCCGATGTACTGCGGGTCCAGGATTCGCGACGTGGAGGTCAGCGGATCCACAGCGGGGTACAGGCCACGGGAAGCGATTTCACGGGACAGTTCCGTGGTCGCATCCAGGTGCGCGAACGTGGTTGCCGGAGCCGGGTCGGTGTAGTCATCGGCCGGGACGTAGATCGCCTGCATCGAGGTGATCGAGTGGCCCTTGGTCGACGTAATGCGTTCCTGCAGCAGGCCCATTTCATCGGCAAGGTTAGGCTGGTAACCAACGGCGGAGGGCATACGGCCCAACAGCGTGGAGACCTCGGAACCTGCCTGGGTGAAGCGGAAGATGTTGTCGATGAAGAGCAGCACGTCCTGGTTCTGCACATCGCGGAAGTATTCCGCCATGGTCAGCGCCGACAGTGCCACGCGCAGACGCGTTCCCGGCGGTTCGTCCATCTGGCCGAAGACAAGGGCAGTGTCCTTCAGAACACCGGCTTCTTCCATTTCGACCCACAGGTCGTTACCTTCACGGGTACGCTCGCCGACACCGGCGAATACCGAGGTACCACCGAAGTTACGGGCAACACGGGTGATCATTTCCTGGATCAGCACGGTCTTGCCGACACCGGCACCGCCGAACAGGCCGATCTTTCCACCCTTGATGTACGGGGTGAGGAGGTCGATGACCTTGATGCCGGTCTCGAGGATCTCCGTGGAGCTTTCCAGATCGGCAAAGTTGGGAGCCTTGCGGTGGATCGGCCAGCGCTCGCTGATTTCCAGCTCGGAGGCTTCAACGTCGAGCGGTTGGCCCAATACGTTGAAGATGTGTCCCTTGACGCCATCACCAACAGGCACGGTAATGGGCGAACCCGTGTCCGTGACGGTGGTGCCGCGCACGAGACCGTCGGTGGCCTGCAGGGAGATAGCACGAACGAGATTGTCGCCAAGGTGCTGCGAGGTCTCGAAGGTGATCGTGTGGGTGTCGCCGTTGAGCGTGATCTCAGCGGTCAGTGCGTTGTAGATGCCGGGAATGGCATCAGCCGGGAACTCGACGTCGACAACCGGGCCGATCACACGGGCAATACGGCCAGTGGCGCCCGAGCCGACGGAACCGGTTCCGTGCTCGATAGTTTGGGCAGTCATCTCTCTCACTTCATTCAGTTAGATGGCGTGGGTTAAAGTTTACTTTGGCCTGAGGCGCCTTCGACGCCGAAGGTCAGGACGCGCTTAGCGCGTCCGCACCGCCGACAATCTCGGTCAGCTCCTGTGTGATTTCGGCCTGACGTGCGTTGTTCCGGAGCCTTGTGTACTTCTTGATGAGGTCCGAAGCGTTGTCGCCGGCAGACTTCATGGCCCGCTGGCGGGCGGCAAGTTCACTGGCGGCGGACTGCAGCATGGCTGCGAAGATACGCGACTCGATGTAGCGCGGCAGCAACGCGTCCAGTACCTGCTCAGGTTCCGGCTCGTACTCGTACAACGGCAGCAGATCCGATTCCGAGGCAGCCTCCTCCTCCACAACTTCCAGGGGCAGCAGACGAATAACCGTCGGCTCCTGGGTCACCATGGACTTGAAGCGCGTGTAGACGACGTGAATCTCGTCGACACCGCCTTCTTCATAGGCAGTGTTGAAGTCTGCGAGTACGGCGTCGCCGATCTCGCGGGCAACCTCAAAGGCCGGCGCATCTGTGCCGCCGGTCCAGACCTGCTCGTAAGGAAGACTGCGGAAATCAAAGTAAGCCTGCGCCTTGCGGCCAACAATGTAGTGGCGCACTTCCTTGCCGTCTGCCCGCAGCAGTTCGGTCAGCGACTGTGCCTGCTTCAGAATCGAAGCAGAGTACGCTCCTGCCAGACCGCGGTCGGAAGTCATTACCACGACGGCCGCGCGCCGGATCTGCTCCGGCTCGGTGGTCAGCGGGTGTTCGATCTCCGACTGTGACGACACAGCAGAAACGGCACGGGTGATCGCATTGGCGTAGGGCAGTGACGCAGCCACACGGGTGCGGGCCTTTCCAATGCGCGAGGCAGCGATCAGCTCCATCGCCTTGAAGATCTTCTGCATCGACGTGGTCGAAGCAATCTTCTGGCGGTAGACCCGAATCTGGGCTCCCATACTTTTCCTTTCCTAATCCTCGCTGATTGAGCGAAGTCGATTCCTATGCATGACGGCGTCAGGATTTCGACCCCGCTCAATCAACGAAAATGAATTAGCGCTTCTGCCGGACGATCTTTTCCTGATCCACGGCTTCCTCGGCCAGAGCGTCATACTCTTCGTGGCCTGCACCGACAAGCTGGTTGTCGCCTTCCCCGAAGAAGCCCTTCTTGAATTCCGTGATCTGCTGATTAAGTTCCTGGACCGTGGAGTCCTCAAGCAGGTTGGTCTGCGCGATCGTGGTCAGGACCGACGAACGGTGGCGCAGATGCTGAAGGAACTCGGTTTCGAAACGGTTGATGTCCTCAATCGGAACCTCATCCAGGTGGCCGTTGGTACCGGCCCAGATGGAGACAACCTGGTCTTCAACCGGGAACGGCGAGTACTGTCCCTGCTTGAGCAGTTCGGTCAGTCGCGCACCACGGTTCAACTGCTGCTTCGTAGCAGCATCGAGGTCAGACGCGAACATTGCGAACGCCTGCATGTCGCGGTACTGCGCCAGTTCCAGCTTCAACGTACCGGAGACCTTCTTCATGGCCTTGACCTGTGCCGAACCACCAACGCGGGAAACGGAGATACCCACGTCCACAGCAGGACGCTGGTTGGCGTTGAAGAGATCCGACTGCAGGAAGATTTGTCCGTCAGTGATCGAGATGACGTTGGTCGGGATGTACGCCGAGACGTCATTGGCCTTGGTTTCGATGAGTGGCAGACCGGTCATCGAGCCCGCACCCAGTTCGTCGGAGAGCTTCGCACAACGCTCCAGCAGACGGGAGTGCAAGTAGAAGACGTCACCCGGATAGGCTTCACGTCCCGGCGGACGACGCAGCAGCAGCGACACGGCGCGGTAGGCTTCTGCCTGCTTGGAGAGGTCATCAAACACGATCAGGACGTGCTTGCCGCCATACATCCAGTGCTGGCCGATTGCCGAACCGGCGTAGGGCGCCAGGTACTTGAAGCCGGCCGGGTCGGAAGCCGGAGACGCCACGATGGTGGTGTACTCCATCGCGCCCTTCTCCTCCAGCGACTTGCGGACTGCAGCGATGGTGGAGGCCTTCTGGCCGATCGCGACGTAGACGCAGCGGACCTGCTTGTTAACGTCGCCGGACTCCCAGTTGGCTTTCTGGTTGATGATCGTGTCGATCGCGATCGCCGACTTACCGGTCTGACGGTCGCCGATGATCAGCTGCCGCTGTCCGCGGCCGATCGGGATCATGGAATCGATGGCCTTCATGCCGGTCTGCATGGGCTCGTGAACCGACTTGCGCTGGGTCACGCCCGGTGCCTGCAGCTCCAAAGCGCGGCGGCCTTCAGATTCGATGGGGCCCATGTCGTCCAAGGGCTCGCCCAGCGGATCGACAACGCGGCCGAGGAAGTTATCTCCCACGGGAACGGACAGAACCTCACCGGTACGGTGAACTTCCATGCCTTCGACGATGCCGGTGAAGTCACCGAGGATGACGACACCGATTTCGCGGGTGTCGAGGTTCTGGGCCAGGCCCAGAATGCCGTTCTCGAAACGCAACAGTTCGTTGGCCATTACCGAGGGAAGACCCTCAACACGGGCAATGCCATCACTGGCGGTGGTTACGCGGCCAACTTCAACGCGCTCGGCGCTGCCCGGTTCGTAGGACGCCGCGAACTCGTTCAACGCATTACGGACGTCGTCGGCGTTGATGGTCAATTCGGCCATCTGCAGTCCCTGCTCTCCTATGTTGTGATCATCGCGGTGGCGACGACCTGTGTGTATATCAGTCTGTATTGAGGCTTCCGGCTCCAGCTCCTCATTCCCCGAAGGGACGAGTGCTAAGCCGCGAGCTTCCGACGAAGTTCGGACAGGCGGGTGACAACCGAGGAATCAACCACTTCGTCGCCTACCTGCACGCGGACTCCGCCAACTAGTGATGGGTCAACGTTGACATTGATCTTCAGCTCGCGGCCGTACAACCCGTTGAGCCCGGCCTGCAGACGTGAGATCTGCTCCTGGGTCAGCGGACGGGAAACGCTGACGTTGGCGATCCAACGCTGCTGGCGCCGGGCAACCAGTTCCACAAAGCGACGGACCAGAGCGGTCGGTTTGAGCCCGCGCGGGGCAGTAACTGCCTGGCGGATCAAGACCTGCGCCTCGGGTCCGGCGTTCGGAACCAGTTTCAGAGCCAGAGCCGATTTAGCCTCGGCCGATGCCTGCGGTTCAACCAGCGCGCGCTGCAGATCGTGATCTGCCTCGACGAGCCGGATGAAATGGAACAGGTCGTTCTCCAGACCTTCGAGTCCGTCAACTCCAGCGCCCTTGCTCTCCGCAACAGCGATAGCAGTGGTAGCCGCAAGGGTTTCCAGAGCATCACCAATGTCACGTGCAGAGCCCCAGCGGGATGCGGCGAGGCCTTCAGCTATGGCCCGGGCATCAGCCGAGACATTGCCGCCGACCAGCTGGGAAACCAGCCGTGCCTTGTCCTCGCCGCTGCGAGCCGGGTCCGTAAGGCTCCGGCGCAGTCCGGCATTGCTGTCCAGCAGACCCAGAATTGCAAAGAGTTCCTCTGCCAGGGACAGCGGAGCGGTGGGAAGCTTTGCTTCCAGCTCCTGCTGTGCCGCTTTCAGTGACTCGCTCGATACACCAGCCATTAGTTCGAAGCACCTGCATTCTGGGATGCCGGAGCCGAAGCTTCAAGATCGGCCAGGAAGCGGTCAACAACACGTGCGGAACGCGCGTCATCGTTGAGAGATTCCCCGACAATCTTGCCGGCCAGTTCGGTGGCCAGCACGCCGACTTCGCTGCGTAGCGAAGTAACGGCTGCCTGACGCTCGGCTGCAATCTGCACCTGCGCCTGCTCGCTGATGCGATTAGCTTCAGCAGCGGCCTTGTCCTTCAGCTCTGCGAGGATCTGGGCACCTTCGGCACGCGCGTCCTCACGGATGCGGTTGGCTTCAGTGCGTGCGTCCAGCAGCTGCTGCTTGTACTCATCCAAAGCGGCGCTGGCCTCGGCCTGGGCGGCCTCAGCCTTGGCAATGCCGCCTTCAATAGCTTCGGCGCGCTCTGCATACGTCTTCTCGAACGCCGGAACGACGAACTTCGTGACGATGTACATAAGTACGGCGAAGCCAAGCAGTGTTACCGCGATTTCCCAGATATTAGGGACTAGAGGGTTGACGCCCTCTTCGGCGGCGAGGATAACTGCCTGTTTCATATCTCACCCGTCCTATCTACTCGGTTTGAAAAGTAAGCGTTGCCTACTAGAGAACGAACGCGAAAACCAGACCGAGGATGGCCAGAGCTTCAGTCAGCGCCAGGCCCAAGAAGGCGATCGGCTGCAGCACACGCTGTGCCTCCGGCTGACGTGCCACACCGTTGATGTAAGCGGCGAAAACGAGGCCCACACCGATGGCACCGCCGATTGCGGAGAGACCGTAACCTACGAGGTTGATATTGCCTTCCATTATTTTCCTTTCAAGATGCCCAGTGGGCAGGTTGTTTGGTTCAGGTGCTTCCCCAGCGGGGAAATTTAGTGTTCCTCGGCCAGGGAGCCTTGGATGTAGATCGCGGTCAGCAGGACGAAGACATACGCCTGAAGGACCTGGATCAGAATTTCGAACATGTACATGCCGACACCGCCGGCAATCGTGAGAATGCCAAGTGGCTTGAACCAGAAGTCGGCATCCATGATCAGGAATTCGGAGCCCGCGGCCGCCAGCATGATGATCAGGTGTCCGGCCAGCATGGTGGCGAAAAGACGGAGGCTGTGGGTGACGGGCCGAACCAGGAACGTGGAGATGATCTCAATGATGACGATCAGCGGCAGAATTGCCTTCGGGACGCCTGCCGGCACGACAGCGAGTTTGAAGTAGCCGATGCCGTGCTTCTTCAGGCCCAGGACGATCCAGGTGATGTAAACGATCCCGGCCAAGGCGTAGGCCGTGCCGACATGTGACGGCGTTGGGATCTGGAGCAGCGGAATCGACCCGAAAAGGTTGTTTACCAGGATAAAGAAGAATAGGGAGAACAGCAGTGGAACATACGGCCGGTAGTCCCGCTCACCGATGATGTCCTTACCTACGGAGTTTCGGACGAAGTTGTAGCTCATTTCGCCCAGGTGCTGAAGCTTGCCTGGCACCAGCTGACCGCGGCGTGACGCGGCCAGGAAGAACCAGGCAATCAGTGCAACAGAGAGCAGGACCAGCAGCATCTGCTTGCCGAAACCTGTTCCGTACTCGGCAGCCCAAGGGAGAATCTCCGGAAGGTGCATATCTTCGAGGGTCGGTGGAACGAAGCCACCTTCATTAGCGGCCGCCGGAAGCGCAAGCGCGATCAACGCGTTTCCTCTCTGCAGTGTCCATCATTGGGCGTTTCAGGGTGGATTGCCGTCTCGGCACGCCACCATATGAAGTTTTCTGACATTTAGATGTTGTTCCCTTGACCGTCCCCATGGCGGCGCTTAGCGCTGCGGGTGAGGTTGTGTTTTCGGGCCAGATAATATCCACCGCCAGCGCCTAGAACGGCACCAACGATGAACAGCCACCGGGTATTCAACAGATAGTCCAGCCCCCAGCCTATCAAACCCCAGGCTATGATCCCGCCAACTATATAGGTCAAGACCGTGTTGCCACCCTGGTAGCCAGAGTTGCTGCCGTCGGGATCTGAATTGTGGGAATTCTGGGCAGGCATTAGTGAGCTCCCTTCCCGGCTGTAGTGCTTTCGCCGTCTTCCGGATCATCGTAGATCTGGTATCGAACGCGGGAGAATGCGAAAACTTCCGCAATCTGCCACACCACAACGCTGACGACGGCAGCAATGAAGAACCAGGTCGTTTCAAGCCAGTCCGGCGTGCCGACAATAAAGAGCGCAGCGCCGAAACCAATAACCTTGAGCACGTAGGTGGCGATGAAGGCACCAATCGCGCCGGAGGGATTTCTCCGCCCGACGACATGGCCGATCAAAAGGCTGATGGCGAAGAAGAGTACTACCAGCGCCGAACCGAGCACGGCGCTAAGGGCACCCACTCCGTCCGCCACAAGGAATGCCAGCACTACCACCAGAAGAGTGGCTGCAGCGGCACCGAGGGAGGAAGTTTTCAAGATCTTCAGCCATGGTGTAGCCGTGGGACCGGAGACAGGTACGGCACTGCCAGCGGCACTGTTGCCGTTGGAATGATGTGTGCTCATAGCTGTCCGATCGGGTGCACAGGCGGGGATGATGACCGGTAGACCGGCCGACAAGAATTCTACACGAGATAGAAGTCAGCCTGTGAATGCATGTCCTGCTGCTGACGCTATCCGGTCGCAGCGTCGGCGGCCCGGCGGCCGAAGATGCGTGGCGAGCGCAGGTAAAAAAGTACGACGGCGGCACAAACCAGCAGCGCGGATGCCTTGCCCGGTACGTTGCTGGCGGCAGCCACGAGTCCGCACAACCCGGTCAGCAGCGAGCAAACCGCGACCACCAAGGCTGACTGCACATGGCTGAGCCCAACGTCGGTCAGCCGTTGATAGACGTGCTGGCGGTGCGCCGCGTACCACCGCTCCCCCGCACTGATCCGGCGCAGCAAGGTGGTCATTGTATCGGCAAGATAGATGGTCACCGGTCCCAGGAGATACTCCGGCTGGACTCCGCTGAGAAAACCCGCAGCCCCTAAGACGGCTAGCGAAGCGCCCAGCAGATAGCTGCCGACGTCGCCAAGGAAGTTGCTGCCGGAGAGGTTCCAGGGCAGAAAAGCCGCAAACGCGGCGGCCACCACCAGCCCCGAGACCGTCAGCCAGTCAAGCGATGACATCATCCCCGCCACTGAAAACAACAGTCCCACGACCAGCCCATGCAGGCCCGATATGCCGTTCACCCCGTCCATGAAGTTCGCAACATTGATGTAGCCGGCAATGGCCAGCGCGCCAACCGGAATCCACAACCAGGAGGTGTCGGTCAGGACCACGATAGTGGCCGTACCTGCAGCACCAATCGCCAACTGCAGCAGGAAGCGTACGGAGATGGCTACACCTCGGAAGTCCTCCAGCCAGCCCAGCACAGAGGCGGCTGCGCAAACGCCGGCCACAGCAGCAATGATTGCCACACCATCGGCAGCGGCCCCGGTCAGCACAGCCGTGAGCAGCCCGCCAAGGACGCCGACCGCCACGGTGATGCCCATACCCCGGACAACTACTTTTGTATGCGAGGATCTCTCGTTCGGAATGTCCAGCACGCCCAGCTTGAGCAGCAGTGGTTTCAAGGCAAGGGGCAGCGACAGGCTGAGGACGAGGGCAACAGCACTCGAAAGCACTCCGGTCATTTGGCCGACTCCGGCTCGTTACTGGCCAGTGGCAGGTGCTGCCGGTTTTTCCACTCCTCAAGACTCATCTGGTGCGGGTCCAGCGCGTCAATGGAAGCATGCGAAATCTTCGGGTGCAGCGGACGCGAATCGTCTTCACCGATACCGATGAGTTCTTCATGCAGCTTTTCACCCGGACGCAGACCGGTGAAGACGATGTCTATCTCTTTGCCGGACATTGCGATCATGCGCTGGGCGACGTCGAGAATCCGTACTGGTTCACCCATGTCCAGAATCAGGACCTCTCCCCCGCGTCCGATGGCTCCGGCCTGAATCACCAACTGGCACGCTTCCGGAATCGTCATGAAGAAACGGGTTGCGTCCGCATCGGTCACCGTCACCGGTCCCCCGTTGCGGATCTGCTGGTTGAAGAGTGGCAGCACTGAACCGCGGCTACCCAGGACATTTCCGAAACGGACCGAAACGTACTTCAATCCGGTCTGCTGTGCGAGCCACGCTGTGATCTTCTCCGCAACCCGCTTTGAATGACCCAGCACTGTCGTCGGATTCGCGGCCTTGTCGGTCGAAATATTGACGAACGTCTGGACATCGGCCAGACGGGCGGCCTGGAGAACGTTCAAGGTGCCGAGGATGTTCGTCTTCCAGGCTTCCTCGGGATACTGCTCCAGCAGGGAAACGTGTTTGAGCGCCGCTGCGTGGAACACCACCTCGGGCTTCCGGTCCAGGAAGATCTCCTCCAGGGCAGCCGCGTCGCGGATGTCGGCCAGCACCGTGTCTTTGCCGTTGAGCAGGCCCTGGCCGGTAATCGATATCTGGGTGGACTGCAGCCCGGTTTCGTCTCGGTCCAACATGATCAATTCGCGCGGTTCGAATTCGTTGATCTGCCGGCACAGTTCCGACCCTATGGAGCCGCCTGCCCCGGTGATCAGCACGCGCTTTCCCTTGACGTAATGGGCGATCTCATCAACATGGATGTCGACCGGCTGCCGTCCAATCAGATCCTCGATTGCCACCTCGCGGAAGGAGAAGTCGGACCCGCCGGTCAGCATGTCCTTCAGCGGCGGGACAACCAGCACCTTGATGTTCAGGCCCGCGACTGCGTCGGAGATCCGGCGGACTTGTTTGGCGTCGATGTCCGCTATGGCAATCAACAGGACCGTCGCGTTTGTCCTGGCAACGATTTCCGGCAGATCCTCCATGCGGCCAAGCACCGGAACGCTGACAATACGCAGGTGTTTCTTCGCTGGGTCATCGTCAATCAGGCCGACAGGCAGCCAGGGCGACTGCGGGTCGTTGCACATGCGGGTCACGATGGACTTTCCCACAAAACCGGCGCCGTATATCAGGGTCCGGGCGGCTTCTTCACCGGGTTTGGCCTTGCTCTCAACGTACATCCGCTTCAGGTAACGGATGGCCGCCATGAAAAGGCAGGCGAAGGGGAAGGCGATGATACCGGTACCACGGGCGATACCCATGGAGATGCCAAAGAACAGCAGGGCAACCGTGGTGATGGCCGAAACCGCCACCGTCACGATCACAAGCAGCTTCGCCTCGTGGAAGCTGCCAAAACTGTACCGGCCTTTATACAGAGCGAAAGCTGAACCTACTGCGAACTGTGATGCGATCGCTATGGCGCAGAGGATGATGATGCCGGGGATTTTCGAGGGATCCAGCACCATCTCGTACCGCAGGAAGACGGCCAGGACGATCGAAACGATCCAGGCGAATGAATCGAGCAGGAACTGCGACCAGAGCCAGAGGACCTTGTCGCTGCTGGCAGTCTTACCGGATGCGGGGCCACGTCCAATGCTCATAGCTGGCTGCTCTCCCCCGGCGTTTCCGCTTCAAAGTCAGGCGTTAACCCTGCCGGTTCTTCCCCAACGCCGAGGAGGTCCGGCACGATTTCGCGCAGCCGGTCTACCGGTATGGCACCGTCACGGACCACGCGGAAGGGCTGTGAAGTGCAGTCGACAATAGTAGACGGCAGGGACTGGCTGTCTTCGGTATCACCGCGCAGTCCATCTTCCAGGTAAACCTCCACGGATTCGGCGAGCTGCACGTGGGCTTCGGCGGCGGTCCTGGAGGCAGGGTGTCCGGTGCGGTTCGCTGATGAGACCGCCAGCGGACCTGTTACGGCCAGCAGGTCCAGCGCCAGGCGGTCATCGGGCATGCGCAGTGCCACCGTGCCCTTGGTATCACCCAGATCCCAGGTCAATGACGGCTGGGCGTGGAAGATCAAAGTCAGGCCGCCGGGCCAGAATTCGTCCGCCAGGCGTCGAGCCTCCTCGGCGATGTCCACCGCGAGCCCGTCCATGGTCTGCGGACGGGGAATGAGGACCGGAGGGGGCATGGTGCGGCCCCGGCCCTTGGCAGCCAGCAGCGTGGCAACCGCCTGCGGCGAGAACGCATCCGCGGCGATGCCGTAGACCGTATCCGTGGGCATGACAATGCACTGTTTTGATGCGATCGCCGTCTGCGCGGCGGCAAGGCCTTCACTGCGTTCGACGTCGTCCGTGCAGTTGAATGTGGTGGTCACAGGATTATTCTTTCATTTCGGGGCAGCGCTACCGCCGGACAGCGGCGGTGGCCCGCTCGCGTCCGGTCAAATCGTAGACTGTGGCAACATCGTCCCAGTACCCGGCGCTGCGCAGCAGGTGCGACACAGCTTCGGCCTGGACTTCTGCATGTTCCATGATGAAGTAACCGCCGGATTTCAGCAGCCGTGCGGCGGTGCTGGCCGTGGCCGCCGGCAACTGCAGACCGTCGGCGCCGCCGCCGTACAGCGCAATCTGCGGGTCATGTTCCGCCACTTCCGGGTCCCTCGGTACGGCTTCGGAAGGAATGTATGGAGGATTGGAAACAACGACGTCGAAGGTTCCATCGTGTTCGGCAAGCGCGGTACGTAGGTCTTCCTGAACCAGGGTCACGCCCCACGGCTCCAGATTGCGTCCTGCCCAAGCATGGGCGAGATCGCTCAGTTCCACGGCGAAGACATCCGCCTCGGGAACTTCCTGGGCAACGGACGCCGCAATCGCACCCGATCCGGTACCAAGATCAACGACCTTCGCACGCCTGATCTTCGCGGCGCGGTCAATAGCGTACTGGGCAACGGTCTCCGTCTCCGGCCGCGGGATAAAGACGCCGGGTCCAACCTGCAGTTCGAGGTGGCGGAAATACGCCTTACCCGTAATGTGCTGGAGCGGAACCCGGCGCGCCCGTTCCGCCACAAGCTCATCGAACTCTGGCGGGACCAATGCGCCGGTCAGCGCCAGAGATCTGATCCTCCCCAAGGACTCCGCCATGAGGTGCGCCGCCAGAAGCTCGGCATCTACGCGTGGACTGGGCACCCCCGCCCGTTCCAATATCTGAGTTGCCT
This sequence comes from Arthrobacter sp. Soil_C_60, assembly GCF_057656375.1. Classification (NCBI taxonomy): domain Bacteria; kingdom Bacillati; phylum Actinomycetota; class Actinomycetes; order Micrococcales; family Micrococcaceae; genus Arthrobacter; species Arthrobacter sp. Soil_C_60. The sequence goes on along the minus strand of NZ_JBDGKM010000001.1, from coordinate 607,649 downwards.
CGGCGAGAGCTTCGGCAAGCGTTTCTGCGATCACTGGTGCCTAGCGATCCTCGCCGACTGCCTCAAGCCGCGCCTGCTCGTCCGCCTCGATAGCTGATTGGATGACGGGTTCGAGCTCCCCGTTCATGACGGCATCCAGGTTGTAGGCCTTGTAGCCGGTGCGGTGGTCCGCGATGCGGTTTTCCGGAAAATTGTACGTGCGGATGCGTTCCGAGCGGTCCATGGTCCGGATCTGCGATTTACGGGTCTCGGAGTTGGCTGCGTCGATCTGCTCCTGCTGGTGCGCCAACAGGCGGGCACGCAGCACGCGCATGCCTGCTTCACGGTTCTGCAGCTGGGACTTTTCGTTCTGCATCGCGACCACAATCCCGGTGGGGATGTGCGTGATGCGGACCGCGGAATCCGTGGTGTTGACCGACTGCCCGCCCGGCCCGGAGGAGCGGTAGACATCGATCTTCAGATCGTTCTGGCTGATGTCGACTTCTTCCGGCTCGTCCACCTCCGGCAGGACCAGGACGCCTGCGGCGGAGGTGTGGATACGGCCCTGGGATTCCGTGACCGGAACGCGCTGAACCCGGTGCACGCCGCCTTCGAACTTCATCCTGGCCCAGACGCCTTCCGCGGGATCGTTGGATGAACCCTTGATCGCCATAGACACGTCCTTGTACCCGCCCAGATCGGACTCGGTGGCGGAGATGATCTCGGTCTTCCAGCCGCGCTGTTCCGCATAACGGGTGTACATGCGCAGCAGATCACCGGCGAACAAGGCGGCTTCGTCGCCACCTTCACCGCCCTTGACCTCGATGATGACATTTCGTGCGTCGTCCGGATCCCGCGGGATCAACAACCGGCGCAGTCTTGCCTGTGCTGTCTCGAGATCAGATTCAAGCCCAGGGATTTCGGCTGCGAACTCGGGGTCCTCTGCGGCCATTTCCCGTGCCGCGCCCAGGTCGCCCTCCAGCTGGCTCCAGCGGTTGTACGCCTCGACAATTCCGTTCAGCTGCGCCGACCGGCGGCCCAGCTTGCGAGCCAGTCCCTGATCCGCGTATACGGCCGGATCGCTCAGCCGCTTCTGCAGCTCTGCATGCTCCTCGAGCAATCCCTTTACGGACTCAAACATTTCTCAAACCTCTTTCGACTTCTTCAATAAGTCTAGATAAGACACCAACCGGCCGCTTAAACAACGAACCGCCCAGATCTCTCCGCTCCCGCATTTGCGGGACCGGAGAGATCATGAGCGGTCAGGGCAGCTACTTGTCGTTGTCGGACTTCGCGCCCAGCGTCGTCTTCTGTACCTGCATCAGGAACTCGACGTTGGACTGGGTGTCCCGGATCTTGTTCGTGAGGAGCTCAAGCGCCTGCTGCGTATCGAGTCCGGAAAGGACCCGGCGCAGCTTCCACATGATCTTGACTTCCTCCGACGAGAGCAAGTTCTCCTCGCGACGGGTGCCGGAAGCGTTGACGTCCACGGCAGGGAAGATCCGCTTGTCCGCCAGATTGCGGGACAGGCGAAGCTCCATGTTGCCCGTGCCCTTGAACTCTTCGAAAATGACTTCGTCCATCTTGGAACCGGTTTCAACCAACGCGGTGGCCAGGATGGTCAGAGAACCGCCGTTTTCGATGTTGCGGGCAGCACCGAAGAAGCGTTTCGGCGGGTACAGCGCGGAGGAATCCACGCCACCGGAGAGAATACGACCGGAGGCCGGAGCAGCCAGGTTGTAGGCGCGTCCCAGACGGGTCATCGAGTCGAGCAGAACGACGACGTCCATTCCCATTTCCACCAGGCGCTTGGCGCGCTCGATGGCGAGTTCGGCAACCGTGGTGTGGTCGTCGGCGGGACGGTCGAAGGTGGAGGCAATGACCTCGCCCTTGACCGTGCGCTGCATGTCGGTGACTTCTTCGGGACGCTCGTCAACCAGAACCATCATGAGGTGGACCTCAGGATTGTTGATGGTGATGGCGTTGGCAATGGACTGCAGAATCAGCGTCTTACCGGCCTTCGGCGGCGAAACGATGAGACCGCGCTGGCCCTTGCCGATCGGCGCGACCAGATCGATAACGCGGGGGCCGATCTTCTTCGGTTCCGTTTCGAGGCGCAGGCGCTCCGAAGGGTACAGCGGAACCAGCTTGGTGAAGTCGACCCGGTCCTTGTTGTCTTCGGCAGGCTTGCCGTTGACGGAGGTCAGACGCACCAGGGCGTTGAACTTCTGGCGGCTGTTCTGGTTGGCGTTTTCGCCGTCCCGCGGGGCGCGGATGGCACCAACCACGGCGTCGCCCTTGCGCAGGTTGTACTTCTTGACCTGTGCCAGCGAAACGTAGACGTCGTTCGGACCGGGCAGGTAGCCGGAGGTGCGCACGAACGCGTAGTTCTCGAGGACGTCGAGGATGCCGGCCACGGGCAGCAACACGTCGTCGTCGGTAACCTCGGTATCGTCCACGTCCGGGTTCTGGCCGCGTCCACGGCGGCGCTCGTTGCGGTCACGGTACCGGTTGCTGGTATCCGTGTCGCGGTCGCGGCGATTCCGGTTGCGGCGGTTGCGTCCGCGGCCGCCGTCGTCGCCGTCGTCGCCACGGTTGTCACTGCGGCTGTCGCTGCGGTTATCGCTGCGGCTGTCCCGGTTGTCGCTGCCGGCGGACTCGTTGTCGCGGCCGCGGGTACGGCTGCGCTCACGCCGGTCATTGCGGTCGCCACGATCGTTACGGTCGCTGCGCTCACCGCGGTCAGCGCGCTCGGTCTGGCCTTCCTTCGCACCCTCAACAGGAGTTTCGGACGGCTCCGGCTTGTCAGCGGGCTTCTCGGCCTGCTGCTCCGGCTGGTCCTCACGGCGGCTACGGCCGCGGCTACGACGGCCCTCGCGGCCGCCTTCGGATTCCGGCTTCGCCTCGGCGGGCTGTGCATCCGTCGACTGCGCGTCGGCGCGCTGGGCGTCTGCAGCCTTGGAGCCGGCAACTTCGCCGTCCGTTGACGTTTCGGCTGCAGCGGGTGCCTGCGCCGCTTCCGGCGTCACGTTGCCGTCGCTGGTCGCGCGGCGATTGCGGTTGCGGGTCCGGCTGACGCGTTCGGCGGCCTTGTTGAGGTCACCACTGTCTTTCGCCTCCGCTTTGTCCGCGGTATCGGCTGCAGGCGCTGCAGGGGCCGCGGGCTCTTCAGTTGCGGGAGCAGCTTCTTTGGCACTTGCACGGCCGGTGGTCTTCTTGGCAGGACGGTCGGCTACTGCGGAACCACGCTGGTGGTCCGAAATAGCCGCCACCAGGTCGCTCTTGCGCATCCTGGAACCGCCGGTGATGCCGAGCTGGCCGGCCAAGGCCTGCAGCTGGGCAAGCTTGAGTCCGGCAAGTCCTGCGCTCTTCGGCGCAGCAGAGTCTGATGATGTATCCACACCTGCAGCCAGGTCAGTGGTTTCAGTCACGAAGGATCCTTCCCCCTCGTCGGGCGGTCCGCATGTGAAGTGGACCGCGTTGTTTGCGTCCCGGCCTATGCATAAGAAACAAGGCCGGGTCGGGGTTGCCCAAGTGTGAGACCAGGCAACGCCGAGTGACATGAGAAAAACCTTGAATGGATCTCGTTCACCATGGTCTTAGGGATATGCTGCCCGCACTCTTACGCGCACTTACAGCACTCAGTAATTCCGTGACGGATCCTGGAAGGTTGCACCGATCTTTGGTTCGCTGCCGGATGTTGTATGTCCACGCGGGACTTTCGACAGATTGCCAAGCCGGTTATTTCCGGCGGTGCACTTCCACTTTAGCACCATCTGTGTCAACCGTCAGTTTAAGGACACGCCAGCCGTCCGGCATTTGCGAGGACTCCAATGTGGCGGCGATATGCCGCTCGACCTCATCCGCCTGCGCGGACCCTGCAGCCAGCGTCATCACCGTCGGTCCGGCACCGGAGACAACAGCGGCGAAACCGGACGCACGCAGCGACTGCAGCAGGTCTGCGCTCGGTGCCATGGCAGGCGCCCGGTGGCTCTGGTGCAGCTCATCCACCGTCGCCGCGAGCAGCAGTTCCGGGTCACGCGTCAGCGCTTGCACCAACAGAGCTGCCCGTCCGGCATTGGCCGCGGCGATATGGTGCGGCACCGAGACCGGCAGCAGGTTCCGGGCCATTTCGGTTGACAATTCATAGGACGGAATGGCCACGACCGGAACAATTTCCGTAGCGACATCAACGGCAGTGCTGAAGAAAGAACCCGCCGATTCCCAAGAGATGGCCAGCTTGCCCGCCAGCGCCGGTGCCACGTTGTCAGGATGGCCTTCCTGGGCGGAACAAAGCTGCAGTACTTCCTGGGCACTGAGCCGGGCAGCCACGGGCAGCAACGAGTTGGCCAGCAGCACCGCGGAGACGATGGCCGCCGCAGAGGAGCCGAGTCCCCTGCCGTGCGGAATCACGTTCTCGGCCTGCAGCCGCAAGCCTTCCGCCCGGTACCCCGCACGTCCCAGTGTGTCCTGGATGGTGCGGATGATCAGATGGCTTTCATCCGTGGGCAGGTTTGCGGCGCCTTCACCGGAGATCTCGGCATGGAATACGCCGTCGTCGGTGGTTTCAACGCTGACCGTGTCATACAGGCTTACGGCCAGACCGAGGCTGTCGAAGCCGGGCCCGAGGTTGGCGCTGGTCGCCGGTACCCGGACGCTTACGCGCTGCCCGGGCACCACGGCGGTACGCTCTGCGGTCCTCACGGCGGTGTTATTCGAGACCAAGAGCTGCAGCCACGCTCACGACGTCGAAATCCACCTTGACGGGTGTAACCTCATGGCCGTCTTCGGTCTGCAAGGCCCACTGCGGATCCTTCAGGCCGTGGCCGGTCACCGTGACCACAATGGTCTTGCCCGTAGGAACTTCTCCGGCAGCGTGCTTCTTGATGACGCCCGCAACGCCCGCTGCCGAACCCGGCTCGACGAACACGCCTTCCTTGGAGGACAGCCAGCGGTGCGCGCTGAGGATTTCCTCGTCCGTCACGGAATCAATCAGCCCGCCCGACTCGTCACGGGCGGCAATGGCGGTATCCCAGGATGCGGGGTTGCCGATCCGGATGGCGGTGGCGATGGTTTCCGGCTCGGTGACCGGGTGTCCCAGCACCAGCGGTGCCGCACCGGCGGCTTGGAAGCCCCACAGCGTGGGTGTCTTGGTGGCGACGGCTTCGAGGGTGCCGGCAGTCTCGGACTCGTAGGGCTTGGCGTACTCCTGGTAGCCCTTCCAGTACGCCGTGATGTTGCCGGCGTTGCCAACGGGCATCACGTGGATGTCCGGGGCATCTCCGAGGAAGTCGACAGTCTCGAAGGCAGCCGTCTTCTGGCCTTGGATCCGCGCGGGGTTGACGGAGTTGACCAGGAAAACCGGGTACGCCTCCGAAAGTTTCCGGGCAACTTCGAGGCAGTTATCGAAGTTGCCGTTGATCTGGATGATCTCGGCGCCGTGGGCGATGGCCTGGCTCATCTTGCCCATCGCGATCTTCCCGGCCGGCACCAGGACAGCGCACTTCAGGCCCGCCTGCGTGGCGTACGCGGCAGCGGAAGCCGAGGTGTTGCCCGTTGACGCGCACACTACGGCTTTGGCCCCGGCCTCCACGGCCGCGGTGATGGCCATGGTCATCCCGCGGTCCTTGAAGGAGCCGGTGGGGTTCATCCCCTCCACCTTCAGGTAGACGGCGGAGCCGGTCAGCTCGGAGAGGGCCTTGGCATGGACCAGCGGCGTTCCGCCTTCACCGAGCGTGATGATCTCGGTCCGGTCCGTGACGGGCAGACGTTCGGCATACTCGCGGATAACGCCGCGCCATTGGTGGGCCACTTAGACTCCTTCTACTCGCAGTACGGAAGTAACTGAATTAACAATGTCGAGATCCTTGATGGCTTCCACCGTCGCGGCGAGTGATTCCTCGGTGCCGCGGTGGGTGATGATGCGCAGTTCCGCGGACGCCGTCCCATCGGCGATCGAGACCAGGTCTTCCGTGTGCATGGTCTGGCGCATGACTTCGATCGATACCCCATGCTCGGCGAAGACGTGGGCAATCTTGGCCAGGACGCCGGGCTGGTCCGCTGCGTCGATGTCGATGTAGTAGCTGGTGAGGATGCTGTCTTCGCCCAGGACCGGCAGGTGCTTGCCCGTTGTTTCGGTGCGTCCACGGCCGCCGCTGACCATGCGGCGGGCGGCGCTGACAACATCGCCGAGTACGGCCGAGGCCGTGGGACGTCCACCGGCGCCCTGGCCGTAGAACATCAGCTCGCCGGCGTTCTCCGCCTCGACGAACACGGCGTTGAAGGCGCCGTGGACAGCAGCCAGCGGGTGGGTACGCGGCAGCAGGGTCGGATGCACGCGTACGGACACCCCTTCGCCGCCGTCCTTGGTCGGCTGCTTCTCTGCGATCGCCAGCAGTTTGATCACGAAACCGGTGTCTTTGGCCGCGTCGATGTCGGCGGCGGTGATGCCTGTGATGCCCTCGCACTTGACCGCATCCAGCGGGAACATGGTGTGGAAAGCCAGCGAGGCAAGCAAGGTTCCCTTCGCCGCGGCATCCAGCCCCTCGACGTCGGCCGTTGGATCCGCCTCGGCGTAGCCGAGGGTCTGGGCAGCCTTCAGCGCGTCCTCGAAGGCTGCGCCGGTGGTGTCCATCTGGTCGAGAATGTAGTTGGTCGTACCGTTGACGATGCCCAGCACCCGCTTGATCCGGTCCCCGGAGAGGCTTTCCCGGATGGGGCGCAAAATCGGAATGGCTCCGGCCACGGCCGCCTCATAGTAAAGCTCGACGCCGGCGGCAGAAGCCTTCTCGTACAGGGCGGGCCCGTCGGCGGCGAGCAGCGCTTTGTTCCCGCTGACCACGGAGGCACCGTGCTCGATGGAACGCAGGATCAGCGAACGCGCCGGTTCCAGCCCGCCCATGAGCTCAATGACGATGTCCGCGTCCTTGACCAGCGTCTCGGCGTCGTCGGTGAACAGATCCCGAGGCAGGTCGACGTCGCGCGGCGCGTCAACGTTGCGGACAGCGATTCCGGCCAGCTCCAGCCGGGCTCCCGAACGCGAGGCCAGTTCAGCGGCGTCGTCCAGGAGAATCCGGGCCACCTGGGATCCGACATTTCCGCATCCCAACAGTGCCACTTTCAGCGTGTTCATTGCTGTACTTACTCCCAAAGCCATTGTTGTTTCAAGAATTCCGCCGCCCCCGAGCAGACTGACCGGGCCTCAGCCCAGGTCGCGGGCCAGAAGATCCTCTTCTGTTTCGCCGCGCACAATCAGCCGTGCCTGGCCGTCATTAACCGCAACTACCGGCGGCCGTGCCACATAGTTGTAGTTGCTGGCCAGCGCCCAGCAGTACGCACCGGTGCCCGGCACCGCCAGAAGATCCCCGGCGGCTACGTCACCAGGCAGATAAACGTCCCTGACTACAATGTCACCGCTTTCGCAATGTTTTCCAACCACGCGGGAAATAATCGGGTCTTCATCCGTCACACGGGAAGCCAGCACAGCCGAATAGTCGGCGTCGTACAGAACCGGGCGGGCGTTGTCGCTCATGCCGCCGTCCACGGAAATGTAACGCCGCGGATAGGTCCGCCCGTCCTCGCTGTCCACGTTCACGGTCTTCAGCGTGCCCGTTTCATACAGGGTGAACGTGCTCGGACCCACGATGGCGCGCCCCGGTTCGATCGAGATCCGCGGGACCTTCAGTTCCAGCCTGCGGCAGGTGGAACTAACGACGGCGGCCATCGCCTCCGCGAGTTCGGCCGGCGGTCGCGGCGTGTCGACCTCTGTGTAGGCGATGCCGTAGCCGCCGCCCAGATCCAACTCCGGGAGCTCCACGCCATGTTCATCGCGGATCTGGGCGACGAAGGTCAGCAGCCGCTCCGCAGCCAGGGCGAAACCTTCGGGTTCGAAGATCTGGGAACCGATGTGGCAATGCAGTCCCAGCAGATTGATGGACTCGGATGCCAGGGCCTCGCTGACTGCCCGTGCGGCCGGTGAGTTGCCTACGGAAGGCGACGTCCCGCCGTCGTTCGCTGTGCCGGACTCGGTGTCCGCTCCTGCCATGGAGAGGCCGAACTTCTGGTCCTCGTGCGCGGTGGCGATGAATTCATGCGTGTGGGCGTGCACGCCGGGCGTCAGGCGCAGCATGACGTTGGCCCGCTCGGACCGGGCTGCGGCAATGGTTGCCAGCCGTTGGAGTTCATCCAGGCTGTCCACCACGATCCGGCCCAGCTTCATGTCCAGGGCCCGATTCAGTTCCGCATCGGATTTGTTGTTCCCGTGCAGGCCGAGCTTCTCACCGGGAATGCCGGCGCGGGCAGCCACGGCCAGTTCGCCGCCGGAGCAGGTATCCAGCCGCAGGCCTTCCTGCTCCACCCAGCGCGCTACCTCGATGCAGAGGAAGGACTTTCCGGCGTAGTAGACGTCCACTCCCCCGCACAGGTCGGCAAAAGCGGCGTCGAAGGAGTCCTTGAAGTCCCGGGCGCGGGCGCGGAAGTCCGTCTCCGACATGACGAAGAGCGGCGAGCCGAAACGGGCCTTGAGGTCACTGACGCCAACGCCGTCGATCTCCAACTCGCCGCTGGCACCGCGGGCCACGCCGCGGGCCCACATCTTGGGCTGCAGTTGGTTGGCGTCTTCCGGATAGCTCAGCCACTGGGGAGCGAGCGGGGAGGCTTCGCGAATTGTTGAAGTCACGTGCTTACATCCGTTCCGGCGCGCTGACGCCCAGCAGGCCCAGGCCATTGGCCAGAACCTGCGTGGTTGCGTCATTGAGCCACAGTCGGGTGCGGTTCAGGTCAGTTACTTCGCCATCGCCCAACGGCGTCACGCGGCAGGAATCGTACCAGCGGTGGTAGGCGCCGGCGATGACTTCCAGATGGCGGGCCACCCGGTGCGGTTCGCGCAGCTTGGCCGCGGTGGCCACGACGGACGGGTAGGCGCCGAGGTAGGCCAGCAGTTCGTTTTCGGTGGCGTGGTCCAGCAAGGATGCGTCGAAGGCGCTGCGGTCCACCCCTGCGGCTACGGCGTTGCGCGCAACGGCACAGGTACGGGCATGGGCGTACTGCACATAGAACACCGGGTTCTCGTTGCTGCGCTTGGTCAACAGGTCCAGATCGACGTCGATATTGGAATCCGCGTGCGACCTGGTCAGTGCATAGCGGGCCGCGTCCACACCAACTGCGTCCACCAGATCCTCCATAGTGACCACCGTGCCGGCGCGCTTGGACATCCGGACCGGCTTGCCGTCCTTGACCAGGTTCACCATCTGGCCGATCAGGACCTCGACACTGTCCGCGCTGTCGCCCATGGCGGCGGCAGCAGCTTTCAGCCGCGCCACATAGCCGTGGTGGTCGGCTCCGAGCATGTAGATGCACAGATCGAAGCCGCGGTCGCGCTTGTTCTTGAAGTAGGCGATGTCGCCGGCGATGTAGGCTGCATGGCCGTCCGACTTGATGACCACCCGGTCCTTGTCGTCGCCGAAGTCCGTGGACTTCAGCCACCAGGCACCCTCGTCGAAGTAGAGGCTGCCGGACGTCTTGAGCTGTTCCAGCAGCGCGTCGACCGCGCCGTCTTCAAAGAGCGCGTTTTCGTGGAAGTAGACATCAAAATCGACGCCGAACTCATGCAGCGACTTTTTGATCGCAGTAAACATCAGCTCGACGCCCCGGCTGCGGAACTCTTCCTGCGGGTCTGCAGCGGAGAGTGCGTCCGGATTCTGGGCCAGCACGGCGTTGGCAATATCCGCAATGTAGTCGCCGCCGTAGCCGTCTTCCGGTGCGGGCTCGCCCTTGGCGCTGGCGAGCAGGGACCGGGCAAAGCGGTCAATCTGGTTGCCATGGTCATTGAAGTAGTACTCGCGCGTAACTTCTGCCCCCTGCGCCTGCAGGATGCGGGCCAGCGAATCCCCCAAGGCTGCCCAGCGTGTCCCGCCCAAGTGGATGGGCCCGGTGGGATTGGCGGAGACGAACTCCAGGTTGATCTTGGTACCGGCGTACTCCTCACCGGTTCCGTAGCTATCGCCGGTTTCGACGATAGTCTGGGCCAGTGATCCTGCGGCCGCGGCATCCAGCGTGATGTTCAAGAATCCGGGACCGGCGATGTCGACCTTGGCAACGCCGTCGATCTTGGAAAGCCGGGCACTGAGGATTTCGGCGAACTGGCGCGGGTTCATTCCCGCCTTCTTGCCCAGTTGCATGGCCACGTTTGTGGCCCAGTCACCGTGCTCGCGGCTCTTCGGTCGCTCCACGCGCACCTCGCGGGGCATCTCGACGGTGAAGTCACCTGCGTCGACGGCATCCTGCAGGCAGGCGGTAATGGCAGCGGAAAGTTCTTCAGGAGTCACCTGTTAAGCATAAGTGCAGTGCAAACTGGATTCCGCCGCCGCCCCGTGGCCTGTGGCTGCCACCACGGAAGACCTGCAGGACAGGGCCGTCGCACGGTTTCTCCAGGGGTTTTCCACCCGGCAGTTCGCCAAATTCACCGCGATGCCTTCCTCGGACGCTGACAGTTTGTGTCTGTGGGGGTAGTTCCTGATAAGCTCATTGACGTCCCAAAAGGTGCTGGCAGATTTACCCGGCACCGCGCCCTCGTAGCTCAGGGGATAGAGCGTCTGCCTCCGGAGCAGAAGGCCGTAGGTTCGAATCCTATCGAGGGCACCGCAGAAAACCCCGCCGCTGGAATACCAGCAGGCGGGGTTTTCCCGTTCCGGCAGGACACGAAGTGTGCAGGCAAGCCTGGCGACCGTCGTGGTCAGTGAACAGCCATGGCCGCGGAGCTTCCGCGGAACGTCCGGCGATAGGTTGCCGGCGAAATGTTGAGTGCTTTGACGAAGTGATGGCGCAGCAGGACCGCCTGCCCGAAGCCGGTGGCGCGGGCAATCTCGTCGATGTTCAGGTCAGAGGTTTCCAGCAGCTCCTGGGCCAGCAACACACGCTGGGCATTGATCCACGCAGCGGGCGTCGCACCGGTCTCAGCGCGGAACCGTCTGGCGAAAGTCCGTTCCGACATGTGCACGCGCTGGGACAGTTCCGAGATGGAGACCTCGCGGTCAAGGTTCTCGCTGAGCCAGACCACGAGATCCTTGAGAGTGCTGCAACCTTCCAGCGACAAGGGGCGCGCAATGTACTGGGCCTGGCCACCCTCCCGGTGCGGCGGTACCACCATGTCCCGGGCAATCGCTGCCGCCACACCGGCGCCGAGCTCCGTCCGGACCAGATGCAGGCATGCATCGATCCCTGCCGACGTACCGGCACTGGTGATGATCCGGTCATCCTGGACATAGAGCACGTTCTCGTCGACATGGATCTGCGGGTATTGCTGGGCAAGCTGCTGCGAGTACTGCCAGTGGGTGGTGGCGCGGCGTCCGTCCAGCAATCCGGCTCCGGCCAGCACAAAAGCACCTGTGCACAATGACATCACCCACGCTCCGCGCGCATGGGCGCGGCGCAGGGACTGCTTAACCTTTTCCGGGACGGGCGCGTCCCATTGATAAGGCGCCACGATGAGCAGATCCGCGTCCTCGGCCGCTTCCAGACCCAATGCGACGTCGATGGAAAACCCGGTCTTGGTGTCCACTTTCCCCGGCGTAGGTGTGCAGACCTTGAAGTCGAAGGCTGGCACCCCCGTTCCACGCGCGGAACGGTCAATGCCGAACACCTCGCAGGCGACCCCGAATTCGAACGGCGAGGTACCCGGAAGTACCAGCACAGCCACGTTTTTGAGCATGAGTCCATTATGGCAGTTTTTTATCGTTAGTGGTCGTTTCTGCCACTCTTTTTTTGGTCCGTACCGGCGCACCATGAAGTCATGGAACTTCTTCTAGCTCTGGCTTTCATCCTCGTTATCGTTGCCACCGTCGCCATCATCCCCAGCGACGGACACGGCCACACTCCGGAAGAGCGGTCCCTGCAGGACTGGTCCGACGGCGCACTGCCCAGCCGCCCGTTCTCCCAGCTGATGCGCTGGTAAGCGCCTGCTGCTCCCCGCTCGAAGACGGCGCTGCTGAAATACTTACTGCCGGTGGGCAAACAGGTCCCGCAGCAGCGCCACTTCGGCAAGGTGATGGATCATTTCGCGGTTGATGTGCAGTACCAGCGCACCCATGGAACGATCCGCAAACCGCCCTTCTGCCGCCCCGCACGGTTTCTCCAGGCCCGGCTCGCCCAAGGAACCCACGCCGTCGATCCAGCGGGCATAGTATTCGTCCAGCAGCGCCAGCGCACCGTCTGCGGTTCCCGGATAGTCAAAGCTTTCGTAATCGACCGCCGGCCCACCGAAGTGCGACGCATTCCTGGTTCCCAGCACTCCGACCAAGATATGGCCCAGCCGCCATGCAATGGTGGTGACCGGTGCGGGATAGGGCTCGGGGATGGCGAAGTCGATCGTGTAATCACCGGAGCCTACGGCCATCGGCGCATGGCTGGTCCCGCGGTGGCGTACATTCCAGCAGTCCTCCCCCGGTTCCCAGAAATACTCCTCGTCGGTCAGCCCCTTTAGCCGGGGCCTGGCCTGGTTCTCCCAGTGCCACTGAAGCTGGTCCAGCAGTTCGAATTCAGCGTTGAACACCATTTCCCGCTCCCTTTCCCGATGAACTCCGCCCACGGCGGCGCTGCAGCTTGTCTGGCTCCATCATGTCGTGCGATCGCCGGTTTGCCCAGAGAATTCAGGACGGCGGCTGTCCGCAATGGGGCGTAGATTATGTGCATGCTTGAAACGTCGGCACGGCTGCTTCAGCTATTGTCCCTGCTCCAAATGCGCCGCGAATGGACCGGTTCGGCTTTGGCTGCGCGCATGAGTGTCACGGAGCGGACAGTCAGGCGGGACATCGACAAGCTGCGCAGTCTCGGCTATCCCATCAACGCATCGCCTGGCGTGGCGGGCGGTTATCAACTCGGCGCTGGCGCGCAGCTGCCGCCGCTGTTGCTGGACGATGACGAAGCCCTGGCCGTTGCGCTGGGGCTCAGCGCCGTCACCGCCAGCCCCGTTTCCGGTGTTGCCGAAGCTTCGGTACGTGCGCTGACCAAGCTTGAGCAGGTACTCCCGTCGAGACTCCGGCCCAAATTCACCATGCTCAAGAACGCAGTTACCACGCTGAGCAGCCCGCGGACGGTGGTAAACCCGGACACTCTGACCAGCGTTTCCGCCGCCATCGCCGACCGCCGCGTTGTGGCCTTCCGCTACGCCAAACCGGACAGCGAGTCCTCCCGGCGGCTGGCCGAGCCGTACGGCCTGGTGGATACCGGACACCGCTGGTATCTGGTGGCCTGGGATCTGGGCCGCCAGGACTGGCGGACGTTCCGCGTGGACAGGTTCGAAAGCGTTCCTTCCGCACGGGAGCGCTTCACGCCCAGGCCGCTGCCGCAAAAGGATCTGGCAACCTATGTCCAGCGCTCGATCACACGCTCGCCCTACCGTTATGACGTCGTCGTACGAATTTTCGCGCCGCTTCAAACGGTGGCCGAACGGATACCGCCCCAAGTAGCGGAGCTAACTAACGACGGCGGCAATACCGTTCTGCGTTCGGGTTTCGATTCGCTGGACTACCCCTTGATGCAGCTCGCCGCCATGGGGTTCGAGTTTGAAATCCTCCAGCCCGCCGAATTCAAGGACCGTGCGGTGGAACTGGCGGGAAAACTGGCGAAGGCCGGACGCTAACGCGTCCGACCTTCATCAGTCCCGCCCGACACTGGCCCGCAGCCTGGGTCCCGGCAGACCTACTGCAGCATGGTGCGGTCGTCCAGGGCGCCGCCCTTGATCTTTTCGAACTCGTGCAACAGGTCCTGGACGGTGGTTTTACGCTTCTGTTCCTGGCCAATGTCCAGGATGATCCGGCCTTCATGCATCATGATCAGCCGGCTCCCCAGGCGTAGTGCCTGCTCCATATTGTGCGTGACCATCAGTGTGGTCAACTGGTGCCGTTCCACAACCTCCGCGGTCAAGCGGCTCACGAGGTCAGCCCGTTGCGGATCCAGTGCGGCGGTGTGCTCATCCAGCAGCAGGATTTTCGGGCTGCTGAACGTGGCCATGAGCAGTGAGAGCGCCTGGCGCTGCCCTCCGGAGAGGAGGCCCACCTTGGCTTTGAGCCGGTTCTCCAGGCCCAGCTCCAGGGATTTGAGCTCCTCCTGGAAGAACTCCCGCTTCTTCTTCGTGACACCGGGGCCCAGGCCTCGCGTCTTACCGCGCTCATAAGCCATGGACATGTTCTGTTCGATGGTCATGTCCGGGGAGGTCCCGGCCATCGGATCCTGGAAGACCCGGCCAATGAATTTTGCCCGCTGGTGGTCCGCCAGCTTGGTCACGTCATTGCCGTCGATCCTGACCGTACCGGTGTCCGGGCGGAGCTTGCCCGAAGTGATGTTCAGGACCGTCGATTTCCCGGCGCCGTTGCTGCCGATCACCGTGACGAACTCGCCTGGCGTCAGCGATAGGTTGATCTCCTTCAGCGCCACCCGCTCATTGACGGTGCCGGCAAAAAAGGTCTTGTGCACATTAGTTATATCCAGCATGTCAGCCCTTAGCTCCAGCCCCGGTCAAAGACTTCCTCATGTTGGCCAGTCCGCCGATCCGTTTGAAGAACTTCCATTGTGGCAGCACCAAGGCGATGACCACCAGCACTGCGGAGATCAGCTTCATATCGTTCGGGTTCAGACCCGCCTGGAGGGCAAGCTGAATAACCACTCGGTACAAAACGGAGCCGAGAACTACGGCCAGCGAGGCGATGATGATGAGCCTCGAGCCGAAGATCGCCTGCCCGATGATGACTGATGCAAGGCCAGCCAGAATCAGGCCGATGCCCATGCCGATGTCGGCGAACCCCTGGTACTGGGCAATGAGTGCCCCGCACAGGCCAACCAGCCCGTTGGAAAGCGCAAGACCCAGGATTTTCATCCGGTCCGTGCTTACGCCGAAGCTGCGGATCATTTCTTCGTTGTCACCGGTAGCCTGCATGGCCAGACCGACGTCTGTGTGCAGGAACCAGTCGATGACGAACTTGACCGCCAGGGCAAACAGCGAGAAGACCACCACGGCCATGGCCGTGCCAAGCAGGCCTGCGTCGCGCAGGGGCGTAATGAGCGTGTCTTCGCGCAGCAGGGGCAGGTTTGCCCTGCCCATGATGCGCAGGTTGATCGAGTACAGCGCGATCATGGTCAGAATGCCGGCCAGCAAGCCGTTGATCTTGCCCTTGGTATGCAGTATCCCGGTAATCCAGCCGGCAACCAGCCCTGCACCGAAAGCAGCGATGGTGGCGACCACTGGCGAGGAGCCGTTGATAATCATGATCGAGGCGACGGCGGCCCCGGTGGTGAAGCTGCCGTCAACCGTCAGATCGGGAAAATTCAGAATGCGGAAGGTCAGATAGACCCCCAGAGCCATGATCGCGTAGATCAGGCCCAGCTCAACCGCGACAATCATGTGTCGGTATCCTCAGGTTCTACTCGATGACGCGGTCGGCGGATTCCAGCAGGGAAGCCGGAATCTCGATGCCCATGCGCTCAGCGGCTGCGGGATTGACGACAACTTCCAGTTCGGAGGCTGTCTGGATCGGCATGGATGCCGGGTCGGCACCCTTGAGGACCTCGATGGCCATCATGCCCGTCTGGTAGCCCAGGTCCTCGTAGTTGATGCCCTCGGTAGCGACGGCACCGCCTTCAACGCTGGCGGCGTCCGAGGCGATCACCGGGATCTTCTTGGATTCCGCAACGCCGATAAGCGACTTCAGGGCAGACACAACGTTGTTGTCCGTGGGTACATAGAACGCGTCGACGTCCAGGGACTGCGCGGCCTGCTGGACCTCGCTGGAGTTACTGACAGTGGCTTCCTTGATTTCAAGACCCATCTCGGCGGCGACCTTCTTCGCCAAGTCAACCTGGACCTGGGAGTTCACTTCTCCCGAGCTGTAGACAATGCCCACGCTCTTGGCGTCCGGAACCAGTTCCTTCAGCAGGCCCAGCTGTTCCTTGACGGGATTGAGGTCGCTCGTCCCGGTGATGTTGCCGCCGGGGGCTTCCAGCGATCCGACCAGGCCAGCCTCGACCGGATCGGTGACGGCGGTGATCAGGATGGGGATGTCCTGGATGGCCTGCGCGGCCGCCTGGGCAGTCGGAGTGGCGATCGCGAGGACAAGGTCCTTCTGATCGGTGGCGAACTTGCCGGCAATCGAGGTGGCGGTAGCCTGGTCGCCCTGTGCGTTCTGCTCGTCGTAGGTGACGTTTTCACCCTCGGTGTAGCCGTTCTCGGCCAGGGCCTTCTTGAAGCCCTCCCGCGACGCATCCAGCGAAGGGTGGGAAACAATCTGCGTGATGCCGATTTCGACCATTTCCCCGGCCGCCCCGCTCTCGCCGGAGCCGGCCTCGCCGCCGCCGTTACCGCACGCTGTCATCAGCAGCGCCGAGGCGAACAGCGAGGCGCCCATGGTTGTGTATGTTGACCGTTTCATGCCAGTGATTCCTTTCAAATCGCAAACGTGCCGGATGCTCCCGGCCCGCTCCCCCAAGTCACAGCCGTCCATGCGCTCCACCACGTTGCTGACGGCGGAATATGCCGCTTGCCGGCGGCGTCATTACCCGGCTGCGGACACGGACAGTCATTCCCTGCGGAAAGTCCACTTCGATAGTACCTGTGAACAGCGTCACATTGTCTAATCTTGGGCACAGGCCTAGGACAAGAGTCCACTCATGCGGTCCTAAGAATGGACGATCCGTATCGAAATGGCAGCAAGGCTCCGGTTCTGTCCATGGATGTGTGGATGCCTGGGAACCGATAAACTGGGCGCAATCATGACACTGAAAATCACTTATCCCGAGATGTTGCCGGTTTCGGAACGGCGGGATGACATTATGGCGGCCATTGCCGCCAACCAGGTCACCATCATTGCCGGCGAAACCGGTTCGGGGAAGACCACCCAGATCCCCAAAATGTGCCTCGAGTTGGGGCTCGCGGAGAAGGGCCTGATCGGCCACACCCAGCCACGGCGGCTCGCGGCCCGCACCGTTGCCGAGCGGATCGCGGAGGAACTCGACGTCAAGCTGGGCGAGGAAGTAGGCTTCCAAGTCCGTTTCACCGGCCAAGTTGGCCGCAGCACCCGGATCAAGCTGATGACGGACGGCATTCTGCTCGCCGAAATCCAGCACGACAAGCTGCTGAAGAAATACAGCACCATCATCATCGACGAGGCGCATGAGCGAAGCCTCAACATCGACTTCATTCTGGGCTACCTCAAGCGTATTCTGCCGCAGCGCCCCGATCTGACAGTCATCATCACTTCCGCCACCATTGATCCGGAGCGCTTCGCCAAGCATTTCGGCGACGATGAGCCGGCTCCGATCATCGAGGTTTCGGGCCGCACCTACCCCGTGGAAATCAGGTACCGCCCGCTCAACATGCCGGCAGGCACTATCGACTCGGACGATGAACTGGAAGAGGACCGCGATCCCATGGACGCGGTCTGCGACGCGGTGGACGAACTGGCCGGCGAAGCCCACGGCGACATCCTCGTCTTCTTCTCCGGGGAGCGGGAAATCCGCGACGCCGCGGACGCACTGCGGTCGCGGGTGCAAACCAACCGCCGGTTGGCGGGAACCGAGATCCTGCCGCTCTATGCCAGGCTTTCCCTGGCCGAACAGCACCGGGTCTTTTCGCCCGGTTCCGGCGGCAAGCGGCGGATCGTCCTGGCCACCAACGTGGCGGAAACCTCCCTGACCGTACCGGGGATCAAATACGTCATCGATACGGGCACGGCCCGCATCTCGAGGTATTCGCACCGGACCAAGGTCCAGCGTTTGCCCATTGAGCGGATCTCCCAGGCCTCCGCCAACCAGCGCTCCGGCCGCTGCGGCCGAGTCAGCGACGGCATCGCAATCAGGCTGTATTCGCAAGAGGACTTCGAAGCCCGGCGCGAGTTCACCGATCCCGAAATCCTACGCACCAATCTGGCCGCCGTCATCCTCCAGATGACAGCCATGGGTGTGGCCCGCAGCCCGAAGGACATCGAGAATTTCCCGTTCGTCGAGCCGCCGGAGACCCGGGCGATTAACGACGGCGTCAACCTCCTCCGCGAGCTCGGCGCCCTGGCTGAGCCCGGCAAACCAGCAGACGCGGTGCGCGAACCGCAAGCCACCGGCCGCGGCGGTGGCCGTAACCCGAGCCGCGAACCCGGCCTGACCGCCGTCGGGCATCAGCTGGCCCAGTTGCCGGTGGATCCCCGTCTGGGCCGCATGATTGTCGAAGCCGGCAAACGCGGGTGCGTCCGCGAGGTCATGATTCTCGCTGCGGCGCTGACCATCCAGGATCCGCGTGAACGGCCCTCGGCCGACAGCGGCAGTAAGCAGCAGCAGGCCGCCGAACTGCACAAGCGCTTCGTGGACGAGAACTCGGACTTCACCGGCATCCTGAACCTATGGCGCTACGTGCAGGACAAGCAGAAGGAGCTGTCCTCCACCCAGTTCCGCAAGGTGTGCCGCACCGAGTTCATCAACTACCTGCGGATCCGCGAATGGCAGGATTTGTTTGCCCAACTGCGGCAACTCGCCAAGCCGCTGGGCATCACGCTCTCTTCCGGCAGCGAAGTAGATCCTGTTGGCAAGCATGACGACATCCACAAGAGCCTGCTGGCCGGCCTGCTCAGCCACATCGGCGCCTACGAGGAGCGCAAACGTGAATACGCCGGCGCCCGTGGCACCCGCTTCGCAATCTTCCCCGGCTCGGCCCTGTTCAAAAAGTCACCCGATTGGGTCATGGCGGCCGAACTGGTGGAGACGTCCCGGCTGTGGGCCCGCGTAGCTGCCCGGTTCGATCCGGTGTGGGCCGAGGAAATCGCCCCGCAACTGCTCAAACGGACCTATTCCGAGCCGCACTGGTCCCGTCGCCTGGGTTCCGTTATGGCCTACGAGAAGGTCACGCTCTACGGCGTCCCGATCATCCCGCAGCGGCGCATCCAGTACGGCAGGATCGACCGCGAGCTCAGCCGGGATCTCTTCATCCGCCATGCCCTGGTTGAAGGTGACTGGCGCACCCACCACAAGTTCTTCCACCGCAACCGCGCCCTGCTGGCAGAGGTCGAGGAGCTGGAGACACGTACTCGCCGGCGCGGCCTCCGTGTGGATGATGAAACGCTTTTCGAGTTCTACGATCAGCGCATCGGCGAGAACGTGGTCTCCGAGCGACACTTCGACAAGTGGTGGAAGGCGGCACGGCAGGAAAATCCCACGCTGCTGGACTTCGACCCCGATGCGCTCCTGACCGAAGAAGCCGAAGAGCTCGATCCCGGCGCCTTCCCGAAGATCTGGCGCCAAGGCTCTTTCGAACTGCCGCTGAGCTATGAATTTTCGCCGGTGGCGCCCGGCGGGACACCCAATCCCTCGGACGGTGTCACGGCGGAAGTGCCAGTGCTGTTCCTGAACCAGCTCAATCCGGCACCCTTCCGCTGGCAGATTCCCGGCCTGCGGGCCGACCTGGTCACCGCCTTGATCAAGTCCCTGCCGAAACAAGTGCGCAAGAACTTCGTGCCGGCCCCCGATGTGGCCCGGACGGCTGCCGCGGCTCTTGCCGAGGAGTTTGTTCCGGAAGAAGACGAGCTGGAACCCTCGCTGGAGCTGGTGCTCCGCCGGCTCAAAGGCCACATCATCCCGCCCGGTTCATGGAACTGGGAAGCAGTGCCGCCGCACCTGCGGGTCAGTTTCCGTGTGGTGGACGCACGCGGAAAAGTCCTGGGCGAAGACAAAGACCTGGCCCGGCTGCAGGAAGAACTTGCACCGCAGACCCGCCGTGCCATCGCCGATTCACTCGGTGCCACGCCCAAGACGGCCAAGCCCGTGAAACAGGCCAAGACGACGTCGACGTTGGCGGCTCCGGCGTCGAGCGGCATCCAGGAACTGACAGGGCTGACCGAGTGGACGGGCGGCACGCTCGAACGCGAGGTCAAGCGGTTGGTAGCGGGCCACACGGTCACGGGCTATCCGGCATTCGTGGATGAAGGCCAGACGGTCGCGCGGCGGATCTATCCCACTGCCGCAGAGCAGGAGTCCGCCATGCGGTCCGGCGTCATCCGGCTGCTGGCGCTTCGGGTGCCGTCCCCGCAGCGCTACGTGCTGGACCATTTGAATAACACCGAGAAACTCACCTTCAGCCAGAACCCCCATGGTTCGGTCGCCTCGTTGATCGATGATTGTACGCTGGCGGCCATCGATAAGCTGGTGCCGCAGGAGCTGCCGTGGTCCAAGGAAGAGTTCGACCGCCTGTATGAGGTGGTCCGTGCGGAACTGATCGAC
This sequence comes from Arthrobacter sp. Soil_C_60, assembly GCF_057656375.1. Taxonomy (NCBI): domain Bacteria; kingdom Bacillati; phylum Actinomycetota; class Actinomycetes; order Micrococcales; family Micrococcaceae; genus Arthrobacter; species Arthrobacter sp. Soil_C_60. Next base: position 587,423 of record NZ_JBDGKM010000001.1, on the reverse strand, counting down.
ACCGTCTTCTCGGTGACCGCCGTCGTCGAAAAGATCCTCTCCAGCAACCGGCGGATCCAGAAATCGCTCAAGGCCAGCACGAGCCTGGCCCTGATCAGCGCCCTGAACGACATCAAGAGCCAGCTCGAGCAGCTGATCTATCCCGGTTTCGTCGCCCGTACGGGCTATGCCCAGCTGAGCCATCTCCCCCGCTATCTGACGGCGATCGAGCGGAGGCTGGAAAAGCTGCCAACCAACGTGACGCGGGACGGCCAGCAAATGGTAGCCGTGCAAAAGCTTGAAGACGAGTACGACGACGCCGTCGCGGCTTTGCGTCCAGGCTCACGGCACCCCGAAGAGCTGCGCAGGGTGCGGTGGATGCTCGAGGAACTGAGGGTCAGTTTCTTCGCCCAGGAACTGGGAACGGCCTATTCCATTTCAGAGAAGCGCGTGCGTGCTGCCCTGAACGAGGCCCTCAGTAAATGACGCTGGACGGACGGCCCAGCGTCACCGTCTAATCTGCCGGGACGAATTCGCCGTAGCCGGCGTCGCGCAGGCCCGCGCGCAATTGCCGGGCGTTGTTCTCCATCCGTTCGGGATCCGGGTTCTGCTCTGCCCGCTTGAAGTCGAACTCGGCTTCCGAGCTGGCCGGCCACACGTGAAGGTGGAGGTGGTCCACTTCGAAACCGGCGATAATCATTCCCGCCCGCGGTGCTCCGAACGCCTCAACCTGCACCTTGCCGATGGTCTGGGCAACGGCCGTGACTTTCTGCCAAAGCTCCGCCGGCGCGTCCGTCCAGCGGTCCACTTCCGCACGGGGAACCACCAGCGTGTGGCCGTCCGCCAAGGGCCCAATGCTGAGGAAAGCAACGACGTCGTCGTCCTTCCACACAAATTTGCCGGGAATCTCACCGTTGATGATTTTCGTGAACAGCGTGCTCATGCTTTCTCCTTCACAGATGCTATATCCAGGACAAACCGGTACTTCACATCACCGGCAACCATTCGGTCGTACGCGTCATTGAGCTGGTCGGCGGTGACCATTTCAACGTCGGAAGTGATGTTGTGTTCGGCGCAGAAGTCCAACATCTCCTGCGTCTCGGCGATCCCGCCGATCATTGAGCCGCCATAGGCAATGCGCTTCCGGATGAGCGCGCCGACCGGAACCGGCGGCATGTCCCCGGGAGGCAACCCCAGCTGGATCAGGGCGCCATCCCTACGGATGGTCCGCAAGTAGGGGCCGAGATCGTGCGCAGCCGCGACGGTGTCGATGATCAGGTCGATGCTGTTCCGGACCTGCGCCATCGACACCCTGTCTGAGGAGAGGACTACGCGGTCTGCCCCCAGTGTGCGGGCTGCCTCGGACTTGCCTTCCGACGTAGTGAACACCGTGACTTCGGCGCCCATGGCCTTGGCGAGCTTGACGGCCATGTGCCCGAGGCCGCCCAGGCCCACAACTCCCACCGAATCGCCGGCCTCCACCCCGAAGTACCGCATAGGTGAGTAGACGGTGATGCCGGCACACAGCAGCGGGGCCGTGGCCGCCGGGTCGAGGCTCTCCGGAACGCGCAGACAGTAATTTTCGTCGACGACGATCGAGGTGGCGTAGCCGCCCTGCGTCGGCTCGCCCCCGCGCCGCCGGTCGGGCACACCGTACGTGCCGGTGGACCCGTTCTCGCAGTACTGCTCCAGGCCCTCTTCGCAGCTGATGCATTCGCGGCAGGAATCCACCAAGCAGCCCACGCCCACTAGATCACCGATAGCGTGGAGCGTCACGTCCTGCCCAATCCCCGTCACCCGTCCGACGATCTCGTGGCCGGGCACCAGCGGATACCGCGACGGCCGCCACTCGCTGCGCACGGCATGCACATCCGAATGGCACAGTCCGCAGAAGGCAATGGTGATCTCCACATCGTGAGGTTCGGGCTCACGCCGCTCGATCTGCAGGGGAAGAAGCCCCGACGTCGGCGATGTCGCGGCATAGGCCTGCGCGGTACTCATGGATCTCCTCGGATTCGGCGCTGGCAGGGGCTGGCCCAACGGCGGCGGTTTGGGACGGCCAAGACTCATACAGCGACGCTACCCTGTTGCCGTATCAGCCTGCCAGTTGGGAACGAGGAGCTGTCCCTGGTTCAGAAACAGTGTCGACGGCATACCCGCCCGGCTAGCTCCCCAGAGCCACGGGCAGTTCCGAACGTTGCGACCACTGCGACCAGGAGCCGGGGAACAAGGCGGCCTCGAGGCCAGCGTGGGCCAATGCGGCAACCTCATGGGCGGCCGTGACACCGGACCCGCAGTACACTCCAATCGCCCTGCCCGGCATCACACCCAGCTCGCGGAACCTGGCGGCCAGCTGTTCCGGGGGCAGGAACCTGCCCGCTGCATCCAGGTTGGCGCCGGCCGGAGCGTTGACGGCGCCGGGAATGTGACCCGCCTTCGGGTCCACGGGTTCGCTCTCGCCGCGGTACCGCTCCGGTGCCCTGGCATCGAGCAGCAGCCCGTAGCTGGTAAACCCGGTGACTTCCTCGAGCCCCAGCACGGGCATTTGGCCCGGCGCCAGGGCGACGCAGCCGAGGCACGGCAATTCGTCGCCGCTATCGGTTTCTAAGCCCGCAGCCTGCCAGGCTGACAGTCCGCCGTCGAGCAGGAAGACGTTGTCGAAGCCACCGTCTTTGAGCAGCCACCATAGCCGTGCGGCGGAAAGCCCGCCCACGTTGTCATAGGCGACCACCGTATCCCCGTTGTTGATTCCCCATTCCCGGGCTGCTTCCTCGAAAGCGGCTGCGGCGGGCAGCGGATGGCGCCCGGCTTGCGGGGACGGCGGCGCGGCCAACTGCCTTTCCAGATCGACGTAGACAGCGCCGGGAATGTGCTCGGCAAGATAGTGTTCGCGGCCGTGGGGGTCGCCCAGCGCCCAGCGGACATCGAGTACAACCGTGCGGAGGCCGGAGGTCATCCGGTCCTGCAGGGTCCGTACGTCCATCAGAGTCCTCATGAGATCTCCTCCTGAACTGTTGCCGGCCCCGTTGCCGGCGGATGTGCTGCTGCCCAGGATTTGGGCAGCTGGGTTATTACAACGTGACGCTTTGCCCCGGCTCCAGATGTTCGTAGCGGGTGCCATACCGTTCGCCGAAGGACTTCACATGTTTTTCGACAATACCCTTGCCCGCGCTGTTCAACAGGCCGTCATGAATCGGGAACGCCCGTTCTGCCCGCACAGCCGTGACAAAATCGATTACCTCGCCGACCTTGGACCAGGGCGCATGGATCGGCACCAGTACCGTTGAAACCTGCAGGCCATGGGGCACGATAAAGGAATCCCCTGGGTGGTACACCTCGTCATTAATCAGGTAACCGATGTTGGCGACCATGGGAATGTGCGGGTGGATCAGGGCGTGCTGTCCGCCAAACGTGCGGATGTCGAAGCCGGGAATCGAAAACCGGGTTCCGGAGTCCGACGCATGGATTCGCCCGGCCGCCTCGGGCACCAGCGCACGCAGTTCCTCTGCCACACCCGCCGGGCCGTAGACCTGCAGTTCCGGCATGGCCAGGATGGCCGAAGGCAGCCGTTCCCGGTCGACATGGTCCTCGTGTTCGTGCGTAATCAGGACGGTGCCGGCGCCGTCCAGAGCCTGGTCAACCTCGGACAAGTTTCCGGGATCGAGGACCAGCACGTGTCCGTCGCGCTCAAGTCTGACGCATGCGTGGGTGTACTTGGTTAGCAGCATGGTCCCAGCCTACCCAGCCGGTGCCGTCCGGCAACCGGTCCCGGGCCGGCTGATAGGCTGGAGGTCAGCCTTCAGGCCGCACCACCAGCTGTCAAGGAGACCTCCCACGCAATGTCGACCCCCTCTGCCGATTCCCAGGCACCCCGCCGCGGTTCGGAGCAACGAGTGACCCGGCAGCGGCTCGCCGTCAGCGGCGCACTGGACAGCCTCGACGATTTCGTCAGTACTCAGGAACTGCACCGGCTGCTGCATGGCCGCGGTGAATCGGTCTCGCTGGCTACCACGTATCGGATCCTGCAATCCATGGCCGAGGACGGGCAGGTGGATGTGCTGCGCAAGGACGACGGCGAGGCCGTGTACCGGCGCTGCGCCGTTGAGCACCACCATCATCACCTGCTCTGCAGGGACTGCGGCAAGGCCGTGGAGATCGAGGCGCCGGCAGTCGAACAGTGGGCTTCCCGTGTTGCGGCCGAGCACGGCTACACGCAAGTCGCGCACACCGTGGAAATGTACGGGCTCTGCCCGGAATGCAGCGCTAAGCGGCAGTAACTTTCACCGCAGCGATATCCGGGGAAGTGCTCCGCTTTGTCCTGCCCAGCTTGTCGCGCCGCGCACCGATCAACCGGCAGACCAGGTAGATCAGGAACGAGATCGTGGTGACGTAGGGGCTGATTGGAATGCGCCCGCCCAAAGCCAGAAGAATGCCGCCCACCACGGAAACCAGCGCGAAGATCACGCTGAGACCGACCACCAGCCGCGGAGAAGCGGTGACCCGAAGTGCCGCGGCAGAGGGTGTGATTACCAATGCCAGCACCAGCAGCGCGCCCACTATCTGGATGGACAGGGCGACCGCCAGCCCCAGCAGGAACATGAACGCGATGGCCAGCTTGCCCACGGGCACTCCCCGGGCCTCGGCAAGATCCGGATCCGCGCTGGCAAACGTCAGGGGCCGCCAGATCGCCAGCAGGGCCACGATAACGAACAGCGAGCATCCCAGCATCACATTCAACTGCACGGTGTCTACCGAGACGATCTGCCCGGTCAGCAGGCCGAACTTATTCGCGGACCTGCCCTCGTACAAGGACAGGAAAAGAATGCCCAGGCCCAGGCCGAACGGCATGATGACTCCGATAATGGAGTTCCTGTCCCGCGCCCGCATGCCCATGACGCCGAGGATGACGGCGGCAACCACGGAGCCCACCAGCGAGCCGAAAACCACGTTGGCGCCGACGAGCAGCGCGAAAGCGGCGCCGGCGAAAGACAGTTCGGCGATGCCGTGGACGGCAAAGGCCAGATCCCGCATCATCACGAAGGTTCCGATGAGGCCGCCGACCAGGCCAAGCACGGCTCCGGCAATGAGCGAGTTGGTCACCAGCGGAAGCAACTGGGCGTAGTCTTCAAAGTTGAAGACCGCGTTCATGAACTCATTGAGGTCCATGCTCAGTCCTCCTCGCCGTGATGATGGGTGGTGGCGTCCGGCAGCCCGACCACGATGATGCGGCCCTCGTTATGGATGACTTCGACGTGGCTGTTGTACATGTCCGACAGGACTTCGGTGGTCATAACCTCTTCGGGCGCCCCGACCCGGAACTGGCCGCCCGCCAAGTACAGCACCCGGTCCACGTAATCGATGATCGGATTGATCTCGTGCGTCACGAACACCACGGCGCTGTTCTGCTCATGGCATTGCGCATTGATCAATGCACTCACTGCCTGCTGATGGTGCAGGTCCAGCGACAGCAACGGCTCGTCGCACAGCAGCACCTTGGGATCCGTGGCCAGCGCCTGCGCGGCCCTCAGCCGCTGTTGCTCGCCGCCGGAGAGCAAGCCGACCGGAGCCTCCGCATAGGACGAGGCACCGACCAGATCCAGCAGTTCGTCCACGCGCCGGCGGTGCTTGCGGCCATTGAGCCGGACACCCCAGCGGTGACCGTCCAGGCCGAGACCGACAAGGTCCCTCGCGCGCAGTGGCGTGCCCGGAACAAATGACTTCTGCTGCGGGATGTAGCCGATCTCGCGGCTTCCCCGCGCGATCGAGCCGCCGTTGATGCGTGCACTTCCGTGCGTCAGCGGCTGCAGTCCGAGCAGTACCCGCAGGAAACTCGTCTTGCCGGACCCGTTCGGCCCGAGCACCGCAAAGAACTCGCCCGGGTTGATCTCGAGGTCCAGATCATGCCACAGCACGCGGTTGCCAAAGGAAAGGGAGGCCCCCTGCAGGCTGACGGCGGGTGTTGTCACACGGTTCCTTGTACTCGGTCCGGCTGGCTGGGACAAGTCAATCACAGTACTGCTGGTCATGGTCGTCACTTAGGCCGCGAGCACGGTGGAAATATTGTCCAGGTTGCTGCCCATCCACGACAGATAGTCCTGGCCTTCGGGCAGCGTTTCAGTGAAAACAACGACGGCGACGCCGGCCTCTTCCGCCACGGCGCGCAGCTGCTGCGTCTGGGGGCCTTCTGTCTGCTCGTTGTAGGCCACGAAACGGACGTCTCCCCCGCTGATCAAGTCCTGCGTCTCCTTTACGGCAACCGGCGCGGCATCGCTGCCTTCCTCGACCGCCTGCAGGAAGTCGGCCGGAGTCTCGTTGTGCAGACCCAGCGCTTCGAGCAAATAATGCGGCACTGGATCCGTCGCCGCCACTTCAGCGTTGCCAGCACGCTCGGCCAGCGCATCGCGTTCCTGCACCAAGGCGTCGATGTCCTCGTTGAAGGCGGCGCTGTTGGCCTCGAACGTCGCGGCGTTGGCTGGGTCGAGCTTGCTGAGCTTGTCGGCGACGACAGTGGCCATCTTGCCCATGGTCTCGAAGTCATACCAGACGTGTTCATTCAGGCCTTCAATATGCCCGTGGCCTGCGTGCTCATCGTCGGCTTCCGGCTGAGCGGATTCCCCGGCCTTCCCGCCCAAACCTGAGACGTCCACGGCGGTGACAACATACTCGTGGTCCTTACCGGTTTCATCGACCAAACCGTGCAGGAACGGGTCGTAGCCGCCACCGTTTTCGATGACGACATCCGCCTCTGACACGGCCAGCTTGTCCCTGGCGGTTGCCTCATAGGAATGGGGATCCTGCGAGAGCTTGTTGATAATAGAGGTCACCTCCACGGCCTCACCGCCGATGGTGGCCGCGAGGTCGCCGTAGACGTCGGTCGAGGCGACGACCTGGACTTTTCCGGCTTCCCCGCCGTCCGTCCCGCCGGCTCCGGAATCACCTTGGCCACAGGCCGAAAGCACTAGTGCGAGTCCGGCGACGCCGGAAATAGCAGTCAGACCACGAAACAGCCTCATGGACACCTCGATCTACTCATAATGAGAATCAATACAACAGGGAACCCGTCCAGTGTAACGTAACGCGAACCGTTCGCATTACAGGCGCTGCCTACTGCCGGCGGCCTGCTGCGGCCCGGAGCTGTCACGCTCCGGGCCCCGGGCCGGGGGTCAAGCGCCCAGCCGGCGCACACCCTGATTCTGGGTAGTGTCCCGGATCTCCCCTACCAGTTCCTCGAGCACGTCCTCCAAAAAAAGCACCCCGTGGGTCCGGCCCCCCGGGCCAATCACGCGGGCCAGATGGGAACCGGTGCGCTGCATGACAGCCAGCGCGTCCTCGATTTCCTCGTCGAGCGACAGGTTGGCCAGCGTACGCACCTTGGTCACCGGGATGGCCATCGAATACCGCTCCTCGGGGATCGTCATGATGTCCTTCAGATGCAGATACCCCGTCAGGTTAGCGTCGCCGTCGGCCACCGCGAAGCGGGAGAAACCCGTCCGGCCCACTACCCGCTCGAACTCCGCCGGCGTGGTGTCCACGCCGATGGTCACCAGGTCATCCAGCGGAACCATGATGCTTTCCGCCGTCTGGCCGGAGAACTCCAGCGAGCTGGAGATCAGCCCCGCTTCATCCTCCACCAGGCCGTGCCGGGTGGACTCCTGCACGATGGACTGGACTTCCTCCAGGGTGAAGGTGGAGGTCACCTCGTCCTTCGGTTCAATGCGGATCGCACGCAGAATGTGGTTCGCCGACCAGTTCAGGACAACGATCACCGGCTTGACGATCCTGCTGACAAATACCAGCGGCGGAGCCAGCAGCAGGGCCGCTTTATCCGCGGTGGACACCGAGATGTTCTTCGGCACCATCTCGCCGAAGGTCACGTGCAGGAACGTCACCAGCAGGAGGGCAATCACGAACGAAATTCCGTAGGAAACGTCGTGCGGTATCCCGATCCACCGCTCCAGCGGAATCAGCAGCAGTTCCTTGATGGCGGGCTCGGCGACGTTGAGGATGAGCAAGGAACATACGGTGATGCCCAGTTGTGCACAGGCCAGCATCAGGGAGACGTTTTCCATGGCCCACAGCGTGGTTTTGGCCCGCTTCGATCCCGCTTCGGCCAACGGTTCGATCTGGCTTCGCCGGGCCGACATGACGGCAAATTCGGCACCGACGAAGAAGGCATTGCCGAGCAGCAACACAACAAGCCAGAGGATGCCCATACCGGCGCTCATCGGACGCCCCCTTCGGCAGCCGCGGTCCCGGGCGTCGTCGTACTGCCGCCCTCACCGGCCACCGGATCCGGAATGAATCGGACCCGGTCCACCCGGCGCCCGTCCATGCGCTCCACTTCCAGCACGCCGCCGGGTACGTCGATGCGGTCGCCGGCAGCAGCTATGCGGCCCAGCTCGCTCATGATGAATCCGCCGACGGTCTCGTAGCCTGCTTCGTCCGGAACAGTAAGGAGCGGGATCTGTTCGGAGACCTCGTCCGGGCGCATCAGCCCCGGAAAGTACCAGTTGCCGGCAGCGCTCTGCAGCACACCGGGCTTGACCCGGTCGTGCTCATCGGAGACCTCGCCGACGATTTCTTCCACCAGGTCCTCAAGCGTCACGACTCCCGCCGTGCCACCATATTCATCGAGAACGACGGCGAACTGCAGGTTTGATGCGCGCAACTCCGACAGCAGCGAATCCAGGTGCACAGTCTCTGGCACCCGCAGCACATCGGTCATGATCGTTGCGGCGGCCAGCTCGGACCGTTTCCAGCGCGGCACACCGATGGCCTTTTTGATGTGGACTACCCCACGGACATCGTCCGGCGAGTCGCCCAGGAGCGGGAACCTGGAAAAGCCGGTCCTTCGAGCGGCCGCCACGATGTCTTCGACGGTGTCGTCGGCATCGATGAACTCGACCCGGATACGCGGGGTCATGACGTCGGCGGCCGATCGGCCGGAAAACCTTAAGGTCCGGGACAGGAAGTTTGCCGTACCCGCATCCAGCGTGCCCATTTCGGCGGACCGGCGTACCAAGGAGGCCAGCTCAGACGGCGTCCGGGCGCCGGAGAGTTCTTCCTTGGCTTCCAGGCCGAACAGATGAAGCACCTTGTTGGAAAAGCCATTAAGGACAATGATCGCCGGTTTGAATACTGCGGTGAACAGCAGCTGTGGCCGTGCAACCGCTTTGCCGACTGCCATGGGCAGGGCGATGGAGGCATTTTTAGGCACCAACTCGCCGATCAGCATCGAGAGCAGAGTTGCCACCGTCATGGCGGTGACAACTCCGGCCGTCTGGATGATGGCCTCAGGCAGAGCCAGCATCGCCAGCGGCGCACGAAGCAGACTGCTGATGGCGGGCTCCATCAGGAAACCGGTCAGCAAGGTGGTCAACGTAATGCCCAGCTGGCAGCTGGAGAGTTGGGTGGAAAGGGACTTCAGGCACTTCATCACAGCGACGGCGCCCTTATCGCCCTTGTCGATGGCCCGCTGCACGGTGGCCTGGTCCAGCGCCACGAGGGCGAACTCAACCGCCACAAAGAAGCCGGTTCCGAAGATCAATAGCATGCCTGCGGCAATCTGGATCCACTCCATCAGAGGACCACCACCGCACCCGGTGAAGTTAGGAGCGCAGACTGCGCCGGCGGGGGCTCGTCGTCAGAGCCCGGACTAGAAGGCTCCTGTCCGGCCGCCGGGGCGTCAGGAAGTGAATGATGGGCACGGGTACGGGGTCTGCCGGTGCTGTGTGAGCCATCCGATTGCGTTGCCACTGCTGCAATCGTGCCCACGGACCGGCGCCTAGAATAGCTGTCCATTATTCGTTAAGCGTAGCAGGCGCTACCAGCTTTGCGGCAGCGGCCGGCCTTCCTCATACCCGGCCGCGGACTGCACCCCGACGATGGCCCGTTCGCGGAATTCGGCCAGGTTGGTTGCTCCCGCATAGGTCATGGAACTGCGCAGTCCCGACGTGATCTCGTCCAGCAGGTCTTCGACGCCGGGGCGGGCAGGCTCAAGATACATCTTGGAGGAGGAAATGCCTTCCTCAAACAGGCCCTTGCGCGCTCGCTCGAACGCCCCTTCGCGTTGTGTCCGGTACTGCACGGCACGGGCCGAGGCCATGCCGAAACTCTCCTTGTATTGCCGGCCGTTGCTGTCCGTCATCAGATCCCCCGGGCTCTCATAGGTCCCGGCGAACCAGGAACCGATCATGACCTGGCTGGCACCTGCGGCCAAAGCCAGAGCCACGTCGCGGGGGTAACGCACTCCGCCGTCCGCCCAGACATGGGCGCCAAGTTCGCGGGCGGCCGCCGCGCATTCGTACACGGCGGAAAACTGCGGCCGGCCGACGGCGGTCATCATCCGCGTGGTGCACATTGCGCCGGGTCCAACGCCGACCTTGACGATGTCCGCACCTGCTGCGACCAGATCGCGTACGCCTTCGGCACTGACCACGTTCCCGGCCACCACCGGGACGGCAGGATCCAGTCCCCGTACAGCCCGCAGCGCGTCGAACATCTTCTGCTGGTGACCATGGGCTGTGTCGACAACAAGAACGTCGACGCCGGCCTCGAGCAAGGCGGCGGCTTTGGCCTGGACGTCTCCGTTGATCCCCACGGCAGCTGCGACCCTGAGGCGCCCCTTACCGTCCACGGCAGGGCGGTAGATCGTTGAGCGCAGCGCACCGGTGCGGGTCAGCGCCCCGAGGAGGTAGCCCTCGTCGTCGACGACCGGCGCGAAGCCGACCCCAGCGCCGTCGAAAAGCTCAAAGGCCTTCCGGAGCGCAGGCTGCAGCTCACCGGAAAACATGGATGCCTGCAACGTCAGCGGGTGCTCGCGCATGACCGATTCCAGCGAGGCGAACCTGTCCACGCCTTCGCATTCGTCGGCCCGGACCACACCGAGGCAACGCCCTTCGCCGTCGACAATCGCAACGGCTCCATGGGCGCGCTTGTTCATCAGGTGCAGCGCGTCGATGACGGTGTTGGAGGGCTGCAGTTTCAACGGAGTTTCGTAGACCGCATGGCGTGCTTTGACCCAGCCGGTGACTTCGCCCAGCACGTCGAGGGGAACATCCTGGGGCAGGACCGCCAGACCACCGCGGCGGGAAATCGTCTCCACCATCCGGCGACCGGTCACCGCGGTCATGTTGGCCACAACCAGCGGGATGGTTGCCCCCGTTCCGTCCCCCGAGGCCAAGTCAACGTCCAGCCGTGAGACCACTTCCGACCTGGACGGAACCAGGAAAACGTCCGAGTAAGTGAGGTCCGTCTGCGGCTGATTGATGAACTGCATGTTCTGCTCCTGAAATTGACGTGCAGGCAACGACAGCACGAGTCTACGACGGGCCGAGCGAAATCACCGTCGCACCGCTTTTGACGGGTCTCTTGGTGCTTCGTCACATTGGTTTCAAAACAATCGTAGGAGATTGGCCTGCACAGCGGATGTGTCATTAGACTGGCTAGAGGTCCAGACCCGGTGCGTCCAAACGCACCTCACGCGCCCGTGACGACTGCAGCAGGTTGTTGCCATGGGCCGCAGCGTGTGGTCTGCAGGGCAAGCGGCAACACATGGAAGAGGCGTATAACAAGTGCCAGAGCATCCCAATCTTCGTCTACCCGAGGAATTCGGCGGTAACGAATGGCTCGTCGACGAAATTTACGAGCAGTACCTCCAGGACAAGAATTCGGTGGACAAGAAATGGTGGAGCATTTTCGAATCGGCCGGCGCCGGCTCAGCTCAAACCGCTAATGGCAATGCGCCGCGCGCTGCAAGGGAGGAAACCGACCCCCAGACGCGCCAACTGCCGGTAGTCAAGGAGCCCAAGGGCACCCCGCCGGCTTCCGCCGAAACCACCGCGAACAGCCGCAGTGCGGAAAAGCGGATCCCCGCGGATGCCGAGCCTGCACCCAATACTTCCAAGGACAAGGCAGTGCCCGCCGCCGCTGCCGATGCGGCTAAGCCCGAGCCGAAGACGGCTCCCATCCCGGCCCAGCTGCCGAAGTCTTCGCCAAACTCGCAGACCGAGGAAGACATAATCTCGGTCCTGCGCGGCCCCGCCAAGGCCATCGCCACCAACATGGACCAGAGCCTGAGTGTCCCGACGGCTACGACGGTGCGCGCTGTCCCCGCGAAGCTGCTGATCGACAACCGCGTGGTCATCAATTCCAATTTGGCACGCGCCCGCGGCGGCAAGGTCTCCTTTACCCACCTCATCGGCTACGCCGTGGTCAAGGCACTGGGCCAGTTCCCCAGCCAGAACGTGCACTATGACGAGGTCGACGGCAAGCCCGTTGCGGTCCAGCCGGCCCACGTCAACTTCGGCATCGCCATCGACATGCCCAAGCCGGACGGTTCCCGCCTTCTTGTTGTTCCGAATATCAAGAAGGCCGAAACCATGAACTTTGCGGAGTTCTGGCACAACTACGAGAACCTCATCAAGCGCGCCCGCGCCGGTAAGCTGACCGCTGACGATTACGCGGGCACCACCTCGTCGCTGACCAACCCGGGCGGCATCGGTACCGTTCACTCGGTGCCGCGGCTGTCCAAGGGCCAGGCGACCATCGTCGGCGTCGGCGCTCTCGAATATCCCGCCGAATTCCGCGGGGCAAGCGAGAAGACCATCGCCGCGCAGGGCGTTGGCAAGATCATCACGCTGACCTCCACGTATGACCACCGCGTCATCCAGGGCGCCGGCTCAGGCGAGTTCCTGCGCCTCGTAGAGTCGCTGCTGCTCGGCGAGCAGGACTTTTACGACGAGATCTTCGAAGCCCTGCGAATCCCGTACGAGCCGGTTCGCTGGCGTCCGGACAACCAGGTTGACGTAGAACTGCAGGTCAACAAGATTGCCCGCATCCAGCAGCTCATTCACGCTTACCGCGTCCGCGGCCACCTCATGGCGGACACCAACCCGCTGGAGTACGTCCAGCGCAAGCACCCTGACCTGGACATCCTCACTTACGGCCTGACCATGTGGGATCTGGACCGCGAATGGGTCACGGGCGGCTTCGGCGGCAAGTCCCGGCTGAAACTGCGCGACATCCTCGGTGTGCTCCGCGATGCTTACTGCCGCACCACCGGCATCGAGTACATGCACATCCAGGATCCGGAAGAACGTAAATGGTTCCAGGACGAGTTGGAGCGCCCGTACGCGAAGCCCAGCCGCGAGGAGCAGCTGCGCGTCCTGGGCAAGCTCAATGCAGCCGAGGCATTCGAAACGTTCCTGCAGACCAAGTTCGTGGGCCAGAAACGCTTTTCGCTGGAAGGCGGCGAATCCCTGATTCCGCTGCTGGACGCAGTGATCTCCGATGCAGCCGACGACGGCCTGGACGAAGTGGCCATCGGCATGGCCCACCGCGGCCGCTTGAACGTGCTGACCAACATTGCCGGCAAGACCTACGCCCAGGTGTTCCGCGAGTTCGAGGGGACGCAGGACCCACGCAGCGTTCAGGGCTCGGGCGACGTGAAGTACCACCTCGGCACCGAGGGCACCTTCACCTCGGACAACGGTAACGAGACCAAGGTCTACCTCGCCGCAAACCCCTCCCACCTTGAAGCCGTTGACCCGGTCGTCGAAGGCATCGTGCGTGCCAAGCAGGACCGTCTCGATCAAGGCGACGGTGCGTTCGGCGTGCTCCCCATCATCATCCACGGCGATGCGGCCTTCGCAGGCCAGGGCGTGGTTGCGGAGACACTCAACCTGTCCCAGCTGCGCGGCTACCGCACGGGCGGTACGGTGCATGTCATCGTCAATAACCAGGTCGGCTTCACCACCTCGCCGCACGCGTCGCGCTCCTCGGTGTACTCCACCGACGTGGCAAAGATGATCCAGGCACCGGTCTTCCACGTGAACGGGGATGATCCCGAGGCCGTTGTCCGGGTGGCACAGCTTGCGTACGAATACCGCCAGCGTTTCCACAAGGACGTTGTCATCGACATGGTCTGCTACCGCCGGCGCGGGCACAACGAGGGCGACGATCCCTCGATGACCCAGCCGATGATGTACAACCTGATCGAAGCCAAGCGCTCCACCCGCAAGCTGTACACCGAGGCCCTCGTTGGCCGCGGCGACATCACGCAGGACGAGGCGGACCAGGCACTACGCGACTATCAGGAACGTCTGGAACGGGTCTTCGCCGAAACGCATGCCGCCCAGACCTCCCCGATTCCTGTTGTCACCAAGGACGCGGCCGCAGTCTCGGACATCGAACGCCCGCTGTCCCAGCAGGCCGAAGACGAGGTCCGCATCCCAACCAGCACCGCTGTCACAACCGAGGTGCTCGCCCAGATCGGCAAGGCACACGTCAGCATCCCCGAAGACTTCACCGTGCACCCCAAGCTCAAGGCGCTGCTGGAGAAGCGCGAGCAGATGTCGCGTGAAGGCGGCATCGACTGGGGCTTCGGCGAAATTGCCGCCTTCGGCAGTCTGCTGATGGAAGGCGTTCCGGTCCGTCTGGCTGGCCAGGACTCGCGCCGCGGTACGTTCGTCCAGCGCCATGCCGTCTTCCATGACCGGTCGTCCGGCAAGGAATGGGCACCGCTGACGCAACTGTCCGAAGACCAGGCGAAGTTCTGGATCTATGACTCGCTGCTCTCCGAATATGCGGCCATGGGCTTTGAATACGGTTACTCGGTTGAGCGACCGGATGCGCTGGTCATCTGGGAGGCGCAGTTCGGCGACTTCGTCAACGGCGCACAGACCGTAATCGACGAGTTCATTTCTTCGGCCGAGCAGAAGTGGGGACAGCGTTCCTCACTGGTCCTCATGCTGCCGCACGGTTATGAAGGCCAGGGGCCGGACCACTCTTCCGCTCGCATCGAACGATTCCTGCAGATGTGCGCTGAAGACAACATGATCGTGGCCAACCCGACCACCCCGGCGTCGCACTTCCATCTGCTGCGCCGCCAGGCTTACAGCCGTCCGCGCAAGCCGCTGATCATCTTCACACCCAAGCAGCTGCTGCGCCTCAAGGCTGCCGCCGCCAAGGTCGAGGACTTCACGGAGGGCCGCTTCCAGCCGGTCATCCCGGAGGTCCAGGAACTGAACCCAGGGGAAGTCGACCGGGTGGTCCTGGTATCGGGCCGCCTGTACTACGACCTGCTGGCTGCGCGTCAGAAGAACGGCGACACCAAGACGGCTCTGGTGCGGGTCGAGCAGCTGTACCCGCTGCCGGCACAGGAAATCGAGGCCGAACTGGCCAAGTATCCGAACGCCGAAGTGGTCTGGGCCCAGGACGAGCCCGCCAACCAGGGACCGTGGCCGGTTATTGGAATGATGCTCCCGCAAAGGGTGGACACGAACCTTCGCCTGGTTTCGCGTCCTGCCTCCGCCGCCACCTCAACAGGTTCCGCCAAACGGCACGCTGTCGAGCAGGACGTCCTTGTGAAAAAGGTGTTTGAGCGTAAGTAAGTAAGATGATGGGTGGGGTGCACAGACACCCCACCCACTTCTTTTTAACCAGAGGCCTGCCCTAACCAACAGAAAGCATCTTGTGGAGCAACGCAAAATCAGGATCGCCGCTGTCGGCGACGAACTCCTTGCCGGTACCGGTGATCAGCGCGCCCTCGGTTGGCTCGGACGGACTCTGGCCCGTACCAATCCCGCGCCGGCCAGCCTCGAATCTTTCACTCTGGCATCGCCTAACGAGGGCACGGAGGAGCTTGCCGGACGCTGGCTGCAGGAGGCAGGACGCCGGTTTGATGACGGCTACGAAAACCGGCTCGTTATCGGGCTGTCCGACCGCGACCTGGATCTGGAGCTGACAACCGCCCGGAGCCGGCTGAATCTGGCCAACATTCTTGATGGTGCTGCCCAATTGAGCGTCAAGGCTTTCGTCGTCGGACCGCCGCCCGGCCTCGATGCAGAACGCAACCAACGCCTTGCCGAACTGTCCGCTGCGTTCGGAGATGTCACCACCCGGCGCAAGCACGTCTACGTTGATACCTTCACTCCCCTGCTCAACCACGAACAGTGGCGCACGGATCTTGCCGCCAACGGCGGCGCTCCCGGGCAGGCCGGCTACGGTTTGATTGCCTGGCTGGTTCTCCACCGCGGCTGGTACAGCTGGCTGGAACTGCCCGAGCCCTCCTAACTCCACTCCCCCTGTCGAGTCCGCCGGTCAACACGGTTCAGCGGCCGTCACCGGTTAGGCGTGCATGGGCGGATGTGGGAGACTAGTACGCAGTTCTTTTTCATCCAGGTAAGGAGGCAGCTATGAGCAAACGAGCACGCAAGCGTCGTGACCGTAAGCGCGGCGGCGCAAACCACGGTAAGCGTCCCAACACCTAAGCAACCGGTTCTTCCGGTTTGGCTTACGGGTCACCCGCCAGCTGAATAAAGCAGGAACCCCCGCCGACCATCAGGTCTGCGGGGGTTCCTGCTTTATCTATTCCGGCAGGCAGTTCTAGGCGTCGGCCTGTACAGGGTCGCCGGCTTCGAGGTGCCCGATCCGGTCCAGAATCCGTTCCTTCAGTGTCTGCGGTGCAGCCTCTTGGCACGACCTCTTGACCACGCTTCGGATCAGGCACTCCAGGCTGTGCTCCTGGGCGCATTCTTCGCAGCCGTCCAGATGCTGTTTGATCTCGTTGAGGTCCTCGCGGGACAACGCGCCGTCAACGTATTCATAGATCCGCTTCATGCGGTCGTCTTCGCAGTCGCCCAAGCCGTGGCAGTCGCTCATTTGCCGTTCTCCTGTTTTGTCCCCACAGTGGTTTTGTCCGTCTTTTTGCCCATTCCGCGTTCGTGCGCGTAGTCGGCCAGCAGATCGCGCAATAGCTTGCGTCCGCGGTGGAGGCGGGACATAACCGTTCCGATCGGGGTGTTCATGATTTCCGATATTTCTTTGTAGGCAAAACCCTCTACATCTGAAAAGTAGACAGCCAGCCTGAACTCCTCCGGGATAGCCTGGAGGGCTTCCTTGACGTCCGAATCCGGCAGGTGGTCCAGGGCCTCCGCTTCGGCGGAACGAAGTCCCGTCGAAGTGTGCGAAGCGGCTTGGAACATCTGCCAGTCCTCAACCTGGTCCGCGTTGGACTGGAGCGGTTCGCGCTGCCGTTTGCGGTACAGATTGATATAGGTGTTGGTCAGGATCCGGTAGAGCCACGCCTTGAGGTTGGTCCCCGGCTTGTACTGATGGAAGGCCGAAAACGCCTTCGTGTACGCCTCCTGGACCAGGTCTTCGGCATCGCTGGGGTTGCGGGCCATACGCATGGCAGCTGAGTAGAGCTGGTCCACATACTGCATGGCGTCGCGCTCGAAGCGGGCACTGCGTTCTTCTGGTGTCTCGGTGTCAGCGGCCGCTGCCGGCGCGGATTCCTCCGCAGCCTCCAGCGGGGCAGCCTCATCGGATTTGTCTGTTGTCATCGGCATCAAGTCTACGCTGGAGGTGTTCCGGGCAGGGTCCAAACGCAGCTGCAGTCCCGCAGCAGGCTGGAGAGTTGCTGATGGCACTGATTGTCCTTTCGACACGGTGGCGCCGGCGCTATGTTCGAGAACCCGCACCTATTGCTCCTCTTCACAACGATGCAGGCACCGTCCTTATTCCGCCTTCGGTCATCGTGGATACCCCAACGTTGCGTATGCAGGATGTACAGTGCACGCAAAAGTGCCAGACTAGAGAACAGCGTCACCAGCAGCCCTAGAAACAGCTTCCGCACTGCGGACAGCGCCAGCCAGGAGGTACTTATGACCATCGTTCGCTTTGTTGCCCGCCCCATGCTTGCCGCAACGTTTGTGGCTTCGGGAGTCGATCGCTTGCGAAACGTGCAGGACACCGCGGACCAGCTTCAGCCGGCCCTGCGGCAGGTCCAGACCATGGTTCCCTCCGCAGCACCGGTAACAGGCAACGAGAAGCTGGTTGCCCAGGTCATTGGTGCCACACAGGTTGGGGCCGGCGTTTTGCTGGGGATCGGCAAATTCCCACGCATTGCGGCACTGCTTCTGGCAGGAACGGCAGCGGCGAACGCACTGGTGGAATTCAACGCCGCGGACGCTACGTCGCCTGAATCCCGCCGGACCCGGCGCAACCAGTTGCTCAAGAACGTATCCCTCATCGGCGGCGTTCTGTTGGCCGCAGTCGATACCAACGGCCGCCCCGGACTGGTCTGGCGTGCCGAACATCTCGCCTCTGATGCGCGCAGAAATGTGCAATCCTTCGGCAAGGATGCCCGCAAGAACGCTAGCACCCTGAGCAAGGACGCCCGCAAGCAGTTGCAGAAGGCTGAGCGGACCGTGCGGGCGGCTGCCTCCGATGTGGTGGGTTCCTAGTTTTCATGACTGAGCAAGCAAGCGCCGGCAGCAACAGCACTCACTGGTCCGCACCTTTCGCCCCGGGGCCGGTCGATGCCACCGTATACGTACCGGCCTCGAAATCCCTGACCAACCGCTACCTCGTGCTCGCGGCTTTGGCGGACGGCCCGTCGCGCCTGCGGGCTCCGCTGCACTCGCGTGATTCGGTTCTCATGATCGATGCGCTGCGTGCGCTCGGGGCCCGCGTCGAGGAAACGCCGGGCGAGGGCCGGTTCGGTCCCGACCTGCTGGTCACGCCTATTGAACAGGACAGGGAGCTGGGCGAGACGCAAGTGGATTGCGGGCTGGCCGGTACGGTGATGCGCTTCGTGCCGCCTCTGGCAGCATTGTGCACTGGAACTGTGACCTTCGACGGCGATCCCCAG
Source organism: Arthrobacter sp. Soil_C_60 (assembly GCF_057656375.1). Taxonomy (NCBI): domain Bacteria; kingdom Bacillati; phylum Actinomycetota; class Actinomycetes; order Micrococcales; family Micrococcaceae; genus Arthrobacter; species Arthrobacter sp. Soil_C_60. The sequence goes on along the minus strand of NZ_JBDGKM010000001.1, from coordinate 568,789 downwards.
GCGAGGAAGCGGCCGATGGGCAGCACGATCGACGCGCTACGCGGCCTCGGCGTCCGGCTGGAGGACGGCGGAAACCGCTCGCTGCCGTTCACGCTGGCCGCTTCCGGCGGCGTCGACGGCGGGCATCTGGTCATCGACGCCGGAGCCTCCTCCCAGTTCGTCTCGGCGCTGCTGCTGGTCGGCGCCAGATTCGGCAACGGGCTCCACCTCGAACATTCCGGCCAGAGCGTCCCTAGCCTGGACCACGTTGCCATGACCGTGGCGGTACTGCGCAGCGTCGGGGTGGAGGTAGACGATTCCCGGCAGAACCACTGGGTGGTCCGGCCCGGACTGATCAAGGCTTTCGACGTCACCGTCGAACAGGACCTTTCCAATGCCGGCCCCTTCCTCGCGGCGGCCCTGGCCACGAAGGGAACGGTTCGGATCCCGGGCTGGCCGGCGGAAACCACGCAGGTGGGTGACAAATGGCGCAGCATCCTGGCGCAACTCGGCGCCACCGTCAGCTACGAGAACGGCACCCTCACCGTGACCGGCGGAGCAGAGATCACCGGGGCGCAGCTCGCCGACACCAGCGAACTTGCCCCCACCACGGCGGCGCTCTGCGCCCTGGCCGGCAGCGAATCCAGGCTCACCGGAATTGCCCATCTGCGCGGACATGAAACCGACCGGCTGGCGGCTCTGGTCGCGGAAATCAATGCCTTGGGCGGCGACGCCGAAGAAACCGAGGACGGGCTGATCATCCGTCCGAGGCCGCTGCACGGCGGGGTTTTCCATTCATATGAGGACCACCGGATGGCTACTGCCGGAGCCATTATCGGGCTGGCGGTCGAGGGCGTGGAAGTCGAAGACATCGGCACCACGGCCAAGACCATGCCCGAGTTCCCGCGGCTATGGCAGGACCTGTTCGAGACTTCCGCCCGCCAGTCCGAGGCGGGAGCGGTCTAAGGTGGTGCGCGGCAACCGTACGTGGGATGAATCCGATGTCCGCATCCGTCCCAACAAGCGCGGCTCGCGTCCGCGTACCAAGGAACGGCCGGCCCACGAAGACGCGGTCATCGGGCGGATCATCACCGTGGACCGCGGCCGCTACACCGCGGTGGTCGATGAAGACACTGCCCAGGAACGCGTGGTTGTCGCCGCCCGTGCCCGGGAGCTTCGCCGCAGCCCGGTGGTAGCCGGCGACTTCGTAGCGCTCGTCGGCGACATTACGGGCGAGCCGGACTCTTTGGCCCGGCTGGTCCGGATCGAGGAACGACGGACGCTGTTGCGGCGCAGCGCCGACGATACCGACCCGGTGGAGCGGGTAGTCGTGGCCAATGCGGACCAACTGGTCATCGTGGTGGCCGCCGCCAACCCGGAGCCGCGCACCGGTTTTATCGACCGTGCCTTGGTAGCAGCGTACGACGCCGGGATCAGCCCGCTGCTGTGCGTCACCAAAGCGGACGTCAAGGATCCTGAAGAACTGCTCTCCAACTACCGGCACCTCGATCTGCCCGTCATCGTCAGCCGGACCGCTGGCACGGAGGGCTTTGGAATTGATGCACGGTCCGCCGACGGGCTTTCGGCCCGTCTCGACCGTGACGCCGTGGCCGAGCTGAAAGGCTATCTGGACGGGATGGTCAGCGTCATGCTCGGCCATTCCGGTGTCGGCAAGTCCACCATGGTCAATGCGCTCACGGGTGCGGAACGCGCCACGGGCGGCGTCAACGCCGTGACCGGGCGGGGACGGCATACTTCCTCCTCGGCGCTGGCCCTGAAGCTGACCGATGCCCCGGCCGGCAGTTGGATCATCGACACGCCCGGCATCCGTTCTTTTGGACTCGCCCATGTGGACCCGGACCGGATCATTTCCGCCTTTCCCGACCTGGAGCCCGGCACGGCCGATTGCGAGCGCGGCTGCAAGCACGACGACCACGCCGTCAACTGCGGCGTGGACGCGTGGGTGGCTTCCGGGCAGGCCGGCGAATCAGGCCCGGCGCGGCTGGCGTCGCTGCGTCGTTTGCTGGGAACCGAAGAACGCGCCCAAGCTAAGGAACTGGGGTTCCAGTAGCACCGCCGTCGTCGGTCGGGGACTTCACATCCCGCATCCGGCCACCGAATAAGGATAAGTTGAAGCCTATGACCCGTGACGTTCAAAGCTATAACGATGATCTGCGCCTGGCCCATGTGATGGCCGATTCCGTGGATTCGCAGACCATGGCCCGCTTCAAGGCGCTGGACCTGAAAATCGAGACCAAGCCGGATCTCACCCCTGTCACGGATGCTGACCGCGCCGCCGAAGAGGCCATCCGCGGCCAACTCTCCCGGGCCCGGCCGCGCGACGCGGTGCTTGGCGAGGAGTACGGCAGCAGCGGCCACGGCTCCCGCCGCTGGATCATCGACCCCATCGACGGCACAAAGAACTTCGTCCGCGGGGTGCCGGTCTGGGCTACCTTGATCGCGCTGGTGGACGAAGACCGGCCCGTGGTCGGCCTGGTCAGTGCCCCCGCTTTGGGCAAGCGCTGGTGGGCCGCGACCGGAACCGGTGCCTACATGGGACGTTCGCTGTCCGCGGCCACCCGGCTCCGGGTCTCCGATGTCAACCGGCTCGAGGACGCGTCCCTCTCCTATTCCAGCCTCACCGGCTGGCAGGAACGGGGCAACTTCCCGGAGTTCCTCGGCCTCACCGAATCCGTCTGGCGCACCCGTGCCTACGGGGACTTCTGGTCGTACTGCATGGTGGCCGAGGGCGCCGTCGACATTGCCTGCGAACCGGAACTCAACCTCTATGACATGGCGGCACTGGTGCCGATCGTGACGGAGGCCGGCGGACGGTTCAGTTCGCTCGAGGGCGAGGACGGCCCCTTTGGCGGCAACGCGCTGGCCACGAACGGCACGCTGCACGACGAGGTGCTCTACCGGCTCAATCCCCAGTTGCGCGGCCAGCGTCCGGCCGCACACCCGGAGGATGCGCCCTTGCCGGAAACCGCTCCGGAGGCCTCTGTGGAGGCGGACGGCCTGCGCTGACGCTGCCTTTGTGACGAATTACGACGGCGGCCGTCCCCACTCCGGGGATGGTCGCCTTTTCGTTCCCGTAACAAAGGTGCGGCCGCTCCCGCCGGACAATAATCTCGATGGCAGGTCACGAGTGCCAGCGCTAAACCCCGGTTTGCTGGCCGGCAACCCTCCTAACGCGGCGGGGTGCCCCGGGTGACGACCTGGCCGTGCCTGACTGGTTCGGCAAGCGCGGATCCGCTCTGCCATGCGCACGGATCCCTCACCAGATGAGGTCATATGAGCACCACTGTTATCGATTCCGCCCTTTCCCCCGAGCTGCTGGCAGCGGAACAACCGTTCCAGGAAGTTACCGGCGCAGAACTCGCCGCTCCCCTGCTGGACGGCGGCACCATCCGCTACGCCAACTTGGACTACGCCGCGTCGGCACCCGCGCTGGCTTCCGTCACCGCCTATCTGGAGCAGTTGCTCCCCTACTACGCCAGCGTCCACCGCGGTGCCGGGTACGCATCCCAGGTCTCCACCTCCGTCTATGAGCATTCACGCGACGTTCTGCGTTCTTTTGTGGGCGGGCGGACCGATGACCTGGTCATCTTCACCCGCAACACCACCGATTCCCTGAACCTGCTCGCCGGCTGCGTCCCTGCCGGCGGCGAAGTACTGTACCTGGACATCGAACACCACGCCAACCTGCTGCCCTGGCAGGCGGTACCGCACCGCAGCGTGGTGGCCCGGCCGAGTGTTGCAGGCACGCTCGAGGCCATCGAGGCCGAACTGGCAGGTGGCCAGGTGGCACTCGTGGCCATCACCGGAGCGTCGAATGTTACCGGCGAGATCTTCCCGATCGCCGAAACCGCGCGGCTTGCCCACCGGTATGGGGCAAGGGTAGTGGTGGATGCTGCGCAGCTCGCCCCGCACCGGCGCCTCGACATTGCCCGGGACAACATTGACTATGTGGTCCTCTCCGGACACAAGCTCTATGCCCCGTTCGGTGCGGGAGCGATCATCGGCCGGGCCGACTGGCTCGATTCCGGCACACCGCATCTGGCTGGCGGCGGCGCGGTGAAACAGGTCCGGCTGGACGGCGTGGTCTGGACAACCGGGCCGGCCCGGCACGAAGCCGGCTCTCCCAATGTGCTCGGTGCTGCCACCCTGGCCCGGGCCGCGGAGCACATTGCGCAGCTGGATGAGGAAGCGTGGCAGCAGCATGAGTCCGTGCTGCGTGGGTATCTCATCGAGCGGCTGGAGGCGGTGGACTCGGTCACCGTGCACCGGATTTTCAGCGGCGAGGCCAGCCCGCTGGATGCCATCGGCGTCGTAAATTTTTCGGTGGCCGGATACGACGCTGGCCTCGTGGCCGCGTATCTTTCGGCAGAGCACGGCGTCGGCGTGCGGGACGGGAAGTTCTGCGCCCATCCCTTGCTCAACCGCCTCGGGCTGCCGTCCGGTTCGCTGCGTGCCAGCTTCGGGCTGGGTTCCCGCTTGGAAGACGCGGCCCGGCTAGCGGACGGAGTGGCAGCGCTGGTCCGTGACGGCCTGCGCCACGACTACGTCGTGGAGAGCGGTCGCTGGGTGCCGGCGGTGGAAACACGGGCCTTCCCCGAGTGGGCACCGGTGACGCCGGGAACCGCCGGTGCGGCGCCGTGCTCCTAGGGCTAGGAACGTATCCCTGCGCGCCGGATGGGGCATGATCTAATTGACCCGTCGTTGCGAAGCCGCCGGTGCAACGGCACGGGCGGCTGGCGGCGTCAATGACAGGTCAATGAGAGGCCCCTGACCGAGAGCAGAGGGTGCACGAGGAGTGTGGCAGTGGTTCGCGGCGGACCCCGGATGGACGACGAACGGCGCCGGGAGTTCGGCAGCAGCTTCCAGCAGGGTGGCGCGCATTATGACCGGGTCCGTCCCGGCTACCCGGATGACGCCGTCGATTGGCTGGTGCCGCCGTCGGCACGGGACGCCGCGGATGTAGGCGCCGGTACCGGAAAATATACGGCCGCGTTGCTCGCCCGGGGCCTGCGGGTGACCGCCGTGGATCCCTCGGCCGACATGCTGGAACAATTGGCAACCAACTATCCCGCGGCCCGGATCCTGCTGGGGACGGCCGAACATACCGGCATCGCCGATTGCGCCGTCGATCTGGTGACCGTGGCGCAGGCCTGGCATTGGGTGGATCAGGCAGCGGCCAGCGCGGAGGCTGCCCGGATCCTGAGGCCCGGGGGAACGCTGGGCTTGATCTGGAACCAGCTCGATGTCTCCATTCCGTGGGTCCACCGGCTCTCCCGGATCATGCATGCCGGTGACGTTTACAGGCCGGACTTCCGCCCCTTCATCGGGCCTGAGTTCATCGGGCCTGAGGGCCATGAAACCCACTGGGCCGATCCGCTGACGCCCGCCGACTTGCTGGAACTGGTCAAGTCGCGCAGTTACTACCTGCGGGCGAGCGAACAGACGCGCGCAAAAGTCCTGGCCAATCTGGACTGGTACCTGCATGAACATCTGGGCCACGACAGGGAAGAGAATATCCAGCTCCCCTACCTGACCCTGACGTGGCGCGCTGTGAAGGCCGACCGCTAGGTTCGAGGGCTTCGGCGTCAACATTCCGTGCCGCTCCGAGCGGTAACGAGCAGAAATTTTAGCCACACCCTATTATTCCGGCGCCCCTTTACGATAAATTTAGGCATGCCGAAAAAACTGTGGTCCGTGCTGGCCGTCTTGACGATGGGTATGCTGACGGCCTGCGGTCCCGTGGGCAACGGTTCGGCGGCCGTACCGGAGCCGTCCGACGAGCGCCCCATGGTGTTGACCACCTTCACAGTGCTTGCAGACCTGGTGCGCCAAGTGGCCGGCGAGCATGTGCGGGTGGAATCAATCACCAAAGTGGGCGCGGAGATCCACGGCTACCAGCCCACTCCTTCGGATCTGGTCGGCGCCCAGGAAGCGGACCTGATTCTCGATAACGGACTGGGCCTGGAGCGTTGGTTCGCCCGGTTTGTGACGGCGGTACGGGCCCCGCACGCAGTCCTGTCGGAGGGGATTGACCCGGTGGATATTCGCTCCGGAAACTACGAGGGCAAGCCCAATCCGCATGCCTGGATGTCGCCGGAGGCCGCCAAGCTCTATGTCGACAACACTGTCGTCGCCCTAAGCGAACTGGATCCGGCGCATGCCGCGGACTTCCGTGCCAATGGCGAGCAGTACAAGGACCAACTGGACGGTGTCATGCAGGAACTGAAGGACGCCTTCCAGGACAGCGACGCCGTTGCTGCCCTGGTTACCTGCGAGGGCGCTTTCTCCTATCTGGCCAGGGACGCCGGCCTGAAGGAAGCTTTCCTGTGGCCGGTGAACTCCGATGCCGAAGGCACCCCGCGGCAGATCAAAGACACCATCGCCTTTGTGCAGCAGAACCAGGTTCCGGCCGTGTTCTGCGAATCCACAGTAAATCCCGGCGCGATGGAACAGGTTGCCGCTGCGACCGGCGCCGAGCTCGTCACCCCGCTCTACGTCGATTCGCTGTCCGGTCCCGAAGGCCCGGTGCCGAGCCACCTGGACCTTATCCGGCATGACATCGCACTAATCAAAGAAGGACTCGCCTCATGAGTGTGCATGAACTTCCCACCGGCGCCGACGCCATTACCGTGAGGTCGCTGCATGTGGCGTACAACGAGGTCATAGCCCTGGATGGCGTCACGTTGACTGTCCGGCCGCAGACCATTTGCGGGCTGATCGGCGTCAACGGCTCCGGCAAGTCCACACTGTTCAAGTCCCTCATGGGCCTCGTCCAGCCGACCAACGGCGACGTGCGGCTGTTCGGCGTCGAACCCAAGGACGCGCGGAAGCTCAACGTCGTCTCCTACGTGCCGCAGTCCGAGGATGTGGACTGGACGTTTCCCGTGTCCGTCCGCGACGTCGTCATGATGGGCCGCTATGGCCGGTTGGGACGTGCACGCCGTCCGCATCGCGCCGACCGGGAAGCTGTGGCGGCAGCACTGGAACGTGTTGGCCTGTCGGAGCTCCAGCACCGGCAGATCGGCGAGCTCTCGGGCGGTCAGCGGAAGCGGGCCTTCGTGGCGCGGGGAATCGCGCAGGATGCAGGCCTGCTGTTGCTCGATGAGCCGTTCGCCGGCGTCGACAAGGGCTCCGAAGGGGCCCTGATCTCCCTGTTCAAGGAGCTGCGGAACGAAGGCCGGACCGTACTGGTCTCGACCCATGACCTGGCCGGCATCCCCCAGCTCTGCGACGAAGCCGTCCTGCTCCACCAGCGGGTGCTCGCCCATGGCAAACCCGAGGCGGTCCTGACCAACGAGAACCTCGCCCGGGCTTTCGGTACAGCCCTGGCCACCGCCCCGGAAGGAGCGCATCATGGACGTCATTAATTGGGTGCTGGAGCCGCTGCAGTACGGCTTCTTGACCCGCGCGCTGCTGGTGACACTGGCGGCGGCTGTGGTCTCGGCTGTACTGTCCTGCTGGCTGATCCTGATGGGCTGGTCCCTCATGGGCGACGCCGTATCCCACGCAGTGCTGCCCGGCGTCGCGCTGGCGTACATTGTCGGCCTGCCGTTCTCGCTGGGCGCCTTCATCTTCGGCGCGGGTGCCGTAGCGTTGATCGGCGCCGTCCGGTCCACCACGAAACTCAAAGCGGATACGGCCATCGGCGTCGTTTTTACCGGGTTATTCGCACTGGGTCTGGCTATCATCTCCAAGACTCCGAGCCAGACGGATCTGCAGCACATCCTGTTCGGCAATGTCCTCGGCGTGAACACCGCCGAACTGCTCCAGGTGCTCGTTTTGGGCGCGATCACCCTGGCCGTGCTGCTCTACAAGCGGCGTGACCTGACGCTGCTCGCGTTCGACCGGATCCATGCCCACGCCATCGGGCTGAACACGCGCTGGCTTTCCGCCCTGATGCTGGGCCTGCTGGCACTGACCGTTGTGGTGGGCCTGCAAGCGGTGGGCATTATCCTGATGGTGGCCATGCTGATCACGCCCGGCGCCACGGCATTCCTGTTGACCCGCCGCTTCGATACGATGCTGCTGATCGCAGCGTCGATAACCGCATCGGCCGCAGTCGCCGGCATCTACGCCAGCTACTATCTGGACATTTCCACCGGAGCCTCCGTGGTCCTGGCCCAGTCCGTGGTCTTCGTCGCCGTCTACCTGTTCTCCCGGCGGAACGGGGTAGTCTGGCAATTGCAGCGGCGGCGCAGCGCCAGGCGCCGGGTCTCCGAACAACCGAGCATCCCCACGTCCGTCTAGAGAACAAGATGCCTCCCAACAAACACAGTCCCGCCCTGAGCAGCGGCTCCGCCAGTGTTCAGGACTACGTCAAGGTGATCTACTCATTCACCGAGTGGCAGGACGAACCGATCAGCTCGTCCCAGCTGGCCAACAGGCTGGGCGTCGCCAACTCCTCGGTATCGGAGATGGTACGTAAGCTCGTCGAGCTTGGCCTCGCCATCCACGAACCGTACAGCGCCGTGGAGCTGAGCGACGAGGGCCGCCGGCTCGCTCTGGCCATGGTCCGCCGGCACCGGTTGCTGGAGACCTTCCTGGTCCAGGAACTCGACTATGCCTGGGACGAGGTCCACGACGAGGCCGAACTGCTCGAACACACCGTTTCGGACACGTTCATCGAACGGCTGTCCGCCAAACTCGGCTACCCCGACCGTGATCCGCACGGCGATCCGATTCCGGATGCGCACGGCGCCGTAGACATCCCGCAGGCACACCAACTCGCCAGCCTGGATGCGGGCCATACGGGCCGGATCACCCGCATCAGCGACGCGAACCCCGAACTCCTAAGGTTCCTCAGCGCTGAGGACATCGGCCTGGATGACCATGTGGAGGTCATCGGCCGCAAGCCCTTCGGCGGCCCTCTGGTAGTCCGCGTCGCCACCGCCGGGCGCAACCGGGAGCTGGATCTGGGTGACGAGGCCGCATCGGCACTGTGGGTTTTCAGCGACAAACCCCACGCTGGCTGCGCCCTCATCACATGAGAACGACGCCGGCGACGCGCCTTGGGCGGCTGGGAAAGCCTCCGCTGCCGCCCGCCACCGTCTGGACAGCTGTGGCCGTCGGCGGACTGCTCGGCACCGAGGCGCGCTTCGGCCTGGGGCTGCTATTTCCTGAAGACGGCGGCGGTGTTCCGTGGACCACGCTGGCGATCAATGTCACAGGCAGTCTCCTGCTGGGGATAGTCACCGCCTTCTGGACGGAACGACCGGGGGCTCCGGCGTGGCTCCACGCCGGCCTTGGCCCCGGCCTGTTAGGTTCCTTCACGACGTTTTCGGCGGTCACTATCGCCATCGAGCAGCTCGCCGCTACCGGACGTCATAATGTTTGGCTGGCGTATCTGGGACTGTCTCTCGCCGCCGGGCTCGCCGCGGCCGTGGCCGGTTTGGTGCTCGGCCGAGTGCTCGCGAGTCGCTTGGTGGGCTCAACGGACGGACAGTCGTGACCGCTCTGGCCGCATTGCTGGTGGGTGTCTTCGGCATGGCAGGGGCGCTGGCCAGGTTCGCGGCGGATATCCTGTTCAGCCGGGCCGCTGACTCCGGGACCGCCCGGATGGCCTGGCCGTGGTCAACCTTGCTGGTCAACGTAACCGGTTCGCTCATCATCGGGCTGACCGCTTCAACGGCCACGCAGAGTTCGTTGGCGGAGCCATGGAGTACGGCGGTGGCGACGGGACTGGCCGGCGGCCTGACCACGTTCAGCTCCTGGACGGTTGCCACCGCCAGACTGTGGGCAGAACGGCGGCCTGTTGCCGCCGTCGTCAATCTTGCGGCAAATCTGGTGCTGGGCCTGGTAGCGGCCGCGCTGGGAGTGCTGCTGCTCCGATGAGGGGGCTGTCATCAGCACACTGACAATTTGGGTAAGCTCAGGTTTGTCCGCTTCAGCCAAGGGAAGGGCGTTTAATGGCAACGCTGGGAATTGAGGAAGAGTACCTGCTGCTCAATCCGGCCACGGGACTGCCCGAGGCGGTCGCAGACAAGGTGGCCCAGAACCTGGAGTCCCTGCAAGTTGCCCGCGGCGACATCCAGCGGGAGCTGCTCAATTGCCAGATCGAGACTGCCACGGCCGTTTGTTCAACACTGACCGAGGCAGAGGAATCGCTGCTGAACTTCCGCCGTCAGCTGGACACTGCCGCACGGAAGGCGGGCGTCCGCGCGGCCGCCACCGGCACGGCAGCGCGGATCCACGAAGACTACCCGGAGCTGACGGACAAGCAGCGCTACCACGACCTCAAAGCCAGCGCCAAAGGGATTGTCGCCGACCAGTTCGTCAATGGCCAGCATGTACACGTTTCAGTCCCTGACAAGGAGTCGGGCGTGCAGGCCTTGAATCGGATCCGGCCCTGGTTGCCGGTCATCGTAGCGCTGAGCTCGAATTCGCCGTTCTGGCTGGACCGCGACAGCGGGTTCGCCAGCTGGCGGATTGTGCACTACCGCCGTTGGCCGGTCCAGGGCTGCCCCCCGCTGTTTGCTGATGCTGCGGATTACGAGCGGCGGATCCAGCGGTTGGTGGACACCGGAGTCGTCATCGACCGAGGCGTCCTCACCTGGCTGGCACGCCTGTCCGACCGCTACCCCACGTTGGAAGTGCGCGCGGCGGATGTGCAACTGGAAGCCCAAGATGCAGTCCTCATCGCCGCGCTGATCCGCGGACTGGTCGTCACGGCCCTCACCGAAGCGGAGGCCGGCAAGGAGTTTCCCGACCTCGACGCCGAGCTCCTCGACGCGGCCGTCTGGCAAGCCGGAAGGCAAGGGCTGGCCGATAAGCTGATCGACCCGTTTTCCGGACTCCTCCTGCCCGCACGCGATGTGGTCAACCTGCTGGTTCGCCGCATCCGGCCTGCCCTTGAGGAAGCCGGCGATGCTGAGTGGGTAGACGCTTCCCTGGAACGCTTATGGGCCGACGGCATCGGTGCCGAACGCCAACGGCGGGTCATGGCAGCTGGCGGAATGCCGGCGCTGATGGATCTCTACGCTGGCTCGCTGACCGCCGAGGCTTGAGCGTCACGGGCTAGCCGCGGCCACCGCTCCGCCCCAGCTGCTGCTCGCCATCCGACCCTTCCACCAGCGAACTGATCAAGTCCGAAATGATTGGCGAGGGGGCAACGCCGAATTCCTGCCGCAACCTGATCCGGAAGGACTGGTAAGCCCGCAGCGCTTCCGCATTGTTTCCCTCCGCCAGGTAGCACTGGAGCAGTAACCGCTGTGCACTCTCGCGTAGGGGTTCTATGGTCGTCGCTGCGCGCGCCGCTTCCATCGCCGGATCGATCCTGCCCAGCAGCAGGAACTGCTTGGCCAGTCGTTCAAGCACCGACAGCCGCAGTCGCTGCCACCGCTCCTGCTCGGAGATGACCCAGTCTTCGTACCAGCCCGGCAACAATTCCGCATCCTGCACCGCCTCCAGCAGGCTCTGCTGGAGGCCGGGATTGGCATGTTCCTCCAGACGGGCTGCCTGTGCCCTGAGATCGCGGACGTCAACGCTGACGTGCTCGTCCAAGTCCAGCGGATCCTGAGTCGATGACAGGAGCTGAGGCAATGTCCGATTAACTAGGAAAACACTCTCCCGAAGACTGCCCGCCGCCTGATGTTCGGAGCTGTCCGGCCACAGCAATCCGGCCAAAAAAGTACGGGACTGCCTGCCGTACAGCGCCAAGGCCGCAAGAAGGCGCTGCTGACGCAGAGCCACTTTAACGGGTTGACCCCCGCGATGCAGTTGCCAGCCCCCCACAAGTCGTAAATCCCAAGGTCGATCGGTAGCCATAGCCGCAGTGATCCCCACAGTACACTCCCCACAGAGCCAGCCGGACTCTCCGGCCCCGGCTCCCCTCGCGGGCCCCACCGCTTGGAGTCTTCAGGATCGCTAATGCGCGCGGCAGTGTCAATGAATCGGGCAATCCGTATCAGGAAAGCCCAAGGTCCACGAAAAAAATCAAGATCCAGGGGTTATCGCCAACCGGAAGCCGGCAGCTAGGAGGCGTCATGGACTGACAGTCGGCCCATTGGTGGCGGGACGCTGGGTCTCGCCTCGACATGGCGGCGACAAATCAGCCCACTCGCGGGGGAGCAGTATTCCCCGATCCGTTTCGAATCGGCGCTCATGGCGGCATTGGCCTATTGTTGATGACGATGATTACGAGACGAGATGCAGCCCTGGCCCTTGACATTCCGCTTGAGATGGCCCGGCGGCACGGCATACCTTCGCGGCTCAGCGAGGAGGACCTCGCCGAGATTGTGGCTAATCCGCCGCAGTGGCTACTGCAATCCCGCGCCAACCGCACAGGCAAGAGGCCTGTCTGGGTTGAATTGCGGTGCCATGTCTGCGGCTTTTCGGAGGCGGCGCGGCCTAAGAAGTGGTGGCCTGAGTTTACTTACGTCATCTGCGAATTCCACGATCCACAAGAGTTGCCCGAACTCGGGGCCGGAATGCGCCGGAGCGAATTCGATGGTGTAGGCAGTCGCTTCATCGGTATAGTCGAGGATCCTGTAGCAGGTTCCTGACGCTGTCCAGATCAGCGGCCAGCATGCTTAAGCGACAAACAGGCCGGAAGCGTTATGCCTCCGGCCTGTTTCCGTTGGTGGAGATGGGGGGAATTGAACCCCCGTCCGATGTTGCGTTGCCAGGACTTCTCCGGGCGCAGTTTGCTTCGGGATTTCTCGGCCCCAGCCATCCTGCAAACAAGTGGCTGACCCGGGCCCAGCCGTCTAAAAGTCCCGGACACTCCAACGGCGAAAGTGTCCAGCAGTGGCCCTCTAAATGACGCCAGAAACCGGGTCGAGAGCGTACCCGGACTGACGGACTATGCCCGCTGCTTAGGCAGCGAGAGCGAAGTCGTGCTGTTTAGATTCAGCAGTTATTTTTTTGCAGAGAGCGTTAACGAGATAGCCCTGCATCCTCGGCCCGCTTCCCCTGGCGCGACTAACATCGTCGAAACCTGTCATCCCCATATTGAATTACCAAACCGGTGGTTCACACCGGACTATCTATTCTAACCACAACATCTGCGAATGTATTCCCCGAGGCCTCAGATGTTTTATGGCCCTCCGGGCACGCGCTGATTTAGGCTCTATTTAGGCTTGCCGGCGACCACTGTGGCCGCCTCGCTGGGGTCAAGGAGCTTACTCATGCTGGTCAAGGCTGGGTGGCCAGGCTTGGCCGGGAAGGTAGCAGGGTCTGGCGCCAAGGCTGGCTGGCTGGCTATGCAGCGTTTCAGCGACCCTGGGGCGAGTTGCTGAATCCCTCGCTCACGGAGATTCCCGATGAACGCTGATCAGGCAGAGCTGCGGTTGCGCTCACGCATGGCACGTAGCGCTTCGCGCTTGTCCTGCTGTTCACGCAATGTCTGACGCTTGTCGTAGTCCTTCTTACCGCGGGCAATTGCGATTTCGACCTTCGCCCGGCCGTCGTTGAAGTAAAGCTGAAGGGGCACAATCGTGAAGCCTGATTCGCGGATCTTGTGTGAGATCTTGTTCAACTCTTCGCGGTGCAACAGGAGTTTCCGTCGACGCCGGGCGGAGTGATTGGTCCAACTGCCATTGAGATACTCCGGAATATAGACCGCTTCCAGATACAGCTCATCGTTGTAGAAAACGCAAAATCCATCGACCAAGGAGGCCCTGCCCTCGCGCAAGGATTTGACCTCGGTCCCCATGAGCGCCATGCCGGCCTCAAAGGTATCCATAATGTGATAGTCATGCCGGGCCTTACGATTGGTGGCCACTACCTTCCGGCCACTTTCCCTGGGCACGGGGCAACTCCTTCTGGTTCAAATCCACTTAGTTGAAAACATCCAGTATACCGGCGTGGAACAAATCCCTCGCTGGCTACAGCAGGCCCATGGGGTTGACCAGCGAACCGTTCAGGATCGTTTCAAAGTGCAGATGGCATCCGGTCGAGTTGCCGGTTGTTCCAACGTAACCGATAACATCCCCTTGGTTGACCCTCTGGCCAACGGACACAGCGGACCGCGTCAAGTGGAAGTAGTTCGTGGCCAAGGCGCTGCCGGAAACTACGCCATGGCTGATCACTACCATGTTTCCGGCCGCACCGCCCCACCCGGACGTCCAAACTTCGCCACTGGCAGGCGCGCGCACCGGGGTGCCGCAGGCTGACCCATAGTCCAGACCCGTATGCATGTAACCGCCGGAACCGCCAAAATCGATTGTGCCGGCGGGGGTAGCCCTCCACCCGTATCCCGAGGTCACCGGGCCGGACACCGGAGAGGCCAGACCGAACGAGGACGACTCGCTCGGCGCGGCGGGCGGTGGTTCGACCGTGGGAACAATTTGCGGGACCGGCTGGTTAGCTGCCGCGGCAGCCGCCTTCGCGGCCTTGATCCGCGCCTGCTCCTTCTCCCAGGCCGCTTGAGCAGCCTTGCGCTCGGCTTCTTCCTTCTTACGGCGTTGTTCGGCTTCGCGTCGGAGCCTTTCCTGCCGTTCGGCGATATCGGCCTGCACCTGCTGGTGCTGTTTTTCGACCTCAGCCAGCTGCTGCTGGATCTTCGGTTTCTGGGCCTGGAGTTTGTCCGAAAGGGCGGAGGTATCCGCGATCAGCGTGTCCACCTTCTCCTTCTCGGCTGCGGCCTCATCCCGGGCAGTCTGCTCGGCAGCCAATGCTTCTTCGGCCTGCTGCTTGAGGTCCCGGATTTCTTCCTCGACTGCCTCGAGACGGGCCTTCGAGTTCACGTTCGTAGCGTTCTGCTGGGAAAGCTTGTTCAATGCGGCGTTCTGGCTGCGCAAGGCCTGGTCTGCCAAACCGATAGTATCGGCCAGGCCAGAGTCACCCTCCGAGCCAAAAAACAGCGTCAGGTTAGACGGGACCCCACCCTGCTTGTAGGCCTGGGTGGCGATCTGCCCTATGATCTCCCGGGTTTCAGCGAGCTCTTCCTTGTCGTCGTCGAGCTGCTTGTTAATGTTGTCCTTGGTCTGCAACGCCATGTCCACGCGCTGTGCCAGTGCGGCGACCTTGTTCGCCGCTTCCTCGACGCGTCCCTGCGCATCTGCCAGTTTCTGCTGGGCCGCGGGCAACTGGCTCTGGTACTCCTTGAGCTGCTTTACCGTCTCTATGATGTCGGCGTCCAGGAATTCCAGCGAATGCTCAACTTCGGCCATTTCCTGCTCGAGCGCTTCTTTGCGATCGTCCAGTTGATCCGCCTGTGCCGGACCTGCGGTGCCGAGGGAAAACGCCAGGAAGGCGGCCAGCGCGGCGCTGATAATCCCCTGCGGCAGACACGACTTCCTACCCGCGTGTAAACGGTTCACTGTCCGGTTCCCCAACCTGTTGTTCTGCTCAGTAGACATGATTCTAGACCTTCAAATAGCGTCGGAGGGTAAGAAGAGAAGAAATTCCTGCCAGCACGGTACCGAGCAGGATCAGCGCAGGTGCGATCAGGAGCACCGATCCCTCCGATATGAACGCCGTATCCGGATATTGCTGTGCCAGCCAGTCGCCGATAAAGAACCGCGCCACTGCCCACAACGTGACCGAGGCCAGCAGTGCGCCGATGACAGCGGCAATGACGCCTTCCAGCACAAACGGCAACTGGATCACCGCCTTCGAAGCTCCTACCAGACGCATGATGCCCGTCTCGCGACGTCGACTGAACGCCGAGAGACGGATAGTCGTCGCTATTAGCAGGATCGCGCACACAATCATGATGGCGGCGATGCTGACCGCCACGAGGGAGGCTATGTTCATCACGCTGAAGACTCGTTCGAGGATCTCCCGTTGGTCCACAACAACTTCGACGCCTGGCAACGAGGAGAAGATCTCGTTAATGACCTCGTACTTTTCCGGGTCCACGAGGCTGACCCGGAAGGACTCCGGTAGCTGATCCGCGGTTACGGAATCCACAATCGGCGAGTTGGCGAACTGGTCGCGGAAGTGTCCCAACGCGTCCTCTTGCGACTCGTACAGGTAAGAGTCCACGTACTGCGCGACAGCAGGCGACTCAAGCGTGTTTTTGATTTCCGCCCGCTGTTCGTCGGTTACGGGCCCGGAGGCACAGCTTGCCGCCGTCGACGTATCGACACAGAGGAAGACTGCGACCTGGACCTTGTCGTACCAGTAGCCCTTCATCTGGTTGATCTGCAACTGGAGCATACCGGCAGCCCCGACGAACGTCAGCGAGATGAAAGTGACCAGGATGACGGAGACGACCATGGAAAGGTTGCGGCGCAACCCGGAACCGATTTCACCAAGAATGAATGCGAGTCTCATTTGTTATCACCTTGGGCGCCAACATAGATGCCTTCGGCTTCATCCCGGACCAATACGCCGTCGACCAGTTCGATCACTCGCTTGCGCATGTCGTTCACGATCACGTTGTCGTGCGTCGCCATGACGACGGTAGTGCCGTTTTGATTGATCCGGTCCAAGACCTTCATGATGCCCATCGAAGTGGTGGGATCAAGGTTTCCGGTCGGTTCGTCGGCCAACAGGATACCCGGTTTGTTCACGATGGCCCGGGCAATAGCCACTCGCTGCTGTTCGCCGCCGGAGAGCTCATGGGGCATACGGTGGTCCTTGCCTTCCAGCCCGACCGTTTTGAGTACTTCTGGAACCGTCTCGCGGATCATGGCCCGGCTCTTGCCGATCACCTGCATGGCGAAGGCAACGTTGCCGGCAACGGTCTTGTTCGGCAACAGTCGGAAATCCTGGAAGACAACGCCGATGCCGCGACGCAGTTTGGGCACCCGCCAGCTTGGAATGTTGGCGACGTTCTGGCCGGCCACGTAAACGGAACCACGGGTAGCCCGGTCCTCCTTGAGAACCAACCGGATGAAGGTGGACTTCCCTGATCCCGAGGCTCCGACCAGGAACGCAAAATCCCCGCGGTCCACTTCAAGGCTGACCTTGTCCAGAGCGGGTCGCGTGTTCTGGTCGTAAATCTTTGTGACGTTGTCGAATCTAATCATGACTACTTCGTGCCCAAATACAGCTGCCGACGGCTCGGGCCTATGGTTGAAGGAAAAATCATCGGCGTACTGACTATATGCAGTACGCCTTGGGATTTACCTGCAGGCCCCTAACGGGCGTGTCGTTCAGGCAAAGCCAGCGGCAGGAAGCCGGGGTCGGCAATGCACCCCATCTGCGTGGCATTCTTCCTCGTGAGAGCAGGCTCGGAACGAACGCCTGCGGCAACAGCGCAGGCGCTTGGTTCCCTCACAATTGTATAGTGATTCATGTCACCCAAGTCCCCGGAAACACTGGGTGAACCTAGCGTGCGACTGGGGTTCCTGGCCGGGCTCCGCGGCACAATCGGGGCTAGTCCGCCGCGTTTCGGGTGTTAGCACGCCAGCGGATACCCGCGTCGATAAAGTCATCGATCTCGCCGTCGAATACAGCAGTGGTATTGCCCACTTCGTGTTCCGTACGCAAGTCCTTAACCATCTGGTACGGATTGAGTACGTAGGAACGCATCTGGTCACCCCACGATGCCTTGACGTCCCCGGCGAGGGCCTTCTTCTCCGCATTTTCTTGCTCTTTTTTCAGCAGCAGCAGCCGGGATTGCAACACGCGAAGCGCGGCGGCGCGGTTCTGGATCTGCGATTTCTCGTTCTGCATCGAAACCACGATGCCGGTGGGAAGGTGCGTCAGCCGCACGGCCGAGTCTGTGGTGTTCACCGACTGTCCGCCCGGTCCGGAGGAACGGAAAACGTCGACCTTGATCTCGTTGTCCGGAATATCAATGGAGTCCGTCTGCTCGATCAGCGGGATCACCTCGACCGCGGCAAAGGACGTCTGGCGTCGGCCTTGGTTATCGAAAGGACTGATCCGTACCAGGCGGTGGGTACCGGCCTCGACCGATAAGGTACCGAAGGCGTAAGGTGCTTTGACTTCGAAGGTCGCCGATTTCAGCCCTGCTTCTTCGGCGTAAGACGTGTCCAGTACCGACGTGGGGTACCCGTGGCGCTCCGCCCAGCGCAGGTATAGACGCATGAGCATTTCCGCGAAATCCGCCGCGTCAACGCCGCCGGCGCCAGCGCGGATGGTGACAACAGCTTCCCGCTCGTCGTACTCGCCCGAGAGCAAGGTGACGACTTCGAGCTGGGCAAGCGCTTTCTTCAATGCCCCCAACTCGTTGGCTGCCTCCGCCATCGAGTCGGCGTCGTCCTCGCCCTGACCCAGCTCAACGAGGACCTCCAGATCGTCGATCCGTGCCTCAAGTTTTTCGAGCCGTTCGAGATCGGACTGGCGGTGCGAGAGCTTTGACGTGATCTGCTGTGCTGCGGCAGGATCGTCCCAGAGATCGGGCACGCCGGCCTGCTCGCTCAGCTCTGCGATGTCCTTGCGGATGGTTTCGACATCGGTCACTGCCTCGATGGAGTCATAGGTGGCGCGCAGGGCGCGGATTTCTGCGGGAAAGTCGATCTCAGCCATGGTTCTCCAAGCCTACGCCATGGTGGGAACGCCGATGTGCTTCCCGCGGCTAGGTATCCACTCAGCGCTGGCACCTGGCATCAGCGGCGCAGTTCCGAACGGGCATCACTGGACACGGTGATCGGCACACCTGCCGGCACCAGAAAATTAACGATAGGAGGATGCACTACGGCGGAGAGGACCACGTGGGCAGTACGGCTTTCCGGCGAACCAGTGCCCGGGTTGATGGACAGACCGTCGAAGCGACCCGCCGCTCCGGTATCCGCAATATAGCGTTGGACGGCGCTGTGGACGGTACCGTCGCTCAAGGTTGGAACGGGAGCACCGGCAGAGCCCTGGACGTCCGCGAGCGCAAAAGTGTCTGCGGCGGCCAAGGAGGCTCCGTCTGCCACCGAGAGCAACTTCTTGCGCTCTACGTACACGGCTGATGCAGCCATGACCACGGTGAGTATCAGCAGGCTCAACATCACAAAGCCGATGATCAGGACCGCTACCTGGCCACTATCGTCCCGTGCATTCCGCCCTTTACCGGCAAGGCCTGCCGGCCTGCGAGGCCCGATGAAGCGGCTCATAGTTCCCGGCAGATTCATCCGTAACGCTCGACGATCTGGGTTGCGGTGGATGTCACCGTGGCGAAGGACAGGTCCAATCCCGACATCAGCGGCAACGGTACTTCCAGGGAGACGTTGACTGTCACGGTTGAACCCGGTTCGAGACATGCGCCGCCGCCGCAGCCGACAGCCATCCCGAGATCGCCTGGCCCAAAACCGAAATCCTGTACGGAAAGCAGCGCTGCCTGTTCAGCCTGGCCATGAGCGGCCGCGGGTGTGTCTGCCGAGACAAAAACCTTTGCTGCATGGTCGGCGGCGCTGACGACGGCGAAAGAGCCGCCCTGAACCTGGGCCACGGCGATGACGAAGTAGACCACCGGCACGAGCAGCAGCGTGCCAAGGAAGACGAACTCCACAACAGCACTGCCCCGCTCCGCAGGCTCGTCAGGATGCACCGCCGATGCCAAGCGCAGGCGAAGTTCGTCCGGCCACCTCGACGGCCGGTGTTTGCTATCGCGACAGTGCTGCATGGCCCTCCACCTCCAATCCGCCTGCAGGACCGACCAGTCCGACCGCTGGCAACGGAGCGTTCACCGTCACGCGAAGTGTCCTGATTCCCCCACGCTGGATCTCTTCCACTTGTACGTCCGTGGCATAGGCAGAGTTCAGGGAGCCGGTAATCAGGGATACCGTGCGGCCCCGGGCGTCTTCTGGCCCGCGATCTGCCAACGCACCGTAGCGGGCCCCGGAACCGGCGGCATCGATCAAGGTGTTCCGCACGTGCAGAACAAGTGCCAACTGCATGATCGAGACGAAGATCAGCGTCAGGACACCGCCGACCAGCACGAAGTCCACAGCCGCTGAGCCACGTTCGGAGCGAAGACCGCCCGGAGCGCACAGCAGTGTTATCAAGCGGCGCATATCAAGGCTGGCTGACGCGTCCCATGGCATCGTTGAATAGGCCTTCGAGCGCGGGCTTGGCAATGGCGAGGATCCCGGCGACAAGCACAGCCGACATTAGGGTGATCATGACCCACCCAGGCACATCGCCACGCTCGGGGTCCCCGCCGGACACGACCGTCCGGAACCGACCGGCGAGCTGTACCAGCATCATCGACAGCAGTACAGCTGCTTTCAGAGTGAAGGAATACTTGTTCATTTTCCGCCTTCTTTACCTTTGATCCGTTGTGAATTTCTCATTGGCTGCACCGTCACCAGCCCAGATTGATCAGGGCCAGCCCCGGATATACAGCGAACAGGACAGTGAGGGGCAAGACACCGAACACGAGTGGAACCATCATGGCGATTTCCTTTTTGCCTGCCGATTCCATAAGGCTACGTTTGGCCATATCCCTGACGTCCTGTGCCTGAGCCCGAAGCACATCCGCCAGCGGCGTACCTCTTTCAACTGCCACAGTGATGCCGTCAACGAACCGCACCAAGGCCTGCAGCCGGCTCCGGCGCGAAAAGTCCTGCAGCGCCGCCAGCAATGGCGTCCCCGACCGCGTATCTGCCAGAACGGTAGCGAATTCGTCGGCAAGTTCGCCGTGAGCGCTGCGGCAGATTCGTTCCAGCGCACCGGTGGTGCTCTCCCCCGCGCTGACAGCGAGCGCCATCAGTTCCGCCAGACTGGGGAATTCGGCCAGCATCTTGGTTTCCCGGCGCTGTATCTGCACGGTCAGCATGTAGTCGCGCAGCAGGAATCCGCCCGCGGCGAGGCCGATTGTGAGAATGATGCCCGTAATGGGGTCCAGCCCTCCCCCTGCCGCGGATACCAGGGCCAGCAGAATTCCGGCGGCAAGTCCCAGGACCGCCCACAGCAGTTGTTCCGCCCTGAAATCGACGGCCGTCTGGCGGCGGCCGGCCTGCGCCAGACGCTTGGATAACACGGTCGTCCCGAGATTGAATCTGCCTAGCCAGGAAACGGCGTCGAGAAGGACCGGCCGGATGATGCGTTCCAAGGGGCCGAACGGGGTCACGTTGACCGGTCCTGCAGCCAGCAGCCTGGACTGGACGTCCACCGATTTCAGCTGAGGGGCGATCCTGTCGACGAACCGTATCCTGCGCATGGAGGGGAGCCGCGTCAGGACCAGCCACAAGCCGACGCCGAGGCCTGTCCCCGCGAGGACGCCCATGGACATCAAATGTGTCATTGCATCACCCGTTCGTCTTCGGGCAAGGCGCCGATACGGAGCATGAGCCGGTAACAGACCAAAGACACGACCAGACCGCCGAGCAGTACCATGGCCCCCGCCGTCGAGTTATAGGCGGCAACGGCCTCGGGCCGCGTAGCCAGCAGCATCAAGATGATCCATGGTGCGGCAACGGCCAGCCTCGCGGCGCTGACTGTCCACGATTGACGGGCCTCCAGCTCGCTTCGGGTGCGGGCACTGTCGCGAAGAAAATCCGCCAGCGTACCCAGCAGCCTGCCGAGGTCGGAGCCGCCCACCTCCCTCGTCATTCTGAGCGCTTCGATGATCCGGTCCGCGACGGGATCCGCAAGCCGGTCCTTCAGCCGCTCCAACGACTGGTCGAAGCGCCCTCCGGCCCGATAGTCTGCCCCGAATTCGACGAACGCCGGACGCAACTCCACCGGCCCCCGGATCCCCAGCTGTATCAGGGCCTCCGGCAACGAGAGGCCGGCGCGAATGGCGGAACGAAGGTGGTCCACTACGTCCGGCCAAATTTCACGCATGGCCGCCACACGGCGCCTCGCGCGCCACCGCACCAGCACCAATGGCAGCCATCCGCCAAAGAGCGCGAAACAGCCGGCGATCGGAGGCGATTGCGTAATAACCAAGATCAGCAGGAAGGTAAAGACTGCCGTTCCGGCACAACTGGTAATAAGGCCGTTGACAGAAACTTTCTCAATACCGGATTGGTTGATGACCTCCTGCAAGCGGGTGAACCGTGGGTTGCGTGGGCTCTTGGGAGGCGGTTCCGGCAACTCCCAGCAGGACCACCAGATCAGGAACAGTCCGAACCCGCCCACAAGGCCAGTGGCAGCAGTCATGACATGCCGCCGAGCAACTGCATGACGTTGTACCCGGCACGGGCAAATTTGTCGTCTCCCGGACTGGCCGAATCGCTAGCCAGTAGATCACCGTTCTGCCGGCTGAAAAGAGTTGATGTCTCGATAATGCCGTTTTCGACTCGTCGGCCGAGCGAGACTATTTCGGCAACCTGCCGTTGGCCGGAGGCGCTGCGCGTGCAGTGCACGACCAAATCAATGCAGGAAGCTACCGTAGGCAGGACGAAGGCACTGGAGATATTCTCGCCAGCTAACAGGGGCAATGTGCACACCTTCGTGATGGCGTCATGGGCACTGTTCGCGTGAATCGTGCACATCCCTGGCAAGCCGCTATTTAGGGCAATGAGCATGTCCAAGCTTTCGGCTTCCCGGACTTCGCCCACGATCAGGCGGTCCGGCCGCATGCGCAGGGCTTCCTTGACCAGCCGCCGCAGGGGGATTTCGCCCTCGCCCTCCAGATTCGGTTGGCGGCATTGCAGCCCTACCACGTCGCGTAGGGGCAGCTGAAGCTCGAAAATTTCCTCGACCGTCACCACGCGCTCTCGGCTGCCGATGCTTGCCGCAAGGCAATTGAGCATCGTCGTCTTCCCCGCCTGCGTTGCCCCGGAAACCAGGATGTTGAGCCCGCTGGCTACTGCGGCGGAGAGGAACCGCGCTGCCTCGGGCGAGAGCGAGCCCAGTTCCACCAAATGGTCCAGTTTCGACGCACGGGCAATGAACTTACGGATGTTGACGGCCCAGTGCCGTTTGGTGATATCAGGAATGACCACATGCAGGCGGGAGCCATCGGGCAAGGCCGCGTCAACGAATGGTGACGACAAGTCAAGCCGCCGGCCCGAGGACTTGAGCATCCTTTCTACCAGGTCCCGTACCTGCTGCTGGCTCAGCGTGACCGAAGTAAGCTCGGATTCCCCGCCGCGCGCAACGTACACCTCGGCCGGGGAATTTATCCAGATTTCCTCAACCGAGGGATCATCCAGCAACGGCTGCAGTGCGCCGAACCCTGCGACCGCATCAAAGACGTACTTCCTGGCAAAGTCAAGGTGCCCCAGCGGCGGCAGTGTCCCCAACAGGGACCGCTCGTCATAATCATTGACCGCGGCCTCCACCAGGCGGCGCACTTCCCCGCCCTGGTGCTCCGGGTCAATGCCCCTGCGGCGGATGAGCTCGCGCACCTCATCTTCGACAATGCGGATAGCATCCATCCGTATCCCCCTGGCGCACAGCGCCGTCCTGACGCCGGAACTCCGTGAGACTGGATCCGCCGTCGGTGTACGTTTTCTCTCCCGAGAGTAGGTGAAAGGTTTGCGGCAGGCTAGGTCTGTGACGCGGCTTGTGGATAAACAACTAGTCTTAGTGCCAGTATGAATAGCATTCTGAAGGTCCTCGGGCCGTTGTTGAAAACGCTGCCCGAAGGCAGCCGCCGATTCCTGACCGGTTACGCCGCTGCTTCCGCAGCCCTGGCGCTGCTTGACATCGTGGCCCTGGGCCTGGTCGCCGCGCTGCTCCCGGGCCTCGTCAGCGGGCAGCCGATGGTGTGGCCGGTTCTGGGCGACATCACGGAAAAGGGCCTGGTCCTGCCGCTGCTGGTCTTCATCTGCCTGCTGATTGTCCTCAAGGGCATCCTCGCGGTGATGCTGCTGCGTTTCGCCACTAAACGGTTCGCCCGCCACGAGGTCGCCATCGGGGACCGGCTCTTCGCCGCCTATCTCGCCTCGCCCTGGGAGAAACGGCTGGGCCGCAACTCGGCTGAAATCGTCCGCTCCGTTGACGTGGGAGTGGGCATCACGGTCTCGGGTGTGCTGATGCCGGCCATGACGCTTTTCGGCGAACTGGGCACGATGGTGGCGGTCGTCGTCGTACTTTTCATAGCCCAGCCGCTGATCGCCATTGTCACCATGCTGTATCTGGGCCTGGTGGCGCTGCTGCTGGCCAAGGTTATTTCGCCCCGGGCGGTGGCGATCGGACGCCAGAACCGCGAGTGGTCCAACCGGACGGCCAAAACACTTTACGAGGCGCTGGGTGCACTGAAGGAAATCACTCTCGCGGACCGTGGGCCGGAGGTGCAGGAGCAGGTCCACGGCACCCGGACCAAATCGGCCCTGGCCCGGGCCGGCGCCATCCAGATATCGCAGATTCCCCGCTATGTTCTGGAAACCGCCCTGGTGGTCGGTTTCGCCTTGGTCGGCGGTGTTGGCCTGCTTGTCGGCGGTCCCGCCGGCGCCGTGAGCGCCATCGGGCTGTTCGCCATTGCGGGATTCCGCCTGATCCCCTCGCTGACCCGGATGCAGGCCGTGCAGTCCTCGGTGAACACCAGCGCATCCTTTGCCCGTCAGGTCGTCGAAGACATTCGCGAAGGCGACGAGGAAATGGCGCGCCAGAACAAGGAACGGCCGCAGCACGACCTCGCCGACGCACCGGCGGATATTGTGCTCCACGACGTCTCTTTCAGCTATCCGGGTGCCCAGGCTCCTGCGCTGGACCGGATCAGCATCCGGATTCCAGCCGGCAGCCATGTGGCCTTCGTGGGGTCTTCCGGTGCCGGAAAATCCACCATGGTGGATGTTCTGCTCGGGCTGCTGGAGCCGACCGCGGGCCACATCGAAGTGGGCGGCGAGCGGCTCGAATTCGTGCTCACTTCCTGGCGCAAGCGGATTGGCTATGTGCCGCAGGAAGTGTCCCTCTTCGATGCCTCCGTTGCCCAGAACGTAGCCCTGGCGTGGGACGAATCCAAAGTTGACCGTGAACGGGTGGAAACGGCGCTGCGCCGGGCACAGCTGCTTGACACGTTGCTGGCCCGCGACGGCGGCATCGATGCCGTGGTCGGCGAGCGCGGCATGGCCCTTTCCGGCGGCCAGCGGCAGCGGCTGGGCATCGCCCGGGCGCTCTACGACAACCCGCAGGTGCTCGTGATGGATGAGGCCACTTCGGCGCTGGACACGGCCACGGAGGCCGCGGTGACCAAGGCGATCAACGAACTCCACGGCAACGTCACGGTCATCACCGTGGCCCACCGCCTCGCCACCATCCGCCACGCCGATATCGTTTTCTTCATGCGCGACGGCGAGGTGGCCGCCCACGGAGCCTTCGACGACGTCGTCGCCCGGGTCCCGGATTTCGCCGAGCAGGCGGCACTGGCGGGCCTCACGCCGCAGGAAGTGGCGGCCGACGAGCGTTCGGAGGCCTAGCGGCCGGCCCTAACTTCGCGGTACACCCCGGCGAGTTGCCGCACTGATTGTTCGGGTGAGTGGTTCGTGTTGATCCAGCCCGGGCCATCCAGCGCACGGGAGACCGCCGGCGGATCTGCGAGCGCGGTCAGCACCTGCGCGGCGAGGCCATCGACGCTTTCGGCCTGCAGCACCGGAGACGGACCGGGGTAATAGCCGTCGCCGAGTTGCATGACCACCGGGGCGCCGATGGCTACGGCCTGCAACTCGCTCATGGCCAGGATTCCGGCACTCTGGCCGACCACCGCATGCGCAGCCGCCAGCCAGCGCAGGTAGTCCGGTTTGGCCATTTTCGGTACCAGCTGAACGCCCATAGCGGCAGCCCGGCCTGCCTCGTCGCCCCAGTCCAGTCCCATAACTTCCGTTCCGGGTACGACGGCGGCCAGCAGTGTGCGCGCGAGTTCCAGCTGCGTTTGGCCTCCTTTGGAACCATCCCAACGGGAGGCGAAAACCACGCGCGGCCGGTCCGCCGGAGCCCAATCCGGAAGTTCCTCCATGTCCACAGGGTTCGGCAGGTAACGGGCACCGGGATGCGCAGTCTGGGCGTGCTCGGCCAGATCGGGCGTGGAGTACAGGACAGCGGCGGCGTGGTCGGCGCCCCACTGGATCGCCGGTCCGCGGGCCGGATCATAATACTGGGTGCGGATGTCGGTGCCGTGGAAGTGCAGCACAAAGGGCTTGTACGGCCGGGAGCGCACTACGCCTATGCGGGAGCCGGAGTGGACATGGAGCAGATCGGCGCGCAAAATCTCCGCCGCCCGGCCCGCTTGCCAGGAAAGGCCCGCCAGCAACCGCCTGCTTTTTCCCGCTGCGCCGACGGGGACGCCGGAATCCGCGGGCGGCGTGCGGTTGAACTGCCGCCAGGGATGTCCGTCCTTCCTGCCGTATTTGACCAGGGTGCGGCCGACGTCGGCGGCATCGTACAGATGCAGGACCTTCGGTTCTGCTTCCAGACCGGAACCGGGAGTGGTGGCGCGGGGAGCTGTCCTTGAACCCGGCACGTATCAGGCCTCCGCCGGTTCCAGGAGAGCCGCGATCGCCCTTTCCCAGGCGCGGTTCTGGTGCTCGGAGGACAACTCGTCGGCGGCCTTGTCCGCGTTGGCCTTCCACTGATCGATCTGTGCACGGGTCAACGACTGCAGCACCGCACGCAGTCCTTCCGCGGTGAAGTCCTCGGTCACCGCGCCGAGGCCGTGGCGTTCGAGCAGCGTCTGCATGGCCGGCGACGGACCGATGATGAGGGCCGTCCGGGCTTGGACGGCCTCGAAGAACTTGTTCGGCAGGGCCTGGGCCAGATTGAAGTTGGTTGGCGGAATGACCGAGATGGACACGTCGTACTCACTGATGGTCTTGACGAGTTCGGTGTACGGCACCGGGTCACGGAACCGGACATTGGGCAGCGGCTCCGCCTGGCTGCGCAACTGGTCCACATACTCCGGCTCGTTGGGCATGACGATGAGGTCCAGTTCCAGATCCTCAGGCACCCCGTCCATGGCTGCGATGATGTCCTCGATCCGGCGGTAGCGCTGTCCGGCCGAACTGTAGATGATGCGGATTTTATCCCCGGTTGGGCGCGGTTTCAGCTCGGCGTACGGCGCCGCATTGGTGACCACATCGACGTCGACCCCGAAGTCCTTCTGGTACTGCTCGGCAATACCCTCCGAAACCGTGGTCACGGAACTGACCGCTGGCAGGTACGTGCGGCACAGCCAGCGGACATAGGGGGCCACCAGGACCCGCCACGCCGGCTTGTTGAAGTGCTCCTTCGGGGCGAATTCATGCAGGTCCGCGTGCACGCCGCGTTTGGGTTCCAGACTCAGCGCCAGGGGCACCGTGTTCGCGTCGTTGGCCAGGACAGCGTCAAAGTGCTGCCCGCGCAGCATTCGCGAGGCCTCCGCAACGGCAGCGATGTTCCAGTACACCTGGCGGTACCGCCGCGCGGCCAGCCGTTTCGGATCCCGTGGCCAGCTGGGCAGCACCCGGTCCAGCTCGAAGTGTCCGGCCACGCCGTCCGGTGCGGGGCCGAAGCCGCAGGTGAGAACCTGATACTTGTCCCGGAACAGGTTGATCTGCTTCAGCACGCGCGGATCGTTGCGTAGGGGCGAGAGGGACAGGATCAGCAGACTGCTGGCAGAGTGGTTCATGCAGCATCCTTTCGGCGTTGCGGGCTGGACCGTTGCCGCCGGTCAGCCGGCGGCAAGGCGGAAAGTACAGTGTCGGTGCCGGCGGCCAGAAGCGAGTTCAGGTTGCTGCGCAGGGGCGCCTCGATGCGGAAATTATCCTGCCAGCGCAGCGTCACGCTGCGCCGCAGCGCAGTGGCGGCATCCCGCCGTCGTAATGATTGCTGGACGGCCTCGGCGCTGACCGCGTCGCGCAGTTCCAGCAGCAATCGTTCATCGGGCGCACTAAGCACTCTAGGCGCGGCCGGAGCCAACCCGGTGACCACTTCAATGACGCGGCTTAGCTCCCGTCGGTCGGCTGCCGGCCAGCTGAAGTCCGGCCCCCGCCGTACTGCGGCACTGATGACATGGCCGCGCAGAATTTTGACCGCGACCGCAGCGCGCTTCCCCCCGGGCAGCGAGGTGAACCATGTTCCTGCTACCAGTGCCCGCACATCGCGGAACTGCTCCGCCAAGGACAGCACGGCCGCGGTCACCCGTTCCACCGCGTCGTTCCCAACCACGTAGGCCGGCCCCTGCGTCGGGTAGGCGATCCGTTCGCCGGAAAACCACAGCTTGAGCCCGAACTCCAGGTCCTCGCCGGTCCGCAGTTCGGGGGTCAGGGCCAGACCGTGTTTGGAGAGCAGGTCGCGCCGGAACAGCCCCAGCGGAGCGGTCCGGTAGGCCAGCCGGTCCCGCACCGGATCCACCAACATCCCACGGAGCACACGCGCCCGCGGGGTCAGGATCCGCCGTCCCCCTTGGAGCCGCAGCGGCGCCATAACGACGGCGGCGCCGGCACCTTCCGCGGCGGCCAGCCAAGCGTCCACGGCTCCGGCTTCGAGCGTGTCGTCGGAGCCCATGATCCCCACGAATCGGGCCACTGCGTGTTCGAGCCCATAGTTGAACGGTCCGGCCGGCGAACGGATTCCGTCCGTCAGGGCCAGGACCCGGACCTGCTCGGCGGGCAGCCCGGCGAGCATGTCGCGGATGGGCGCGGGCTCGAGATTGTGGCACACTACGGTTGCCAGGGCACGGCCGGGCGCGGCCGCCGCGAGAACGGATTCCACCGCCCGGCGAATCGGTCGGTCCGCACTGTGGACGGCAATGATCAGCTCGGCCGCCGGGGCCTGCCGGTCAGTCATTCCCGCGGCCTTCCCCGGCTGCGGCGTCCGGACGCGGCGCCTCGTCCAGGGCAATCCGACGGGCCAGCTTGGTGATCCGGGCTTCCAGCTGGCGCGTTCGGTGATAGGAACTGGCCATGAAAATCAGGAAGCACACAATCAGCCCGTAGAGCACCAGGTCTGTGCCACGGCCGATGCCCAGGAGATTGGCCACGCGCGTGAGAAGTCCGGGGAAGAACACCGACAATGCGGCAACACCGGCAAAAAGTACCAGCAGAATGCGCCGTACGGCCTGGTGCCGGGCGTTGCCGGCACCCCGCATCAGGGCCAGTGCGCCGACGATGACGGCCAGGACCAGGACAATTTGGACAACTATGATCATTGGTTCACCTGAAGAAGAGATCCGCGAGGATGTTGACGCCGTTCAGCAGCGACTGCCCTTTGGCCTTGGAATATTCCGTATAGACGATCTTTACCGGGTGCTCCACCAGTACCGGTTTCAGGTTGGCCAGCTGCTGGATCAGTTCGGAGGCGTGCGCCATCCGGTTCTGCGTCAGCTGGATCTTCGCCGCGATCGGGGCAGAGATCGCCCGGAGCCCGTTGTGCGCGTCCGTGAGCCGCAGCCCGGTGGAGAAACGGGACTGCAGTGCCGCCGTGCGCAGCACCAGCCGCTTAAGCCGGGAGATGTCGGCAGTTCCTTCGAGGAAACGCGATCCGAGCACGACTTCGGCTTCGCCCGAGCGGATCCGTGCGAGCATGGCGGCGGCATCCTCAACCCGGTGCTGGCCGTCGGCGTCGAAGGTGACAATAGCGTCCAGCTGCGGGTCCTGGAGGGCGAATTCGATCCCCGTCTGCAGGGCCGCTCCCTGTCCCAAATTGACCGGATGTTCAACAACGACGGCGCCGGCGGAGCGTGCGATGGCCGCTGAACCGTCCGAGCTCCCGTCATCGACACAAACCACGTACGGAAATTCTTCGAGCAGTCCGGAAACTACCGAACCGACAACGGTAGCCTCGTTATACATCGGCACGACTACCCAGCAACGACTCACCTGCCTAGTATTCCACAACAGGCATAGGACGGCGCGCAGCCTCAGCAGCCGCTCAACCGAGCTCGCGCACCTGCCGATAATGGGCGTCCAGCTCTTTGCTGCTGCCGGCGAGGCTGCGATGTTCGACGACGAAATTCCGGGCCGCGCGCCGCATGGCCAGATACTCGCCGCTGCCAAGTTGAAGCAGCTGCAGCAGCCGGCTCTGGAGCTGGGAGAAGTCCGCTTCGCTGGCGAGCAGGCCGGTAGTGCCGTCGTCGAGCATTTCCGGAATCCCGCCGCTGCGGTACGCGAGCACTGGCGTTCCGCAGGCCTGTGCCTCCAGAAGCACCAAGCCGGCCGCCTCCCGCGCTCCGCCGGCCTCCTGGCTGGGCGCCACCAGAATGTGCGCCTGCTGCATCCAGCCGCGGATGGCTTCCCGGTCCAGCCGGCCGAGGAAATCAAGGTGCGGGTGGCTGGCCGCTTGTTCCTCGACGGCATCCCGCAAGGGTCCGTCCCCGATCACGACCAGCCGGTGATGGGCCTTCCGCCAGACGGCGAGCGAGGCATCGATCAGATCCCTGATGCCCTTCTGGGTGTTCAAAGTGCCCACGAAGAGCACCACCGGAACGCCCTCGCTGTCATGTCTGCCCGGGACAAAGTAGTCCGTGTCGACGCCCTGGTAGTGCACCTCAATCTTGTCCGCGTCCAGTCCGAGCGCCGTGGCACGGCCTGCCAGATAGCTGCTGACGGCCAGGATCCGCTTGCTCTGGGAAGCGGCGGCCAGCACATTGCGGTGGTGCCACTTGGCCATGAACGTATCGGCCGGGTTCCCCAGCGAGACCACATCGGAACCGTGGAGGGTAGTCACCAGCGGAGTGCCCTGCCGGGATGCCTGCACGGCCGGCTGGGACCAGGTACCGAAGTGCTGGTGGATCAGATCCGGTTTGAAGCGCCGAATGGCCAGGGTCATGGCGGGCATGAACGCGGGCATGACCAATTCACGACGGCGGAAACCCAGCAGCTGGCCGGGCACAAAATCGGTCACGGGCACGGTAACGGATCTGTCGGTGATCTCGGCGACCAGGGTAAAGAGGTGGAAATCGTGGCTGGCCTTGAGCTGCTCGGCGTGGGCCGTGGCGAAGTACGTCGGCGGTACGCGCAAGGTGCTCTTGGTGATCGCGATCTTCACGTGGCTTCCTGACCCGGCTGTTGGCTGGTGCGGCGGCCGTGGCCGCGTCTGTCACAGCCATAGTAGCCCGGCAACACGGACCGGCTGCAGACCCGGCGGCAGGTAGGCTGGTCACGGTCCGGATACGGTCCGGGCAGGCACCGGGCCCACGCGTGCCGCTTCCCAGCACTGAGGTAAGGAATGACGGTGCCCCAACAGATGCTTTGTATCTCCTTCTCCGACATCGAGGCCGATTCACGGGTCTTGCGCCAGCTGGCCTTGCTCGCGGAGGCCGGCGAGGTGACCACGCTCTCCTACGGCAACCGCCCGCCAGGCTCCACCACGCACTTGGAAATCGATTCCGCCCTGCCTTCCCTCCCGCAGACCATCTCCGGCGTTCTGCGCCTGGGACTCCGCCGACACGCATCGGTGGAACTGGCGGCCCCCGCGGTCAAACAGGCGCTCAATCTGGTCCGCGGCCGGACCTTCGACCTGATCGTGGCCAACGAGGCCCGTGCCCTCCCGCTGGCCCATGCGATCGCCGGCGGCACCCCGGTATGGGGCGACATGCACGAGTGGGCACCGGAAGAGCGCGCTCATGTTCTGCCGTGGCGGTTGCTCGTCAAGCCCTATATGTGGGCAATTTGCGCCAAATACCTTCCACGTACGACGGCGGTGACGGCCGTTAACGCTTCGATTGCGGCCTTGTATTCGGAACAGTTCGGCATCGAAACCGAGGTGGTCCGCAACGCCGGCCCGTACCGGGATTTGGAGCCGTCGGAGCCGGTAGCCGGTAAAATCCGCTTGGTCCACAGCGGCGCAGCAATTCCGGGCCGGAACCTGGAGGGCACCATCGAAGCCTTCAGGGCCCTGGACGATCGCTTCAGCTTGGATCTGTACCTGGTCAAGGCGCGCGACGGCGGCCGGTACTGGCAGCAGCTCAAGGAACTGGCGGCAGGAGACCGCCGAATCACCTTCCACGATGCTGTCGCACCCGACGAGCTGCCGGCCACGCTGAATAAGTACGACGTCGGCGTCTTCAGCCTCCCCCCGCGCACCACCAACCACAGGCTCATGCTCCCGAACAAGTTCTTCGACTTCGTCCAGGCCCGCCTGGCCCTGGTGTTCAGCCCCTCCCCCGAAACCGCCCGGCTGATGCACCAGTATGATCTGGGTGCCGTAACCGAGGACTTCAGCACGGAATCCCTGTCCCGCACGCTGGCTGCGCTCACCGCCGAGGAAGTGGAACGCTACAAGGCGAATGTGCATCGTGCCGCGCAAGCCCTTAGTTCTGCCGAGGACGAGGCGGTCACCCGCGGCCTGCTGACCCGCCTACTGGGCTGAGGATTCTTCTTCCCGGGCAAGCCCGTTCAGTTCCGGCCCCGTCCTGCTACGGAGGCAACAGCATCAGCCGCGCGGTTCCCGACGCTGCGCAGTGAGTAATTCTGCTCTACCCAGCTCGACAGCCGGCGGCGTTCGCCCTGGTCCGCGGGCTGCTCCAACACTTCGCTCATGGCAGCTGCCACGGCTCCTGCGTCCCAGTCGACGCTGTGTCCCAACGAATTTTCCGCGACGATCGCGCGCAGCGGGCCTACACCGGAGTAGATGACCGGTGCGCCGCAGGCCAGGCTCGCGAAGGCCTTGGTGGCGAACGCAAAATCATAGCCCCGTGCGGGCCGGACAGAGGCCAGTCCGGCTGCTGCCTGGCTCATCGCTGCAGCTATCTCCTCACCGCCGGCCACACCCATGAAGCGGATGCGCCTCCCGGCCGGCGCCGCCCTGCGTTTGAGCTCTCCAAGCTCCACGCCCTGCCCGTACATCAACAGCCGGGCTTCGGGATGGCTGTCCAGAATCTTCAGGAAGCCGTCCACGAAAACGCCGGCACCCTGGATCTCGGACATGGTGCCCGCGTAAACGAACGTTGCCGGACCAGCCGTCGCTTCCTGCCGCTCCGACACCTGCAGTGCAAAGGTATCCGTGTCGATTCCCGTGCCGACTTCGGTCACGGCGGCACGGCCGTCCGTCAGTTCATGAACGGCATCGCTGACACCGGACGAGACGCTGAGCACTCCCGCCGCCCCGGAAAGCACCCATTTCTCCACGGCGCGCAGCACCTTGACGACCACCGGATTCACGCCGATACCAGCCGCCGCATTCGAACTGACATCCGCGGCAAAATATATGTACGGCCGGCGCCGCAGCCACGAGGCCACGCGGACCACCACGCCAGTGGTGGGAGGAGGCTCCACCAGCACGGCGTCGAAGTTCCGTGCTGCCAGCAGGCGGAAAAACAGCGGGATATCAAAACTGGCGTACTGCACGTAGCCTCGGACGGCACCGGTTTTATCGCGCAGAACCGGCCAGCGTTGCAGCCGCGCCTCCCGTGCTGCAGGCATACCCGCCGCACGTCCGGCCGCAGCAGCACCGCGGGCGGAGCTGCCGGAATTCCCCGTGGTCCGGGTGGTCAGCACGGTGACCTCATGCCCGCCTTCGACCAGTGCCCGGACGGTAGCAGCAAGCCTGTAGGCTGCGGCCCCCGCTTCCGGGGCATAGATCCGCGTCGCGACCAGAATACGCACGCCCGGTCAGTCCTGCAGCCGGATGGTCCTGGCCTCGCGGCTGGAGTCCACCATGGCTTCGGCGACGCGCAGGGTGTTCAGCCCCTCGCGCATGGTGACGATCTGCGCGGCCGGCGTTTCCGGGGCCGCCGCGGATTCTCCGCGGGCGGCCAGCACCGCGTCGCGGAAGGCCTCGTGTTCCACCTTCAGGGGCTCCCGTTTGGGAATGGCCAGGCGGGTGACATTGCCTTCGGAGACGCCGCGGAAGTTGGCCACGGAGTCCCACTGTGTGCTGATCGTGCCGTTTTCGTAGAAGGTCAGGTCAGCGGTGAGCGTATCGGCGAGGAAGGATCCGCGCTCACCGGTGACAACCGTGATGCGTTCTTTCATGGGCGAAAGCCAGTTGACCAGGTGGCTGGTAATGATGCCGTTGGCCAGCTGTCCGGTGGCCGCGACCATATCCTCGTGCTCGCGTCCGGACCGGGTGGTCGCGCGGGCGCTGACGGACTGGTAGTCGCTCTGTGCCAGCCAGGCCGTCAGATCGATATCGTGTGTGCCCAGATCCTTGATCACTCCGACGTCGGCAATCCGCGCCGGAAACGGCCCCTGCCGGCGGGTGGCGATCTGGTAGACAGTGCCCAGGTCGCCGTTTTCCAACCGCACACGCAGTGACTGCAGTGCGGGGTTGTAACGCTCGATATGTCCGACGGCACCGATCAGGCCTCTGGCCTCGAAGGCCTCGGCCAAGCGCAGACCGCCGTCGACGGTGGAGGCGATCGGCTTCTCGATCAGAGTATGTATGCCCGCATCGGCCAGGGCCAGGCCGACTTCTTCATGCAGCCCCGTAGGCACCGCACACACCACCATGTCCAGCCCGTGCGCGATGAGTTCCTCCACAGTGTTCCGGAGCGGCACGTCCGCCGCCACCCCATGCGGGTCCCCATAAGCATCCGCCACGGCAACCAGTTCAACCCCGTCGGTTTCGGCCAGCACGCGGGCATGGTGGCGGCCCATCATGCCCAGCCCGATCAGGCCGGCCCGCAGTTTGGCCATCGCCTACGCACCTGCCTTGGCCAGGGCGTTGACCGCGGTGACGATGCGGTCCAGATCCTCGGCGTCCAGTGACGGGTGGACCGGCAGCGAGAGCACTTCGCGCGAGGCCTGCTCGGTGTGCGGCAGGTCCGCGTCCCGGTTGAAGGACGGCAGCCGGTGGTTCGGAATGGGGTAATACACGCCGGAACCGATGTTGTATTCCTCCTTCAACGCGACCGCAAAACGGTCCCGCTCCCCCGCCGCCACCCGGACGGTGTACTGGTGGTAGACATGCTCGGCGCCGTCGGCCACGGCCGGCGTGCCCACTCCGTCGAGGTTGCCGGTCAGGAACGCGGCGTTGGCTTGGCGGCGTTCGGTCCAGCCGACTATCTTCCTCAGCTGCACCCGCCCGATAGCGGCATGCAGATTGGTCATCCGGGCGTTGAAGCCGACGAGTTCGTTCTCGTACTGGCGTTCCATGCCCTGGTTCCGCAGCAGCCGCAGCCGCCGCGCGACGTCGTCGTCAGCGGTGGAGACCATCCCGCCTTCGCCTGAAGTCATGTTCTTCGTCGGGTACAGGCTGAACATGGCAAACGTGCCGAAGGTGCCGACCTTCTTGCCGTGCAGGGCGGCGCCGTGGGCCTGGGCCGCGTCCTCGAACAACGCAAGCCCGCGGGAGCTGGCCAGGGCGCCGAGGTCATCCATGTTGGCCGGATGCCCGTACAGGTGGACGGGCATGATGGCCTTGGTCCGCTCGGTCAGGACCGCTTCGGCAGCCGCCGCGGACAGGCAGTAATGGTCAGGTTCGATATCGGCGAAAACCGGAGTTGCCCCGGTCAGCGCAACGGAGTTTGCCGTGGCGGCGAAGGTGAAGGACGGCACGATGACCTCGTCGCCCGGACCGATGCCGGCCGCCAGCAGCCCCAGATGCAGTCCCGAGGTACCGGAGTTCACCGCGACCGCGGCGCGGCCGTCCAGCAGGACCGACGAAAACTCCTGCTCAAAAGAGGCAACTTCAGCGCCCTGCGCCAGCATGCCCGAGACCAGCACCGCGTCGACGGCCGCCCGTTCCTCCTCGCCGACGATCGGCTTGGCAGCCGGAATAAAGTCCTTGCTCAATTAGTTCTCCTCGTTTGCCGGGGCCGCGTGCGGTCCGGCGGATCCGGTTTCCCGCAGCGTTCCGCCGTCTTCAATGTAGGTTGTCCCGGTCTCGGGACAGACCCACGAAAGCGGGTCGCCGCCGTCGTTCTGCCGCAGCGGGTGGCCGGCGCGGCCCACCCAGCCGATCCGCTTGGCCGGAACGCCGGCCATCAGCGCGAACGCCGGGACGTCCTTGGTCACCACGGCGCCGGCGGCGACGGTTGCCCATTGCCCGATGGTCACCGGGGCAACACACACTGCGCGGGCACCGATCGAGGCGCCGTCTTCGATGGTCACGCCCACCGGAGTCCAGTCATCGGCACTCTTCAGGGAACCATCCGGGCCCACCGAGCGTGGGTAGGTGTCATTGGTGAGCACCACGGCCGGGCCGATGAAGACACCGCGGCCCAGCCGCGCCGGTTCGTAGACCAAGGCGTAGTTCTGGATCTTGGTGTTGTCCCCGATTTCGACGCCGGTGCCGATATAGGCGCCCCGGCCCACGATGCAGTCCGTCCCCAGCACAGCGTCCTCGCGGACCTGGGCCAGATGCCAGACCTTGGTTCCGTCGCCCAGCCGGGCGCGGTCCGAGACGTCCGCTGTCTCAGCGATGAAGCTCACAGGTGATTCCTTCCCTGACGGTGCCGGCCGCCGTCGTTATCTTGACCATGCGCAAGCGCTCAGGCCTTGCCGATCACACGGTAGGTCACGCCGGGCCACTGCTCAGCGGAGCTAACGCGCCGGCCGTCGATGAAAACCCTGATGCCGGGCAGGTCCGCCGGTCCGAGATCCCGGTATTCGGCATGGTTGGCCTGCACCACGGCGGCGTCGGCCGCCTCGCCCAATTGGTACGGCGCAAAGCCCAGCTGCGCCAGTTCCTCGTCGTTGTAGAGCGGATCGTGCACCAGCGCTTTGCCGCCGCGGGCCGTAATCGCCTCCACCGCACCGAACACACCGGAGAACGCCGTTTCCTTCACCCCGCCCCGATAGGCAGCACCAAGTACGACGACGCGCGCGCCGGCCAGATCGCCGAAAGCACCTTCCAGCAGCCCGATGGTGTAATCGGGCATGCCGGCATTCGCCTCGCGGGCTGCCCGGACCACGGTGGCCTCCGGATCATTCCACAGATACAACCGCGGATACACCGGGATGCAGTGCCCGCCCACGGCAATGCCGGGCTGGTGGATGTGGCTGTAGGGTTGCGAGTTCGAGGCCTCAATCACCTGGTAGATGTCGATCCCGGCCGTGGCCGCGTAGCGCGCAAACTGGTTGGCAAGCCCGATGTTGACATCGCGGTACGTCGTCTCGGCCAGCTTTGCCAGCTCGGACGCCTCGGCGGAGCCCAAATCCCAGACGCCGTTGGGCCGGGCCAGATCCGGACGCTCGTCGAAGTCCAGCACAGCTTCGTAGAACTCGGCAGCCTTGGCAGCACCGGCTTCGGACAGGGCACCGATCAGCTTGGGGTACTTGCGCAGATCCTCAAACACCCGGCCGGTCAGCACCCGTTCCGGGGAGAAGACCAGATGGAAATCCGTACCCTCGCTCAGCCCGGATCCTTCCTCCAGCATCGGCTTCCACCGGGTGCGGGTGGTGCCGACCGGCAGCGTCGTTTCGTAGGAGACCAGCGTGCCGGGCCGCAAATGCCGTGCCAGTTCGTCCGTCGCGGCATCCATCCAGCCGAAGTCAGGGCGGGCCTGCTCGTCAACGAACAAGGGAACCACCAGGACGACGGCGTCTGCCTCCGGTACCGCTTCGGCATAGCTGGTGGTGGCCCGCAGCCGGCCTGAAGGAACCAGTTCGGCAAGCTTTTCCTGCAGGTGTGCCTCGCCCGGAAACGGCTCCTGTCCGGCATTGATCTTCGCCACCACGTCGGTGTTGACGTCGACGCCGAGAACCTCGTGCCCCTTGGATGCGAACTGGACAGCCAGCGGCAGACCGATCTTTCCCAAAGCTACGACAGCTATCTTCACCAGAGGGGAACCTTTTCTCATCTCTTGAATTTCCCGCCGTACGGCGGCCCACGTCCAAGCGTATCGCTACTTGGCCCGGTGCTTCGGATTGAACGTTGGTTATCCACAGGCGGGTGCACGAAGCAAGCGCAAGCCGCGCCCCGCGGCCTATGGTGCTGGTGAACGTCACGCCAGCCGTCAAGGAAAGCCGATGCCCCTGCACCTCACGCTTGCTGCCGCAGAAGGTCTGCCCGAATCGGCTACGCGCTGGATTGCCGACCATCGCGAAATCGTCATCGAAAGCAGCGGAACCTCGTCAGGGAGCGTCTTGGCGAAGTGGCTGCGGGATCAGCTCGGGAGTAGGCAGTTGGTGCTGAGCGTTGGCGGCGAGCCCTTGGAAAGCCTGATGCCCCATAGTTTCCCGCTGGTAAACGGTGCCGTTGTGGTCTGCAGCGGCGCGGCTGCGTTCCGCCCCCGGCATCGGTTGTCCGCTTCGGACGCTCCCGGTGCAGGTGCCTCAGGTGCCGCGTCTGGCCTCACTTTGGCGGTAACGGGCGGGCCGGACTCCGGCCGGATTTTTGAACTTCCGCGAGGAAACCATTCAATCGGCCGGGACGGCTGCCCCGTGGGCATCGATGACCCGGCGCTGTCGCGAAAGCATGCATTGCTCAGCATCACGGAGCGCGAGATCCGTATATCGGATGTCGGGTCGGCCAACGGCATCGAGGTAGATGGAAACGCTCGGAAATCTGCGGCGCTGACATCTGGGATGGTTATCGCGGCTGGCAACAGCAGGCTCTCTTTGTGGGTCGGCAGCGAACCGCCCGAACCGCTCACCCCTGATGAGGACCTCGCCGCACCGGTGCCGGTTAATGCACGTGCGCCCGAGGGTCGAGGAAAAATGACACTGCTACTGGCGGGGCTCCCGCTGGTAGCAGGCGTGGCCCTGGCTCTTCTGACCGGGATGTGGTTCTTCCTCGCGTTCAGCGCCCTGTCCCTGCTGACGGCAGCCATTCCCCATGCGGCAGGAAAATCACAGCGCAAACGCTTCAAAGCGGCCTTGGACCGGGCCGTTGCACATGATGTCGCGCGGCGCTTTCTGAGCGCACCGGATCCGGCGAGATTGTTGTACGGCCTGCTCCTAAACGAGCCACCTCCCGTCACGCCGGCGATGCCGGAGCACCTGTGGCTCCGACTCGGGACAACAGAAGACGCGCCGAAGGTCGAATTTCCTGCCGGTGCAGAAGGCCGAGAGCTGCCGGCCCTGCCTGGGATGCCGCTGGCCTTGGATCTGCTGGCGGAGCGCAACATCGTCTTCAGCGGCAGCAGTCGTGCGCTGCACCGGATGCTAAATTCCTGTTTGCTGCAGCTGGGTGCCCGGGCTCTTCGTGCCCGGTTTCGGGTGATCTGCTTCGGCGATCCACAGTCACTTCCGGCAGCGGCACGTTTCCTCCCGAGCACAACACTCTGCAGCCGTCCGGATGCGCTTGCCAAACTGCTGGAGTCCGCTCCGGAAGAAGCCGTCGTCCTGATCGCCGGCAGGCCGGATGAAGCCGCGTCTGTCCTGGAGGGACTTGAAAACCGGCCAGCAGTCCTCTGGTTCGCAGGCGGAACCGATGCCGGCCTACGGATCGAACTGTCTTTCCATCAGGGCTTGCTGCATGAGTCCGCGGACCGTCATGGTTTCTTGCCGGATCTCGTTTCAGACCAGACCCTGGAGCGGTTCGCCCGCTTGTCTGCGGCCGCCGTACTGCCCGGCACCGACGCGGCGCTGGTTGGGCTTCCGGAAACGTGTGCGCTGGAATCCCTTCTACCGCAGACTTTCCCGGGGCCACGATGGGCGGCCAACGCTGCGGTACACGGGCTGGGCACCGTACTGGGCGTCGGCGAGTACGGCCCGCTGGAACTTGACCTGACCGTTGACGGTCCTCATCTGCTCGTCGCCGGTACTACCGGATCAGGTAAATCCGAACTGCTTCGGTCGCTGGTCCTCGGTCTGGCGCACGGGCACCCACCGCAGAAGGTGCACTTCCTCCTGGTGGATTTCAAAGGTGGAGCAGGGCTCGGGCTGCTCGCGGACTTACCGCACAGCATCGGCCTCCTGACCGATCTATCGGCGGAGAACGTCAACCGCGCCCTCATCTGGCTACGGGCCGAAGTCCAGCGGCGTGAAACGGAATTAACCGGCTTAGGGGCAACCGACATCAACGAATGCCGGCCCAGCGTACTGCCGCGGCTCGTCGTCGTCATTGATGAATTCCGGATGCTCGCCGACGAGGTACCGCGGGCAGTCCCGGAACTCATGCGAATAGCGGCGTTGGGAAGATCGCTCGGCGTCCACCTGGTAATGGCAACACAGCGGCCGCAGGGCGCCATCACCTCCGATATCCGGGCCAACGTCACGACGGCGATCGCCTTGCGCGTGCAGACAGCGCTGGAATCCTCCGATGTGATCGACTCATCTGCCGCGGCCGCCATCGATGTCGGTTTACCGGGACGAGCCTTTCTAAGGACCGGTTCAGGAGTACCGTACGAATTCCAGTCAGCATCAGCGACGGTTCGCAGCATCGGGACAAACTTTTGGGCGATGCGACTTGAGGACTGGCTTGAGCGGGGAAACGGTCTGCCTGTTGAGGATGGTGAAGGTGACCTTACTGGCCGGCAGACGTGGTCTCCTGACCCTGACCCTGCCAAGACTCTCGTCAAGGAACTGCGCGATGCCGCTGCCGCGGCGCAGCTGCCCGGACCCCTCCGCCAACTGACGCCCCCGTTGCCGGATGTCATCGTTCCGGAAGATCTCTTAACCGGGAGTGCTGGCACTGGCGACGTCGCTCTGGGAATGCTGGATCTCCCGGAGGAACAGTGTCAGCGCGTTCTCCGATGGCACCCCGAGAAGGACGGACATCTAGTGATCGTCGGAGTGGACGGCAGCGGAGCCCGGGAGGTGGTCGGTGCTCTGTCCGCGTCCCTACTCGCCGGAGATCCGGAACGCCATTGCTACGTACTTGACGGGGATGGTTCTCTGGTTGCATCGGCAGGCGCCGGACGGACCGGGGCTTACGCCGGCCCGCAAGATGTCGAACGTGCCGCACGCCTCCTGCGCAAGCTCTCAGATGTGGTGGCTGACCGTCTGGGTCGCGTATCGGCTGCCGGACGCATTGGGGCTGAACCCGCCCCAATGCCTCTGGTTGTCCTTGTCACCGGGTGGGGCCGTTGGGCCTCTGCCTTTCGGAACAGCCGCCTGGCCTGGGCAGAGGAGTGTGTACAGGACATTGCCAGGGACGGCGGCAGGACGTCCGTCATCCTGGTGATGTCCGGAGAACGGGAACTCTTGACGGGGAGGTATTTCGGGCTGCTGGGTAACAAGCTCTTCCTTCCGGCCGGCAGTAGCCCGGAGAACCTCATGGCGTGGCCGAAGCTCCCGCCGATGGAATTCGTTGCCGGCCGAGCCCTGGTCCAAGGACGGATCGGCGCTAAATCCGCGGCCGTTGGCCAGTTGCTGGCCGCCGGCGTCCGCCTTCCTCCAGTGCCGCCTCGAAGCCGCCCATTCAAGGTAGAGCCGCTGCCTGCGTGCATCGGCCTCTCTGACCTGCCGGAAGCCATCCTGCCCGATGACAAGCATCTCGTCATCGGTGTCGAAGGCGATGAGCTGGAAGCATCGCTCATGAAGATAGTCCCCGGAGAGGCGTTGCTGGTCCTCGGTCGAGCCGGGAGCGGCAAATCCAACTTACTCCAGGTTCTGAATCGCCAGTCCGCAGGGCAGTTCCGGTGCCATTGGCCGCCTGCCGGAACTGAGCCAGAGCGGTTCTGGGAGGAGCTGGATATCAGGGAACCCGGGGCCTTGATGCTCGTCGATAACGCCCACAGGTTTGGTCCGACGGCACAGCGGCGCCTCGCTGAGCTGGTCGCGGCCGGCGCTGCCGCGGTTGTGACCGCCGTTCCCGGCCCGGCATTGTTGCAGCAGATTCCGTTGGTCTCCGCGGCGCGGGTCGCCGGAACAGGAATGGTGCTTTCGCCGCAGTCTCCGAGCGACGGTGATTTTTTCGGGATGCGGCTTGACCAGGCGCAGTCCCCGCCAGGGCGGGCTTGGTCAATGCGGCATGGCCGGAACGTGGCGCTGCAAATAGCCTTCGCGGACTGAGGCAGGTCCCAGCTACAGGGCCGTCGGTGCCGCGCCTTTGGTCAGGAAGTCCGTCACGGGACGGGTAAATATCAGCAGCATCACCGCGGCGGCCGGCAACAGTAACGCCAGCCCGGGGCCGACCAATCCTCCGGAGAGAGTCGGCACCGCGATAACAATGATGAACAGCTGCCACACCAGGGCTGCCGCTCTCGTCCACCGGTAGCCGCGAAAAAGAAAATGGCTTACGGCCAGAAGCCACCCGGCAAGGAGCACCAACAGCACGAGTTGGAACACGGCTCCGCCGAAGGAGGTCGGCGTTTGCGTCAGCAAGCCGTAGACGAACCACCCAGCGACTGCCAAAAGTGCCAGTGCCTCCAGAACGACAATTCCAGCGATAACGATGATCGCAATCGGACGTTTGGCAGGTGCTGAAGGGGCCGTAGGTATTGACACATAGGCACCCTACCTTAGATAGTCGGTACTCAGCCGTTGCCGTAAATCAGAGCAAAAGCGGCATCGTATCAAGCCTGTGATGAATGACTCACGTTTCTGAACGATTAAGTCAGCAGAACCCCTTGTTTACACGGATTTAACGTGAAACTCTTGATCTGAAGCGAACGGGGGCCATCAGAGCCCCCTTTACTATGAGTCCGTTCGTGAACGTTTTCACAAGAGAATTCCACCGGACCCCATTTAAAAGGAGTATGTGATCAGCATGGATTGGCGTAGCCGCGCGGCGTGCCTCGACAAGGACCCGGAGCTGTTTTTCCCCGTGGGAAACACCGGTCCGGCACTGCTCCAGATCGAGGAAGCAAAGAGCGTTTGCCGGCGCTGCCCCGTGATCGACACTTGCCTCCAGTGGGCGCTTGAGTCCGGTCAGGATGCCGGTGTCTGGGGCGGCATGAGCGAAGACGAGCGCCGTGCTCTCAAGCGCCGGGCCGCAAGGGCCCGCCGCGCTTCCTGAATCGCAGTGCCTAGGTAAGAGGCCGTCACCGAAAGGTGGCGGCCTCTTCCATGCCCGGAGTCCTCAACGAGGGATCGTAGGGTCAAGGATCAGTTCAATGTTGACGCACGTTCCACCGCCCTCTCTCGGGCTCCATTCAATGGTTCCGCC
Source organism: Arthrobacter sp. Soil_C_60 (assembly GCF_057656375.1). Classification (NCBI taxonomy): domain Bacteria; kingdom Bacillati; phylum Actinomycetota; class Actinomycetes; order Micrococcales; family Micrococcaceae; genus Arthrobacter; species Arthrobacter sp. Soil_C_60. Next base: position 526,204 of record NZ_JBDGKM010000001.1, on the reverse strand, counting down.
CAGCTCACTGGTAACCAGTGTCCGCACAATCTGCAGACCGAGGCCGTCGCTCTTGGCCTCTTCGGGCAACCCGACCCCATCATCGGCGATGGTGACTTTGAGGAGTTCCGTCTCCGCGTCGCTTGGCTCCCGGTGAGCCGTCAGCCAGACCGTGCCCGTCCGGCCGTCCAAGCCATGCTCGACGGCGTTTGTCACCAACTCGTTGATGACCAGCGCGAGCGGCGTTGCGAATTCGCTCGGCAGTTCGCCAAAATCGCCGCTGCGTTCGGTGCTGACCGTCTGGGTAGGTGAGGCTACTTCCGCCGAAAGCCGGAACTGCCGCCCGATCAACTCATCGAAATCCACATTCTGCGCTAACCCCTGCGACAATGTCTCATGCACCAAGGCGATAGTGGAAACACGACGCATGGCTTGCTCCAGCCCCTGTTTGCCTTCCTCACTGACCATCCGCCGTGATTGCATCCTGAGCAGTGCGGCCACGGTCTGCAGGTTGTTCTTGACACGGTGGTGGATTTCCCGGATCGTCGCATCTTTGGAGACCAGTTCCATTTCCCTTCGCCGCAGCTCCGAGACATCCCGGCAAAGCACCAGCGCGCCGAAGCGCTCCTGCTCATTGCGCAAAGGAATGGCCCGAAGGGTCAGGGTTACACCGCGTGATTCAATTTCAGTCCGCCACGGCATCCGTCCCGTGACGACCAGCGGAAGCGTTTCGTCGACCATCCGGCGGTCTTTGAGCAGCCCCGTCGTGATCTCGGCCAGCGACCGGCCTTCCAAAGATTCCACATCGCCTAACCTTCGGAAGGCTGAAACGCCGTTCGGGCTGGCGTACTCAACGATTCCCTCGGCGTCCATACGAATGAGTCCATCGCCGACACGGGGAGCACCTCGGCGGGACCCCGTGGGTGAAGCGAAATCGGGCCATAGGCCGAGCGTGCACATGTGTAGCAGATCGTAAGCACACTGCCGATAGGTCAGTTCCAGCCTGGACGGCATCCGGGAGCTCGACAGATCCATATGGGAAGTGACTATGGCCAACGTCCTGCCATTACGCACCATCGGCACGGCTTCGACCCGCATGGCCATCTCAGTGGTCCAGTTGGTCTCGCCAGAACGCTCAATGACCTGCGATTCACGGGCAGCGTCAACCAGAGGTTTCAGATCCGCCCGGATACGCTCACCCACGAAGTCGCTGTGGAAGACGGTGTGCGTTGTTGACGGCCGGACGTGCGCCAATGCCACGTAGCCGCCGTCGGGAGTTGGGAACCACAACGCCAGATCGGCGAACGCCAGATCGGCGATTAGCTGCCAATCCCCCACCAAAAGGTGGAGCCACTCCGCGTCCCCCGGCCCAAAATCTGCATAATCCTTTATCGGGTCCGTAAAGATGGCCAAATTAGCTCCGTACAGTCGAACGCATCAGTCGCAGGGCGACTGATAGGGAGGCCATGTCATCATGCTCCAGCTGGTTGATTTCCTCGAACATCTTCTTTGCTCGTTCTATGCTCTCGGAATTGGCATTAACCCACTTCTGCATCCGGTCATCGGCATCAAGATGCGCTTCTGTGCTATTCATGACGGCAAGCGTCATATCCGTGATGGTCGAATAGAGATCATCGCGCATCGCAGCACGCGCCAGTGCCTGCCACCGGTCTTCGCGCGGCAGTTTGGTAATGCGGTTTAGCAGGACGTCGACTTCGAACCTGTCGTAGACCGTGTAGTAGATTTGGGCGACGGTATCGACCGGCTCCTCAACGCGTACTGCAATTCGTGCTATATCCAGCAATCCAAAGCTTTCGAACTGTTCGGCCCACTGATGGGCGATCGTCTCGGGAAGTCCCCACTGCTCGCCCTGCTGCCGCCACTCCTGTACTCGCTCCAGGTCATTGCCACGCAGGTACTTAACCAGCTTGGTCCGAAGCGGATCGATCAGCGGCTTGAAGGCCGCAATGCCTTCGCCGACCGGAGTGGCGCTGTCGGTATGGTTGACGTACCAGCGCACTGCCCGGTCGAGCAGCCTGCGGATGTCCAGATGGATCGTCGACCAGACCTCGGTCGGGAAATTGGCTGGTAGCTGGTTCAGTTGAGCCACCTGCTCGTCCAGTTCGTAGATCTCGCGAAGCGTCACGAACGCTTTGGCGACAGCAGCTTCGTCAACGGAAGTCTCTTCCATCACCCGGAAGGCAAAAGTGATGCCTCCCATGTTGATCATGTCGTTGGCGACTACCGTAGCGATGATTTCACGCCGCAACGGATGCAAGGCGAGGTCCGAGCCGAACCGCTCGACCAGCGGGATCGGGAAGTAGCCGCGAAGTACCTTGTCGAAGTACGGATCGTCGGCAAGATTGCTAAGAGTCAGCGCGCGGGTCAGTTCGATTTTGGCGTATGCGGCGAGAACCGACAACTCAGGCGATGTCAGACCCTTGCCTTTGTCGATGCGCTCGTGGAGTTCGCCGGTGGTCGGCAGTGCCTCAAGCTCACGGTTGAGATCGGCTGTCTTTTCCAGCCAATCCATAAGCCGTTCATAACTCGGACTCCACTCGACAACACGTTGACGGTCATTGAGCAGCAAGACATTCTGGTCGATGTTGTCCTCAAGCACGAGCCTGCCGACCTCGTCGGTCATGGACTGGAGAAGTTGCGTGCGCTCTGCGGCCGGCAGTTTGCCCGCTGCCACCAGTTGGTCGACGAAGACCTTAATGTTGACCTCATGGTCCGAGCAGTCCACACCAGCGGAATTGTCGATGGCATCAGTGTTCAGGATGACTCCGTTGAGAGCCGCCTCGATACGGCCACGCTGGGTCATCCCAAGATTGCCGCCCTCGCCGACGACCCTGGCGCGCAGATCTTTTCCGTTGACCCGGATGTTGTCGTTGGCCTTGTCTCCGACCTCCGCGTTGGATTCTGTGGATGCCTTGACATAGGTACCGATGCCACCGTTGTACAGCAGATCCACTGGGGATTGCAGAATAGCGCGCAGTAGTTCCGGCGGGCTGATTGCGGTCACGCTCTCACTCAGTCCTAGAGCCTGACGGACTTCCGGAGAAAGCTCAATCGACTTGATGGATCGAGAATAGATGCCTCCTCCCGCGCTGATCAGTGACGTATCGTAGTCTGCCCAGGACGACCGGGGCAGTTCGAACAGACGCTTACGCTCGGTGTAGGACGATGCCGGGTCAGGATTGGGATCCAGGAATATGTGACGATGGTCGAAGGCTGCCACGAGGCGAATGTGCTTCGAGAGCAACATGCCGTTGCCGAAGACGTCGCCGCTCATATCCCCGACACCGGCAACCGTGAAGTCCTCCTGCTGAGTATCGATGCCCAGCTCGCTGAAGTGGCGCTTTACCGATTCCCATGCACCGCGAGCGGTAATCCCCATGGCCTTGTGGTCATAACCGACGGAGCCCCCGGAGGCGAATGCATCCCCCAGCCAGTGACCATACTCTGCGGATATTTCATTGGCGATATCGGAGAAGCTCGCGGTGCCTTTGTCTGCCGCAACAACCAGATACGTATCATCCCCATCTAGACGGACAACGCGTTCGGGTGGGACAACCTCCTGGCCCGCAGGCGTCCGGACAAGATTGTCTGTGATATCGAGCAGACCACGGATGAATGTCCGATAGCTCGACTGGCCTTCTGCCATCCAAGCAGCTCGGTCATTTGCCGGGTCAGGCAACTGCTTGGCATAGAAGCCGCCCTTTGCACCGGTCGGTACGATGACAGCATTCTTGACCGTTTGCGCTTTGACCAATCCGAGGATTTCCGTGCGGAAGTCTTCCCTGCGGTCGGACCACCGAAGGCCGCCACGTGCGACCTCGCCGAAGCGCAGGTGGACCCCTTCGACCTGCGGTGAGTAAACCCAGATCTCGAATTTCGGCCGCGGGAACGGTGCTCCTTCGATGGCCTCCGGACGCAGTTTAAAGCTCACGTAGGGCTTGTTCTGAAAGTAGTTGGTCCGCAAAGTGGCCTCAATGACGTTGGCCAGCGTCCGAAGCACGCGATCCGCGTCCAGAGTCGGAACAGCCTGAAGCCCGTCGGCAAGGCTAGCGCGCGCCTGCTCGAGGGCAGCAGCACGGGAATCCTCGTCCATGTCGGGATCGAACCGGACCTTGAACAACGAGATCAACGCATGGGCTACCGCCGGGTTTGCAAGCAAGGTATCGGCGGTAAAACTATACGAACCTGCATAGCCCAACTGCCGCACATAACGGGCGTAGCTGCGCAGCATCGAGACCTCTCGCCAAGGCACCCGTTCCTGCACGACCAACCGATCGAACCGATCGGATTCACTTCGCCCTGTGACAACGGCGCCAAAGGCATCCTGCACGAGCCCGCCGGTGGCGAGCGGGTCCACCTCTGACGGATACTTCAGGCCCAAATCGTAAAGGAAGAAATCCTCGCCGTCGGCCGTGATGATCTCGAATGGGCGTTCGTCCAAAACCTCCAGGCCGAGGTTTTGAAAGACGGGCAGAATCTGGCTCAGTGACTGCGGCTCAGGCAAATAGAGTTTGAGCCGGGCGTCTTCGACCTTCGTCCGCACATCCGCAGGAATGTACACGTGCATGATCGGGCTTACGTCGGCCTTTTCGCTATAGCTCTCGAAGCGCGCGATGTCCTCGAGTGCATCCTCGACCTCGTAATCGACCCGGTAACTGGCAGGGAACGCTTCGGCCCACTTCGCCGAAAGCTTCTCGGCCTCCTCGCCGTCAAATTTTGTCCGTACAATCTGATCGATGCCCTCGGACCACGACCGTGCCGCAGCCGCCAGCCGCTTCTCAAGGTCTGCAACATCGATCTGCGGCACTTCCGAACCGTGTCTGAGCCTGATGCGGAAGAACAACCGTGCCAAGGAAGACTCAGTCATCCGAGCTTCATAGTCAATGGCCTTCGCTTCGAAGGTCTTGCGCAGTTCGTCCTGCATCCGCAGTCGTACCGCTGTGGTGTAACGGTCGCGCGGCAGGTAGACCAGTGCCGAAACGAACCTCCCGTACACGTCTTGGCGGAGAAAGAGCCGGGTCCTCCGGCGTTCCTGGAGCCGCAGGATGCCCATGGCGATGTCCGCCAGTTCCTGGGTACCCATCTGAAATATCTCATCCCGGGGGTACGACTCAAGAATGGACAGCAGGTCCTTGCCCGAATGCGAGTCGGGTGCAAAACCGGAATGTTTGAGTACTGCGTCGACCTTTTCGCGCACGATGGGAACGCTGCGCACTGAACGGTTGTAAGCGCTGCTGGCAAAAAGGCCGATGAATCTGCGCTCACCGTTGACGTTGCCCTGAGCATCAAAGCTCTTGACTCCGATGTAGTCCAGGTAAGCCGCCCGGTGCACCGTGGAACGTGAATTCGCCTTGGTAATGACCAATGCGCGCTTCTCGCGGGCGCGGGCGCGGCCTTCCTCTGTCAGATGCTGGACATGTCGGTCCTCTGGCAGTTCACGCATAATCCCGAGACCAGTGCCCTCGCGCAGCAACAGCACGTCCTCCCCCGCTTGATTGGCAAGGTCATATTCCCGGTATCCCAGAAAAGTGAAGTTTCCGTTGTCCAGCCACTCCAGGAGCTCCTTGGCCTCGTCAAGGTCAGGTATCTCTTCGGCGCCGGCAACAGAATCCAGCGATGCAGCAATCTGCCTGACTCGGCTGCGCATGGAAGACCAGTCCTCCACAGCGACGCGTACGTCACCCAGCACCTTGCGGATTCCCTCAATGACCTGCCGCGCCTGCTCGTCGCCGGAGATACGTACAGTCTCAACTGAAATCCAAGACTCAATGTGCGAGGCTTTGTCACCCGTGGCGATGAACTCGGCGAGATTCGGCAGCGCGGCGGTGTCGCCGCTGGAGGCACCCAGGTGAGCCGGTACGCGTTTGAGCTCTACGAGTTCGTGGCTGGTCCGGTCACGAATGGCAATAAAAGTGGGATGCATGAGCATCCGGATAGCCAGGTCCTGGCGCACAATTTCCGCTGTCACTGAATCGACCAGAAACGGCATATCATCGGTCGCTATCATGATGACACTGGAATTACGTTCGTTGCGAATGCCGATGACTGCTTGCCCGCTGGGCCGCCTCAGTGCGAGCTCTCGATGCGCCATGGCCCGGGTTTCCAAAGTGTCGCCGCTATAGCTTGCAGCATCCTCGGCAGCCAGGTGCTCGTAATAGTTCCCGAGGAAGTCCCCGGGATGCTTGCCTGATGTGGAAAGATCCGTAGCACTGGATCCTGACGACATGAAAAACGCCTCCGATAGGTGGTCCAAGGCCGCCCCATTGCGGCCACACCTGCAAGCCTAACGCCAGCCGACTAAAACTACACTTTGAGGCGCCTGCGTCTGCGCGAACCGTTACGGCGGACAGGCAGGTCGCGACCAGCCAGCAGTGCGATAGCGTGCCGCAGGGGTGAATCCGGGGCGCTTTCGAGAAATACGGAGCCACTGAGCAATGCCGCGTCCGCGACATCGAAGTCGGCTGGCAGGAATGACTGCACCTCTTTGACGGGGCCGAATCGCTCCCAGGAGTGCCGGAGCTGGTCAACGGGCGCCGATCCGATCGATGATGCACGCACCTTGTTCAGGACGACACGGGGCGCAGCACTGGGAACAGCCTGTTCAATTTCTGCAAGCGCCCGGACCAGTCGCGGGACTCCAACGGCGTCGGCAGCTCCGACTGCAAAGACAGTATCGGCTAATTCGAGGCAACGAAGGGTCGCGCCATTGCGGCGTGGGGCCATAGTGTCAAAGCTGAGTTCTTCGTCGGCCTCGAGGCAGAAACCGCAATCGATGATGGTGTAGTCCGCGAGAGATCTGGCCAGCCCTATTATCGTGGCAATGGCTCCGGACCGCAGTTCCGGCCACCGCTCGGCCCTTGTGATGCCTGTCAGCACCTGGAGGTGCGCCCCTTGTACCGCTACCTTGACGCTTATCCGTGCCAGGGCCGGTCCATCCAGGATGCCCTGATCTGCCAGCCTGCAGGCCTGGGCCAAGGCGGCGGATTCGTCCATCAGGCCGAGAAACGCCGCTACGCTCGCAGAATAGGTGTCGGCATCGATCAGAATCGTCGTCTTGCCTGATGCCGCATATTCTGCCGCCAGATTCACCGCGACCGTCGTTCGGCCGGGCGCGCCCGCTGGCCCCCAGACAGCGATAACCTGACCGCCGGCTGACAGATCAGCGGGTTGGTCGTCCGGGATCTCGACCGGCAACAGGGCGTGGGCCGGGTCGGCATAGTCCGCCACCTGGGTGCCTGTTACGGGAATATTCGCGACGGCTTCGGCGATAAGGTCGGCCAGTTGCAAAGGCTCCATCAAGACCGGTCCGTGGGCAACCCCCAGTGCATCGAATCGCCGGCGCTCCCCTTCATCGTCCGTGAGCACGACGACGGCAACCTGTGAGCTGTGAAGCCGCTCCAGGACGCCGATGCCAAGCTCGGACGTGTCGCCGGCAACAATTGCGGCACGGGCGAGCCCAGTCTGGCAGGCAGCAATCATTTCAGCGAGGGCATCGCACCTGCGCACAACAGTTACCGGACCATGCAGTCGTTCCAACCCGCCAACGAAGTCAGTAAACGTGTCGCCGTATGTAATAACGGGGATGTTCATGAACCGCTGCCGGGGTTTAGGACCACGTTGATCCGTGCACCGTTAGACAGGGCATTAAGCAAGCCCGGCATTTTTTCATCTGTGACCAGTACATGCAGCTGGTCTATTTGCGCGGATCCGAGCGCAGGTCCTGTCTCTGTAAGCTGGGAAATTTCGGCACTTTCCAAGAGTCTTTCAGGAGGGCTGAAGCCGTTTCTGCCGTCAGGCATGGCGACCCAAACGTCCACTCTAGCCCCCGCTCCAGCGCCCTCGGGAAGCACACTGTCGATGGTCAGCGCGACCGGCTTCCGGTCCAAAGCGTCGGCTGTGCCCAAGCTGGCCCCCGGGATGAGCTCTCCCTTGCGTATGAAGGTTGTCGCGACCGCATTCTCAGGAATGCCGGTTTCCGCACTGAGGTAAGTCTGCTCGACCTCGCCTAGTCTGACGTTCACGATGGAAAATTCGTCCGAAGTTATTTTCTGGCCGACACTGATGTCGTCCCTGGCCGCGAACATTTCAACCGTCTTGTCCGCGTTCCCCAGCAACGCCGTCACGGAGGCAACTGAAACCAGAACCAGCAGGATACCGATGAGCAGCCGGGGGTCCTTCCACGATGGCTTCTTCAATCGTGCTGCGGGAGCAGCAAGGTCGGTAACAGCGCTCAAGGTACTCCCCTGTTGGATTAGCAAATGCACCGAAGACAAATCCTCTGATCTGCTGAGACATTCGGCTGACATCGCGGGCTCCGACCATTCTTATGGAGACCGCTTGAAAAACAAACCTTCAGGTTGCTGATGCCGCGAATTGTGGATAACAAAGTGTCATTTTGCATCAGTCCACAGCATCGAGAGCCGGATCGCGTCAAACAACATCAACCGATGTCATAATGAACTTGACCCCTGTACAACAATTGCTGTCGAGGAGGACCTGATGCCGCGGTTTCTGACTTTGACCGATGTCGCCGAAATACTGCAGATATCATCTTCCCAGGCCTACGCACTAGTGCGCAGCGGTGAGTTGCCGGCGATCCAGATTGGCGGCCGCGGCCAGTGGCGTGTGGAACAGCTGATGCTGGACCAGTACATCGACAATAAGTACGCCGAGACTCGTCGTCTGGTCGAAGAAGCCAGATCAGGAAAGAACAACTAGGTCTATGCCTTCCCGCTCAGCGGGCGTGGAATCAAGCGCTTTGAATCCGGCGGGGTCGTTTCAATCCCCTGCGCGGACTGAGGCAAGGGCCCCAATCGCAGTAAATGGGACGGCATACACAGTCCGCACGTTACTGGCTCTCCGCGCCTCGCCTGAAGGAACAGCTGCAAGCTCCAAAAAATCGCTGCCGACGCGGTCGATCATGCCATTGACAGTCCTGCTGGCTGAGCCCGATGCCAGATGAAGTACCACGTCGGCTCGGTCCCGTGCCAGCGCGCGCAGCGCGGAGCCCATACCGAGCCGCTTCGCCACAGACGACTTCTCAACTGACGAGCTACGGCTTAGCCCTTCCAGTAACTGGATTGCCGGCAGCGGAACGAGAACGCTCCTGGCCCGTTCGTTAAGGACCAGCCAGCTGGACCCAACGTGTGCCAAGGCCCCGGTGAACTGCAGTCCTCCGGATACTGTCAGCCGGATCCCCGAACCGATTTGCCCGCGTAACCGGTCCCCGAGCGACGTCTCGGCGTGGTTCAGCCGCGCAAGCTCGTTGGCTTCGGATTCAAGCCCCCGCTGGCCAGCGGCATGCAGTTGCGCTTCCATGTCCGCAAACAACGAGTCCCATCGCACTGCTCCAGCCTAGAAGCAGCATCAAAGTGGGTCAAACTGCGCCAAAGGGGTTTACACCGCCGCACGCTGATGCCATCATCAAGAGTCACAGCCAACTCATACACATCAAACCGCATCAAATGATGTCAAACAGAACATTCTTTGCGTGGAGCGTGACATGAAGAAGACAGGAACGGACACAGTCGTCACCGTGATGATTCCGCTCTGCGGGGCAGCACTGCTGTGGGCAGGAAGCCGCATCAGCTTCGACGACGAGGGAACATGGCGTCCCTTGCTCTTGCACACATACTCGGAATTACTAGCTTCCAGCGCGGCTCTGGTTGGCTTGGCGATTGTCGCTTGGTGGCTGGTTGGCATCGTCTGCGCTGTCGTCGGTGCCGTACTTCAGCGTGCCGGACATACCAAGCTCGCGGCTGCGTCCTTTGCCTGTAGCCCCGCATTCATGAAACGGCTCGCCACTGCCGTTATTGGACTCAATCTCCTAACCGCACCAGTGCTGGCCAATGCCGCGACCTCAGTACCCGGGACGGACAACGTATCCCAGTCAGCGTCGCTCCAGAGCAGTGCAGTTTCCCCGTACTTCCGGATGGCCCCGGCCTCATCAGGTGAATCCCATTCGGTCAGCCCTTGGTGGAAGCCGGCTGCGCCGCCAGCGTCACCGGGTCTGATCGCCAGGCCGATCAGCCAGACGAACGAGGAAGGCCGGGCTGTGACCGTGGGAGTCGGAGACACGCTGTGGGAAATCGCTGCCAAGGATCTGGGCAAGCTTGCCACCGACACTGAGATAGCGGCCCATTGGCCAAAATGGTACACCGCCAATAAGGATGTCATCGGACCGGATCCTGCCGTACTTCTGCCCGGACAAATCCTTCTAGCGCCCACAAACCGTTGAACTCGCAATCGCACCGTCAGATGAGGAAAGGCCATGCCATGAACAACGTCACCCCTATGCGGCAGGATAAGCCGGAACACGCGGACCGGGAGCTAACCGAGGTACAGGCGCTTGCGCCTGCCAGCGGAGCACCCCGGCCACTCACGGTCCGGCCAGTCAGGTCGCCGGATCCGGAGGATTACTTCGCACCCGTTATCCGGCTCCAGCCACGCACTCCTTCGCAGCCCGCTGCCCAGGCAACGGATCGGGCGCCAGGCGGGCCGGTAGCAGAGCAAACCCACGGGATGGACGCCCAGGAACTGCGGCAGGTAACTGCTACCGCGAGATCCGTGGCTCAGGCCGCGATGGAAGCGATCGGTGGCACTCGCCCCGTCCAGCAGCTGGCTCGCTGGCTTGATCCCGTCTGCTACGAAAAGGTCGCCCGGCGCGCAGGCTTGGTCAGGGAACGGCAGAACCGCCGAGCTGCTGCTGGACAAACGGTCCTACGGCTCCACCGCAGTGCTACCATCCGTTCCTCCCGCGTGTGCCAGGTCTCGGACAGCGCCTATGAAGCATCCCTGGTGATCGCTGAAGCATCCAGAGTCCGCGCCGTGGCGCTGCGCCTTGAATTCAGGCGCGGACTCTGGAAGGTCGCGGCGTTGGAAATAGGGTGACAACAGGTCGGGAGCGGTTTACTTCCGGCGACGTTTGGCGTCCTTTGCCGCCTTCGCGCCGTCGGAAGCTTCAGCCTGATTCCCTGGCTTGCCCGAGTTCTGCCGCTCGACACGGGTCACTGCTTCGCCGGTAACGGTCGGAGCCGTGAACTGCAGCGACGCCGGCCGCTGAGGTGCCTCCAGACCTGCCGCGGTTATCTCCGGTGCCCGAACTGCGCTGCGGCCATCCGTTACACCGGGAAGACCTGTCGGAGCAGGTTCTTTGACCTTGACTTCAAGGTTGAACAGATACCCAATGCTCTCTTCGCGGATGGCTTCCATCATCGCCTGGAACATGATGAAACCCTCACGCTGGTATTCCACCAGAGGATCGCGCTGTGCCATCGCACGCAGGCCGATACCTTCCTTGAGATAGTCCATCTCATAGAGGTGTTCCTGCCACTTCCTGCCGATCACCGACAGCACGACCCGGCGCTCCAGCTCGCGCATGGTTGCGGCTCCAAGAGCCTCTTCACGCTGAGCGTAAGCAACCTTGGCATCCGAAACGATTTCTTCACGGAGGAAGTCCGCCGTGATTTTTGGCTTGCCGCCAGCCTCCTCGACCACTTCGTCGATGGTTAGCTGGATCGGGTACAGCTGCTTGAGGTTCGTCCAAAGCTGCTCGTAGTCCCAGTCGTCGCCGTGACCTTCCTGCGTCGCCTCATCCACCATGGCCGTGATGACGTCTTCGAGGAAGAAAGCGACCTTCTCATGCAGGTCATCGCCTTCGAGAATGCGGCGCCTGTCGCCGTAGATCGCCTCGCGCTGGCGGTTCAACACGTCGTCGTACTTCAATACGTTCTTGCGTTGTTCGGCGTTGCGTCCCTCGACCTGGCCCTGGGCATTTTCGATTGCCTTGGACACCATCTTGGATTCCAGGGCAACGTCGTCAGGCATACGGGATGAGTTCATAATGCGTTCGGCTGCACCGGAGTTGAACAGCCGCATCAGGTCATCCGTTAGTGAGAGGTAGAAGCGCGACTCGCCGGGATCGCCCTGGCGGCCGGAACGTCCACGCAACTGGTTATCGATCCGGCGCGATTCATGGCGCTCGGTACCGAGCACGTAGAGCCCGCCTAGCTCCTTGACCTCGTCGTGTTCCGCCTTCACGGCCTTCTGCGCCGCTTCAAACGCCGCTGGCCAGGCCGCTTCGTACTCTTCGGGGTTTTCCGCGGGATCGAGCCCGCGCTTCTCCATTTCGGCCACGGCGTTGAATTCCGCGTTGCCGCCAAGCATGATGTCCGTGCCGCGGCCGGCCATGTTCGTCGCTACCGTGACCGCACCCTTGCGCCCGGCCTGGGCCACAATGGCAGCTTCACGCGCATGGTTCTTGGCGTTCAGCACCTCGTGGCGTACCCCCTGCTTCGCCAACTGCTTAGACAGGTACTCGCTCTTTTCGACGCTCGTGGTGCCGACGAGTACCGGCTGCCCCTTTTCATGGCGCTCTGCAATGTCCTTGACGACGGCGTCAAACTTGGCCAGTTCGTTCTTGTAGATCAGATCCGGCTGATCAGCGCGGGCCATCGGCTTGTTGGTGGGAATGGGAACGACGCCGAGCTTGTAGGTGCTCATGAATTCGGCGGCCTCGGTTTCGGCCGTACCCGTCATGCCCGACAGCTTGTCGTAGAGCCGGAAGTAATTCTGCAGCGTGACCGTGGCCATCGTCTGGTTCTCGGCTTTGATCTCCACACCCTCTTTGGCCTCTATGGCCTGGTGCATACCCTCGTTATAGCGCCGGCCGGCGAGAATTCGGCCCGTGTGTTCGTCGACAATGAGGACTTCGCCGTTGAGGATGACGTAATCCTTGTCGCGCTTGAACAGTTCCTTGGCCTTGATGGCGTTGTTCAGGAATCCGATCAGCGGAGTGTTGGCCGACTCATAGAGGTTGTCGATGCCGAGGTAGTCCTCGACCTTTTCGATGCCGGATTCCAGCACGCCTACCGTGCGCTTCTTTTCATCGACTTCGTAGTCGTCCTCAACGTTCAGCCGCTTCACCACGCGGGCGAACTCTGTATACCAGCGGTTCACGTCCCCCGAAGCCTGCCCGGAAATGATCAGCGGAGTACGGGCCTCATCGATCAGGATCGAGTCCACTTCGTCAACGACGGCGAAATGGTGCCCGCGCTGGACCAGTTCGTCCTTGCTCCAGGCCATGTTGTCGCGGAGGTAGTCGAAGCCGAACTCGTTATTGGTTCCATAGGTGATGTCGGCGTTGTACTGTTCGCGGCGAACTGACGGGTTCTGGTTGGACAGGATGCAGCCGCTGGTCAGACCGAGGAACCGATAGACTCGGCCCATCAGGTCGGACTGGTATTCGGCCAAATAGTCGTTGACCGTGATGACGTGGACGCCCTGGCCGGTCAAGGCATTCAGATAGGCAGGAGCTGTCGCAACCAAGGTCTTGCCTTCACCGGTTTTCATCTCGGCGATATTGCCCAGATGAAGCGCAGCGCCGCCCATAAGCTGGACATCGAAATGGCGCAGGCCGAGTGTACGGCTGGACGCTTCCCTAACGGCGGCAAACGCTTCGGGCAAGAGATCATCGAGATGCTCGCCGTCCTGGTAGCGCTGCTTTAAAGTGTCAGTCTCGCCGCGAAGCTCAGCATCCGAGAGGGCTTTGAAGTCCTCTTCGAGAATGTTGATCGCGTCAGCATAGTTGCGAAGCCTCTTCAGCGTCTTTTTGTCGCCGGTTCTTAGGACTCGCTCGAGAATCGATGGCACTGCTTTGCTCCCAGTCGTTTGCACAGAATTCTGGCTTCATCAGTCTACGGGAGAGACGTATCAACCTCTGCTTTGGTTCCCGCAGGGCGGACAAGTGACCTTCGGCGCTGCCCTGACAGCAAAGTTTTAAGCGGCCCAGCCAAGTCCCCGCGGTCCTCCACCCGGACGCCATCCAGACCAAGCCAGCGCGACATCAGCTCCAGTTCGGCAGCAAGTTCTACGGCGGTATCCGCGGGTGCATCGGCCTCGCCGAAGGCCCCCTTGACCAGGAGCAGGCCGGCCGACCGGTCTGCCTTGAGGTCCACCCTGGCACACAAGGACTCCCGCAGCAGGAACGGCAGGACGTAGTACCCGTAGCGCCGCTGCGCGGCAGGGGTATAGATTTCGATCCGGTAATGGAAGTGGAAAAGGCGTTCCAGCCGGCGCCGCTCGAAGACCAGCGAATCGAAAGGTCCGAGCAATGCGCGGCCTCTCGCCGTACGAGGCCGGAGCGCCTCGGTGTGCAGATAGTGCGGTCCCTGCCATCCGTCGACAGCTACTTCTTCCACTCTGCCTTCGGCCAGGAGCTGCTGCAGGGCCGCCGCGGCCGGCTGAACCGGAATCCGGAAATAATCGGCGAAACATTTCAGCGTACCGATGCCGTGGGCTGTCGCGGCGGCATCTATCAACCGAACCATCGCGTCGTGTTTCTCGGGTCGCTCCGAGGGATCGACGCCCTTCGGCATCACTTTCCCGGTCAAAGCGTAGAGCCGCTCGAACTGTGCGTTCCGGCCAGCAGCGCTGACGTCACCGCGTTCAAACAGGTCTTCAAGCACGCGTTTGGCCGCGTTCCAGTTCCACCCCCATTGGGCCGTGGAACGGGTTTCGGCATGACCAATCCGTTCGGCAACGGCCCGGGCGCTCAAGGGACGCGACGAAGCGAGAGCCTGTATGATCCGCTCCGACAAGTCATCCCGGGTATCCGGGTCCATCGCAGACGCGCCCACCCATTTTCGTTTCTGCCACACGCGCAGGTCGTTGAAGTGGTCCGGCCGGATGTAGCTGGCTTCGTGCGCCCAGTACTCAACCATGCGTCTCGGAGCCTTGCCCGCAAAGCGATGCAGGATTTCGACGTCGTAATTACCCAGACGGGAAAACAACGGCAGGTAATGGGCCCGGGTCAGCACGTTCACCGAATCGATCTGCAACAGTTGCAGCCGGTCGAAGGTACGGCCCACCGCTCTTGCCGAAACAAGACCGGTGGGCCGCTCCCTGTGGAGGGACTGTGCAGCGAGCGCGATGCGCCGGGCCTGGCGGAGACTTAGGGGTGCAGCCATCCACCTATCCTAGGCACTGGATTGCGCTTGCCTTGAGGTTTTAAGCGTTTGCTCCTTCTGCTGCGCGGTACGCCAGAAGCTCTTCCTTCGCGGTGGATTCCTCTTTGCAATCGGCGTCCAGCGAAATCACACCATAGGTCCAGCCGCGGCGCCGGTAGACAACACTCGGGGAGTTCGTTGCCGAATCGATGAACAAGTAAAAGTCGTGCCCGACGAGTTCCATGTTGTCGACAGCGTCGTCGAGCGTCATCGGCGGGGCCGGAAAGACCTTCCGGCGGATCAGGACCGGGGAATCGCCGGCCGGAATGTCATTCTCTATTTCATATTCGTCCGTAGTTTGCGCTGACGGAGTGGAGCCGTTCAGGCTGGCCTCCGATGTCTCGACATGCAGCGGCTTGGTGGTGCTTGCAGGTTCGAGCGACGCGGTAGCTTCATGGACGCCCTTGGGGTTGTGGCGTCCGTGGTGGACCTTGCGGCGGTCACGGGCCCGGCGAAGGCGTTCCATGAGCTTGCCGTAGGCCAGGTCGAAGGCGGCAAATTTGTCAGCTGCGGTGGCTTCCGCACGAACAACGGGGCCGCGGCCTAGTACTGTGAGCTCGACGGTCATGGAGCTGTCCGCCTGACGAGCGTTTATTTCCTTCGTAATCTTGGCATCCAGCCGCTGAACCTTGTCGCCCAGCTGCTCTATTTTGGAGATCTTCTCTTCGGCGTATTCCCGGAACCGGTCGGAGACCGAGAGGTTGCGGCCGTTGATATTGAATTCCATGGTGCCCTCCATAACTGCTTTAGATGACACAACAGCGACTGAAGAAAATTTCTCCTCCCAGTCGCTGAAGACGGGCCCTCGTCCCTTTTTGCGGAGCCCATACTTCACGTTAAGGCAACGTCATCCTTTATTCACCCCCTCCCCCGCGGATTTTTCCTAAAACGTCCCACATTGTTGGCTTCCGCCCTGTATCTGCGCGGATCCGCGCCATTACGCCTGCGGCTGATTCCGGTTTGTGTCGCGATGCTTCAGGCGGTTCCGGAGGGCGCGGTTGTCGCAGCCACAACCACGCCAGCATCGACTACTGCGCCCGCCTCGCGCAGGGCCCTCGTCAACTCGGCTAGGGTCGATCCGGTTGTGAGCACGTCATCGACCAAAATGCAGTGTCGGTTCTGCAGGGACGCGGTGTAGCGCCGCTTGATCCGCATGGATGAGGAGACGTTGCTCCGCCGGCCGGATTTGCCCAGCGACTTCTGCGAAGCTGCCGGCAGGATACCTTTCGCCAATCCGGCTATACCGGATCGGATACAGGCCGCGCGCAGCACGGACAATTCAGGCGGCAGGAGTTTCTGCCGTTCCAGTCGGCGCAGCAGCAAGTCCAGCGGGTCGTAGCCGCGCCGTCTGCGCGAACTGGAGCGGGAGGGCACGGGCACCAGAAAAACCCCTGGATGGCCGCCGTCGATGTGCGCCGCGGCGTGGACAGCGGCTGCGAGCGCAGGCGCCAGCGCGTGCACAAGGTCCGTCCGGCCTTGGTTTTTGTAGGCCAGGATCGCCTGGGACAGCTCGTGCCGGTAACGGCCCGCAGCCATAACCGGGAGAACCTCGGCCACGTCCGTCCCGACGAAGGGCAACGACTCGGCGCCGTCCTCGGCGCGGTAGGGCCGCACGGTCGCCCTACGCAGCCTGCTCCGGCAGGCCGGACACAGTGTGTGGTCCTCGGCCCCGCAGCTAACGCAATCGGTAGGCAGCACAAGGTGGCCGAACTCTGCGGTCCACCGCAGCACCCGCTGCACCGCGGCGTGGAAGTACACAGCATCAAACAGGGCAGCGGGGAACCACATGCTTTCCACCCTCAAGCATCATTGATGGCCAGGCAATGCCTGTGCGCCGCCTGTGGACAACGAGCCACCCCTGCCGAACGGGCACCCTTATGGGGCTGTCCGTCCGGTTATCCCGGGAATGACGGATCGATCACCAGCGGCGGTGGCTGTGGCGCCCAGCTGTTGCCGACCCGGATATACAGCGCTTCCTCCGTCTGGGCATAAACGTCCTGGTCTCCGTTGCCGGCACTGATGTCCAGCATTCCGGTGAGTGGCGCCATCCGCTGCGAGCCGCCGTCGAGCCTTAATATTTCCGTTTCCACCGGTTCGTCCGCCGATGACTGCATGACGATCACCGTTGATTCGTTGGCCCACACCCCTGAATCCGCGGGAACGGAAGCATCCAACTCGATCGGCGTGCTGATGCTGCGCGGCTGTCCGTCCTGGTCCCGGACCACGCCGGCAACGTAGACCTTGGTCTCGTCTCCTTCACGGGCGATGACCAGGGCGCGGGCGCCTTCCCGCGAGATCCGCAGTTCCTCGATGGTCCGCTCCGAGAACCATTGCGCGGTGATGTCGACCCGCGTCCGCTCCTCATCAGGGGCGATGGCGTAGACCGCACCACTCTGGTCGCCGGCCGCAGTCCAGGTCCAGCCGAACGGATCGACGCTGGGGGCGGTCAGCTTCGTTCCGGCCACTGCCTGATGCGCTGTCCTGTCCGGGCCAATAACGTACATACGGTTGCGCTCCGCGTTCAGGAACCCGAAGTGCTCCTGGTCCAACGACATGGCCGGATCACGGGGATCGAGTTCCGAGACAGCGGGCAGGTTCTGCGGCTCGACCGGACGCGAGCCTTCGTAGAAAGTCAGTTCGTTGTCCAGCACCCCGATCTGGAGACTGCCGACCGCGGGATTGGTCACGGCGGCTTGGAAGGCAGGATCCGGGGACGGACCCAGATCAACCTCCCGCTGGTCCACGGTCATGTGCACTGTGCTGACCGTGTTCAACCCGCCCAGCGTCAGCTCCAGCTGCTGCTGCATCTGCTGTCGGCGCAGGAAAGTGGTGCCGGTCAGGACTTCGGCCGAGAGGTCAACCGTGGCCGCCCCGCTTTCCACCGGCACCGAGCGCCTGACCAGCGTGGAACCCTCGGGGAAGGCACTGATCACCGCGCCGCTGAGGTACGGGGCCGGCCCTTCCAGGAGCGCGGAGACTATCGCCGCCGATACCCCCTGGCGGCTGGCGTACCAACGTACATCGGGTACGGCATAGGTGTACGTGGCGTCGTAGAAATAGAGGTTGTAGGCGGAGAACAGCGTCTGGAAGTCGACGTTGGAAACCATGGTGCCATCCGGAATCTCGGCGATCCGCCATTCGCCGTCCACATCGGTCAGCACCACCGGCACTGACTCCGTGGCGCCTTCCTCCGCCGGCTCGCGGATCCCGTGTTCGTCGATGACCGAGGCGACTTCGAGCTGCACAACGAATTCGGTGTCCGTAGGTGAGCCCACGATGTTCACCGAATTCCGGTAGACAACAGTGCGCTCCACCGGCTGCCATTCGCCCGCGAGCGACGGTGCGAGGAATTCACGCGCCGTGCGGTAATCGTCTTGGGCCGCGGTTCCCGCGAGCAGGAAGCCGTCGACAATGGCTTTGGGATCCGCGCCCGGGACAGGTCCCGGCGGATTGAATGTGTACTCGGCCGCCTCGGTCTGGGGCTCTTCGCCTTGGCTGGTTCCCACCGGGCCCGACATGGGAATGGAGGAGCAGGCGCTGAGCATGATCAGGGCGGCAAGAAGTACGACGGCGGCGCGCAGCAGTGGGCCCGGCCCGCCTTTGCGCTCACCCAACGTCCGTTGCATGGTGTTCCCCCTCCATCGTGACCTGCACATCCTGCCGTTCCGGCGCGGAGATTTCCGCGGGCCCGCCGTGGGCCTCGGCGGGCGGCAGCGGCAGCGGAGACCGCGTCAGCACCGTGTCCCGCCGCCGCGGCAAAGTCAGCCGGAAGCAGGATCCCTTTCCTGGTTGACCCCAGGCCTGCAGCCAGCCGCCATGCAGCCTGGCGTCCTCGGTCGCGATGGACAGCCCGAGCCCGCTGCCGCCGGTGGTCCGTGCCCGGGCCGGATCCGCCCGCCAGAACCTGTCGAAAACCCGGGATGCTTCCAGGGGCGTCATGCCTATGCCGTGGTCGCGCACTTCAACGGCAACCGCTTCCTCGGAGGAAGCAACAATCACTTCCACCGGCTGCCCCTCGCCGTGCTCCAGAGCGTTGACGATGAGGTTACGCAGGATCCGGTCGATGCGGCGCGGATCCATCTCCACCACGCAACTGGTTTCGGCGGACACCAGCTCAAGTTTCGACCCGGAGTTCTCCGCCAACGGCTGCGCACCCTCCATGGCATGGCGGACGACGTCGAAAATTTCGGTTGGCTCTGCTTCCAGCACCGCCACGCCGGCATCGAAACGGGAGATCTCCAGCAGGTCAGCCAGGAGCGCCTGGAACCGCTCCACCTGGTGATAGAGCAGTTCGGCAGATCGGGAATTGATCGCATCGAAGTCCGAACGGGCATCGTAGAGGACCTCGGCTGCCATCCGCACCGTAGTCAACGGGGTGCGCAGTTCGTGGGAGACATCGGAAACGAACCGCTGCTGCATCTCCGACAGCGTGGCGAGCTGGGTGATCTGTTCCTGCAGGCTGGCCGCCATCCGGTTGAAGGACTCGCCGAGCCGCGCCAGTTCGTCCTCGCCACGGACCTCCACCCGTTCCTGCAGTTGACCCGCCGCCAACTTCTCGGCCGCGATGGCGGTTTGGCTCACGGGATGCACCACGGCGCGCGTCAGCAGCCAGACGATCCCGCCGGTGAGTATCAGCAGCAGGCCTCCGCCGATCCAGAGGATGCCGTGGATGAAGTCCAGGGTCTGCTGGACCGCTGACAGGTCGTAGATCAGATAGAGCGCGTAGGTGTTGCCAGGCGGCAGCGACACCTGTGTGCCGAACGCGATGGCGGGCACATCATGGTCTCCCCGGGGCAGGGCCATGGGCTGGCGGTACTGGCCGGTCCCGCTGGCGACCGCCTGGCTGAGCCCTTCAGGGATGATGCTCGCGGTAATGCTGGTGTTTGACCGGCTGGCGACGTAGAGGTTCTGCGCGTCCTTCATGGGAGTCAGCAGATAATAGCGCGGCGTGCCCCCGCCGGTGCCCTCGAGCAGCTTCAGGGTGTCCGCCACCATGCTGGTGACTGTGGCCCGGTCGCTGGCCGCGGAGCCTTCGAAAATCCTCTTGACCCGGTTCAGTTCCTGCCGGGACTCCGCCTCCGCCTGCTGCAGCCGGTCCTGGTACAGCCCCGAGGCAATCTGGCTGGAGAGGAATGCGCCCACGCCAAGAAAGGCAAATGCGGTCAGCAGGACGGTTGCCGTTACCGTACGGAACTGCAGCGAGCGCCGCCACCTGGCCGCTATCTTGTCGCGGCCGGCCAGAACGGCGCGCCAGAACGGGGCGGCTGCCGCCTTCAGCCTCGAAAACCACAGCGTGAGCGCGGGATTCAACTAACCTTGGCCAGCCTTGTATCCCACGCCGCGGACGGTCAGGACCACCTCGGGCGCTTCCGGATCCCGTTCGATCTTGGAACGCAGCCGCTGGACATGGACGTTGACCAACCGGGTGTCTGCGGCATGGCGGTAGCCCCAGACCTGTTCCAGGAGAAGTTCGCGGGTAAATACCTGCCACGGTTTACGGGCCAGCGCAACCAGCAGGTCGAATTCCAGCGGCGTCAGCGAGATCTTCTCGTCGCCGCGGTGCACCACATGACCTGCCACATCAATAACGACGTCGGCAATCCGCAGGGTTTCCGGCGCACGTTGGTCTCCGGGCCGCAGGCGGGCACGCACCCGGGCCACGAGTTCGGCAGGCTTGAAGGGCTTGGGCACATAGTCGTCGGCACCGGATTCCAGGCCCCGGACCACATCCGACGTATCGGACTTTGCCGTCAGCATGACAATAGGCACGTCGGACTCGCCGCGGATCAGCCGGCAGACTTCAATGCCGTCCATACCGGGCAGCATGAGGTCCAGGAGCACAAGGTCCGGCTTGGAGCTGCGGAAAACCTCCACCGCCTGGCTGCCGTCCGCGCAGAACACCGGATCGAATCCGTCATTGCGCAGGACAATGCCGATCATTTCGGACAAAGCCTCATCATCGTCTACGACAAGTATGCGTGCCTTCATATCTCCATATTCCCCTATTGGCCCTTGCAATGTCGCGTTGGCCACAGTGCAGTACAGCGCTATGTTCCCTCCCGGTGACCCTTCGGCCGAGTGCTGAGTGAAGTTGGGAGACGGAAACTATAGGCTGTTGTGAGGCTAGCACTTCATACGGCCGGTAAGCCTGCCGGCCGACACGCCACGACGGCGGCACCTCGGCTCTCGCCGGGCGTTCCGGGTGCTCAACGATCAACAAGGGGAACTCCATGGCTCAGGGATCAGACGGCGCCGCGCAGCAGCCGGAGCAGCCGGCTCCCGGTCAGCCCCAGCAGCCCGGCTCCTGGGGACAGGGCCAGCCCGGCCGGCCGGAGTGGGGCCAGCAACCGCAGTGGGGCCAGCAGCCACAGTGGGGCCAGCAGAGTCCTTACGGTGCGGGCAGTCCGCCTTACGGGCAGCCGGCCGGCTGGCAGACTCCGCCGAATCCGTATGGCGGCTACAACGGCTACGTTGCTCCGCCGAAGCCAGGCGTCATTCCGCTGCGCCCCCTCGGCGTGGGCGAGATCCTGGACGGCGCCTTCCAGGCGGCCCGCAAGAACGCGGCCGCTGTCTTCGGCACGGCCGTCCTGTTCCAGATCGGCATCAGCGTCCTGGCCTGGATGGCCGGCAGCCTGATCATTTCCCTGCTGGGCGGGCTCCAGGTCATGACCAATGAAGAGCTATCGGACGAATCAGCCATCGCGCTGGTGCTGTCCCTGGCGACCTCCTCGTTGGTGCTGGGGCTGCTCTCCAGCGTCGGAATCCTGCTGCTGCAAGGCCTGCTGGCCATTCCGACGGCCCGCGCTACCGTCAACCAGAAAACGAGCTTCGGCCTGATGTGGTCACTGGCGCGAGGACGGATCTGGGCTCTCATCGGCATGGGCCTGTTGTACCTGGTCCTGACCGTGGCGGCGCTGGTAGCCGTCATTGCCGGCTCGTTCTTCCTCGCCGACCAGCTCGGAGCCACCTCGGTATGGATCATCGTCGGGATCATTCTGGCGCTGACGTTCCTGAGTATCTGGATCGGCGTCAAGCTGATGCTGGCTCCCGCCGTCGTCGTTATGGAGCGCAAGGGCATCATCGGCGCTTTCGTCCGGTCCTGGCAGCTGACTAACCGCAGCTGGTGGCGGACCTTCGGCATCGTGCTGCTGTGCACCATCATTGTCGGCGTCATCACCTCGGTCATCAGCATGCCGATCTCCTTTCTGATCGGCCTTGCCGGCCCGGCCATGGGAGACCCGTCCGATCCGGAAGCCATGCTCACCGCGATGGGCCCCCTGACGCTGGTGTCCATGCTGGTTTCCTCCCTGTTCTCCGCGATCGGCTACGCCTTCCAGGCCGCGGTCATCGCCCTGGTCTACACCGACCTGCGGATCCGTCGCGAGGGGTTCGACGTTGTCCTGCTCCGCGAACATGAGCAGGCCGCGGGACGCGAAACCCGGACCATCCCGGGCCTCGGTTCCGTCGCCGGAAATGCCGCAAGCTTCGATGCCTCCGGACCGTTCGGCCCCTCGGGCCCGGCTGGTCATTCGGGTCATTCGGGTCATTCGGGTCCGGCAAACCAACCGGGCCAACCCGGCCCGTCCGGGTATCCGGGCAGTCCCGGAGCGCCGTGATCGCCGGCTATTCGGCCGTTCCGCCGGTTTTCGCGCTGCCTCCGGTTCCTGCCGCCGTTCCTCCGGTGTCGCCCGGAGAAGACGAAGCGCGCGAACTGCTCATCCGTGAGCTGGCCAAGGAACCGTACCAGGAGGCTAAGCCGGGACTGCTCGACCGGATACTAACGGCGATCTCCGATTGGTTTACCGATCTCATCGAATCCCTGGAGGGAGTGAGCCCGAACTTGGGGACGGCACTGATCGTCCTGGCGGCAGTCCTGGTCATCGGCGCAGCCATCTGGTTGGTCCGCCCGCGGCTGAACGCCCGCAAGCGCGCCGCGGCCGAGGTCTTCGACGACGCCGTCCAGCTCACTGCCGCCGAACACCGCCGGCGGGCAGCCGCTGCCGCGGCCAGCCAGGAGTGGAACACGGCCGTCGCTGAGGAATTCCGCGGGCTGGTCCGGGCAATGGAGGAACGCGTCATCCTGCAGCCCCAGCCCGGCCAGACGGCCGACGAAGCCGCTGCCAGCATCGCGCCGGCTTTCCCCCGGCACGCTGCCGAAGTCCGGCGCAGCGCCGCCCTGTTCGACGGCGTGCGCTATGGCAACGTCCCGGCATCGGAGCAGGACTACAACACGGTGCTCGGCCTGGGCAACGCCCTCACAGGAACCAGCCCGGTGTTCGGCCCGGGCGCACCGTCGGATCTGGCGGTGCCGCGATGAGCCAAGCAACGGCCGCGCGCGTATCGGCAGACACCGTTGACGGCAGCGGCGAGGAGCAGACAGCGTGGTCGGTGGCGAAGCAGCGGCTGCGCCGGTGGGGTTTCTGGCTGCTGCTGGGCGTGCTGCTGATCGCTGCCGTCCTCGTCCAGCTGTTGCGCTCACCTGCGGCCGACCGCGAGGACCTTTCCCCCGCCAACCCTGCCCCCAATGGCGCCATGGCGGTGGCCGAAGTACTGCGGCAGCAAGGCGTTGAGGTGATTGCCATGGATTCGCTCGACGAGACGCTGGGCGCGTTGGAGGATGGCGGGACATTGCTGTTCCACGACGCCAACAACTACTTGGAACCGGAGCAGCTGACCCGGCTGGCCGACCATGGAGGCCGCACGGTCCTGGTCCGGCCCGGCTTCCAGCACCTGCAGGAACTGGCGCCGGAGATCAGTGCCGCCGGACGTGTTCCGGAGGATGGCGGCCCGTTGGCCGCGGAGTGCCTGACCAACGACGACGGCGCGGGCACGGCGCCGGACGGACAGGATTCCGGGACGCAGCCTGCCGGGAGCATCAGCCGCGGCGGCCTGGGCTACCGCGGCCCGGTCATGTGCTTCACGTTCGAGACCGGGGCCGAGCCGGCAGCTTCCTATGTCACTTCGGCGGACGGCGGAACAATAGTGCTTGGCGCCGGCCATGTCCTGAGCAATGAGGAGATTGTCGAGCGGGGCAATGCCGCCCTGGCCCTGAACACCCTGGGCAGCGCCGACCGGCTCGTCTGGTACCGGCCATCGCTGTCGGACCTCGCCGTACCGGAGGAGCCGCAAAGCCCGCTGGCGCTGTTGCCGGCCTGGGTCGCCCCCGTCACATTGTGGCTGCTGGCCGTGGGGGTGCTGGCCATGCTGTGGAAAGGACGGCGCCTGGGCAAGCTGGTCCAGGAGCCGCTTCCCGTCGTCGTACCCGCCGCGGAAACCGCCGCCGGCCGCGCCCGGCTGTACCAGGACTCCAAGTCCATCCGGCGCGCAGCCGCCAACCTGCGCGCGGCAACCCTGACCCGGCTGGCTGTGAAGCTGCGCCTAGGGGCGGGCATCAGTGCGTCCGCCGTCGTCGATGCCGTAGCCCGGCACAGCAACCGGCCCGTCGTCGAGCTGGACCGGTTGCTGCGGACGTACATTCCCGAAAGCGAATCCCAGCTGGTGGACTGGGCACAGAACCTGCAATCCCTAGAGAAAGAGATCCTGGACCAATGAGCGATTATCCGCAGCACGCCCCCGGTTCCATGGCGGGCACCGCGGCGCAGCGATCCGCCTCGGCAGATGGACCGGCCGCGTCCCATCCCGATCCGGCTGGCCCGGGGACCTCCGACGACCGCCTCCGCCAGGCGCTGCTGGATGTGCGCAGCGAGGTAGCCAAGGCGGTGGTCGGCCAGGACGCCACGGTCACCGGGCTCCTCATCGCCCTGCTCTCCCATGGCCACGTGCTGCTGGAGGGCGTTCCAGGCGTGGCCAAGACACTGTTGATCCGCACCTTGTCCGCCGCGCTGAGCCTGGATACCAAGCGCGTGCAGTTCACCCCGGACCTCATGCCCGGCGACGTAACCGGCTCGCTCATCTACGACGCGCACACTGCGGAATTCACCTTCCGCCACGGTCCGGTCTTCACCAACATCCTGCTGGCCGACGAGATCAACCGGACGCCGCCGAAGACCCAGGCTTCCCTCCTCGAGGCGATGGAAGAGCGCCAGGTGTCAGTGGACGGCGTGGCCCGGAAGCTGCCCGAACCGTTCATTGTCGCCGCAACGCAGAACCCCATCGAGTATGAAGGCACCTATCCGCTGCCTGAGGCCCAGCTTGACCGTTTCCTGCTGAAAATGACGATGAACCTACCGGACCGCGATGCCGAGATCGAGATCATCCGCCGCCACAGCATGGGCTTCGACCCCCGCGATCTGCAGGCCGCCGGCGTACGGCCCGTCGCCTCCGTCGAGGACCTGGCGCAGGCCAGGGCCGCCGTCGCGCGCGTCAGCATCTCCGCGGAGGTGCTCGGCTACATCGTCGACATCACCCGCGCCACCCGTTCCGCCCCGAGCTTCCAGCTGGGAGTTTCGCCGCGCGGCGCTACCGCCTTGCTCAACACGGCCAAAGCCTGGGCCTGGCTCTCCGGCCGCAGCTACGTCACACCCGACGATGTGAAGGCCCTGACCCTGCCGGCCCTGCGGCACCGCGTCGGGCTGCGCCCGGAAGCCCAGATGGACGGGGTCCAGGTCGATGATGTGCTGCACAGCATCCTGGCCACCGTTCCGGTTCCCCGCTGACGTGATGGGGCTCCAATGGCGCTGACCGGACGCTTCATTCTGCTGGCACTGGCCGGCGTTTTCCCGCTGATCCTGTTCCCCGCGGGACAGACGGCCCTGTGGTGGTGCCTGTTTCTGGCCGTGGTGCTGGCAGCCGACCTAGGTTTGGCCGGCTCGCCGCGGAAGATCGGCCTGGAACGCCGGATACCCCCGAGCGTCCGCCTGACGGAAGAATGCACGGCGGAACTGCTGGTGACGAACCATGGGACGCGCCAGCTGAAAGCGGTCCTCCGGGACGGCTGGCAGCCTTCCGCCGGTGCCATAAACCCGGTGCAGCGGATCAGCATCCCTGCGGGCGAGCGGCGGTTGCTTGCGGTCCGGCTCCGTCCCGAGCGCCGCGGCGATCTGCTGGCGCACCATGTGGCCGTCCGGTCGCTGGGGCCGCTGGGCCTGGCCGCCCGGCAGCTCTCCGTTCCGGCCCCTGCCCGGCTGCGTGTACTCCCGCCCTTCCACGCCAAACGGCATCTGCCCTCGAAACTGCGCAAGCTGCGTGAGCTCGACGGTAAGGCCGCAGTCCAGATCCGGGGCGCCGGGACCGAGTTCGATTCCCTGCGCGACTACGTCCGAGGCGACGACGTACGCTCGATCGACTGGCGTGCCACCGCAAGGCGGCAGGCCGTCGTCGTACGCACGTGGCGTCCGGAACGGGACCGCCGAGTGGTGATCGTGCTGGACACTTCGCGCACCGCGGCGGCCAGGATCGACAACGAGCCCAGGCTGGACACGGGCATCGAAGCGTCCCTGCTGCTGGCGGCTCTGGCCGAGCGGGGCGGGGACCGCGTGGATTTCCTCGCCTTCGACCGCCGGGCCCGCGCAACGGTCAGATCGGCTTCCAAAGGGAACCTGCTCAACCAGTTGGTCAATGCGATGGCCACGGTGGAGCCGGAGCTCATCGAAGCGGACTGGTCCCAGATCCCCGCGCAGGTCCACAACATCTCTTCCCACCGTTCCCTGGTGGTGCTGCTGACCTCGCTGGATTCGGGCTCGGCCGAGGAATCGCTGCTGCCGATGCTGGCGCAGCTGACCGCCAAGCATGTGGTGGTGGTTGCCTCCGTCCGGGATCCGCTGCTGGATGAGCTGCGGGCTGAGCGCGGCACCGCCACCGATGTCTTCCGGGCCGCCGCCGCGGAACGGGCGCTCCTGGACCGGGCCGCCATCACCCAGCAGATCAAGCAGCTGGGTGCCGAAGTGGTGGACGCCGATCCGCACCAGCTGCCGCCGCAGCTGGCCGATACCTATATCCGGCTCAAAGCCGCCGGCCGGCTTTAGGGGATCCGGATGGCTTCGGTCTACCAGCTGGCCATGGGCGCGGACTTCGCCCTGCTGCAAACCGAGCTGCAGGAGTATTTCAGCCTGGCCGCGGAAACCGGCCCGGCCGCTGCCGGAGGTGCCGCCGTTGGTCTCGGCACGGGGGTTTTCGACGTCGCCGGCTGTCCGCGTTCGGCGCTCCGTCCGATCCTGCGGCTCGCTGGCCGGGATCATGCGCTCTTCCCCGAATACCAGCGGGACGTGCCGTTCAGCATTGAAAACCGCGCCCATCTGGATGCAACCGGCAGGCCCGCCCTGACCGCCGTCCGGACCATGGATTTCGACGGCGGCCGGCGCACCATGCAGGACACGACGGTGTGGGAGGACGGGGCCGGATTGACAGACGTGCTGGGTCGCAGCGGCACGGTGCGGACAGACCTGGTCTGCTCGGCCGGAGCAGACGGCCGGATGCGGCTGGTCTCCCGCCGCACCAGTTTTAGCGCCGGCCGGTTCCGTCTGGGCCTGCCGCGGCTGCTGGAAGCCGCCGCCTTCACCGAGCAATGGTGGGACCGTTCCGAAGGCCGCTTCCGGATCCGCACCAAGGTGCTGCAACGCCAATTGGGCACCGTGCTTGAGTACCGAGGATCGTTCTCCTACCAGCTGGTGCCCTCCCAGGGCTGACCGGCCGCACCGCGAGACCGTCCGGCCGGATGCCAGCAGTTGGCCGATTGACTATCCTTCGGCGACAACCTGGTTGAGCGCATCCGCGGCTTGGCTCAGCCTCGTCAGGATCCGGCGGGCCGCCTCAGGCGACTGGCCTGCCAGTCCTGTTGAAGGGCTGAGCCGGAGCTGGGGCAGCCTCGACACGGGAAGCCCGAGCTGCCGCCACGGGCGCAGGACGGAATCCACGATGGCGGTAACGCGCGGAGGCTCCTGGACAGGACGGCCGGACTGCACCGCCCCCAGCCAGATGCCCTTGTCCGCTTCGGCCGCTGCTGCCAGCGCCTCCCACTGGCCGGTGGTCAAACCCTCAAGCGGAACGGCGACGCCGTCCATGCCGCCGTCCAGGACCAGATCGAACGGGGCATCCGCCCCGGGCAGCGCCACGACTACTTGCCGTGCTCCGGCAGCGTGCAGCGACTCCACCAGTTCGCGCCACTGCGCACTCACCTCGTGTTCAGGAACGGCCCGGAGGGTGCGGTAGCCGCTGGCCGTCGGAATGGATCCGGCCAGGACCTGCGCAATCTCGGGCTCTTCCACCTGGACGATGATGTCCGCGCCGGGCACCGCCGTGCGGACCCGCTGCAGATGTTCGACGACGCCGGCGGCCAGGGACTCGGCGATGTCGCGTCGCGCGCCGCTGTCCAGCAAGGCCCGTTCGCCGTTGTGCAGATACAGATTGGCCGCCATGGAGAGCGGTCCCCGGCACTGCAGCTTCAACTGCGAACCCGGTTGCTCTTCTGCCCCGGCAACGTCTGCCAGAACGTTCACATCGGTGCTCAGCGCAGACGCCGCCCGGCGGTGGTCCAGCCCCGGACGGTCGACCAGCCGCCAGCCGTGGGGCTGGAGATCTACGGCCAGTTCCAGCAGCATGGCTGCGGTACGGCCCACCGGGTCGGAGCCAATGCCCCGGTCGGGCAGTTCCACCAGATGCGGCAGGTTCGGCTCCCCCAGCTCGCCGCGGATGGTCCGTGCCGCCTCCGTCGGGTCAGTGCCCGGCCAGCTGCCCAGCCCGGTTGCGCTGACGGACAGTGCGGTTTGCTCCGGCGCCGCCGGAGGTGCTTCTCGTGGGCTGGTCATACTCCGGCGGACTCGTCCTGTTCGGCATCGCGGCTGGTACCGCCGTTGTGTTCGTTGGAAATGGCCTGGTGATGCCTGATGACCTCTGAAATGATGAAGTTCAGGAATTTTTCGGCAAAAGCCGGGTCGAGGTGCGCCTCTTCTGCCAGGCGCCGCAGTCTGGTGATCTGGGCTGCCTCCCGGTCCGGGTCCGCCGCCGGCAGCTTGTAGCGTGCTTTGAGATATCCCACCCGCTGCGTCGCCTTGAACCGCTCCGCCAGGAGGTACACGAGCGTCGCATCGATGTTGTCGATACTGCCCCGCACTGACAACAGCTCCGCCATGATCTCAGGGGCAACCTCTCCGGACAAGGAGCTGGCCGACGGATCGAAATCTTCAGCAAAGCGTGGTTCAGTCATGCGTCCAGTCTAGGGTTTCGCCGTCGGGCTTTGCGTCCTCTGGACTCTGTATGAAGCCGCCGGACGGAACTGGCCGGCAAGCCCCAGGCCAATGATCAGCAGCAGCGGCAGGATCCAGCCGGACCAGCCCAGCACGCCGGCGTGGAAAGTGGAGAATCCGGAGCCGGCCATGACGAAGACGAACATCAGTCCGGCGGACGCGTTGAGAGCGCCGTGGGCCAGCGCGGCCGGCCAGACCGAATCCGAGCCCAGCCGCAGCCAGGCGAAGACGCCGCCGAACACCATGCACATGCCGCACATGGCCAGGACGCCCAGCCAGCCGGGGCCGTCCGGGTAGTTGTAGCCGAGCAGGATCAGCGGGGCATGCCACAACCCCCAGACGACGCCGGAAACCACGATCGCCGCCGGCGCGCCGAGCGGCATCAGCCGCGGCAGCAGCCAGCCTCGCCAGCCGAGCTCTTCGCCAAGCGCCGGCACCGTGTTGATGATGGTCCCGATGAAGATGTTAATGAACTGAGCGGCCACCAGGATGCCGATGGGAATGGCCGGCATCGGCGCGCCGACGGCCTCGGTCTGCTCGCGGAGAGCGGCTTCGAATCCGGAGAAGTTCTCGAAGTCAGCCGGATAAACGCCCAGCCAGGCCCCGACGACCAGTGCCCCCATCACAAGGACAACCGGGACCACCAGTCCCAGGCCCGAGTAGAGCAGGAAGCGTCCCACCGGGCGCACCTGGACGAGTCCGAGTTCCCGCGGAATGGAGGCCGGCCGGTCCACGAATCGGCTCACGATCAGCGCGGCGACCGCAGGCGTGAACATCATCAGTACCGCATAAACCCCGAAAAGCGGATCCCGCAGTCCGCCGCCAAGCCACAGCGGCAACGCCGCCAGCCACGCGAGCGCATACGCGAGCACAATGAAGGAAATGACCGGACGCCAGTTAACCGCTGCCATAGGGCCAGCGTAATAGCTTAGGAAACCTGTGCCGGGTCCCAGCTGAGCGAACGTGCCGAATCGATGGTGGCCTGTCCCAGCACGCGGGTGCCCTGGTACAGCACCATGGTCTGCCCCGGCGCCACGCCGCGCATCGGCTCCACCAGCGTTACCACCAGCTCCGGCCGGCCGTCGTCGGCGGGCTGCACCTGCGCGTGGGCTGCAACCGGGTCACCATGGGCGCGTACCTGCACCATGCAGTCGAACTCGGTCTGCGACTCGACCTCGGCGATGGGGACGCCGGCCCAGGAGACCTTGATGCCGCGCATCTGGTCCACGGCCAGCAGCGCTTCGGGGCCAACCACAACCTTGTTTTCCTTCGGTCGGATCTCCAGCACGAAGCGGGGCTTGCCGTCCGCTGCCGGTCGGCCCAGCTTCAGGCCGCGGCGCTGGCCCACGGTGAAGGCGTTGGCGCCGTCGTGCTCCCCGACCACTTCGCCGGTCTGGTCCACGATCTGCCCGGTTTCCATCTCGATCTTCTCGGCCAGCCAGCCGCGCGTATCGCCGTCGGAAATAAAGCAGATATCGTGGCTGTCCGGCTTGTTGGCCACGGAAAGCCCGCGCCGCTCGGCCTCGGCCCGGACCTCGGCCTTGGACGGGGTCTCGGCCAGCGGGAACATGGAATGCTTGAGCTGCTCGTGGGTGAGCACGCCGAGAACGTAGGACTGGTCCTTGGCCCAGTCGGCGGCCCGGTGCAGTTCCCGGTTGCCGTCCGCATCCTCGATCACCTTGGCGTAGTGGCCCGTACAGACGGCGTCGAAGCCCAGCGCGAGCGCCTTCTCCAGCAGCGCGGCAAACTTGATCCGCTCGTTGCAGCGCATGCAGGGGTTCGGCGTGCGGCCGGCAGCATACTCGGCGATGAAGTCATCCACCACGTCTTCCTTGAACCGCTCGGAGAAGTCCCAGACGTAGTACGGAATGCCCAGAATGTCGCAGGCCCGCCAGGCGTCGCGGGAGTCCTCGATGGTGCAGCAGCCGCGGCTGCCGGTACGCAGCGTGCCGGGCATGCGGGACAGCGCCAGATGGACTCCGACCACATCGTGGCCGGCTTCCACCGCGCGCGCTGCTGCCACGGCGGAGTCGACTCCGCCGCTCATCGCTGCCAATACCTTCATGAAAAATCCTTATGTGTTGTGTTCAAATCAGTTGCCCCAAGCCCCGGCGGACTCCAAGGCGCTCCGGCGGCATTGCTATTGCCAGCGCTCGGTGCCGGCCGTGACGATGCTGGACATGTGCCCGGCCATGCCGGCTTTTTTGGCCCGTGCGTAGGCGTCCGGCAGCACCTTCAACAATGCATCAACGTCTTCGGCGGTCGATGTATGCCCGAGGCTGAACCGTTGGGCGCCGCGCGCTTCGTTTTCGTCGAGCCCCATGGCCAGCAGCACGTGCGAGGGCCGCGGCACACCGGCGGTGCAGGCGGAGCCTGTCGAGGACTCCACCCCGGCCAGATCCAGCAGGAACAGCAGGGAGTCGCCTTCGCAGCCGGGGAAGGTGAAATGCGCATTGCCGGGCAGCCGCTTGCCCTCCAGCTGCGGATCCGGCGTGCCGCGCAGCACCGCCTCGGGAACTGCACTAACGACGCCGGCAATCAGCTTCTCGCGTAGTCTCGCCAAACGTTCGCTTTCCTCGCCCAGATTCCCGACGGCGGCCTCCGCCGCCGCGGCAAACGCAGCGATGGCGGGGGTATCCAGGGTGCCGGAGCGGATGTCCCGTTCCTGCCCTCCGCCGTGCTGGACCGGCGTCAGCTTGACGCTGCGCCCCACCAGCAGGGCGCCCACGCCCACCGGTCCGCCGATCTTGTGCCCGCTGATGGCCATGGTGTCCAGTCCGGACTCTTTGAAGGAAACCGGCAGGGAGCCGAAGGCCTGGACCGCGTCGGAATGGACGGGGATCCCATGGGCGTGCGACGCCTCGACAATCCCGGCGATGGGCTGGACCGAGCCCACCTCGTTGTTGGCCCACATGACCGTAACCAGCGCCACGGAGGAGGCATCGGCGTCGAGCTCAGCCTGCAGGGCCGGCAGCGAAACGACTCCGAATTCGTCGACCGGCAGCCACACGATTTCCGCGTCCTCGTGGGCGGCCAGCCATTCAACGGTATCCAGCACCGCGTGGTGCTCAACCGGGGAGCAGATGATCTTCCGGCGGCCGGGGTCCGCGTCGTGCCGGGCCCAGTAGAGGCCCTTGACCGCGAGGTTGTCCGCTTCGGTGCCGCCGGAGGTGAAAATGATCTCGCTCGCATGCGCGCCGGCGGCCGTTGCCAGGGCTTCGCGGGCATCTTCAACCACCCTGCGGGCACGGCGGCCGGAGCCGTGCAGCGAGGAAGGATTGCCGCTGCGGCTGAGTTCAGTGGTGAGTGCGGCCAGGGCCTGCGCCGAAATGGGCGTGGTCGCCGCGTGGTCTAGATACACGGGCACACCAGAATTCTACCGGTCGCACGAAGAGTTCACGAAAATCGGCTCCATTGACTTCCATCAGCACCCTTTCTAAAGTCATAAATACCCGTTTTAGAGCAGAAGCAATCCGGAGCCAGTACCGCACACCACGCAGTCAAGGAGCGCCATCATGGGGACCACATCAATCGTTATTGCGGGTGCGGGCCTGGCCGGCGCCACAGCCGCGGAAACCCTGCGCAGCGAAGGCTTCACCGGCGATATCGCGCTGGTCGGCGCCGAGCCCCACGAACCGTACATCCGGCCGCCGCTGTCCAAGGCCTACCTGGCCGGGAACGAGGACGCTTCCGCCGCCCTGGTCAAGGACCCCGGCTGGTACGCGGAGAACAAGGTTGATCTGCGGCAGCAGACATCAGTGGAGTCCCTCGATCCGGCCGGCCATTCCGTGACTCTGGCCGACGGCACGAATCTCGGCTACGGGCAGTTGCTGCTGGCTACCGGCGCTTCATCCCGCCGGCTGGATATCCCCGGCGCGGACCTGGAAGGCATCCATTACCTGCGCTCCCTCGAAGAGAGCAGCGCGCTGCACTCCGCGCTGGCCAGAGGCGGCAAGAAGCTCGTGGTCATCGGACTTGGCTGGATCGGCATGGAAGTCGGCGCGACGGCCCGGCAGCTGGGCAACGACGTAACGCTCGTCGGGCCCGAGGATGTACCGCTGGGCCATACATTGGGCGCTCTCATCGGCAACCAGTTCGCGGACCGGCACCGGCGGGAAGGCGTCATTATCCGTACCGGCATGACGCCGCTGGAGTTCACCGGCGGGGAGGGCAGAGTGGAGGAAGTAGTCCTTGAGGGCGGCGAGCGCCTGCCCGCGGACCTGGTGCTCGTTGCCATCGGAGCCGTCCCGAACACCGCTCTGGCCAAGGCGGCCGGGCTGGCCGTGACCAACGGTATCGATACCGACCAGAGCCTGCGCACTTCCGCAGCGGACGTGTTCGCCGCCGGGGATGTCGCCAACGCCTATCATCCGGCGCTCGGCCGCCCGTTGCGCAGCGAACACTGGGCCAACGCGATCGCCCAGGGCAAGACGGCGGCGCGGGTGATGCTGGGCCAGGATGCGGTCAACGATGACATTCCCTACTTCTACACCGACCAGTTCGATATCGGCATGGAGTATTCCGGCTACTTCCCCTGGGCCACGGCCGAACCGGTCATCCGCGGCGACCTGGACGCCATGGAGTTCATTGCGTTCTGGTTGCGCGAAGGGCGGGTGGTGGCTGGTATGAATGTAAATGTCTGGGATGTGCAGGACGACATCCAGGACCTGATCCGCTCCGGCCGCCCCGTTGAAGCGGTGGACCTATCCAACACTGCCAAGGAGCTGAAGAGCCTGTGACGGAAACTGCGCTACCCGGCATTTACCTGCCGACCCTCGATCATCCGGTCCACACCTTCGGCGACCGGAAGATCGATTTCAACAGCCGGGTAGCGCTGATGGCCATCATCAACCGCACGCCCGATTCCTTTTACGACGGCGGCCGGACGTTTGAGCTGGAGACGGCGGTGGACGCGTGCCTGGAGGCAGTTAACGACGGCGCCGACTGGGTTGACATCGGCGGCGTTCCGTTTGCGCCGGGGCCGGCTTTGGGTGCAGCCGAAGAGGCCGAGCGGATCGTACCGGTCATTGAGGCCGTCCGTGCGCAGTCCAACGTCATCATTTCGGCCGACACATTCCTGCCCGAGGTAGCAGAGGCCAGCATTAAGGCCGGCGCCAACGTCATCAATGACACCACCGGGCTGCAGAACAAAGACCTCGCCGCCGCCGTAGCCGCCGGCGGCGCCCACCTGGTCATCACGCATTCGCTGGCGGCGCCGCGTACCGTCTATCCGCGTCCCCGCTACAACGACGTCGTCGTTGAAATTGCGGACTTCCTGCGTCGCAAGGTGGACCTTGCCGTGGAGTTGGGCATCGCCCCCGAGAAAATCGTTATCGACCCGGGCCATGACCTGAACAAGAACACCCTGCACTCGCTGGAAATCACCCGCCGCTTCCAGGAAATAGCCGCACTCGGTTTCCCTGCGCTTGCCGCCGTGTCGAACAAGGACTTCATCGGCGAGACGCTGGACCAGCCCAAGCAGGACCGCTTGTCCGGATCCATCGCTGCCGCCGTCATGTGCATTATGAACGGGGCCAGAATCGTCCGGATGCATAACGTCGCCGAAGCCAACGCAGCCGTGCGCTTTACCGAAGCTGCGCTCGGCTGGC
Organism: Arthrobacter sp. Soil_C_60; assembly: GCF_057656375.1. Lineage (NCBI taxonomy): Bacteria > Bacillati > Actinomycetota > Actinomycetes > Micrococcales > Micrococcaceae > Arthrobacter > Arthrobacter sp. Soil_C_60. The sequence continues at coordinate 491,449 of NZ_JBDGKM010000001.1, read as the reverse complement.
GCGAACCGGCATATCTGAAACACAACATGGGCGAGTTCAACGAACCGTCGCAGCCGTGACCGAAGGGAAGAATTTATGACGGACGGCTCAGCGACCCGGACTGCTGCACCGCTTGCCTCCATCAACCGGATCTTTCCGGAGGCAGCCGCGGATGCCACCGACGAGCAGCTGCTGCAGTGGTACGGCGAACTGCCGCACAACGGGCCCTGGGTGCGCTTCAATTTTGTCTCCAGCCTCGACGGTGCCGCCACCCACGAGGGCAGGTCCGGCCCCCTGGGCAATGAGGTGGACCAGCACGTTTTCTCGCTGCTGCGCCGGCTTGCCGACGTCATCCTCATCGGAGCCGGCACCATCCGTGCCGAGGGATACGGCGGAGAACTGCTCTCGGCCGAGAGCCGGCAGTGGCGGATAGAACACGGCATGCCGGCCCGCCCTGCGTTCGCCGTCGTTTCCGGTTCGCTGAACCTGGACCCGGACAGCGAACTGTTTGTCCAGGCACCGGTCCGTCCGCTGCTGCTCACCACGGCCAGGGCTGATGCCGGCCGCCGGCGCGCACTGGAAGACGTTGCGGAGATCGTCGACGCCGGGGACCAGTGGGTGGAACCGGCCAGGATCGTCGAGATCCTGACCTCCAGGGGCCTGACCCAGATACACAGCGAAGGCGGGCCGACCCTCCTTGGCTCCTTCGAAGCCGCCGGGCTGGTCGACGAACTGTGCCTGACCATGAGTCCCATCCTGGCCGGGGGAACCGGCAAACGGGTGGCCGACCATGTGGCCGAACATGCACCGCAGGCCATGAGGCTGGCCCATATCCTCGAGTCGGACTCGATGCTGCTGCTGCGCTACCTCTCCGTGGCTGCCGCTTCCCAGCGTTGAGCCGCTGCCGGAGCAGCAACGCCAGCCGGAACCCGGTCCGCCTCCGGTTCGTTGAAATTCCGACAGAGCGAAGGCCCCGGCGCTAGACTTGCGTTCGGAACAGCGGCGATTTCGGTCGACTACAGGAAAGGCGGCAGGTGACTCCCCCATCCCACTATGAAACCCTGGGGCTGCCTGCCAATGCCACCGCACAGCAGATCAAGGCGGCCTACCGCCGCGCCGCACGTGCCACCCATCCGGACCACGGCGGCGACCCCTCGGCGTTCCGCCAGGTGACTCTCGCCTACGAAGTGCTCAGCAACCCGCAGACCCGGGCCCGGTACGACCGGTCTTATGGGACGGCGTCGGTTCCCAATGCGCCCACGGACAGTGAAGAGGCCTTTGCCGCCGGGTCCAATTTCACCACTGCCCCGCACCGCCGTCCCGGCGAACGGCGCGCGGCCGCCGCAGACCCGGCCGTTTATGTTCCGTCCTATGACTCGACCGAGGCGTCAAGCCTGGTGCCGCTGTCGCTGGCTGGTCAGCAGATCCACGGGGCACCGCGGAAACGCGGCGTCTTCGGCGCGGCATCACGGCTGCAGCGGGAAGCCCGGACGGTCCGGCTGCTGTCCCAGCAGATCCTGCCCGAGATGCCCTCTGCCCGCCTGGTCAACGGCCTCCACTCCCCCGCTGACCGCGGTTTCATCGACCATGCCCTGCTGGCCGGCTACCGGCTGGCCCTGATTGATTCCATGCTGCTGCCCAAAGGGATCTTCCGGTGGGACGGCTACACCCTGCGCAAGGACGGTCGCGTTGTCGAACCGCCCCAGCTGGTGCCCGCGGTCCGGCGCATGCAGGACCTCTTTCCGGAGCTGAATGTGCAGGGCTGGACAGTTATCCATTCGCCGGACGGCAACCTGCACGAACCCGTGGTCGACTACGCGCGCGGCTACGATCCCCACTCGCATGCCCCGGTCCATGTGGTGAACGCCGCCCGGCTGATCCGCGAGCTGAAAAAGTTCCTGGGCAGCGGCCCCGCTCCCAATACCGTGCATGTCCCCTCGCTGGGACGCCTGCTCTCCGGCATGCACAAATAACCCTTGACGCCGCGGCGTGCATAGGATGGAGAGCGTGTTCCGCATTCTCTTCTATACCCCTGAAATCCCGGGCAACACGGGAAACGCCATCCGCCTGGCCGCGATTACCGGCGCCGAACTGCATCTAGTGGAACCGCTCGGCTTCTCCTTCGACGACGCCAAGCTTCGCCGCGCCGGACTGGATTACCACGACCTGGCCGTGGTCCATGTTCACAAGTCGCTGCAGGCTGCCTGGGTCGCTCTACGGCCCGAACGTGTCTACGCATTTACGTCCGACGGCGAACAGGCCTACACGGAGATCGCCTACGCGCCCGGCGACGTGCTGCTTTTCGGCCCCGAATCGGTGGGGCTGCCCGAGGACGTCAAGCACGATCCCCACGTCACCGCCCGCCTGCGCCTGCCCATGCGGCCGACGCTGCGCTCGTTGAACCTCGCCAACTCGGCGTCCATCGCCATCTATGAGGCCTGGCGGCAGCATGGTTTCGCCGGCGCCCAGCTCTAAGACGTCATCCCCATTCACCCCGCCGCCCTTCTGAAGGACGCGGCACTATGCTAAGGACTTATGGAAACGCCACTGCCCCGAGACGACAAGGCCTCTTCATCTACTCCGGATTACGAGCCTGACTACGAACCCGAGCAGAACGCACCGGAAACCGGCGCTTCCGAGGACCCGTCGGTGCTGCACGCAGACCAGCTCACGGCGGAAGACGATATTCCGGCGCGCAGGCCGATGCCGGCCGCGACCAAGTGGATCCTCGTAGCTGTCGCCGTCGTTGTTTTGATTATCGGGGCTATCGCCGCCGTGCAGACTCTGGGCCGCTCGGCCGAGCAGGATGTCCTCGATGCGTCGGACGTAGTCACCGCCACCGTGGAAGGCGACGACGGCGCCAGTGCCGACGTCGCAGTGTCCACCGACAGGAATGCCGCGGTCCTGACGTTCCGGAACTTATCTGCCGCCGGCGACGGCCAGATTTACCAGCTTTGGAAAATCCCGGCGAACGGGTCAGCACCGCAGTCAGTGGGTGCGCTCAGCAGCGAAAACGTCTCCGGCGAGGAACCTGTCATCATCGAAAATGTGATCGGTTTCAATGAGGTTGCCTTGACCTTGGAGGCCCGTGGAGGCGCGCAGTCGCCGACGCCGCCGTTCACGCTGTCCGTCCCGCTGGACCAGTAGCTTTCCGAGGGCCCTTCGCCGCGCGTTGCCTGGCAAGGGCCCTCGGAGCGCTAGAAACCGGCAATCGTGGCCGGGGTATTGATACCGACTACGTGGAACGCCTCGGCACTGCGGCCTTCCTCCAGACCGCCACGGCGCGCGTTGGTACGCAGCATCGAGCGGACCCTGGCATCCATCCGCTCCACGTCCGGGTGCTGGCTCGCGTGGATCCGGATAGCTTGCACCTTGGTGTCGACAAACTCGGTGATATCGACAAAATGGTTCTCCCGCTCGGCTGGCCCACCGAAGAACCAGAGATACGGCACTTTGTAGGCGGGCAGGCCTGCTTCGGCAAGTTCCGGATAGGCAAACGGATTCTCCACCGCGGGATAGACCGCACGGGTAACCGCCTCACCGCACGCCAAGTGGTCCGGATGGCTCTTCTGGATCCGGTCCCAGGCACGTTCCGGGTGCATGGCGAGCACAATATCCGGACGGATTTTGCGCATCAGTTCCACCACCATGCCGACAACCTCGTAGCTCGGCTCCAGAAAACCGTCGCGCTGGTGGAGGAAATGCAGGTCCGACACGCCGCAGATCCGTGCAGCCTCGGCCTGTTCGGCCGCGCGCATCGCCACGATTTCCGGCCGATGCGTCTCGTCGAATCCCCCAGCATCGCCGTCGGTCATGATGCAGTAGCTCACCTGCGTGCCGGCGGCGGTCCAGCGTGCAATGGTTCCGGCGGCGCCGAAATCCAGGTCGTCCGGATGGGCTGCGAAGACCAGGACCCGCTCAGGTGCGGTGACTGGCCCCTCGGCTTCCATGGGCAAAGCTGGCATATGTTTCCTCAACCCTTCCGCTGCGGATTTCCGCGGCTGTCTGCGGTCGCGCAGTGCTCAGCCGGTACAGCTTAGCTAACCATACCGGCGGCGTCCCCCGACTGGCGCCCTGGACCGGACCGGCTCGGAAATGACGTAAAAAGTACCGGCTGCGGAACCCTATGGAGGTTCCGCAGCCGGTCTGGTTCTTTTCTACAGGCCGCTTCAGCTTTCCGGGTTCTCGCCCACTGTTACATCGATGCTCTGCTCTTCGCCCCCGCGCAGCACTTTCAGCGTTACGGTGTCGCCCACGGGCTGCTCGCGGATGGCTGCCGTCAGTGAGAGGCTGTCCTCGATCACCCGTTCCCCGACCCCAGTGATGACATCTCCTTCGCGCAGTCCGGCCTTTTCGGCAGGAGACCCCCCGCTGACGCCGGCGACCTCAGCCCCGACGGAGAACTGGGTGCCCCCGCGCGAAGCCTCCGCAGCCTTGGCTGTGACCGTGACGCCTAGATAGCCGTGCGTTGCTTTGCCGTCGGCAATCAGGTCCTGGGCGATCCGCTCGGCATAGCTGCTCGGGATGGCGAAACCAACACCGATGCTCCCGCTGTCCTGGCTGGCGGATGCGATCGCAACATTTACGCCGATGACTTCCCCGTTGGTATTCACAAGGGCGCCGCCCGAATTGCCATGGTTGATGGCGGCGTCTGTCTGGATGACATTGAGGTAGATGCTGCCTTGTCCGGAGGACTGGTTGCCGGAATCCTCGGGGAACTGGAAGTTCCACTGGTCGCCGGGATTGGGGGCCGCCTCTTCCTCGGGTGCCTCGGGCACTTCCGAGGAAGACACGCTGATGGTCCGGCTCAGCGTCGAGATGATGCCGTCCGTCACCGTACCGCTCAGGCCGAGGGGCGCGCCGATGGCGATGGCGGTGTCCCCGACATTGAGCTCGCTTGAGTCGGCGAAGGAAGCAGGCGTCAGACCTTGCGCTTCAATCTTAATCACGGCCAGATCCGACAGCGGGTCCGTTCCCACGATGCTGGCCCGGTGGACCTTGCCGTCGCTGGTGCGGACCTCCACGTTCGGGTCCGCAGCCTGCCCGCCCAAAGTAACCACGTGCGTGTTGGTGAGGATGTGGCCTTCCTTATCGAGGATGATGCCCGAACCGGAACCGCCCGAATTACCCGAGGCGACGGAAATCGTCACGACGCTCGGGGATGCCTTGGCCGCGGCAGCAGTGATTTCGTTGACCGAGTCGGTGTTGTTAACGATCAGCTGCTCCGCTGAACCGGAGGCAACCGACGACGGCGGGACGTCACCCGCCAGCGACTGCGCGCCCACTGCGACTCCGCCGCCTGCGAGCCCGGCGAGGAGCATGCCGGCTACCAGCGTGCCGCTTCCGAAACGCTTCCTGGCTGCTCCCTTGGGTGTCTGGGTGCCCGTAGATGCAGTCGACGCGTAGTAAGGGGCGGAGCCATGCTGCCCGTAGCCGGCCTCCGATGATGCGTCGTCGGACTGGCCGTAACCGCCGGAATGACCGTAGGCGCTTTGCTGGCCGTAGGGATTGTGCCCGCCGTACTGATGCTGCTGTCCATAGGGGTTCTGCTGGCCGTATGGGCTGGCCTCGCTGTATCCGGTTTGCTGTGAAGCTGCACCGGGCTGCGTCCGGCTGCCGGAGTCCTCGTTGTTCGTTTCGCCGAACGTCCCGGATTGGGCATGGTCCGAACCATCCGGCCGGTGCCAGCCCGTAAGCGGCTCGGTCGGCTGCGATGACTGAGGAAGCGACTGAGTACGCGGATTCTGCTCAGAACCGGCTGGCTCTCCCCTATCCGGTTCGCCGGCTGGGGTGCGGTAATCAGCATTGACGTCCGCTGCAGCCGGTGGCTTCGCCGGCGGCGGCGGGACCTGGCGCCGGAAGGTGGCTTCCGGATCCTGGTTGTGCTCAGTCATAGTTTCCCTTTCCTTGGACTGTTACCACTATGCCTGCTCAATCTGAAACCCGGGCCGATATTCGCTGGAAGAAAACTGGGAATACGCCGAATGCCCCGTGAAGCATGAGTTCCGCTCCGGCTGGCACCACGGAATCAGTCCGGACGGGACATTGCGCTTCCGGCGTACCCGCTTCCGAGACGGTAGATTCGGGTGGACGCTCCCACTACCGCCCCATAGAATCAAAAACGGGGCGGATCAACGGTGCGCTCCGGTATCCGCCACGATATCAACCGGGCTTCCGGACGATACTGAAGGGTTCTACATGCGATCACTGCTCACTCGCTTGGGGGCCGCTGTTGGGCTCTCGGCGGTCTTCATGGCTCCGGCCGCGGCCAACGCCGAACCACCGGTGGAGATTCCGCCCGGCGAGTTTGTGATTGACGAGGCAGGCGTCCTTGGTGCTGAACAGGCCGAAGTGGAGGAAGCCGTTAGCAACCTGCGTGAAGAACATGGCCTGGGCTTGTACGTCGTCTACGTCGACGAGTTCGAGAACCCTTCCGATGCCAGCGCCTGGCTGGCGGAGACCGCAACTCAAAAGGGGTTGGGAAGTTCGGACAGCATGCTCGCCGTCGCAGTGGAATCACGGGTAGCCCACTTCCAGTCCGAGGGAGGGAATCCTGTTGCAGCAAGCGACCAGCAGATCTTCCAGTCGCTGAGCCCCGCGCTCGCTCAGAATGAATGGGCTGAAGCGGGCGTGCTGGCGGCAGAGGCCATTGCTGACGTGGCCTCCGGTGGCAGCGGAGATGTCGGATCTTCCTCCGGCGGCGGCTCGCTGGCGCCGGTGCTCTTGATGGGCGGCGTCGTCGCTGCGGGTGGCGTCGGTACCTATCTGTATGTGAAATCCAAACGGCGCAAGGGTGCAGGCCGCGGAGAACCACAGATCCAGCGTGGGCCGGATGGCAAACCGATTGATCCGCATGACGCGATGAGCGTCGAGGATCTGCGCAAGAAGGCCGGCAGCCTGCTGATTGCCGCCGATGACGCCATCAGGTCCAGCGAGCAGGAAGTCGGCTTTGCCATGGCCCAGTATGGCGAGACAGCCGTCAAGCCGTTCCACGAGGACATCACCGCGGCCAAAGCGCACATGATGGAGTCCTTCAAGCTCCAGCAGCAGCTCGATGACCACATTCCGGATACCGAGGAACAGCAGCGGGCGTGGCTTGGCGACATCATCCGTCGCTGCGAAGCGGTCAGCGCATCGCTCCAGGAACACAAGGAAGATTTCGACGCGCTGCGGGAACTGGAAAAGAACGCCCCCGGAGCCTTGGCCAGCGCCCGTGAAGCTGCCGAGGCAGCGCGTACGAGGTTGGATGCCGGCCGCGCCGACCTTGACCGGCTCCGTGAACGGTACGCGGACTCCGCACTTGAGCAGGTCCGCGACAACATCGATCAGGCGCAGGAACGGCTTGATTTTGTGGACAATGCTGCAACCACCGCGCAGGAGAAGCTCGACGCCGGAGACCGCAGCGCCGCGGTTGTCGCCGTCCGGGCGGCCGAAGAAAGCGTCTACCAAGCCAATGTCCTCCTCGATGCGATCGGCAAAACGTCCAAGGACCTGGACGCCGCGAGATCTGCCATGGAGAGCGCCATATCGGACACCGCGCAGGATCTTGCCCATGCCCGTGCCCTCATCGCCAACGGACAACATCCAGAGCTTGCAGGGCCGGTGGCCGAAGTCGAAACGGCGTTGGAAGGCATCCAACGTGAAATCGCCGGCGGCCGGATCGATCCGATCAGCATTGTCCAGCGCCTTGACGCGGCGAATTCACTGGACCGCTCGCTGACCGGCATCCGCGATGCCCAGGAACGCGCCCGCAGGGCACGCGAGTCGCTCCAACACACCATCATGTCCGCCCAGGCGCAGATCTCCGGAACCTCGGACTACATCCAGGCCAGGCGCGGCGGCGTCGGCAGTGAAGCCCGGACACGGCTGGCTGAAGCCGAACGCAACCTTGCCTACGCTCTGGAGATCGCCGATTCTGATCCCGAGCAAGCCCTCAACTATGCCCAGCAGGCCAATGCTCTAGCGCAGCAGGCCAGCCAGATGGCACAACAGGATGTAGATGGTTTCGGCGGCATGGGTGGTATGGGAGGCTTCGGCGGCGGCGGAATGTTCGGTGGCCGCGGCGGCGGCCTCGGCGGTGCCATCCTTGGCGGAATCCTGATCGACTCCATTCTGCATGGCGGCCATGGCGGCCACGGCGGCTTCGGCGGCGGCGGCGGTGGTGGTGACGTCTTCGGCGGCGGCGGCTTCGGCGGCTTCGGCGGCGGCGGTTTTGGCGACGGCGGAGGTGCCGGCGGCAACTTCTAACTGGATAAGAAACCGGGCAGCCCGAGGGGCTGTAGTCAAGAATCAGATAGCAGGACGAAAGGTATCACAGTGGTTAAGCAGTCAATCTTTGGCCGTATCGCACAGCTGGCAAAGGCGAACATCAACGCAGTTCTGGACCAGGCCGAAGACCCCCAGAAGATGCTGGACCAGATGGTCCGCGACTACTCGAACAACATTGCCGAGGCCGAGAGCGCCGTCGCCCAGACAATCGGGAACCTGCGCATGCTTCAGGACGATCACAACGAAGACATGGAAAACGCACGCAGCTGGGGCAACAAGGCCTTGGCTGCCAGCCGAAAGGCCGACGAGTACCGCGCCGCGGGCAATCCCGCCGATGCAGAAAAGTTCGACAATCTCGCCAAGGTCGCCATCCAGCGCCAGATCAGTGCCGAGAACGAGGCCAAGGGTGTCGAGCCCACCATCGCCTCCCAGAACGAGGTTGTCGAAAAGCTCAAGACCGGACTTAACCAGATGAAGGGCAAGCTGACCGAGCTGCAAAACAAGCGCAACGAGCTCGTCGCGCGCGCCCGTACGGCCGAGGCCCAGACCCAGGTGCACGACGCACTCAAGAGCATCGACATTATGGATCCGACCAGCGAAGTAGGACGGTTCGAGGAAAAGGTCCGGCGGGAAGAGGCGCGCGTCCGCGGCGCTCAGGAACTGGCTTCGTCGAGTCTGGATGCACAGTTTGAGAGTCTCGAGGACCTCGGAGAGCAAACCGAGATCGAAGCACGCTTGGCTGCCCTGAAGTCCGGCTCCAGCTCTGCCTCCATCGAGTCCGGCCAGTAACCAGCTAGCGGCGGCCTCACAGCGGCCGTTCCTGCACGTGGCTGTGGTGTGAAAGATGCGCCGCGGCCACGTATGGGCGGCATCCCGCTAGTGTGGAAAACCAGACTTAGGTCTTAATCCAAGAGGTCCCGACCGGATGTTTCCGGTCGGGACCTCTTCTTGGTTGCGGGGAGAGGATTTGAACCTCTGACCTCTGGGTTATGAGCCCAGCGAGCTACCGAACTGCTCCACCCCGCGGCGCGGTCTTTACTCTACCGGCCGCGGGGTTGCTACGCAAATCGGCGGGGTCAGCCTAGGGTGCAGGGGCCGGCGTTTCCGCCGGGGCCTCTTCGCCGCCCTCGGCTGGAGCCTCACCCGATACAATGCCTTCAGCTTCGAGTGCATCCTGCAGTGCCCGGTTCAGCTTCTCCTGTGCTGCACCGTAAGCCGCGAAGTCGCCTTCTGCCAGAGCCGCCTCGCCCTCACGGATCGCGGCATTCGCCGCTTCGAGTGCCGCCCGCAGATTCGCCTCCGCGTTACCGCCGCCGCCTTCCGCAGGCGGGGCAGCCGGATCGTCCGGTGTCTCGCCGACGTTCCCGGCGTCGCCGGTCGTCGCGCCGGAGTCACCGCCGAAGACCTGGTCAAGGGCTTCGTCCAACGTGGGAGCGAAGCCGACAACTTCGCCGAAGCTGACGAGTACGCGGCGGAGCGTCGGGTAAGCAGAGCTGCCCGAGGACTGGACATATACCGGCTGGACGTACAGCATGCCGCCACCGACAGGCAGGCTAAGCAGGTTGCCCTTGAGCACTTCGGTAGCGCCCTGCTGCAACAGGTTCAGCTCAGTCGATACCGCTGTGTCCGAGTTGAACAGGTTCTGTGCCTGGCCCGGTGCGGGAACCGACAATGATCGTGGAATATCAAGCAGCCTCAGCGTGCCGTATTCCTCGCTCTTGACACCGTCCTCGCCGGTTCCGGCATCACCCTCGGCAGCGAGGAAGCCGTAGAGCACGTTTCGCGCTTCCTCACCGGCAGGAACGAACGGGATGAACGGCGTCGTCAATGAGAAAGCAGCGTTTTCCTGCTCGGGCATCTTCAGGGATAGGTAGAAGGGAGGCTGCTTGACGTCGGAATTTGCGCCCAGCGTCGGATCTGTCGGCACTGCCCAGGCGTCGCTATTGGTGTAGAACTTATCGACATCCGTCACGTGGTAACGGGCCAGGAGTTCACGCTGGACCTTGAAGAGGTCTTCAGGGTAGCGAACGTGGTCCATCAGGCTGGCTGACATTTCGCTGAAGGGCTTGAGCGTCGTCGGGAATACCTTCTGCCAGGCCTTGAGGATCGGATCCTGATCATCCCATGCATACAGGTCCACCGAACCGTCATAGGCATCGACGGTGGCCTTGACCGCATTGCGGATGTAGTTGACCTCTTCGGGCGGCAGAGCCACGCTTTGGCCGCCCGCGGTCGAAGAATCAGCAGTCGCGGACTGGAGCTGTTGCGGGGTCGAGTACGGGAAGTGCTTGCTGGTGGTGTAGCCGTCGACGATCCATTTGACCCGGCCGTCAATAACCGCCGGGTAAACATTTCCATCCACCGTCAGATACGGTGCGACCTTCTCCACCCGTTCCCGCGGATCGCGGTCATACAGGATCTGGGACTCGGAATTCACTTGGTCGGAGAGCATCAGGTCTGTGGACTGGAATTTCAGCGCGTAGACAAGGCGGTTGAAGGCATTGCCTACGCTGGGCCCGCCGTTGCCTTCGAACGTGTTACGGGACTCCGTCTCGGACTCCTCACTCTGCGGACGGTCGATCTCAATGGGACTGTCGCCTTCGGGTGCACCAACGATGGAGTACTCGGGAGATTGCTCGCCGAAGTAGATCCGCGGTTCATAGGCCTCTTCATCTCCCAGCACGCCGGTGGTCGGGATCCCGGACTGGATGAAGGTCGGCTTGCCATCGGGCTCAACGCTGGAACCAGCGGCGGCAACGACGCCGTAACCGTGGGTGTACAGGACATGCTCATTGACCCAGCCTGCAGGCACGCCCGCAGTGTTGAGCTCACGCACAGCGATAACGGTGTCCTGGATCTCGCCGTCGATCTCGTAGCGGTCCACGTTCAGGATTTCCGGGAACTGGTAGTACTGGCGGAACTGCTGCAGCTGGCTGAAGGCGTCCGAGACCAAGTTGGGATCGAGCAAGCGGATGTTCGCCGTTGTTTCGGCGTCCTGCCGCAGAGCACCGGCTTCGGCTTCAACCGTCGCGTTGTAGGTTGAGGTCTGGACCTCGTCGAGCCCGTAGGCCTGTCGTGTCAGGGAAATGTTGTGCTCGATGTATTCCGCTTCACGGCTCAGTTCGGACGGCTCGACCTGGAAGCGCTGAATAACCCAGGGGTATACGCCGCCGGCCAGAATCGCCGTAATGATCAGCATGGCCGTACCGATGATCGGCAGGCGCCAGCGACCCGAGACGACAGCAACGATGAACAGGATGGCCACAATGATGGCAGCCACTGCCAGAATCGCCTTGGTCGGGATGACGGCATTAACATCCGTGTAGAGCGCGCCGGTCCACTTGCCCGAGTCCGACTGCAGAGTGCTGTAGCGGTCCAGCCAGTAGTTCACACCCTGCAGGAGCAGGAACAGGCCGGCGAAGACGGCTACGTGGATACGGGCAGCGTTGGAAGCGAAAAAGCCCTTCTCCTCCAGCCGGATCCCGCCGTAGAGGTAATGGGTTAGCAGACCGGCGATGCCTGCGATCAGTACCACGCTGACCAGGAACCCCGTCAGGAATCCCAGGAAGGGCAGCGTGTTGGTGTAGAAGCTGTAGTCCAGGTTGAACTGGGGATCGGTTTGTCCGAAGGGTACCTGGTTGAAGAACAGCAGCACGGTCTGCCAGGCGGATGCCGCCGCGGTACCGGCGAAGCCGCCGAGCACAATCGGAATACCGATCATCAGCAGCTTGCGTACGGGCTCAAGCTGTTCCTGGTACCGGTTGAGATTATCTTGCAGGGCGCTGTCGGGCGCGTAGACCGGACGCGAACGGTAGGCGAGGCGCAGGCTCAGGTACACCGCGGCAGCCATAATCAGGAAGGCAATCAGGAAGATAGCGATTTTCGTGCCGTTTTCCTTCAGGAATACTTCCAGATAGCCAAGCTGGTTGTACCAAAGGATGTCCGCATAAATCTGCGAGAAGAACACGAACCCGACCACCAGCACGGCCACCACAATGAGGGTGGGTATCAGCGGGGAGCGTTTCCGTGTTAATTGGGTGGGCGCGGTTGGCCGGTCATCACGGGGCCGGTCTTGTCCGAATGTCACTCTTTACCTCATTGTCAGCGTGCGTTGTGCTTGACGGCGGATCCATGCCTATGCATGAGGCCCCTCCGTCTAAACCACGAATGAGCAGTCCGGGAGGTTCCGCTTTCCTTCCATTCTGCCTTGTGGGAACGCCACAACGAAGTCGGGAGCGACCGCGGCCGGCTTCTGACGCACGATTGTGACACGTCAGCCGCAGGCGGGAAGCGCTGACCCATCCTTGCCTTCACCGAGCAGGTTCACGGCTTCCACTGCGTCTTCGAGAGTTGCCACCTTGACCACCTGCATCCCATCGGGCACATTGCCGACAACATCGCCACAATTGGCCTCCGGAGCAAGGAAAACGGTCGCGCCGCGCTGATGCGCGCCATACATTTTCTGTTCAATGCCCCCGATCGGACCGACGTTTCCAGACGAATCGATGGTGCCGGTGCCGGCGACGTGCAGCCCCCCGGTCAGTTCGCCTGGCGTCAACTTGTCCACAATCCCCAAGGCAAACATCATGCCAGCGCTGGGCCCGACGACGTTTTCCAACTGAATTTTGACGTCGTACGGGAACTCGAAGTCGGTCTCCAGCAGGACGCCAAGCTGATAGGCCCCCTGGGCGTTCGCCTCCGGAGCGACCTGAACCGTCTCAGGCTCGCCGTCGCGAAGGACTTTGAGCTCCACGGGCTCGCCACCGCTGGCATTGAGCTCATCACGCAGAACATTGATGTCGGTAACCGCGGTGCCGTTGATGCTTTCGATGACGTCATCCGGCGCCAGCAGGTCTGCCGCAGCTGCACCCTCGGCGAAACCGACAACGGACAGGTCTTCCTCGAAGTCGACGCCCATGTGGCTCAAGGCTGCCGCAACGGACGTTTCCTGCGAAGAGTCCATGGCCGCGGCATTTCGGTTCTGGATCTGCTCGCCGGAGACACCCGGAGGGTACACGAGTTCTTCCGGCGTGACGCTCTTGCGCGGATCCAGCCAGGCGGAGGCTACTTCGAACAAACGCACAGAGCCACTGGGGCCGCCACTCATGTAGACAGTAGTCATATCCAATGCCCCTGAGGTGGGATATGTCTTTTGACCGGGAATCTCGATCAGCGGGACGTCATTTACAGCACCAATCGTGTTGAAAGTAGGACCGGGAGACTCCACGATGTACGGCGATGGCAGAGCCAACGCAAGCAGGCCAAGGACGACGGCGACGACGCCCGCGCCAATCATGACCGGATGCCGTCGGTTTTTTGGCTTGCGCGGCGTCGGCGGCGCTTGCTCCCCGAGGTCGGTCGGCTCAGTCAACTGTGGTTTCCTTCTCTCAGCGTCTCCCGCGGCATACTCCAGGCACAGCAGGAAGGGCACCGGTCAAACCGGAGCCCTGCACCAGACTACGCGCTTTGCCTGAGAGAACGCCCGAAATCCGTAGCGGTCCACTTGGACGCTTCACCGGGCGGCGAGACGGCGCTTCTCATTTGCCTAGAGCGAACCGGGCTCACCAAGCACGACATGGCGTGAAAACTAGCGGTAACGTGTATTCAGAAGCAACAATCCGGCGACGGCCCCAGGCCTTCTTCCAGGCCCGCATGCCCCAGCACACCCTCACAAGGACCGGTGGTATAGATGACCTCCAACCCATCCAACAGCGGCGACGATCCGAAGGATCCCCTGTCCGAAATGTTTGCCAAGCTTTTCGGCGCCGAGGGAGCCGGCATGGATCCCGCAGAAATAGCCAAGGCGGCAGGTCTGCCTTCCGATCCCAACGTCTTGGCGCAGATGATGCAGCAGGTCCAGGCGATGATGAGTGCCGGAAATGAAGGCCCGGTGAATTGGAAGCTTGCCCACGAGAGTGCGCGTAAGGTTGCAGCCTCGGACAGCGACCCCTCGGTTACTCCCGCCCAATCCCGCGAGGTGGACGAGGCCTTGCGACTGGCCGAGATGTGGCTGGATCCGGTTACGGATTTCGCCGGCACCGGGCTCATGGGCAGGGCGTGGTCGCGGGCCGAATGGGTTGAGGCGACACTGCCGACCTGGAAGCGGTTGACCGAACCGGTGGCCAACAGTATTGCTTTCGCGCTTACAAGTGCACTCTCCGAACAGGTGCCGGAGGACATGAAGGCGATGATGGGCGGGGCCCATTCGATGCTGCAGAACATGGGCGGCGCCCTGTTCGGTATGCAACTGGGACAGGCCGTCGGCGCTTTGTCCAAGGAGGTTGTCGGCTCCACGGATATCGGCATTCCCCTGGCAGAAGGCAAGATGGCGTTGTTGCCTGCCAACGTCAGGGCCTTCGGCGAGGGCCTGGACGTTCCCGAGTCGGAGATCCGGCTCTTCCTCGCCGTCCGGGAGGCGGCCCACGCCCGCTTGTTCACCCATGTTCCTTGGCTGGCAGGACACCTTCTGGGAGCAATCGAAGGCTATGCCCGAGGCATCCATATCGACATGTCGCGAATTGAAGAAGTAGCACGGGAAATCGATCCCACCGATCCCGAATCTATGCAGAATGCCCTGTCCCAGGGCGTGTTCATGCCGCAAAGGACACCGGAGCAAGACACGGCCTTGGTGAAGCTGGAGACGACTTTGGCGCTGGTCGAAGGCTGGGTCGATGAACTGACAGCCGCGGCCACGGTAAATCTGCCATCCGCGAGTGCGTTGCGGGAAACCGTGCGCCGACGCCGTGCAACGGGCGGACCTGCCGAGCATGCCTTTTCAGCTTTGGTCGGATTGGAATTGCGTCCCCGGCGGCTACGCGACGCGGCCGCACTCTGGGCGGCCTTGGCCGAGGAACGCGGCCTCGAAGGCCGGGACTCCATCTGGCATCACCCGGACCTGCTGCCGACATCGGAAGATCTGGACGATCCGGCAGGCTTCAGTTCCCGACGCCAATTGCTGGAAGCCTCGGATACGGAGGTCGACGAGGCCCTGCAAAAGCTGCTGGCGGGCGGGTTTGATGAGCCTACCAACGATGCTGATACGGATACCGGAGAGGATGAGAACGGCGACACCAAGGATGGGCGCCAGGACTCCTAGTCGTCCACATCATCGCCCAGTAAATCCCCGCCGCTGTCGCTAAGGCCCCGGCCCATCGCAAACGCTGCCCCATCCAGAAATGCCTTGGCCCGGGCAAGGTCCGGATATGGCTCGAGCACGCTCCAGAAATCCGGCCCGTGTCCGGCAACTACTAGGTGGGCCAGTTCGTGCAGTATCACATAATCGATGACCCATTGCGGCATGCCTTCGATCTTGTCCGAAATCCTGATGGTGCCGCGGGCCGGGGTACAGGATCCCCAGCGACCGTTCTGGTTGGACACCCAGCGGATGCTCTCCGGGCAAGGATTCCCAGAGATGTATCTGCCGGACAGCATGGTGGCCCTGTGCATAAGCGCTTCGTCACTGCGGACCTTTCGCTTGCCGACGTCGGCGTCCGATTTCGCCTCGAGACGGGCGACCATCCTGGCCACCCACTCACGTTCCTGGGCTGCTGTGAAGTGGCCGGGAATGGAAATAATCATTTCACCTTCGCGCCAGCCCGCAGATACCGTGCGCCGTCGCCGGTTGGAGCGCTTGACCACTACAGGTTTACCGTCGCTGGTGGTCAGCGCGGCCGGGCCGTCTCCTGCCCGTAAAGCTGTGCTCTTCTGTCCGTCCCGCATGGCAACGACGTTACCGTGAATGGGCCTGCGTCAGAATCGCACACCCACCGTACCTTCGATTCTGTGGATAACTCCTTTCCCGCCGCTGCCGGCATGCCAGCATGGAATCCCGGAACTTCGAAAAGGAGAGAAAGCTGTGGCGGAGTTGAAGATCAATCCCGGTTTGCGCCTGATCGAGCGCCGGGGCACAGTGCAGATTGGCCTGAGTTCCACCGGTCTGGTGCTCGAAGGCACCGGCCAAGGGGATCTGGAATTTTTGTACCGTCTGCGGACGGGTCTCGACGACACGGAACTGGAGCGCATTGCGGGGAACTGTGCCATCAGCCCGGAAAGGGCGCGGGCGTTGGTGGCGGCGCTGGAAAGTGTGCTGGTCGATCCACCGGCCAAGTCAGAACAACTCAGCGGCCTGCGCCTGGACCGTCTGACGCCCGATCGGGCCCACTGGTCCGCCGTGTACTCCGTCGACTCGTCGGCGCTGCTGGCGAACCGGGCGAGGGCAGCCGTGCATTTGATCGGGCTGGGGAGAACGGGCGGTGCTGTCGCCTGCGCTCTGGCCGCTGCGGGCGTCGGCACACTACTGCTGGAAGACCGGGCCAGTGTGGGGCCCGCCGACGTAGGATCGGGAGCGTTCAGATTGGCCGACGTCGGGCTGAACCGGGCGCAAGCTGTCCGGAAGATGATCCGCAACATTGACCCGACGGTTTCCACACACATCCTGTCCAACAGCATGGACCCGGAAGCCGCCGAGGGCCGCCCACGCTTCCTGAACCTCGTTATCTACACAGACCACGATGTGCCCAACGCACGCATCAGCCACGGCCTCTCCGAAGGGGATAATCCCCACCTGTCGCTGCTGCTTCGCGAGCGGGACGCGTTGATTGGCCCGCTGGTGGTACCCGGGCAATCGGCGTGCCTGGACTGCTTGGACCGGCATCACGCCCAAACAGATCCCGACTGGTATGAGTTGTGCTCGCAGGTACACGGCGCCGGCGCAGAAACCGGCGCCGTCGACGAAGTGGCCCAGTCCGTTGCCGCGGCGGGGCTGGCAAGCCTGCAGTCGCTGCTCTTTCTGGATGGCAGGAACCGCCCGGCAACCTGGTCGGCCGTCCTGCAGCTGCGTTCAGCCGATGGCGCCGTAGGCCGGCACGAGTACCGGCCTCACCCCGAGTGTGCCTGCCAGCTGCAGCCGGCGCTGCAGGACAGCTAGCGGTCCAAGGGACTCTGAGCCTAGTTAGTGGAAAGTATGCGCAGCACGTCTTCGCCATAGCGTTCCAATTTGGCGGGCCCTACACCGGCAAGACGCGAGAGTTCCTGCATGGACTGGGGACGCGCTTCGGCAATAGCCACCAGCGTCGCATCGGTGAACACGACGAAGGCCGGCACCGAAGCCTCCAGGGCGGTATCCTTGCGCCACTGCCGCAAAGCCTCGAAGGTCGATTCCTCATAGGTAGGCGGGCAGTTTTGGCAGCGGCCGACTTTGCGTTCGGCGCCTGAGCTGAGCAGAGTTCCGCACACGCGGCACACCGCGGGTGCCGCTTGCTTGCGGCGGGAAGGTTTGGCGCTTGTCCGGCTTTGCACGGAGGACGATGATTGCGGACGCAGCCCGTCCAGGAAGCGTGAAGGCTTCCGGTTGGCCCGGCCCCCGGGTGTACGCGCCAGGGACCAGGACAGGGCAAGATGCTCGCGTGCCCGCGTGATCCCGACGTAAAGCAGCCTGCGTTCTTCATCCACGGCGTCGTCCGTGTCGGCGAACGAGATCGGCATCAGGCCTTCGCTGAGTCCGACCAGGAACACGGCATCCCATTCCAGGCCCTTGGCCGAATGCAGCGAGGCCAGCGTGACGCCTTGGACAGTCGGCGCGTGCTGGGCTGCAGCACGCTCTTCCAACTCCGTAACGAGATCCTGCAGCGTAAACACACCACCGGCCGCGCTTCCGCGGGCCTTGTCCAATTCATCCGCCAGGGCCACAAGCGCGGCCAGGGACTCCCAGCGTTCGCGGACCGCACCGCCGGATTGAGGAGCCTGCGCGGTATAGCCAAGGTTTGCAAGGATGTCCCTGACCAGCTGCGGCACGGGATCGGTCCCTGCGGCCCGGGCGCCGGCGCGCAGCTGCAGCATCGCATCCCGGACTTCCTTCCGGCGGAAGAACCGCTCGCCGCCGCGCAATTGGTAGCCGATATCCGCCGAGGCCAGGGCCTGCTCGTAGGCTTCCGACTGGCCGTTTGTCCGGTACAGCACGGCGATCTGGCTTGCGGGTACGCCCTCGTTCAGAAGCGTCCGGATCTTTCCGGCTACCTGTGCGGCTTCGGCCTCGTCGTCGGCGCATTCCGTGAACGAAGGCTCCGGACCGGTAGGGCGCTGGGCGATGAGTTCGAGCGGGGCGGGCCAGGGATCGTTGCCGCCGCGCCGCGGCTGCTTGGTGCGCGCTGCAAGCAGCGAGTTGGCCAGGTTGACCACCTGCGGAGTCGATCTGTAGTCCCGCACCAGCTTGACCACTTCAGCCTCGGGGAACCTCTTGGTGAACTCCAGCAGATGCCGGGAAGTAGCACCGGTGAAGGAATAGATGGTCTGGCTGGCATCGCCAACCACGCACAACTCATCCCTGGGACCCAGCCACAGGTCCAGCAGCCGTTGCTGCAGCGGGGACACGTCCTGGTACTCATCCACGACAAAGTGCCGGTATTGGTCCCGCACGGTGGCGGCGACCTTGGCATCTTCCTGCAGGATGCCCACCGTGATCAGCAGGACATCTTCAAAATCGATGATATTGCGGTCGGTCTTGACGTCTTCGTAGGCCTGGAAGAGCCTGGAAATAGTCGTCAGATCGAAGCCTGCCGGTTCGACCCGGCCTGCCGCAGCCTTGAGGTAGGTATCCGGGGTCAGCATGGAAACCTTGGCCCACTCGATCTCCGCGGCCAGGTCGCGAATCGCGGCCCGGTCCGTGGTCAACCGCAGCCGCCGCGCGGATTCGGCAATGACCTGGGCTTTGTGGTCCAGCAATCCCGGCAACGGGCCGCCCACTGCGTGGGGCCAGAAGTACTGCAGCTGACGCAGCGCGGCAGCATGGAATGTTCGTGCCTGCACCCCGCCCACGCCCAGGTCCCGCAGCCGTGTACGCATTTCGGCCGCCGCACGGGCCGTGAAGGTCACGGCGAGCACCTGCTGCGGCTTGTAAACTCCCGAATGCACCCCATAGGCAATGCGGTGGGTGATGGCCCGGGTCTTGCCGGTGCCCGCACCGGCAAGCACGGACATGGGCCCGGTCAGCGTCGACGCAACGTGACGCTGCTCCTCGTCGAGCCCGCCGAGGATTCTGGCTTCGAGATTGTCAGTGACATCCACCGGTAGTTCCAGGCTCACTTCCCGCCCAGCGGTTCCGGCAGCGCGCTGCCATACCAGTGTTCGATCAAGGCGCGGGCGATCGAGATGCCGCCCGCGACCTGGATCTCGCCGGATTCAATTCCCTGGGCGAGTTCGGCCCGCGTAAACCAGCGCACGTCCCTGATTTCCACACCGTCCGGGACCGTTTCGGTTCCCGTTGCGACTGCAGTGAAGCCCAGCATCAGAGAAGAAGGGAAGGGCCACGGCTGCGATCCCAGGTACTGCGGCGAGTGCACCACAATCCCGGATTCTTCCTCGATCTCCCGGATTACGGCCGCTTCGAGGGACTCCCCCGGTTCCACGAAACCGGCCAGCGTTGAGTACCGTCCCACGGGCCAACTGGCCGAGTTGCCCAGCAGCAGCCGGTCCTCTGCGTCCACGACCGAGACAATGATGGCGGGATCCGTGCGGGGATAGTGCTCGCTGCCGTCCGCCGGGCAGCGCCGGACCCAGCCGCCGCTTTCCACGGTGGTCCGTGTCCCGCAGCGCGGGCAATGCGTATGGACAGCGTGCCAATTTGAAATCGCGGCTGCTTCCGCGAACAGGCCGGCGTCCTGGGGCGACAGCGAAGTTGCGACGTCGCGCAATCCCAACCACTCGCCGTCGTTCTTTGCTTCAGCGGTTACGCCTGTCAGGTCTTCCAGGACAATATCCGTCCCCTCGGGAACATCAGCACCCGCCACTGCGCGGCCTAGATAGACAAGATTTTCCGGCATGCGGCGCCCGAGCGAGGGCTGCAGCACAATCTTGTTGTCCCGCACGAGCGTTTTGCCCGCATCCATGAGCATGACCCAGGTGGATTTCAAGCCCCAGATATCGTCGAACAGAACCGGTTGACTGCGGCGCTCACAACCCCGGTCCATGGCGCTGCGGGCAAGGGCCAGGCCGCCCAACGGAGGAAAGCCTGTGGCATGGGTTGTGGTGCTCATGCCTCTACCGTACTAAGCACGGCGGGCCAATTGATATTTGGGCCCGCAATCTGGGGAGAACAGGGGGCCTGCGCTTGGCCTGCGTCACGTTCTAGCGACTCGCCGCGGCATCCGCCATGGCTGGGGCAACATTCCAATTACGGTGGACTACGTGAGAAAGACTCCTATGGAACTGGCCGCCATGGCCAGCGCGGCCGTACCCGGACTGGCGCCTGCCGGCGTTTCCGGAGCTCCCGACGACGCCGCGGACTTCACTTCCGCAGTGGTGATCGACGACGCCGGCAAGCAGTGGCGAGTCCGCTCCCCCCGCCATCCGGAAGCCAGCATGAGGCTCGAAACGGAGTTGCTGGTCCTGCGGTCCTTCTCCCCCGGCATCCGGGCCGAACTGCCGTTCCAGGTGCCGTCCGTGGCAGGTACGGTCCAGCAAGGGGAGCTGCGCACGTTTGTCTACAACCATGTCCCCGGGGCTACTTTGGAACTCGAGACGCTCGTCGCCGAGGGCGGCAGAGTGCCCACCGAAATCGGCCGGGCCATGGCCGGAATCCATGACCTGCCGCAGGCCATGGTGGACCGCGCGGATTTGCCGAGCTACACCGCTGATGAGTTCCGTCAGCGCCGGCTGAACGAACTCGACCAGGCCGCCACGACCGGCAAGATCCCGCCGGCTTTGCTGCGCCGTTGGGAGCATGCGCTGGAGGATGTCACGCTCTGGAAGTTCAACCCGTCAGTGGTCCACGGTGACCTGCACGAGGACAACCTCGTCATCTGGGACGGCGCCGTCAGCGCCGTCACCGGATGGACTGATCTGCGAATCGGCGACCCGGCGGATGATTTTGCCTGGCTTATCGCCGTCCACGAACAGTCTTTCGCCGACGTTGTGCTGGAGTCGTACAACAAGTACCGGAAAGAGCCGGTGGATCCGCACCTGATGCGCCGTGCCGCGTTGGCCGCGGAATTCGCGTTGGCGCAGTGGCTGGTACGCGGTGTCGCTGCCGAGGATGCCGCAATGATTGCCGAAGCCGAAGAGATGCTGCAGGAACTTGAGTCGGATATCCGCGAACACGGCGGCCAGGAGATCAGCAGCGAGAAGCTCCCGGTGCCCGCTGCACCGGCTGGTCCGCCGTCCGCGGCGTTCGAAAGTGAGCGAGCCGGCACGCAGTCGACAGAGCGGCCCGCCGCCGCGCCCCGGATCAGCGAGCGCGTGACGGCGGAGCCGATAGTTCCCGCGGCCCCTTCGGATAAGCCAGCCGCTGAGGCTCGCCCGGTCGACGATGCGGACACCGTGCCTGACGATAAGGAGTCTGGCACGGACAAGGAAGGCGGCGGTGCCGGCCCGAACCCGCCCAAGGAAGACGAGGCGACGGCGGACCGGGCGCCCGCTTCGGCGGACGCGAAACCGAAGACTCCCGCGAAAAAGAACGACGGCGGCGCCTCCGGCACGGGAACCACCGCCGCTGATGATTCACTGACAACCACAGCGATCCCCATCATTGAGCCCCGTTCAGGTTCTTAGCGTTCGGAACCGGCGTACGCCGCGCGCACGATGGCTTCGAGTTCGGCTTCACCGGCCAGATCGTGCGGTCGCACGGTCTTATCCGCCGCCACATAGTAGAACGCGGCTTTGACGTCCGCAGGGTCGATTCCGTGCAACCGGGCCCAGGCCAGCCGGTACACCGCGAGCTGAACGGCACGTACACCCAACTTGTCCGGCGAGGGCGGGGAACCGGTCTTCCAGTCCACCAGGTCCCAGGTTCCGTCCTGGTCCCGGAAAACAGCGTCGATCCGGCCGCGCACTACAACCTCATCCACCCTGGTTTCGACCGGTACCTCGATGGCGGCCGGCGTCTTCTCCGCCCATTCGGAGGCCTTGAACGTGGCTTTCATGGTCTCCAGGTCGTAGGCCTCGTCGACATGGGAGTCCGCGGGCGAGGACAAGTCGTCCAGATCCAGCATGCCGGCGGTGCCGAAGTGCTCCTCCACCCAGCTGTGAAACGCGGTTCCCTTGCGCGCGGCCATGCCGGGCCTGCGCGGCACGGGTCGACGCAAGGACCGCGTGACCTCGGCAGGGTTGTCTTTCAGCTCCACGAGCATGGAGGCGGAGATATGTGCCGGTAGTTCGATCTCGTTGGCTCCGCGGGAGGCATTGTGCTCCTGCAGCAGCAACTCCGTTTCCCTGGCCCACGGTGCCCCCTGCTCAAGCTTCCGGTCCTCTGCAATGGCCAGCAGCACCGCCTGGCTGGCCGCCTCCATGGCAGCACGCCGGCCGGGACGGGCCGGTTCCGGCTCTCCACCGCGGTATACCAGCGGGCCTTCCAATGGGTCGTAGGGCCAGAAGGCCGTCTCGGTTTCCTCGCGGAACGGGTTGGTATCGCCAAGTTCCTCGTCGGAGATCCAGGTACCGACCCGCACTGTCGACGGGACCTGCTGCGCCAGTTCGGCCAGCTCGGTCAGGAATATTGACGGTGCGGAGGGTTTGACCTTGCTGCCTGCCCAGCCCGCGGAGCTGCAGACCAGCAGGTGCTTGGCCCGGGTGTACGCCACGTAGGCCAGGCGCCGCTCCTCCTGTTCGTTGTGGGCCTGGACCTCGCCTTTGTAGACTTCTTCGGCGGTGAACCAGGACAACTGGTCGGGTTGCTCGGTGTCCCACTGCGGCAGGTCCGCCCCGTCACCGCGCAGGGGCCAAGGCAAGGCCTCGTTTCCGCTGCTCCAGCGGTTGTCGGAGCCGCTGGGAAAGGCACCGTCGTTGAGTCCGGGAACAAATACAGCGTCCCATTCCAGTCCCTTGGAAGCGTGGACCGTCAGCAGCTGAACGGCGTCCTTGCTCACGTCGACCTGGACGACGTCCAGTCCGCCTTCTTCTGCCGCGGCGGCTTCGAGCCAGGCCAGGAAAGCCAACAGGTCAACCCGCTGCGCGGTCTGCATGAACGTCGCGGCCGCGTCATGGAAGGCATCCAGATGCCGTCGTGCCTGGTGGATGGTAACGCCGGGTTTGGAAGCCACTTCGATGTCGAGCAGCATGGCCCGTTCGACTTCGCCCAGCAGCAGGGGAAGCTCGTCCCCCACGAAAGTCCGCAACCGCCGGACCTCCGCCGACAGCCGCCCCATGCGTGCCAGCGCCTCGGGAGACAGCGAGCGTCCGTTGCGCGATGTCCAGCCGGGTTTGGGCAACCGGTCCAGGGCTTCCACCAATGAGGCCGCCTCGGCCAGATCCTGCTGGACGACCTGGGGAGATGCCTGTTCGTCGGCATCCAGATCCACCGTCTGCCTGTCCTCGGCCGCCCGGCGCCGCTGCGACTCCAGAAAGCGGGACCAATCGGCAAACGCCATTAGGTCCGCGGGCCCTATGCGCCAGCGGGCACCAGCCAGCAGGCGCATGAGGGAGTCGGAACGGCCGGGATCGGCCAGGACGCGGAGCGTGGCGACGAGGTCGATTATCTCCGGTTGACTCAGCAGCCCTGCCAGCCCAACGATCTCATAGGGAATGCCCTTGTCCGCGAGTGCTTTCGCGACACCGGCGATCTGCGCGCGCCGGCGGCACAACACGGCCGTGGTGACAGGTTCAGCCCTGCCGGTTTCCGGATCGCGCTCGAATACGGTCCGGCGCGCCCTTGCCACGCCGGCAGCCACCTGTTCCGCCTCCTCGGACTCGCTGCGGTAACGGGCGAGGACAACGGTTCCCTCGACCGCGTTCGGACGCGGCGTGAGTGGAGGCACCTCGAGCCGGCCCGGCTTCGGCCGGTTCGGGTCTACCCTGTTCAGCGGCGACGAAATCGTGTTGGCCATGGCGAGCACGTTGACGGCATTGCGCCAAGCCACGGTCAGGAAGCTGGCGGGGGCGACGCTGCGCTGCCCGTCCTCGTCGACGAGCGGGAAATGCTGGCGGAAGGCGAAAAGCTGTCCGGCCGAGGCTCCCCGGAATCCATAAATTGACTGGTTCGGGTCCCCTACTGCGGTAACGGGATGGCCGTCGCCGAAAAGCTTGGAGAACAGCACCATTTGCGCATGCGAGGTGTCTTGGAATTCGTCCAGCAGCACCACTTTGTACCGCAGACGTTCCAGCTCGCGGGCCTGTGGTACGTCCTTGGCGATCGCTGCTGCCAGTGAGACGAGATCGCCGTAGTCCAGCACCCCGCGCTCACGCTTGACCTTGCCGTATTGTGCGGCGAGTTCGGCAACGGTGATCCTGGTCCGCAAACGGTTCAACAAAGATACGACGGCGGCTTTTGGCTGCCGTGTGCTGCCCTCAACGTAGGGCAGCGAACTGATCCTCTCAACGTCGGCCTGCAGGAGACCGATGGCCTCTTGCGGCGTTGCCAGATGCTCCGAGCACTCCGAGGCGAACTGCATGACTGCCGTGACCAGAGTGGACTTGGCGGCCGTCAGATGTCCGATATCCCCGTCATAAGCCTCCACCACCTGGCTGGCAAGCTGCCATGACTGCGCGCTGCCCAGCAGCACGACGTCGCGTTCGATGCCAAGCCGGAGCCCGTAGTCGGACACCAGACCGTTGGCGTACGAGTGGTACGTGGACACCTTGGGCTCCAGCAGTCCGGCCGCGTCATCCGCGTCATCCGGCAGCAGCCCGTGGCGGGCGAGCTTGTTCAGCTGGACGCGGATCCGCGCCGCCAGCTCGCCGGCCGCCTTCCGGGTGAAAGTCACACCGAGGATCTCCTCCGGCCGGACCATCCCGTTGGCTACCAGCCACACCACGCGGTCCGCCATTGTGGCCGTTTTGCCCGAACCCGCGCCGGCAATGATGAGCAGCGGCTGCAGCGGCGAACTGATGATGTCCGCCTGCTCGGGGGTGGGCAGATGCTGGCCCAGCATCCGGGCAAGTTCATCCGGGGCGTAGGTTGTGAGGACCTGTCCGACGCTCACTCGGTTACCTGCTTTCCTTCGGCGCACAGCGGGCAGAGTTCGGGGACACGGCACCCGTGCGAACCGCCGCGCGCTTTCTGCGGATCGTGGCGGGCTTCAAACTGATTAGCGGACATCAGTCCGGCCGCCTCATGGATCATCGGAGTAGCCCAGTCTTCGGCGGTGTCCAGTCCGTCCTGGTGCTGGACCTTGACGTTTTTCAAGTCTTTGCCGAGCTGGACCAGCGCGGCTCCGCCGGGCTGGCGGACGACGTTTGGTTCCCGGTTTCCGGCCTCGTTAAAGGCCCCGGCCTTGACCGCGGCCTGGTAGCTGCCCAGCTGCGGATGCCGGTCCAGGTCTGCCGCGTTCGGCGCCGATTTGCCGGTCTTCAGGTCTATGATCACCAGCCTGCCTTCGCGGTCCAGTTCCAGCCTGTCAACCTGTCCCCTCAGTCTGGCGATGCGTTCAGGGCCTTCGATGTCAACGGAAAAGTCCTGTTCAACGCCTAACAGGCTCCGCCCCTCGGACCGCATGTGGAGTACGTACTGGGCCAGGCGGCGCACCATGCCCTCGGCCCGCTGGAAGTCCAGGCGGCCTTCCCAGTTTTCCTTCATGCCCAGCGCCGGCCACCGCCGGGTGAGCTCCTGGACGTATTCATTTCCGGTCGCATCCGGCATGTCCTGGGCGATGGCGTGAACCAGGTTGCCCAGGCTCCGGGCAAAGTCCGTGGCGGCCTCGCCTCCGGCCGCCTGAACAAACCAGTCCATCGGTGAGGCGTGCACCGCTTCCACCCGGGACGGCGACACCGGCACCGCCTGGTCCGGCGGCACGATCGGTGCATCGGTGGTCAATGGCAGCAGTCCCCACCATTGCGATGGATGTGCCCCCGGTACCGGAACGGGGCTTGAGGCCAGCATGGCAAGTCCCGCCGCTGCCTGGGCAGCGCGTTCTGGTTCCTTGGCTCCTTGCTGTGCCCACTGCCGCAATTCGGCGGCTAACGCGCGTACCGTCCGCGGCCGCATGACCGTAGTCACCGGCCGCGCCACTTCCTCGTCCAGCCACGGATCCACCACGTCGAGGAACCCGGAAGGCTGGGCGTCCTCCGACTGCACGGCAATGCAGATCAGTCTGCGCTCGGCACGAGAGACAGCCGTTGAAAAGCTCCGGAGCTCGTCGTAACGCGTCTCCCGAAGCCTGGATACGACGTCGATTTGTCCCGCCTGCTCAATGCCGTGCTCGAGGACATCCACGAACTGCGTACTGCCCAGCAGCTCTCCACGTAACCGGGTGTTGGGCCAGATGCCCTCCTGGACACCTGCCACGATGACCATCGGCCAGCCGCGTCCCGCTGCACTGGCCGGAGTCATCAGTTCCACGGCTTCACGCAACTGCGCGCGGGGAGCGAGGTTGTCCATCGGGAGTTCCTGGTTCAGCAGGTAGTCAAGGAACTGGGCGGGGTTGGAGCCTGGCAGCTGGTCAACATACCGCTCCGCCGTTTGGAACAGGGCCATGAGAGCATCCAGATCCCGGTCCGCCCGGACACCCGCCGGACCACCCTGAAGCGCTTGTGCGGACCACCTGTCGGCAAGGCCCGCGGCGGACCACAAGGCCCACAGCACCGTCTCCGCGTTGGCGCCGGGCTCCTGCGCCGCCTGGGTTCCGGCACTGAGCATCGCCGCGATCCGCTTGGCCGGCCCCGCTTCGCGGCCCAGAGTCTGGAGGGTGGCCGGATTCCGCAGCGCCTCCACCAGCAGGGCATCGCTGGATCGGCCGCCGCCGCCGAGCCGTTCTTCACGTCGCAGCGACTGGCGGAGCCTGCGCAGGTCAATGGCGGTCGCGCCGCCTATCCGCGAGGTCAACAGTTGGACTGCCGTTTCTGCGTCCAGCCGGTCCGGCTCCAACACCATGGCCAAAGCGTCCAGCAGCGGCCGGACGGCGGCTTCGTCGCGGACCGCCGTTTCCGCCACCGGAATCTTCACGGCGATCCCCTGCCCGGAGAGGTAACGTGCCAGTTGCGAAAGCTGGCCGCCGGTGCGGACGATGACTGCCATGTCACTGAGCTTGATGCCGTCAAAGAGCCGGGCTTCAAGAATCCGCTGGGCAACGTAGCGCTGCTCGTGGACCGGTGAATCAACCAGATGGGAACTGGCCTCCGAAGCCAGCCCTGAATGCGCCGGCTCCGTTTGCCGCCCGTCAGGCTCCGGAAGCGTCAGTTCGCGTGCCTTTTGTGCGCCCGCGACCAAGGAAATCCGCGAGGCAACCCGTTGCCAAGCTGCTGAAACAATTGGCCCCATGCGGTGGGAACCGGTCAAGGCCATCGTCCGAAAAGGTCCTCCGCCGGATGCCAACAGCTCGGACAGGCGCGCCAGCAGATCCGGCCGCGCTCCACGGAAGCCCTGGACAACGGTGTCCGGCGAGGCCGTGACAATGGTGTCCTTACCCTCGGCGAGGACGGCCAGCAATTCGTAGACGGCAGGATTGGCCTCCTGCAGGTCATCGACCAGGATCAGCCCGAGCCGCTGCCGTTCGCGGTCCAGGAAATCTTCATCATCCATGAGCAGTTGCCGCGCCGCAGTGATAATACCGGCCGGGTCGAAGGCTTCCGGCATGCGCAGATCGATCAGGTCACGGTACTCCCGGAACAGACTCGCCGCCGATTGCCAGTCTTCACGCCCGCTGGCGACCCCCATCGCCTCCAACTGTTCGGCGGTGCTGCCGTATTCAATAACGCGGTCGAATAGCTGCCGGACCTCGTGCCGGAATCCTCGGGTTCCGAGCGCTTCGTCAAGATCGCTGGGCCACCTGACGGCACCGCTATGCCCGGTACGGTGTCCCTGCAGCAGTTCGGCAATGATCTGATCCTGCTCCGGGCCGGACATCAGACGCGGGGCCCGTTCCAGCAGCGGCAGCCGACCCTCGGCCCGGGCACGCCGGATCAAGTCGAAGGCGTAGGCAGCCCAGGTCCGCGCCGGCGTTGTACTGAGGCTTCGGTTCAGCCGCGCCGTGAGCTTATCCCGCAGGCGCGCAGCGGCCAGACGCGACGGAGCCAGCATCAGGATCCGCGCAGGATCCAGTCCGGTTTGTTCGACCCGGTGGACGGCGTGTTCGACCAGCACCGTGGATTTGCCGGTCCCCGGAGCACCGTAAACGAGCACCGGCCCACAGCCTTCGGGCAGCGAGATGACGGCATTCTGGTCCGGGCGTTCGGCCGGCTGCTCCGCCCGGGACCGGTTCGGCCGCACCAGTTTAAGTTCCGGTGCTTGCTGCATTGGTTTGATCACGGTTCCATTCCATCAGCCGGCAGTGACATTTTTTGGCGGATATCTTCAATGCGATCAAAGTCATCGTCATCCGGAAACCAGCGGGCCAACTGCATCTGGACCTTCGGCTCGCTTCCGGCCTCCCGATTTATGAGCGGTGTGAGCTCCCGTCGATAGCGCCGCACCGCCCGGCCCATCAGCTCATTGGGCAGCGTCCCGTCCGCTCGGATGACCCGCCACCATGCCACCGCCCCGCCATGCAGCGACATCACGCGGCCAACCTGGCGGGCACCACCGGAGCCAAGCAGCTCCGCTATGTCCCCATAGGAGAGGACTCGACCGGCCGGTATGAGTGCCGCCACTTCCAGAACGGCATCAACAAACTCCCGGCGCATGCGATCTACTCTAAATGGCAGCCGATGTGTTTTTATCCACAGGCGGCGGGCCCGCCGCGGAAATGTCGGTGCCGGCAGGTAGCGTTGCCGGCATGAGCAGCTGGCATGAACTTCCCCGGGCAGCATTCGATGTCGAAACGACCGGACGGGATCCGCACGAAGCACGGATCGTCACCGCATCCATCGTCCTTGTCAATGGGCTGGGGCAACCACTGCAACAGCTGGAATGGCTGGTCAACCCCGGTGTCTCCATCCCGGCCGAAGCCTCTGCCATTCACGGCATCACCAACGACAAAGCCCTCAGCGAGGGCTTGGACGCCGCCCAGGCTGCAGCCGAAATCGCCCAGACCCTCGGCAGCTATTTCGACGCCGGTATCCCGGTTATGGCGTTCAACGCTCCCTACGATTTCACGGTCCTGGCCGAGGAATGCGGACGCTATGGCATGGAAATGCCAGAGCCCGCACCCGTTATCGATCCCTTTGTGCTGGACAAGCAGATGGACCGGTACCGGCGCGGCAAACGGACCTTGGTCGCCCTGAGTGAGTTTTACCAAGTGCCGCTGGAGAACGCGCATACTTCCGCCGCAGACGCGCTGGCCACCATCGGCGTTGCCGATGCGCTGGCAAGGAAATATCCAGAACTTCAGGTCGATCCCTCTGAGCTCCACGCATCGCAAGTGGAGTGGTGCGCCAAACAGGCGACGAATTTTCAGGAGTGGTTGCGCCGGACCAAACCGGACGCGGTGGTCGATGGCGTGTGGCCGTTGCGGGAAGGCGTTATGCATGCGCGGCCCACAGCGGCGGCAGGGCAGTCAATTTAGGGTCTAAATATTACGAATCTTTTCCTGGGTTCGGGAGCGCGGCCAGTCCTGTCATAATTTAAGCTGTTCGCTGCCCGGGTGCTGGCCGCCGCAGACCAGGACCCCGTCCCCAATCAGCCGAGGATTCATGTGATCACTGTTTCTGACCTGCGCAAGGTCTATCGCCAAGGCAACCGTGAAATTGTTGCCCTTGACGGAGTCAGCCTTGAGGTTCCCAGGGGATCAATTCACGGCATCGTGGGACATTCCGGGGCGGGCAAATCAACTTTGGTCCGCTGCCTGACCCTGTTGGACTCCCCCACCTCGGGGTCGGTGAGCATCAATGGGGCCGAACTGAGCTCGGCCCGAGATGCAGACCTGCGCAGCGCACGCCGGCGCATCGGCATGATCTTCCAGCATGCCAACTTGATGGATTCGCGAACCACCGCGCAGAACGTCGCGCATCCGTTGGAAATCGTCAACACGTCCAAGGACGCCATCAGCACCAAGGTGAATGAACTGTTGAAGCTGGTGGGACTGGAAGGCTTCGAAAACGCTTATCCTTCCCAGCTCTCCGGCGGCCAGCGCCAGCGCGTAGGCATTGCCCGCGCCCTCGCTTCCGATCCGGATGTCCTTCTCTGCGACGAGCCCACGTCTGCTTTGGACCCGAAAACCACCGAAGAGATCCTTGTCCTGATCAAGGACCTCACTGAGCGCCTGCAGCTGACGGTGCTGATCATCACGCACGAAATGCACGTGGTCAAGCGCGTCTGCGACTCGGTGTCCTTACTGGCCGCCGGCCGCATCGTCGAACACGGCCCGTTGCGTGAGGTGGCGGCCCGTCTGGGCAGCGAGCTGTCCCGCACGTTGCTGCCGCTGCCCTCAGCGGAGCCGCTGGGCACCGGCGTCGTTCTTGAAATCCTTTTCTCCGGGGACACCGCCTCCGAACCGGTTTTGACCGCCGCTGCCCGCCGGTTCAATCTGGACCTCAACGTACTCGCAGGCAGTGTCGAAACTTTGGCGGGCACGCAATTCGGCCATCTGCGCATCCAGTTGCCGGCAGGCACCGAGGCGGGGCCGGTCGTTGAATATCTGCACAGCCAGGGAGTCTCGGTGCGTACCGCAGGAAAGGACGCCGCATGAACCTATTCGAGGACTTGTTCTCCAATCCGGCCATCACGAAGGCATTGCCGGAAGCCATCGGCGAAACACTGCTCATGGTGGGAATTTCGGGTCTCTTCACCGTGCTGATCGGGTTGCCGCTCGGCATCTTCCTCTACACCAGTGCTCCCGGAGGGTTGCGCCCGCTCCCGGTCACCAACCGCATCGTCTCAGACATCGTAGTTAACATCACCCGGTCCATTCCCTTCGCGATTCTCATGATTTCGCTGATCCCGCTCGCGCGGATCATCACCGGAACCTCCATCGGAGCCATGGCCGCCACGGTATCCCTGACTATCGGCACCGTCCCGTTCTTTGCCCGTCTCGTCGAGACGTCGCTGCGCGATATCAGCTCCGGCAAAATCGACGCTGCCCTGGTCATGGGCTCCACGAGGATGCAGATTGTCCGGAAGGTTTTGGTACCGGAGGCCCTGCCGGGCCTCGTCGCGGCGCTGACGACGACGATGGTTACGCTGGTTGGCTACTCCGCGATGGCGGGCCTGACCGGCGGCGGCGGTTTGGGGCAGCTGGCCTACAACTACGGTTACCAGCGGTTCGATACAACCGTCATGATCGTCACCATCGTGCTCATTGTCATCCTGGTCCAAGCCATCCAATGGATCGGGGACGCGGTCGCCCGCCGGGTCGATCACCGCAGCGCTGCCACAGCCGGTTCGAAGAAATCCCGTCGGCATGAACCGGCCACAGTGGTCGGCGTCTAAAGCCGCCCCTGCCAGCTTCCCGCCCCGCCCTAAAGGTACGGCGGAAGAATGCAGCCAGTAGCCGCTAGCTGCACCACGTCCGGAGAGGTCGAACACCGGCTCCGGGTTATTCGAAAGGAACGCACGCAGATGCGTAAAGCACTTACCCTCGTGGGCACCGGCCTTGCCGCGGCCCTGGCGTTGACGGCTTGCGGTGGATCGGATTCTGCCTCCAACGCTACTCCCGACCCGGCCAATCCTGTGACCGTCACGGTCGGCGCTGGCCCTGTTCCGCACGCACGGATCCTCGAGTTTGTAGACCAGAACCTGGCCAAGGACGCAGGCATCGATCTGGAAATCGAAGAGATGACCGATTACCAGACGCCCAATATCGCCTTGAGCGACGGTTCGATCGACGCCAACTACTTCCAGCACCTTGCTTTCCTTGAACAGCAGATCGAGGACAAGGGCTACGACTTCGAGCACGGCGCCGGAATCCACATCGAGCCGTACGCGGGTTTCTCCTCCAAGCATGACGACATCTCGAACATCCCGGATGGTGGCACGATCGCCATTACCAATGACCCCGCCAACCAGCCCCGCGCCCTGAAGATGCTTGAAGAGGCCGGCCTGCTCAGCGGTATCGAGGCAGACTCCGCAGCCCTGACTCTGACGGAAGAGCAGAATCCCAAGGGACTGAAGTTCGAGGAAAACCAGCCGGAGATCCTGCTTCCCCTCATTGACGATCCCAAGGTGGACCTGGCGATCATCAACGGCAACTTCATCCTGGAAGCCGGCATGAGCACGGATGACGCCCTGGTGGTTGAGTCCGTTGAAGACAATCCGTACGCCAACTTCCTCACCTGGCGCGCGGGCGAAAAGACGGAAGCCATCACCGTCCTCGAGGAGCTCCTGCACTCCCCCGAGGTCAAGGACTACATCGTGGAGACCTGGCCGAACGGTGACGTCACCCCGGCGTTCTAACCTTCCCGGCCAGCAAGGCCGCACCAGCAACGCTTAACCACAAGGGAGCCGGCAGCACACGCTGCCGGCTCCCTTGTCAGTTCCGCCCTGGCTTGTTCGTTCGCCCGGTCAGGACACCGTCGCCACGGCCTTCTCCTCCAGCCGCACCCGCCGGCCTGACGCTTCCGGCTTGGTATCGCCGGTCCAGACCTGGATGACGGCCCAGGCCACCGCCGCCACCGGCACAGCAAGAATGGCGCCGACAATACCGCCAAGGATGGTGCCTGCCGTCAAGGCGAGGAGAATGACCAGGGAATGGAGGCTGACGGAACGGCCCATCACGACAGGTTGCAGGAAGTTCCCTTCCAGCTGGTTCACCAGGACCACAACACCGATCACCACCAGCGCGGCCACAGGGCCGTTGGCCACCAGGGCCACGAGGGCGGCCAGCACCCCGGCGACCGTGGCGCCGACGATCGGCACGAAACCGCCGATGAAGATGAGCACGGCCAGCGGCAGCGCCAGCGGCACCTGCAGGATAAACAAGGCAAGACCGATAAAGATGGCGTCGACCGCCGCCACGATGGCGGTGCCCCGAACGTAATTGCCCAGGACATCGACGGCGCGCGAACCGGCCAGCGCCATCTTCGCCCGACGTCGGTAGGGGAACCAGCGCAGCAGGAACGTCCAGATCCGCTCGCCGTCCTTGAGGAAGTAAAACAGCACCACGGCCATCAGGACCGCGCCGGTGATGAACTGCGTGGCCGTGGACAGGCCGCTCAGCGCGCTGCGGCCGACGGCGGCGCTGGTCAGGAAGTCCAGAATCCCGGCCAGCGCCTCGTCGATCTGCGCCTGGTCGACCGGGAGCGGGAAATCGGCCAGGAATCCCTGTAGCTGCGCCCAGCCTTCGGTAGCCGAACTGATGAGTTCATCCAGCTCGTTCCGGACGGCGACGACGATGCCGGTAATGACTCCGCCGAGCACCACAAGGATGCCCAGGAACGCCGTCGCGGTGGCCAGGGCACTGGACCAGCCCCAGCGCCTCAGGACGTTGACCACCGGATAGACCGCGGCTGCCAAGATGAGGGCAATCAGCACCGGGATGACCAGCAACTGCAGTTGCAGCATCACGTATACGCTGACCGAGAGCAGCGTCAGGATCAGCAGCAGCTGTGCGGAGCGCGTGCCCACCCGGCCGATACCATCGGTCCACAGATTTTGTTCCTGAACTTGGTCCCGCCGGGCAAACAACGCCATTAACATGCTCCTTGAAGTGGTTGGAAATCAGGCTCCAGATGAGGCAGCGGCCGCCGCCTTGGCTGCGGCCGGAAGGGCAGCGTAAATCCGGTCCATGGCCTTGTCGTCATGCGCCGCGGAGAGGAACCACGCTTCGAAGACCGACGGCGGCAGGTAGACGCCGGAATCCAGCATGGAATGGAAGAACGGAGCGTACCGGAAGGCTTCCTGTCCCTGGGCGTCCTCGTAGTTGTGGACTCCGTTGGCCGAGGTTCCGAAGGCGACGCTGAAGAGATTCCCGGCACGCTGGATGCTGTGGTCCACACCTGCCTCGCCCAGCGCGGCGGAGACGGCACCGGACAACTCCAGGGACCGCTTGTCGATCCCGGCGTAGACCTCGGGTGTGGCCGCGGTCAGCGTGGCCACACCGGCCGCCATCGCGATCGGATTTCCCGACAGTGTGCCGGCCTGGTAGACCGGACCCACCGGAGCAAGGTAATCCATTACCTCGGCCCGGCCGCCCAGTGCTGCCACGGGCATGCCGCCGCCGATGACTTTGCCGAAGGTCAGCAGGTCCGGCGTGAACGGAGCGTCCGTTCCCTCTGCTCCTCCGGTCAGGCCCCAGTAGCCGGCATAACCGGTCCGGAAGCCGGTCAGGACCTCGTCCAGAATGAGCAGGGCGCCGTGCTGTGTGGTGATCCGGGAAAGCGCTGCGTTGAAGCCTGCGCCTGGTTCCACGACACCCATATTGGCCGGTGCAGCTTCGGTGATCACCGCGGCGATGTTGGGGCCGTGGGTTTCGAACGCTGCTTCAACCGCTGCCACGTCGTTGTAAGGCAGGACCAGAGTCTCAGCCGCCGTTGCCTCGGTGACACCGGCAGAGCCGGGCAGCGCCAGCGTGGCAAGACCCGATCCGGCGGCCGCCAGCAGTCCGTCCAGATGACCGTGATAGCAGCCGGCGAACTTGATGATCAGGTTGCGGCCGGTAAAGCCGCGGGCCAGCCGCACGGCCGTCATGGTGGCCTCGGTTCCCGTGGATACCATACGCAGCCGCTCGACGGCGGAAACCCGCTCCATCACGATGGCCGCCAGTTCGGCTTCGGCGGGCGTGGACGCGCCGAAGGACAAGCCGCGGTCCACGGCAGCGTGGACGGCTGCCAGCACGTCGGGATGGGCGTGGCCCACCAGTGCCGGGCCCCAGGAGCAGACCAGGTCAACGTACTCGCGGCCATCGGCGTCGGTGAGGTAGGGCCCCTTGGCGGAGACCATGAAGCGCGGGGTCCCGCCTACCGACCCGAAGGCCCGCACGGGCGAGTTCACTCCCCCGGGCATCAGATGGCGCGCGCGTTCGAACAGTTCTTCAGAGCTAGTCATTGCTTAGTTGCTTTCCTTCAGCCAGCGGGCAATCTCGGCAGCCCAGTATGTCAACACCATATCCGCCCCGGCCCGCCGGATGCCCAGCACGGACTCGAGGATGGCAGGCTTGCGGTCGATCCAGCCGTTGGCCGCCGCCGCCTCGATCATCGCGTATTCGCCGGAAATCTGGTAGGCGGCCACCGGTACCGGAGACATGGCCGCCACATCGGCCACGATGTCCAGGTAGCTCATGGCGGGCTTGACCATCACCATGTCCGCCCCCTCTTCGAGATCCAGCTCTACCTCCAGCATGGCCTCCCGGCGGTTGGCCGGATCCATCTGGTACGTCTTCCGGTCACCGCTCAACTGCGAATCGACTGCCTCGCGGAAAGGACCATAGAAGGCGGACGTGTACTTGGCCGCGTAAGCCAGCACCGCGGTGTCCTTCAGGCCTGCCTCGTCGAGGGCCTGGCGGATCACGGCAACCTGGCCGTCCATCATGCCGGACGGGCCCAGGACGTCCGCGCCGGACTGTGCCTGGATCACGGCCATCCGCGCGTAGATCTCCAGCGTGGCGTCATTATCCACCGCCCCATCCGGGGTGAGGACACCGCAGTGGCCGTGGTCCGTGAACTCGTCGAGGCAAACATCGCTCATGACGACCAGATCGTTGCCTACTTCGGCCTTCACATCCGCGATGGCCTTGTTCAGGACACCGTCCGGGTCCACGCCCGCGCTGCCGGTGGCGTCGCGGTTGGCTGGCACGCCGAAGAGCATGATGCCGCCGAGGCCAAGTTCCACCGCTTCGAACGCCGCCCGTTTGAGGGAATCGGTGGTGTGCTGGACGACGCCGGGCATGGACTGCAGCGGCGCCGGCTCGGAGATGCCCTCGCGGATAAACGCCGGCAGAATCAGCTGCGAGTTCTCGATCCGCACTTCAGCGGTGAGTTTGCGCAGGGCTGCGGTGGCGCGGAGTCGGCGCGGTCGGTGGCTAGGAAAGCTCATCATCATCCTTCGGCTTTGGTGCGGTGCGGGTCTTGAGGGCCTCGGCAAGCGCGTCCGCAATCCCGGCCGGCGTCGGCGCGGTGGCGGTCGCGGCGATATCCAGGCCAAGCGTTCCGGCTTCCCTCGCGGTGCTGTTGCCGATCGCCACCAGCAGTACGTGCGGCGGCAGGTCGGGCGAGAGTTGATGCAGCCGGCGGGCCACGCTCGGAGACGTAAGAACGACGGCGTCAATCGCCTTTTCGGCGACGCCGCGGTTGAATTCTTCCACCGTAATCGGTTCCAGTTCGGCTCCGATCGACCCCGGAGAGGCGGACTCCAGCACAGCGCTCAGGCGCCGCTCCGCCCGGGCCGGATGGTCCACCGTGTGGTAGGCGACCACAGGCAGCACCTGCCAGCCCTTGTCCATCAGGCCCTCGAAAATGGTGTCAGCCGCGATGTCCGCCTGCGGCAGGAAGACGTTGGTGCGCAGGGCCGTTTCCGGGCGGGGTTCGCCGGGCGGCGGCCAGTCCGCCACCAGTCCGACGGCGTCCATGGTGCCCTCGGGAACAAGATCAACGTGCAGGCCCTCGGCTTCCAGGACCGTGGCCGTACCCGACCCGACGGCGGCGATCTTGGTGTCGCCGGAGAGTGCCTTCAGCGTAGTGCCGAGTGCGGCAGCGCGCTGCTTCAGCGCCCGCACGGTGGTGATGCTGGTGATGACCATCCACTCGAAGCGGCCCTGGCCAAGCATGCGCAGCGCTTCGTCCAGCTCATGGCTGGACTCTGGTTCCTCGAAGTCGATCAGCGGCATCAGCTTCGGTTCGGCGCCCCTGCCAGCCAGCTCGGCCACCATGGCACCTGCCCGGTCAGCACTGCGCGGCAGCACGACTACCAGCCCGGCGAGCGGACTCCCGGGGTTGCCTCGCGGCCGCAGCAGGGGCATGCTCAGCTGCCTGCCAAGGGGGTCAGTTCTCCGGCTCCCTGGGCCAGCAGGTCTTCGGCCAGCCGGGATCCCAGGCCCGCCGCGCCCTCCATGTCCGGGCTGCTGGTCTCCAGGCTGCTGCGCAGCAGACGGGTTCCGTCCGGCCGGCACACTACCGCTTCGAGCCGGAGCACATCCCCGGCCAGCGTTGCCAGCGCACCGATGGGTGCACTGCAGCCGGCCTCGAGCCGGGCCAGCAGCGCACGTTCGGCGGTCACCGAGAGGCGGGTGGCCTCGTCGTCGTAATCCTGCATGGCCTTGGCCAGCGCACTCCCGTCCGCGGCGTCGGCCGTCCGGCATTCCACGGCCAGCGAGCCCTGCCCCGGGGCCGGCAGCATGACGGCCGGGTCCAGCAGCTCGGTGATGGTCTCGGTCCGGCCCAGGCGGCTCAGACCGGCGGCCGCAAGAACCACGCCGTCAAGGTCGCCCTGCTTGCCCTCGATGACCTCGGGGCCGTGCATCCCCCGGACGCGGCCGAGCCGGGTCTCCACGTTGCCGCGGATGTCGATGACCTCCAGGTCCGGCCGGGCGGCGCGGAGCTGGGCCGCGCGGCGCGGGGAACCGGTGCCGACCTTCGCACCTGCGGGCAGCTCGGACAGCGTGAGTCCGTCCCGGGCACACAGTGCGTCCCGGACATCGACGCGTGCCGGGTACGCCGCGATCCGGAGCCCCTCGGCCACGCCGGTGGGCAGGTCCTTGAGTGAATGCACGGCCACATCGCAGCGGTCATCGAGCAGGGCCTCGCGCAGGGCCGCAACGAACACGCCGGTGCCGCCGATCTGGGCCAGTGATCCCTTCAGGATGTCGCCCTCGGTCTTGATCCGGACCAGCTCGTAGTCCACCCCGCCGGCGGCGGCGAGGGCTTCGGCCACGGTGGTGGTCTGGGTGACGGCCAGGGCGCTGCCCCGGGTTCCGATGCGGACGGTGCTTGTCACGGTGCGGGTACTCCTACGGTGGAATCCATGCCGGCAACCGTGGGTTTTTCACCGCGGCGGTTGGCACAGCAGTTGGGGAAACATACGTCCATCCACGGCCCCAGCTGGGTGGTGGCGGCGCGTTCGGCAATGTTGTGCTCGGCGGTCCGTTCGCAGATCAGGTCGACCAGGCCGGCAACGAACTTCTGGTGCACGCCCGGCGTCGGTACCCGGGCGGCGGCGAGGCCGAGCTTGCCGCAGGTCTCCAGCGCCTCGGTGTCCAGGTCCCAGATCACTTCCATGTGGTCGCTGACAAAGCCCAGCGGGACGATGACAACACCCTTGACGCCCCGCGTGGCCAGCTCCTCGAGGGCGTCGTTGATGTCCGGTTCCAGCCACGGCACATGCGGCGCCCCGGAGCGGGACTGGTAGACCAGCGAATGCGCGACGCCGGCAGCCTCCGGAATCCGGTCCAGCACGGCCTGCCCGGTAGCCAGGTGCTGCGCCACGTAGGCGCTGCCGCCGTCGTACTCGGCGCCGTCCGCCAGGCGCGGCCCGGCTGCCTCGGCGTCTCCCATGGGAATGGAGTGGGTGGCGAACATGATGTGCACGGGTGCATCGGCCTCGCCCTTGGCGGCAAGGTCCGCCCGGATGCCGGCCAGGCCTTCGCGCACGCCCTCGACGAACGGCTCCACGAAGCCCGGGTGGTCGAAGTACTGACGGACCTTGTCCACTTCCAGCTTGCCTTCCAGCCCGGTCTCCACCAGCGCCACGCCGAAGTCCTCGCGGTACTGGCGGCAGCTGGAATAGCAGGAGTAGGCACTGGTGGTGACGGCCAGCACGCGGCGGTGGCCGGCGTCGTACGCTTCGCGGAAGGTGTCCGCGATAAAGGGCGCCCAGTTGCGGTTGCCCCAGAGCACCGGCAGGTCGATCCCGCGGCTGGCCAGTTCGGCCTCCATTGCCGCCTTGAGGGCCCGGTTCTGCGCGTTGATCGGGCTGATGCCGCCGTTGGCGCGGTAGTGGTGGGACACCTCTTCGAGCCGCTCATCGGGGATGCCGCGCCCGCGCGTGACATTGCGCAGGAACGGGATGACGTCTTCCTGGCCCTCGGGTCCGCCGAAGGACGCCAGGATGATGGCATCGTAGTCCTTCGGCGCCATCCTGCCGTTTTCGTCCACGCCCGCACGCGGATCGAAGTTTGTTTCAGCGGTGGTCACCGCAGTACCTCGGCAATCTCGGCGGGGCTGATGCGGCGGCCGGTGTAGAACGGGATTTCCTCACGGACGTGGTTGCGGGCATCGGTGTAGCGCAGGTGGCGCATCAGGTCGACCAGGTCGATCAGTTCCGGTGCTTCCAGGCCCAGGATCCATTCCCAGTCGCCCAGTGCGAAGGAGGCCACGGTGTTGGCGAGCACCTGCGGGAAATCGCGGCCGAGCATGCCGTGGTCGCGCAGCATCTTGCCGCGCTCCTCGGCCGGGAGCAGGTACCACTCGTAGGAGCGCACAAACGGGTAGACGCAGAGCCAGGCTTCCGGTTCCTTGCCCAGCGCGAAGGACGGCGAGTGGTTCTTGGTGAACTCGGCGTCGCGGTGGACACCCATGGCGGACCAGACGATGTCCGTCTCTTCGAACAGGGCGGTTCGGCGGATAGTGCGCACGGCCGCCTGCAGCTCATCCGGCTTGGGTCCGTGGAGCCAGATCATGACATCGGCGTCTTCGCGCATGGCCGAGACGTCGTAGGCGCCGCGCAGGGTCACACCGGCATCGCCGAGGCGGGCGACGGCGGATTCAAAGTCGGCAACGGCGGAGTCCGCAATGTCAGCACCGGACCGCTTGAACACGGTCCAAAGGGTGTAGAACAACTCTTCTTCGCCCGCGGTTTCGACGGCGTTGGCGGATCCGGACGTGGACGTTTCACTCATGCTTACAGTCTGCCTTCTTCAGTAGTTATTAGTCGAAAACGGATCTTCTACCCATTGTAGAAGAAATTCAGGACGACGACGGCGCCGCGGCCTTCAGTTCAGCTGCAAGCTGGCGTGCGCGGGTCCGGCTGTCGGCGACCACGGCCACCAGTCCTGTTCCCGCCAGCCAGGCACCGGTCAGCTGCAGGTGGTTCCCCTCGGCAGCGAGCTCGCGCACCCGGGCCACCCTGTCCCGATGTCCCACGGTGGCCGACGGCAGCGCGCCCACCCACCGGACCACCTTCCAGCCCAGCACGTCCGGTTCGGTGACCGAGGTGCCCATCAGCGCCGAGGCGTCGCTGAGCGCCTGGCGGTACAGCTTCTCGTCGGGCCAGCCGGTGAAGTCCTCCTGCTTTGCGGTACCCGATTGTCCTAC
Organism: Arthrobacter sp. Soil_C_60; assembly: GCF_057656375.1. Lineage (NCBI taxonomy): Bacteria > Bacillati > Actinomycetota > Actinomycetes > Micrococcales > Micrococcaceae > Arthrobacter > Arthrobacter sp. Soil_C_60. The sequence continues at coordinate 451,228 of NZ_JBDGKM010000001.1, read as the reverse complement.
CGCCCTGCCATAGGACAGGCGCAGCACGTGGCTGCCCGGGCCGGTTTCGTCCGCCAGCCAGTGCCACTTGGCCGTGGCGTGCGTGAGCGCCTTCGCCGCAATGCCTTCGACCCCCGGCGCTACCAGCAGTCCGGTGCCGCGCGGCTTGGCATCCAGCTCCGGCTGGTCCACCACCAGCGTCACCAATGCCACCGAGGGCCCGGCTGCCGGCTTCAGGTCGGCGATTCCGGGGATGCTCTCCTGCAGCAGCGTCACGGCGGAAACACCGTCCGCCGCCATCACCAGCCCGGCAGCGTCAAAGGTGCCGTCCGCCGTAGCGACCCGCCAGCCGCCGTCGTGCTTTGCAATTGTTTTCACCGGCGAGGAGGCGTGCAGCTGGACTTTGCGCCGCTTCAGATCCGCCAGTAAGGCCTCGGTCAGCCGGCCCATGCCGCCCGCTATTCCGGCCACCGCGGAACCCGCCGGGGCCGCTTTGCGCATGGCGCCCACCGCGGCCTGCAGCGAACCGTGGGTTGCCACGGAAGCACGCAGGCCCGGAGCCACCGAGTCCACATCCAGCACATCGGGATCGGCGGAATAGACGCCGGCTACTACCGGGGTCACCAGCCGCTCGAGCACGGTGCTGCCCATCCGGGTGCGGACCAGCTCACCCAGGCTCAGCTGGTCTTTGCCCAGCAGGTTCCCCAGCGGCAGCACGCGGTCCGCCGCGGCGCGCAGGGAAGCCTTGCGTCCAATGGCCGCCACGATCAGCGGATCGGCGGGGTCCGCCGGAATGCCCAGCAGCCCGGTCTTGGGCAGCCGCTGGGCCGAGCTGGGCAGCTGTACCCAGGCACCGGCCGGGTCAGGAGCCACGATGCTCTCCCCCAGCCCGAGCTCCCCGGCCAGCCCCGAGACGGCCTGCGACCGTGTTGCGAAGGACTCCGCGCCGGCGTCGAGCGTAAATCCCGCCACCTCGTGGCGCGCCACGCAGCCGCCGAAGTCCGCGGACGCTTCCAGCACGGTAACCTGCACGCCCTGCATGGCAAGTTCGCGCGCGGCGACCAGCCCGGCAATCCCGCCGCCAACAACGACGGCGGTGGGAGCCTTGAGTGCCGGAAGGCGGCCCGTCCAGGCGTTGCTGCGGGAGGCAGCGCGGTCCGGATGTCCGGCGTCGGGACGCTGGTGCGGCATGGCTACAGGTCCACCGAATGGATCAGCTTGACCACGCGGGTCAGCACTTCCGGATCCGTTTCCGGCGGGACCCCATGCCCCAGATTGACCACGTGGCCCGGAGCCGACGCCCCAGCGGCGAGTACTTCGCGGACGTGCTGTTCCAGTACTTCCCACGGGGCAGACAGCAACGCCGGATCGATGTTGCCCTGCAGCGGGGTCTTGCCGCCCAGCCTGCGGTTGGCCTCATCCAGCGGCAGACGGTAGTCCACGCCGATCACGTCGACGCCGACATCGCGCATGGCGACCAGCAGTTCGGAAGTCCCGGTGCCGAAGTGGACCAGCGGAACACCAAGGTCCCGGACGTGGTCCAGGGCGCGGGAGGAAGCCGGCGCCACGTGGCGGCGGTAGTCCTCCAGGCCAAGCGAGCCGGCCCAGGAGTCAAAGAGCTGGCCGGCGCTGGCCCCGGCTTCGAGCTGGGCGCGCAGGAACTTTCCGGAGGCGTCCGCCGCCCAGTCGGTGAGGGCCCGCCACGCTTCCGGTTCCGCGTGCATCATGGTCCGCGGGCCCAGATGGTCACGCGACGGCTTGCCCTCCACCATGTAGGCCGCGAGGGTGAAGGGCGCACCGGCGAAGCCGATCAACGGCTTCTTACCCAGTTCATTGACCGTGAGCCGCACGGCTTCACGGATGGGCTCCAGCGCTTCATCGGTCAGGGTGGGCAGGTTCGCGACGTCCGCGGCGGTCCGCACCGGGCTGCCCAGCACCGGGCCGACACCGGGAACGATGTCAACGTCCACCCCCGCCAGCTTCAGCGGAATAACGATGTCGGAGAAGAAAATTGCGGCGTCCACATCGTGCCGCCGCACGGGCTGCAGCGTAATTTCGGCGGCCAGCTCCGGGTTCAGGCAGGAATCGAGCATCGCAATCCCCTGCCTCAGCTCGCGGTACTCCGGCAGCGAGCGGCCGGCCTGCCGCATGAACCATACCGGCCGCCGGTCGGGCTTCCCGCCGCGGTAAGCGGTAATCAGGGCAGAATCCGAGGTCCGGCCATCCATCAAGGGGTGGGAAGCATTCAACGTCATGCTTATAGATTCTGCTCCACCCGCGCGCTCAAGGCCAACGCGGCCGTCTCAGGACAGTGATGGTGGCAAAAGTCACCGGGCCAAATTGGGTAAACCCAAGGTAAACAGGCAATCCTAAGAAGAACCTGAAGTCCCTACGGGCTAAGATATGAGGCGTTGTGGTTTTACTATCCTTGGTTGCGACCCATTCCGATCTTGATCTGGAAACGGTAGCCCGCCTGAGTGCCGGCTCCTCCCAGGTCGCTTCCAGCGTGCTCAAGGACGGAAGCCCCATCTCCGGCGCCGTGGTCCTTGCCACCTGCAACCGCGTCGAGATCTACTGCGAAACCGGCTCCGAAGGCGACGTCGATGCCGCACGCACGGCCGTGATCTCCGAGATCAGCGACCGTTCCGGGCTGGACGAAAACCTGGTTGCCCGCTCCTTCTCCACCAATACCGGTCCCAAGGTCTCCCGCCACCTCTTTGCCGTCGGCGCCGGCCTCGATTCAGCCGTTGTGGGCGAGCGTGAAATCGCCGGCCAGGTGCGCCGCGCCCTGAACGAGGCGCAGCAGGAGGGCACCGCCAGCGGGGCGCTCGTGCGGCTGTTCCAGACCGCTTCCCGCACCGCCAAGGACGTTGGCGCCCAGACCGCTTTGGGCGGCCGCGGGCTTTCCATCGTTTCCGTTGCCCTGGACCTGGCCACCGATCTGGCCGAAGAGCGCGACTGGGCGTCCAAGAACGTCGTTGTTTTCGGCACCGGGGCGTATGCCGGTGCCACCATGGCGCTGCTGCGCGAACGCGGCTGCACCAGTATTTCCGTCTACTCATCCTCCGGCCGTGCACGGACGTTCACCGAGACCCGCGGCGGATTCCCTTTGACGGAAGAGACCTTAGGCGCTGCCGTTGCCGCTGCGGATGTTGTCATCGGTTGCAGCGGCAGCGACCGCCAGATCAGCGCCGCCGAGGTTGCCGCCGGCCGTGAAGCCGACGCCAAGCCGCTGACCATCATCGACTTGGCCCTGACCCACGATTTCGATCCCGCTGTGGGCGAACTGGACGGCGTCGAGCTCATCACGCTGGAGTCCGTGCGGCTGGCCGCTCCGGAAGAGCAGGCAGAGTCGGTCAACCAGGCAGCAAAGATTGTGGATCACGCCGCACGAACCTTCGAGGAAAGCCAGCAGGCACGCTCCGTGGATGCCGCCATTGTTGCACTGCGCCGGCACACCATGGCGGTATTGGAAACGGAGCTGGAGAAGGTCCGTAACCAGCACGGCTGCACCGGCCCTGCACAGGAAGTGGAATTCGCCATGCGGCGGATGGTCAAGCAGTTGCTTCATCTGCCGACCGTGCGTGCCCGCGAGCTCGCCGCCAACGGCCAGCAGGACCAGTACATCGCGGCCCTTGACGCACTTTATGGCATCAGTGTTGCAGAACCCGCCGCAGCACCGGCCAGCTCCGCCAGCGAGGACAGCTGCCCCGTAGACCATTCGGGCGGCAGCCGGGAACAGGCCGCTACCGCCTGAGCCTTGCGGCTCAGTACCCTGCGGGCAGTGCCTGCGGCTCAGTACACCGGCTTGTCCGGCTCCACTTCACGCACCCAGCTGAGGATGCCGCCATCGAGATGCCGCACACGAGTATAGCCGTGGTCCAGCAGGTTCTGCAGCACTTCGGCCGAACGCGTCCCGGCCTTGCAGTGGAAGACCAGGTCCCGGTCCCTGGGCAGCTCGCCCAAGGCCTCGCCGGACAGGATCCTTCCCTTCGGAATCAGCGTGGCACCGGGAATGCTGACGATCTCGAATTCGCCCGGCTCGCGGACATCGATCAGCTCAAAGTCTCCCGGGCCTTGTCCGCGGGACTGGAGCATGGCCGCCAGTTCGGGCGCCGAGACCGTATGGTCGGCATCCACCGTGGCTCCAGGTGCCACGCCGCAGAACGCTTCGTAGTCCATCAGCTCCGTGATCGGTTCGCCGTCCGGGTCCTTACGCACGCGCAGTTCGCGCCAGCTCATCTGGAGCGAGTTGAAGATCAGGACCCGGCCCAACAGCGTCTGGCCAATGCCGGTGATTAGTTTGATGGCCTCGTTGACCATGACGGACCCGATCTGTGCACAGAGCACGCCCAGCACGCCGCCTTCGGCGCAGGACGGCACGGAACCCGCCGGCGGAGCTTCCGGGTAGAGGTCGCGGTAATTCGGCCCGTACTTGTCCCAGAAAACGCTGACCTGCCCGTCGAACCGCAGGATCGACCCCCAGACATAGGGCTTGCCCAGGATCGCGGCGGCGTCATTGACCAGATAGCGGGTGGCGAAGTTATCCGTGCCATCCAAAATCACGTCATAGCCGGCAAAGATCTCCAGCGCATTGGACCTGTCCAACCGCACTTCATGGAGCACCACGTCCACCCCGGGGTTGAGGTTGAGGATGCTTTCCCGCGCCGATTGCGCCTTACTGCGGCCCAGATCGGCGACGGTATGGATGACCTGCCGCTGCAGGTTGCTGGTCTCGACCACGTCATCGTCAATAATGCCGATCCGGCCCACGCCGGCCGCCGCCAGGTACAGCATGGCCGGAGAACCCAGTCCGCCGGCGCCAATGACGAGGACCTTGGCATTCTTCAGCCGGAGCTGTCCCGCCATGCCGACTTCGGGAATGATCAGGTGCCGCGAGTACCGCTCCATCTCGGCCTGCGTGAGCTCGGCCGCGGGCTCCACCAACGGCGGCAACAACAGTGATTCCTGCGTATTCATAGAGCCAATCTACGCCGACGCCCACGGGTTGGCAGAATAGATGAATTGATCTGTATTACCGACGCGTAAACTGGCTGGAGAACGATAGTCAAGATTTCCTGCTATACCGGCGCGCGGCCACAATCGGGTGCCAGATGAGGTCCGAAGACAGTGAGTACTGATTCCCGGCCGGCGGCCAAGCCTGCCCGCCTGCCCCGCGAGGAGCGCCGGCGCCAGCTGCTCCAGGCAGCGCACGAAGTTTTTGTCGCCAACGGATACCACGGCGCCGCCATGGACGAGATCGCGGAGACGGCCCGGGTCAGCAAGCCCGTGTTGTACCAGCATTTCCCGGGCAAGCGGGAACTCTACCTGGCATTGCTGGACCACCATCTGGAATCGCTCACGGCCATGTTGATGGCAGCCCTGAACTCCACCAACGACAACAAACTGCGCGTCCATGCCACCATGGATGCTTACTACCGCTTCATTTCCCAGGAGAGCCAGGCACACCGGCTGGTGTTCGAATCGGACCTGAACAATGATCCGGACGTCAGCAAACGTCTGGAGGACTTCAACGCCCAACTGGCCAGTGCCATTGCCGCTGTCATCGCCGATGACACGAAGCTGTCGGAGGTGGAGGCGACGCTGCTGGGGCGGGCCCTGGCCGGCATGGCCCAGATCAGCGCCCGTTACTGGCTCCAGGCCGACAACGAGCTTGAGCGTGATACCGCCGTCGATTTGATCTACCGTTTAGCTTGGCGCGGAATTTCACGGTTCCCGAAGGAATCCTAAGATAGATTTCGAACCAGACATCGTTCGCACACCAGGAGGCATCAGTAGTGGAAATCAAGATTGGTATTCAGAACGTCGGCCGCGAGATCGTCGTCGAGTCCGACGAGTCCGCAGATGAAGTTGCCGAAATGGTTTCCCGTGCCATGAACGGCGGCGCCGAGCTGCGCCTGAAAGACAGCAAGGGCAACCTGGTCATCGTCCCGACCAATGTCCTCGGCTATGTGGAAATCGGCGCCGAGGAGCCGCGCAAGGTCGGCTTCGGGGCCCTTTAGCCCCCGTCAGCACCGTGGTCCAGTTCGTTCTGATCATTCTGGCGGCAGCCGCCGTGGGCATGAGCGCGTGGGGCATTGACAACAAGCGCCACGCCTACGGCGTCCTGCTGCTGCCGGCATCGGCCATCCTGGCCGCTACCATCTTGTGGCTCATCCTGATGTTCGCAGGCCTTGGCTCTCAGCCCGGCGTGGAGTACCTGAGTTGGCTGCTGCCCATGGTGGTGACCGTTCCCGTGGCTTGGCTCACGGTGCTCATGGTCGGCCGGCGTCGCGTCCCCGCTGACGTGGAGCGCCTGACCGAAGCGCTGCGCTGACCCGCCGGAGGGTACCTGGCCGTCAGGCCGGGTACTTGTCCGGTTGGGCCGTGGCTCCCAGCCGGGTGGCAAGCTCACTCAAGGAAGTGGCTGCAGCGACGTCGCGGGTTGTTACCGCGGACCCAGCATCATGTGACGTCAACCGGATGAAGACCTTGTTGTAGCGCCAGTCCAGGTCCGGATGGTGGTTGGCCTCCTCGGCCAACTCTCCCGCTCCGGCGATGAAATCCAGCGCAGCGCGCCCGTTCTCGAGCTTGAAGACGGTAACCAGCGCGCCCTCGCTGTGGCGCCAATCCGGCAGCGTCCTAAGCTGTTCATCGATCTGCTTGCTGTCCAGCTTGTCCTCGGCGCCCATTGCTCCTCCTGTGGCTAGAGATCCGGGCGGCCTGCAAACGATGATGAAGCCAATGCGTGCTCCCGTTTGGGAATCCGGCCACCTGTTGCCGCCAGCCTACCGGCGATGACCGCATGTTTGAAGGCTTCGGCCATGCGGACCGGATGCTGGGCCCTGGTCACGGCGGTGGCGAGCAGGACGGCGTCGCAGCCAAGCTCCATGGCCAGTGCAGCGTCCGACGCCGTGCCGATACCGGCGTCCAGCACCACCGGAATCCCGGCGCGCGAGACAATCAATTCGATGTTGTGCGGATTGAGGATTCCCAGCCCGGTACCGATCGGAGCACCCAGCGGCATCACGGCGGCAGCACCCAGCAGCTCGAGCCGGCGGGCCAGCACCGGGTCGTCATTGGTGTAGGCGAAGACCTTGAACCCGCGGTTGACCAAGGCCTCGGTTGCCTCGACAAGTTCCACCGCGTCGGGCAGCAGTGTCTCTTCGTCCGCGATGACTTCGAGTTTCACCCAGTTCGTCTCCAGGGCTTCGCGCCCGAGTTCGGCGGTCATCACCGCCTCCCGCGCCGTGTAGCAGCCCGCCGTGTTCGGCAGCACGCGAATGCCATGGCGGTCCAGCAGGTCGAAGACCGAAGTACCGGTACCGGCCGCGTAGCGGCGCATCGCTACCGTGGTGAGTTCTGTTCCGGAAGCCAGCAGCGCCTCGCCCAAACCATCCAGGCTCGGCGCCCCGCCCGTGCCCATGATTAGGCGTGATCCGAGCCTTACCCCGTCGATCATCAGTTCATCCATTATTCAGCCTCCCTGTACCGCGGTCACGAGTTCTACGCCGTCGCCGTCGGCGAGCACGGTCCGGGCCCAGCTGCCGCGCGGCGCTACCTCCGCGTTCAGCGCGACAGCCACACCGAGCCGTCCGCCGTCGGCCGGCCGCCCGTCCTCCGCCAATTCACGGCCGGTGGTCCTGGCCACCAGCTCGAGCAGTGTCGGCGCGGTCGGCAAGGTGTACGGACTGCCGTTGACGGTGATCTTCATGCGTGACTCTCCTTGGTCATATTGCTGAACCTGTCGGGATTGAATTGCAGTAGCTCGGCTGAGATTTGCACACCCTCGATGAGGTCGGCGCAGATCCTGGCCGCGACCGGCGTCAGGAGCACTCCGTGGCGGAAGAATCCGGTGGCAACTACCAAGCCCGGAAGGTCCTCCGCCCCTGACGCCACCCGTCCCAGCAACGGCGCATTATCCGGTGTTCCCGGCCGAGCACGGCAGGTCATCTCTTCGAGCGCGAGTTCCGCGACGGCCGGCACCAGCGTCTGGGCGTCGCGGAGCAACTGGTACACCCCGCCGGCTGACACATCCGCCGACCCGTCCTCGCGCTGGGTGGCCCCGATCACCACCGTGCCGTCCTCGCGCGGAACAAGATAAACCGGGTGCCCGCGAACGATGCCACGGATTGTCGAGGTGAGAAACGGTTGCAGGCCTGTGGATACGCGCAGCCGCAGAATGTCCCCGTACACCGGACGCAGCGGCAGCCGCAGCCCCTCGGGCAGGCCGGAGAGGTTGGCGGCCGCAAGCCCGTTCGCGACCACCGTTTCGTCTGCCGCGATGACCTCGCCGCCTGCTAACTGCACGCCAACAACTGTGCCCCCAGCATCGGTGATGAGTCCGGCTGCCTTTTGACTTACGACGGCGGCGCCTGAGTTCCGCAGCATCTTCACTAACGCCGTGGAAAGGGCCCGTGGATCCACTTGGTGGTCGCCCGGCGCGTAGAAGGCACCGGTCAGGGCCGGGCCCAGGCTGGGTTCGAGCCGCCGGGCCTCGCGGCTGGTGATTTCGTGGACCTCGAGTCCTTCGGCCAGCTGCGCCTGTTTCAGGTCTGCGAGCGCGGTGCGGTCCGCGGCGTCGAAAGCGGCAACCAAGGTCCCGGTTTCCTGGTAGCCGGTCTCCCCCAGCCCCGCAACGAACCCAGGGTAAAGCCGGGCGGACTCGCGGGTCAGGGCCAGCAGCCGCTCTTCCTGGTAGTGCAGTTCGCTGACCGGGGCGAGCATGCCCGCGGCGGCGTACGTGGCGCCCGTGGCGGGAGCGGGATCGATGACGGTGACACGGTGGCCGCGGCGGGTGGCTTCTGCGGCGATACCCAGTCCCACTATGCCCGCGCCGATGACGGCAACATGTTTGGACAACTTTGAGCTTCCTTCCCTACGCCGGCATGACCCGGATCAGGTTCGACGGTCGGTGCCAGGCACCCTCTCAGCCTGTCGGCCGCCGGCAATTGCCGAACGTGCCGCCCTTTCAGGCTCCCGCAGTGTTTTCTCCAGTGTAGCCATAGTTGCGGCTTCGCCGGCGTCACATTCTGCTGCCGAAGCCCGCGTCCCGCCACCGCGGAGTTCCTTGCGCGGTTTGCCATTATGGTTGCAGGTATGGATTTTTCCTCTGCCCAGCTTTACCTTTGCACCGACGCGCGCCGCGACCGTGGGGACTTCGAGCAGTTCCTCGATGCTGCCTACTCCGGCGGTGTGGACATCATCCAGTTGCGGGACAAGTCCCTCGATGCCGCCGAAGAGCTGGAGCTGCTCGGCGTGCTCGCCGACGTTGCCGCCCGGCACTCAAAGCCGTGGTCCGTCAACGACAGGGCGGATCTGGCTGCAGTGGCCGGGGCACCGGTCTTCCACGTCGGTCAGCAGGACCTTCCGCCGGCCGCGGCCCGGTCCGTGCTCGGGCCCGCTGCCGCCATCGGCCGCTCCACCCACACTCCGGAACAGGCATCAGCTGCCTTAGCCGATGACGCCCTGGACTATTTCTGCACCGGGCCGCTCTGGGCCACCCCTACCAAGCCGGGCAGGGCCGCCGTCGGTCTTCAACTGGTGGAGTTTACTGCCGCCCAGCAGGCGCAGACGGGTTCAGGCAAGCCGTGGTTCGCCATTGGCGGTATCGATCTGGAGAACATCGGCCAGGTAACGGAGGCCGGGGCCAAACGCGTCGTCGTCGTTCGCGCCGTCACCGATGCCGATGATCCGGCCGAGGCTGCCAGGGCGCTGAAGTCCGCGCTGCCGCCCCTGTAACCCGGCGTTCGGCCGGCTGGTGGCGTGAACGTTCAGGCGGTCAGGCCCAGGGCGTTCATCCGGCGGGAATGGTTCCGGGTCAGTTCTGCGAAAAGTTCCGCGGTGACCGCCTGCTGGGAGGCCGGTTCGTCCAGTCCCAGCAGGGCGCCCAGGAAAGCCCGCTCGATCCCGATGCGCTGCGCCTGCGTCAACGCCTCGCCGACCAGCCGCCGGCCCCACAAGGCCAGCCTCGAGGCCAGCCGCTCGTCATGTTCCAGCGCCCTGCGCAGCCGACTAGTGAGCAAGGCCAGCTGGTCCCCGTTTTCCTTGATCCTGGACACCAGCGCGCGCGTCTCGGGATCCAGCCGGTCGGCGATCGCACGGTAGAAATCCCCCGAAACGGCATCCGTGACGTAGGCCTTCATCAACGATTCATACCAGTCTCCGGGCCGCGTCCGCTCGTGGAACGCGTCGATCGAAGCCTGGAAAGGCGCCATGGCAACCTGCACGTCGACACCAAGGCGCGCCAGCTCGGCGCTGACAAGTTCAAAGTGCCCGAATTCGACGACTGCGAGGCGCCCGAGATCCGCGCGGTCTTTCAACGTCGGCGAGAACCGGGCGTCCGAGGAGAACCGCTCGAAGGCGGACAGCTCGCCGTAGGCCATGACGCCATACAGATCAACGACATGCTGCAGATGTTCCGCTCCTGTCCCGTTGCTGGTGGCCGGGCGATCAGCGGGGAAGGATCCTTCGGAGCTCATGAGCACTACCCTAACGCCCCACCTGCGGCGCTGTGGCGATAGGCTGGGCCTGTGCCGTATTCACACGTTGACGCCAGAGTTAATGAATCGCAGCATCTGCTCGCCCGTGTGCTGAAGGAACTGCGCACCGAGCTGGAACTTCCCGCGGCGTTCAGCCCTTCGGTCCTTGCGGAAGCCGAGAAGGCCGTGGCGGAACAGTCCATGCCAGCCGCGGACCTAACCGGGCTGGACTTTGTCACCATCGATCCGCCAAGCTCCACCGACCTGGACCAGGCGATGTACATCGAGCGCGACGGCGGGGGCTACCGGCTCTGGTATGCCATCGCGGATGTTCCCGCTTTTGTTGCTCCCGGCGGTGAACTTGACGCTGAGACGCGACGGCGCGGCCAGACCATCTATGCTCCGGATGGACGCATTCCGTTGCACCCGCCGGTGATCAGCGAAGACTCCGGCAGCCTCCTCCCGGACCAGGACCGCAGCGCATTCGTGTGGGAATTCGAGCTCGACGCCGCCGCAGTGGTCAGCACCGTGTCGCTGCGCCGGGCCAGAATGCGCAGCCGCGCCAAGCTGAACTACGAACAGGTCCAGCAGGACATTGATTCCGGCGAAGCGCCGGTCTATCTGCAGCTGCTCAAAGAAGTAGGGCTCAAGCGCATCGAGCTGGAGCGGCAGCGCGGCGGCGCGAGTCTGAACCTTCCTGATGAGGAAATAGCCCATGACGGCCGCCATTACTTCATCGTCGCGCGCCCTGCACGGCCGGTCGAGGACTGGAACGCCCAGATTTCGCTGATGACCGGTATGGCCGCAGCGGAAATCATGCTCAAGGGCAAGGTAGGAATCCTGCGCACCATGCCCGCTCCAGACGAGGAGTCGGAGGCCCGGTTCCGACGCCAGACCAAGGCTCTGGGCCACCCCTGGCCGGAGGGTATTGCCTATGGCGAATATCTGCGCGGGCTCGACACCGCGGATCCGAAACAACTGGCACTCATGGACGCAGCCGGGTCACTGTTCCGCGGCGCCGGCTACACACCGTTCGACGGCGAGGTGCCGCAGGAGCAGACCCAGGCCGCGATCGCTGCGCCATACGCCCACACCACCGCACCGCTGCGCCGTCTGGTGGACCGCTTTGTCCTGGTCATCTGCGAGGCGTTGTGCGCCAAGACCGAGGTGCCCGGCTGGGCCCGGCAGGCCTTGCCGGAACTCCCCCAGCTGATGGCTGCCTCGGACCAGCTGTCCGGACGGCTGGATCGTGCGGCGCTGGACGCGGTGGAAGCGGCCCTGCTCAGCCACCGGGTGGGCGAGGAATTCGATGCCGTGGTAATCTCGGCCCGTAATTCCAACAACCACTCGAACCATAATTCCAATGGCAACGGCCGTCAGGAAGCCGTCCCGCACGGCACTATCCAGATCAGTGATCCCGCGGTCAGCGCGCGTTGCGACGGCGAACTGCAGGCCGGCACTGCCATCAGGGCCCGTCTGGTCGAGGCCGATATCGAGAAGCGCACGGTCCGGTTCGAGCTGATCAGCCCGGCCTGAGCGGTCCGTCCATCCGCGCCATGGCGCCGGCCCGGGAGACGATTTGGTGCCAGCCGGTAGACTGGTCATTGTAGAACTGGATGCCCGGTCGTTGATTGTTAGTAAATTTCATCAACAGATCCGCACCTACGCGATCTTTAACCCGCCGGCATGGCCATGATGGCTTGCACCGGCACGCAGTTGTTAGCCCGCGATCGGCTTCCACTGGCTGCGTCACGCAACCGGACAGTTCCGCACGGCCGCAAGATGGCCGTGTCGTTGAGCACCGGGGCCCAGGCGCCTTATTTGAATGGTATTTAATTGAACACTGAGAATTCCCTCGTGGACCAGAACAACCTGCTCCATGCGGAAAACAGCCTTGAGGAAATCGAAGTCGAGGCAAGCCTCGCTTCCGATGAACGTCCGCACGAGATTCCGCAGCAGACCTTCGCCGACTTCAACGTCCGCGCCGACATCGTTCGCTCGCTCTTCGACGCCGGCATCACGCACCCTTTCCCGATCCAGTCCATGACGCTGCCCGTGGCGCTCGACGGCCATGACATCATCGGGCAGGCCAAGACCGGTACCGGCAAGACCCTGGGCTTCGGCATTCCCGCGCTGCAGCGCGTTGTCGGCCCCGAAGACGACGGTTATGACAAACTGCCCGTCCCGGGTGCCCCGCAGGCCCTCGTCATCGTTCCGACCCGTGAGCTTGCCGTGCAGGTGGCCAAGGACCTCACCACCGCTTCGCGCCACCGCAATGCGCGCATCGCCACCATCTATGGTGGCCGCGCCTATGAGCCGCAGACCGAGATGCTCGCCAAGGGCGTCGAAGTGGTTGTGGGAACACCGGGACGGTTGATCGACCTGCACCGGCAGCGGCACCTGAACCTGAAGAACGTGCGCATCGTGATTCTTGACGAGGCGGATGAAATGCTGGACCTGGGCTTCCTGCCCGACGTGGAAACGCTGATTGCCGCCACCCCTGCCATTCGGCAGACAATGCTCTTCTCCGCCACCATGCCCGGCCCCGTCGTCGCCATGGCGCGTCGCTACATGACGCAGCCGACGCACATCCGTGCCGCTGACCCGGACGATGAGGGCATCACCAAGAAAGACATCCGCCAGGTCATCTACCGTGCGCATAACCTGGACAAGACCGAGGTTGTCTCGCGAATCCTGCAGTCCCGCGGCCGCGGCCGGACCATCATTTTCACGAAGACCAAGCGCACCGCCGCCAAGGTCTCCGAAGAGCTGATTGACCGCGGTTTCGCCGCCGGCGCCATCCACGGCGACCTGGGCCAGGGCGCCCGTGAACAGGCGCTGCGTGCCTTCCGCAGCGACAAGGTAGATGTGCTCGTCGCCACCGACGTCGCTGCCCGCGGTATCGACGTCGATGACGTCACCCACGTGATCAACTACCAGTGCCCCGAAGACGAGAAGACCTATCTGCACCGTGTGGGCCGCACCGGCCGTGCCGGCAACAAGGGCACCGCGGTCACGTTCGTGGACTGGGACGATGTTCCCCGCTGGGGCCTGATCAACAAGGCCCTGGGCCTGGACCAGCCGGAGCCGGTGGAAACCTACTCCTCATCGCCGCATCTGTACACGGATCTGGACATTCCCGAGGGCACCAAGGGTCGCCTGCCCCGCAACCAGCGCAAACTCGCCGGCATCGACGCCGAGGAGCTTGAAGACCTGGGCGAAACCGGCAAGAAGCACGGCGGGCGTGATTCCGGCCGCCAGGGCGGACGTGGCTCCGAACACGGTGGCGGCCCTAGCCGCGGCCGCGGCGAAGGCCGTTCCGAAGCCGGATCCCGCGCCACCGAGCCTTCCGACGGAAGCCGCCGGCGCCGTCGTCGTTCTTCCGGAACCGAAGAAGCTGCCGGCCGCGCGGCAACCGACCGTCCGGCCCAGGCCGAGAACACCACCAAGACCGAGGGTGAGAGCGTTCGTCCGCGCCGCAGCCGCAGCCGTACCCGGCGGCGCAACGGCGAAGTGGTCAGCGCGCCGGATACCTCCGGCGCCGGTAACGCGGAATAACCGGCAGCACGGGACGAGAATAGGCTACCTCTTCAGTTATGACGGAGACCGTCTGCGGGCCCGGGCCCGGTTCTTTGTGGTCGCCGGACGGCCGCAACTTGGTGGTGCACGCGGATAACGCGGAGTTCCTGCCGACGCTGCCGGACGGCGCCTTCACGCTCATCTACGTAGACCCGCCGTTTAATACCGGCCGGTCCCAGCGGCGGCAGCAGCTTTCCATGGTCCGCAGCGCCGACGGCGAGGGCGACCGGGTGGGCTTCCAGGGCCGCTCCTACCAGACCATCAAGGGCATGCTCTCCAGCTACGACGATGCCTTCGATGACTACTGGTCCTTCCTCGAGCCCCGGCTGGCCGAGGCTTGGCGGCTGCTCGCCGACGACGGCACGCTGTACCTGCATCTGGACTACCGCGAGGTGCACTACGCCAAGGTGCTGCTGGATGCCCTGTTCGGCCGCGAATCCTTCCTGAACGAAATCATCTGGGCCTACGATTACGGCGGCCGCGCGAAGAACCGCTGGCCTGCCAAGCACGACAATATCCTGGTCTACGTGAAGAACCCCCGCACCTACCACTTCGACAATGCCGAGGTGGACCGCGAGCCTTATATGGCTCCGGGCCTGGTCACTGCGGAGAAGGCTGCCCGAGGCAAACTTCCCACGGACGTCTGGTGGCATACCATCGTCTCCCCGACCGGCAAGGAAAAGACCGGCTACCCCACGCAGAAGCCCGAGGGCCTACTCCGGCGCGTTGTGGCAGCCAGCAGCCGCAAGGACGACTGGGTACTGGACTTCTTTGCCGGTTCAGGCACCCTCGGCGCCGTGGCGGGACAGCTGGGACGGCGCTTTGTCTGCGTGGACCAGAACCCGCAGGCAATCGAGGTCATGGACAAGCGCCTCTCGCCTCAGGCTTCCGTGGTTCGCTTCGGATCAGCACCTGCACCTTAGGGCCTGAACATCCGCTGAGCCCCCGTGCTGCAGGCAGAACAAAGGCGGCCGGACAGTTTCGATGAAACTGTCCGGCCGCCTTTGTTGGCAGCGGGTCGCTTAGATTATGGTGCGACCCTCTCTACGGGCCTCGGCCCAGTCACGGAAGAAGCCCTTGCAGATCATGAACAAGGTTCCGCCGACGATCACCGGCCACATCAGTACGTAAATGGTCAAAAGAATGGTTTCCATAGGTTTCTCCTTTACTTTCCGGCGCCGCTTGCAGCGGTGCCGGCAGCAGTAGCGTCGAGCTCCGGCTCGGTCTCGGAATCCGTGTCGTAATCGCCGATGCGCTGCTTGATCAGTGCGAAGTCGAAGTCCTGCTTGCTGCGCACCGACATGGCGTAGCAGACCACGGTACTGATGGCGTAGGCCACCAGCGAACCGGTCAGGACCGTGTAATCATGCAGGAAGCCAATGGCGAACGGCGCCGCAACCAGCGCGCCAAGGGCGCCAATGATCCGGGCTGCCTTGAGTCCGAAGAACCCAAAGGACATCAGGCCCAGCACAACGCCGATACCCACCACGGAGACCACGTCGAAGACGATGCCGGTGGCGCCGTCCATCGGGAACCACTCGAAACGGACCGGGATGAAGACGGCGAGTGCCGCCAGCACCGAAACGGTGAACGCCTTGTTGGTGACCTTGTTCCAGTAGAAGCTGGCGATCACCGGGAAGACCAGTGCGCCCCAGAGTGCACCGACGAAGACCAGCAGGTCCAGGATGTTCATCTGTCCGCTGGCGAAATACAGTGCAGCGGCCGTGGCAACGATCATCGAGATGCGGCCGACCATCAGCATGGTCTTCGGGTTGGCTTTGCCCTTGGCGATGTTCTGTCCGTAGACGTCCGCCATCATGATCGAGGACAGCGCGGCCAGATCCGAATCCGCCGTCGAAGACAGCGCGCCGATGATCATAATCAGGAAGACACCCAGCAGGATCGGCCCGAGATAGGTGGAGGCCATCTGCGGAATCAGGTTGTTGGTGTCTCCGCCGGACGGCGAAATACCCAGGTACAGCGCCATGACGCCGAGCATGCCGACACCGATGATGGTGGCACCGTAGCCGATCGTCGCGGTGACGAAGGTCCTCTTGATCAGGTCCTCACGCACTGCGAAGAGCCGCTGGGCGATGGTCTGGTTGCCGATGGCGTAGGCCAGCACGGCGGCGATGTACGGCGCACCCTGGTTCAGGAAGGCATCCGAAGAGAAGAAGTTGGACTGCTGCGGCGTCAGATTCGCCGCACCCTGGGTAAACATGTCGGGGCCGCCGGCGGAGAAAAAGACCACCGGGATAATAACGACGACGGCGCCAAGCATGGCGACGACCTGGGCAAAGTCCGTCATCACGGAAGCCCGGAAGCCGGACCACAGCGTGTAGAGCAGCACGCCTGCGGCGATCACGATGATGCCCTGCGAGAAGCTGAACGGTGACAGCAGCGCAATCAGCGCACCGCCGGCGATGAAGTTCGAGGTGAGGCTGATAAGGCTCCCGACGACGTTCGAACCGGCCAGCATGAGCTGGCTGGAACGACCGTGTCGGGCATGCATAACCTCAGCGAGCGTATGGGCTTTTGGCGCGACTTTGCGGATGCGCTTGCCAAAGGGGTAGATGAACAGGATCATCAGTGCGCCCCAAAGACCGTAGTGGATCGGTCCCGAAATGCCGTAGGTGTAGCCCGACGTTGCCGAGGCGTACATGGAGGACGCCCAGATCCAGGTCGCCGTCATGCTGGCCGCGGAAATTCCGAAGCCGACTTTGTTGCCTGCAGTCATGTAACCGTCTGCGTTTTCCTTCTTTTTCCCGATGAGTGTGGACATCAGGAGTGTGCCGCCGTAAAACAGCACCAACAGCAGGATTACGGTCCAGCCGCTCAGTTGATAGAACTCCGCCTCAGGCGTCATTCGCTTCCTCTCCTCATGACAGGCTCACCGGGCACCTGCCAGATTCAACGCGCGCCGGCCGTCAAGGCTCTATTTCCACGTTTCGTCCGGCGGTTCCTCGTCAAAAAGGCCGCGGACATCTGAATCCGGTGAAGGATTCGAGGCGCGCACTCCCGTCCGGCACAATGCCGGACCCAACAACAAGCTGCACTCGCTGCAGCAAACAAAAATGCGGCCGGAATCCCTCCGCGCCGCAAAGGCAGTGGCTGTTCTTCAGCCGACTACGGGATTAATAATGCTTCCTACCTGTGCGTTTTCCGGCTCTAAGACATCGGAAGATTGCTACAAGCAAGCATCGTGCTTTCAATACTTTAGCATCATTGCGCCTGATAGCCGCTTTTTGTGTCCCGCTGCGGGAGGTAGGCAGCACTTCCCGTGCCCAGTTCGAGGATCCTTTCGAGCACCTGGACGGAGGTCGTATTCTCCCCCAGCCGGTTGGGTTTTCCCGCCCCGTGGTAGTCGCTGGATCCGGTGACCAGCAGCCCGTTTTCGGCGGCAAGCCGCCGGAGCCAGACCTTGCCTTCTTCCGGATTATCCCGGTGGTCAACCTCCACGCCGTCGAGCCCGGCGTCGATCATTTCCCGGAAGACCTCCTCACCGACAACCCTGCCGCGGCTGGAGGCCACGGGATGGGCGAAGACGGCCACGCCGCCCGCCTGCTTGATCAGTTCGACGGCGCGTGCAGGTTCCGGCGCGTAGTGCGTCATGTAATACCGCGACCGGGACGTCAGAATATGGGCGAACGCCTCGCTGCGGTCGGAAACGATGCCCGCCGCCACCAGGGCATCCGCGATATGCGGGCGCCCCACCGTCGCGCCGTGAGCGGTATGGGCATTAACGTCCGCCCACGTGATCGGATAGTCCTCCGCCAGCAGTTCGACCATCCGTTCGGCCCTGGTCAGCCGAGCGTCGCGGGCTTTACCGATTTCTGCCAGCAGACCGGGGTGGGTCGGGTCGTGCAGGTAGGCCAGGACGTGGACGCTGATCCCTTGCACAGAGTGGCAGGTCACTTCCATGCCGGGTACCAGCCCGATGCCGCATTCACGCGCAGCCGCGAAAGCGGGCTCCCAGCCCGCCGTCGAGTCGTGGTCGGTCAGCGCGACTACGTCCAGGCCTGCGGCGGCAGCCGAACGTACGACGTCGGCGGGCGGTTGCGTGCCGTCCGAGACTGTGGAGTGTGCGTGCAGATCGATTCTCACGCCACCAATCTACCGCGCACCGGCACCGGAATGCTGTGCTGGAACGTTTGGCAGGTCTTGGCGCCGGTGAGACGATGGTTCGGTGAGTACAGACGTCAATAACAGCGCCCCGCTGCAGGCTTCCGAAGGGCAGCCGCTCGAAGAGCGCGGAAACAACCGATCGCAGCGCCCGGAATCCGATGCTTTCAAGGACTTCATGGGCAGCAAGTGGGCCCCAAGTACCGCCCAGGCCCCGGCCAAAGCCGAGGTGGCAGCGCATGCCGCGCGCCGCCGTCGTGCCATTTCGGAGAAGTTCCGAGGCGAGCGGCTGGTCATCCCCGCCGGTCCGCTCAAGGTCCGCTCCAATGACACGGACTACCGGTTCCGCCCGCATTCCGGCTTCGCCCATCTGACCGGTCTCGGACTGGACCATGAGCCAGAAGCCGTCCTGGTTCTGGAACCGACGGCAGAAGGCGTCGGCGACGACGGCGGCCACCACCATGCCACACTCTATTTCCGCCCGCTGTCGGGCCGGGATACACCGGAGTTCTATGCTAACGCCCGCTACGGCGAATTCTGGATCGGCCCGCGGCCCACCCTGCCCGAGCTCAACCAGCTGCTGGACCTCGACACCGCTGAGCTGAGCGAGCTCGAGGTAGCCATTACCAAAGGCGCCGGCGTGGTCGGTGTCGGCGGCATGCGGATCCGCCTGCTGCGCGAAGTGGACATGAACGTGGACGCGCTCGTCGACACTTCCCGCATCAACACGGGGGTGGACCTGGAAGAGTCCGACAAGCTCGACGCTTTGCTTGCCGAAGCCCTGTCCGAACTGCGCCTGCTCAAGGACGAGTGGGAAATTGCGGAAATCAAAAAAGCCGTAGCCGCCACCATCAACGGCTTCCATGAAGTGGTCAAGGTTCTGCCGCGCGCGATCATCCATGACCGGGGCGAGCGCGTGGTCGAAGGCGCGTTCTTCGCCCGCGCCCGTGAAGAGGGCAATGATCTCGGCTACGACACGATTGCCGCAGCCGGCAACAATGCAACGATCCTGCACTGGATCCGCAACAACGGCAGGGTCAACGCGGGCGATCTGTTGCTGCTCGATGCCGGGGTGGAGGCCGATTCCCTGTACACCGCGGACGTAACCCGGACCCTTCCGGTCAACGGCAGCTTCAGCGAGATCCAGCGCAAGATCTACCAGGCCGTGCTGGACGCGGCGGATGCCGGCTTCGCCGCGGCCCAGCCGGGCGCGAAGTTCCGTGATGTGCACACGGCTGCCGTAACAGTACTGGCCGAGCGGCTGGACGAGTGGGGTGTGCTGCCCGTTTCGTTGGACGAGGCGCTGTCCGAGCACGGCCAGCATCACCGGCGCTGGATGCCGCACGGAACCAGCCATCACCTGGGGCTGGACGTCCACGACTGTGCGCAGGCCAAGCGCGAGCTCTACCTGGACGGCATCCTCACGGAAGGCATGGTTTTCACCATCGAACCGGGCCTCTACTTCAAGAACGAAGACCTAGCGGTTCCGGAGGAATATCGCGGCATCGGTATCCGGATCGAGGATGACATCCTGATGACCGCCGATGGCCCGGTAAACCTCAGCGCAGCGCTGCCACGCAAGCCGGACGAGGTCGAGTCCTGGATGGCCGGCATCTACAGCCCCACCGGGGAATAGCCTGCTCGGCCGGGCAGCCTCTGCCCGGCCAGGCGCCGCAGGACCAGACAGCAGAAACAGTAGGGGACGGATCCGCAATGGATCCGTCCCCTACTGTTTGGATTTCCCTGGAGGCTGGCGGCCTTACTGGCGCGGTTGCTCCGAGGGACCCTCTGGTTTCTGGTCCTGTTTCCGCTGTTCTTCCGGGTTGCCGGAAGGCCCACCGCGGTCATCCGGCTGGCTCTGCTCCTGCTCCGGCGAGATGCGGACGCCGTACTGGGGACGGCCGTCCGGCAGATCCGGGAAACGGCCACGCACCGGCATACCCGTTGTCTCGGCACCGTTTTCCTTACCGGCACCGGCCGACGGCTGGCTGTTTGGCTGCGGCGGGATGTCTGGCTGGCCGGGCTGGTTCTGGCCGGCCTGGTTCTGGCTGGGCTGCTGGTACGGATCGCCCCACTGCGCCGGACGGTCAGGCATCGGCGGCTGCTGCTGGGATTGCTGCGGTTGCTGCCCGGGGCCAGGCCCCTGTGCACCGGGGTGGAAAGGATGGCCGGGCATTGGCAGCTGTGAGGCCAGCCGGCGGGCCTCATGCGCCACTTCGGTGGCAACGACGACGTCGTAGCTGGTTGCCACCGTCTGCTGGGTCGAGGTGAAGTCCCGCTTGCCGCGGGTAAACGCATAGCTGACCACACCGAACAGGATCCAGAATGCGGCGCCCATGGCCATCGAAGAGAGCACCAGCGTGTAGCTTCCGCCACCGCCGAACAGCATCAGCAGAAGCCCTACGAACAGACCGAACCATGCACCCGTTGCCGCCCCGGAAAGAGCAACCTTCGGATAGCTCAGCCTGCCAGTGACGCGTTCCACGGACTTGAGGTCATTGCCTACAATTGTCACGTGCTGGACGGGGAACTCCTGGTCCGCAAGGTAGTCCACCACTTTCTGCGCGTCCAGATAAGTCCGGTAATTGCCGAGCAGCTCGCCTTGCGGAAGCCCCGGCTTCAGGTCACGTGATTCGGTACGGCCAAGCATTGACATACCCTCATTGTCCCCCACATTGTCCCGGCAGTGTGCCCGGTATCGCTTCAGGTGAACGTCTGTGGCCTTTCGCGCGCCCCAGTGCGGCTTGGACGGCGCATACCACGTAGCCTAATGGGATGAGCACAAATCCAACCAGAGTCTTCGTTGCACGCCTGCTCGGCCTGGACGTTTTCGATCCTTTGGGCGACCGTCTGGGTCGGCTGCGTGATGCCGTAGCGCTTGACCGCGGCGGGGCCAAACCGCCCCAGGTCGTGGGCATTGTCGTCGAGGTCCCCGGCAAGAAACGCGTCTTTGTGCCCATGACCAGAATTACCTCGATCAACGCCAGCCAAATCATCTGTACCGGATTGGTCAACCTGCGCCGGTTCGAACAGCGTGGCGCGGAAATGCTGATGGTCGCGGAGATGTTCGACCGCCGGGTCACTCTGGCGGACGGCAGCGGCGACGCCACCATCGAAGACATCGCGATGGAAAAGTCCAGGAACGGTGACTGGTACGTTTCCCAGCTGTTTGTCCGGCGTGGCCACTCCACTTCCCCGCTTCGCAGCCTGCGCCGCAACGAAACACTCATCATCGACTGGAACGAGGCCCAGCAGGGCGCCCGGAACGAGCCTCAGGCGGCAACGGCGTTCGTGGCCAGCCACGAGGACCTCAAAGCAGCGGACTTTGCCGAAGCCCTGCACGAGATGACGGGCAAACGCCGGATCGAGGTAGCCAGCGAGCTGCAGGACCAGCGGCTCGCGGCGGTGCTCCAGGAGCTTCCGGACGACGACCAGGTCCAGATCCTGTCCTCGCTGGACATTGAGCGTGCCGCGGATGTCCTGGAAGAAATGGACCCCGACGACGCTGCAGACCTGCTGGCGGAACTGCCCGAAGAGCAGAAAGAAGAACTGCTCCAGCGTATGGAGCCAGAGGAAGCCAAAGACGTCCGACGCCTCATGGAGTATGAGGAGAACACTGCCGGCTCCATCATGACCCCGGTTCCGGTCATCCTGCCTCCGGAAGCTACCGTAGCCCAAGCCCTGGCCCACGTACGCCGCGAGGAACTGACGCCCGCGTTGGCGTCGGCCATTTTCGTCTGCCGGCCGCCGCTGGAAACACCCACGGGCCGTTATCTCGGCGTCGTGCATATCCAGCAGTTGCTGCGCTATCCGCCGCCGGAGGCATTGGGCAATATTGTGGATACGGACCTTGACCCGGTGTCGGATCAGGCGGACGTCAGCGAAGTGGCGCGGATGCTGGCCACCTACAACCTGAACTCGCTCGCCGTGGTGAACGAGGACGACAGGCTCGTTGGTGCGGTTACGGTGGATGATGTGCTCGACCATCTGCTGCCCGATGACTGGAGGGCGCAGGATGATGAAGTATCACTGAGCCGGAAGGTGGGCCGAAATGGCTGAGAAGAAGAATACCGCCGGTGCGCTGGACATCCCCCGCGAGGCGCGCGCCCGTCTGCTTCCGCGGTTGCGGCCCAACCCGGATGCCTTCGGCAGCGCCACCGAGAACTTCGCCCGGTTCATGGGTACCCCGCAGTTCCTGGTCTGGATGTCGGTCTTCTGCCTGATTTGGCTCGGCTGGAATACGTGGGGGCCGCCGTCGCTGCGCTTCGACAGCGCGGCACTGGGTTTCACCGCGCTGACGCTGATGCTTTCCTTGCAGGCGTCCTACGCGGCACCGTTGCTGCTGCTGGCCCAGAACCGTCAGGACGACCGGGACAAGGTCTCGCTCCAGCAGGACCGGCAGCGCGCCGAGCGGAACCTTTCCGATACGGAGTACCTGACGCGTGAACTGGCCGCGCTGCGCATCGCGCTGCAGGAAGTGGCCACCCGCGACTTCGTCCGCAGCGAACTTCGAAGCGTCCTCGAGGAACTCCTTGAGTCCGACGACGGCGACGAGCGTCCCGTCCGCAGGGGCAAGAAGAAAGTCTCGGACGCGACTGCTGCCTTGCCCCGCATTTCCGCGCGTCCCCAGAAACAATCCGAAAGCTAAGCCGTGACACCGTATCATCCCCTACCCGACAGGCAGTCCGTCCAGCGGGCCCTGGAAAAAGTCATCGACCCGGAACTGCGCCGGCCGATTACCGAACTGGGCATGCTGAAGGGTTTTTCCATTGACGACGGCGGCGCTGTCACCGTGGAAGTGCTGCTCACCATCGCCGGGTGCCCCCTTCGTGACACCATTACCAGCGATGTGGAGAAGTCCCTGGCCGCCGTACCAGGCATCAGCGCGGTTTCGGTGGTGCTGGATGTGATGACACAGGAACAGCGCACCGCTTTGAAGGAACGGCTCAAGGGGCCCGGCGCGGAGCGCGGCATTCCCTTCAACGATCCGTCCTCGTTGACCAGGATCTACGCCGTGGCCAGCGGTAAGGGCGGCGTGGGCAAATCCAGCGTCACTGTGAATCTCGCGTGTGCCATGGCGGCCCAGGGTTTGCGTGTAGGGATCATCGACGCGGACGTTTACGGTTTCTCCATCCCCGGCCTGATGGGCATCACCGGTGCCCCCACGCGCGTGGACGAAATGATCCTGCCGCCGGTGGCCTACGGCGTCAAAACCATCTCCATCGGCATGTTCGTCTCGCGAAACCAGCCGGTGGCGTGGCGCGGACCGATGCTCCACCGTGCACTGGAGCAGTTCCTGACCGATGTCTACTTCGGCGACCTTGACGCACTGTTCCTGGACTTGCCGCCCGGCACCGGTGACATCGCCATCTCCGTATCGCAACTGCTGCCCGAGTCCCGGATACTCGTGGTCACCACGCCGCAAAGCGCTGCCGCCGATGTCGCAGAACGGGCGGGGTCCATCGCGGTGCAAACGGGCCAGCAGATCGCGGGTGTCATCGAGAACATGTCCTGGCTTGAGCTGGAGGACGGCAGCCGGGTGGAAGTTTTCGGCGCCGGCGGCGGGCAGGTGGTGGCCGAGCGGTTGAGCAGCACCCTGGACAAAGATATTAAGCTGCTGGGCAGTGTCCCCTTAGATCCGCGGCTTCGGGAAGGTGGCGACCGCGGCGAACCCATCGTTCTGGCGGACGGCCCGGCAGGGTCTTCACCGGCAGCCAAGGCTTTGCGGAGCATCGCCGCGGAGCTGGCATCCCGCCCCCGCGGTCTCGCTGGCCGTCCCTTGGGGGTCAGTCCGGCCTAGGTGGCTTCGACGTCGAAAGGGGCAGCCTGGCCCGGCTCGAGCCGCTCAATGCGTCTGGTCCCGGGGCCTGCTCCTGGACCCGCTGCTGCCGTAGAGGTTCCGGCCGTTTTCGTCGCCGTTGCGGCAGCGGCTGCACCAGCGGCTCCGGCCGCCAGGGCAGGAGTTGACTTCGCTGTGCTGCGCTGCGGACCGAAATCGTCGTCTTCATCGTCGTCAAGCAGAGCTTCCTTGATGATCCGGCGCGGGTCATACTGACGTGGATCGAGCTTGCGCCAGTCCATATCAACAATTTCGTCGCCGACTTCTTCGCGGAGCTGGTCTTTAGCCCCGGCCGCCATCCTGCGCAGCTGCTTAACAAGCCGGCCCAGCTGGGCGGCGTATTCGGGTAAACGCTCAGGACCGAGCACTATCACGGCAATTACCGCGAGAATGATCAGTTCCGATCCGTTAATTCCGAGCACGTTTGAAGATTACCTGTTCCGGCCCTGTAACAGCCAACTTTGGTCGGGGATCATCGCTCGCCCGCAGGTTCGATCAGCTTGCCCAGCCCCCGGATGATCCGGTTGACCGGATCGTCCGCGGGTTCTTCTTCCGGAAGCATCAGTCGTGACTTCTCCGTCACGATGATCTGGTTGACCGTCTCCGGCAGCGCCGAGAGCGGGATGTCCGCCCACACTGTATAGGTCACGTTCTCCGAGTCCAGCACAACGGTCCAGTCATTGGCCGAGTGCACCCACATCTCCCGGTCCATACCGTCCACAGGATGGAACCCGTCGGCTGCCACGGTGTTTCCTGTCACGGCATTCACTGCGGCCTCAGCGCGGGTGGCATCGGGCTCCTCGTTCCTGATCCGCTCCGTGCCGCGCCGTTGTTCGGTAACCACAACAGTCCCGCTCTCTTCATTCGCGAGCTCTATCCGGACGGCCGGTGCACCGGCAATCTCGATTTTTCGCGCGGAGACGAACTCATAACCCATTCCGACAAGCTGCGGGCAATTCCACCCGTGGCCACGGAGTTCGGCGAGGCCTTCGCGGTCCAGTTCATGGACGCTGCCGGCGAGACTGGACTGCAGTTCCTGTGTTCCCTGCCAGTCCGCGTCGGAGGAACCGGCACCGCTGGCAACGGGACGGGAGTCTTCACCGCCGAGCACATAGGCCGTCCCCGCAGTCAGAGCCGCGAAGCCCGTCAAGACGCTGCACAGCGTCAGCGCAGTGCGGTGGCGCGGAGACCCTGCTGCTTCACCCTCCGCGGACGGCAGCGCGGCCGCCGGCGAGGCCGGCGCAGCATCGGGCGTAGCCGTGGAGACGGGTACGAAGGCGTGGGAACTGCGGCTCAGGATTCTACTGGCCAGGTCTGGGCCGGGCGGCGGCACGTCGAGGGCACGCAGGCGCTCCTGAATGGCGCGATGTTCCGCAACAGACTCACGGCATCGCCCACAGCGCTGCAGGTGGCGTTCAAAACCCGGCCGGCGCTCGTCAGCAAGTTCACCGTCCAGATACTCCGCCAAATCACGTTCGGGGTGGCGCATGGTGGATTCAGTGTGCTCCGGCCACGCGGGGCAGCTTCAGCCGGGAAGGCCGCTTGGCAGCCGGGTCGCGGTGTGCCAGCTTCTCACGCAGCATGGTCCGTCCTCGGTGAATGCGCGAACGGACAGTGCCGAGCTTGACGCCCAATGCCGCGGAGACTTCGTCGTAGGAAAGACCCTCCAGGTCGCACAGTACAACCGCCGCCCGGAAGTCGGGCGGAAGATCTTCAAGCGCTGCCTGCACATCGACGTCGAGATTGTTGAATTCGAAGCTACGCTCCGGTCCCGGATCGCGGCCGGGAATACGTGCTTCGGCATCATCGGCGAGCCCGTCGAAACGGATCCGGCTCTTCCGCCGGGCCTGGTCCAGAAAGAGGTTGGTGGTAATCCTGTGCAGCCAGCCGTCAAGCGTGCCCGGTTTGAAGTTCTCGAGGGAACGGAACACCCGGACGAAGACTTCCTGGGTGAGGTCTTCGGCATCGTACTTATTGCCGGTAAGGCGGTAAGCGAGCCGATAAACCTTGGCCGAGTGATTGGTAACTACTTCTTCCCAGGTCGGAGCAACCCACGGCGTCTCCGCCCCGGCAGCGGCCGGCTCTTCAGTGGCGTCCTGCTGCAACTTAGTCATAGCTACTCCCCTCGGCGGTTGCCCGTTCGCTTCAGCCCCTGGCTACGTTCGGGTCTGCGGTACGTCCCCCGGCAACCGTGAAACACATTTGACCTACGGATGTCCATCCTCACCCAGAAAGCTGGGAGAATTCTGTTAGCCACCTGCACGAAGGCGCAACACTAGGGCGTCTCGCTCTCCCGCGGCACGGATACGCAGCGGTAGCAGTAGGCTGGGGCTGGAATATGAAGATTCTTCCTGAGAAAGTGATGGTTCATGAGCGCCGATAAGCAAACCAGCTGGTCCTACACGGAGGGACTGCCCACCGAGGATGAGGTATTGCTCCGCGCACGTGAACGCTCCTACGAACTCGGCGTCGCCACGGTCAGTCCCGGCGTTGCCGCCGCCTTGACGGTTCTGGCCGCGGGTTCCAAAGCACACACGGTGGTCGAGATCGGTTCGGGCGCAGGTGTTTCGGGCGTCTGCCTGCTGCGCGGCCTGCCCGCCAATGCCGTGCTTACGACCATCGATTCCGACGTGGACCATTTGAGGGCCGCCCGCGAGGCCTACGCCGAGGCAGGAATTCCCAGCAACCGCACCCGGACCATTTCCGGCCGGGCGGCCGACGTGCTGCCGCGGCTGACCGACGGCGCCTACGATCTGGTCTTTGTGGATGCCGATAAGCCCTCCTACCCCCTCTATGTGGAGCGGGCCGTGCGGCTGCTCAAGAGCGGCGGAATGCTGATCATTAACGACGCGCTGGACAAGGACCGTGTCTCGGACCCGGCTATCCGGGAGGAGACCACCAACACCTTGCGGCAGGTGGGCAAGAGCGTCCGGGAAAACGAGGACCTGATCTCGACCGTCCTGCCCACTGGTGACGGGCTGTTGCTGGCCGTCAAACGCTGAGGCTAGCCGCGGTAGCCAGCCAGGAACGACAGCAGCAGGCGCGCGCCGTAGCCGGTAGCGCCCTTGGTGACTTCTGCTTCATCGGCGGTGGCCCGGGCCGGACCGGCGATGTCCAGGTGGATCCACGGGGTCCGGCCGACAAACTCCCGAAGGAACAGCGCGGCCGTGATCGAACCGGCCTGGACCTTGGATTTCGGTGAAGAAATATGGGACAGGTCAGCCACGGTGGAATCCAGCGAGGACCGGTATTCCTCCGCTGCCTCCGCCAAGGGCATATGCCACACCCGCTCCCCCGACAGCTCGGCTGCATGTTCGAAACCGCCCACCAGATCCTGCCTGGTCCCGTACAGTGCGGCATGCCGCCGGCCCAGTCCCAGTGAAGCTGCGCCCGTCAGCGTTGCGATGTCGATCAGCACATCCGGTGCCAGTTCCTCACGGGCAAACGCAAGGGCATCGGCGAGCACCATGCGTCCTTCGGCGTCGGTATTGCCGATTTCAACGGTGGTGCCGTCATAGGTCCTGACGACGTCACCCGGACGATAGGAGGCGGCACCAATGGAATTCTCGGCCAGTGCCAGTAGGCCGGTGACCCGGTGCGGAACACCAAGTTCGGCGGCGGCGTTCAGCACGGCCAGGACGACGCCGGCACCAGCCATGTCCGTTTTCATCGGCACCATTGCTTCACGCGGCTTCAGGGATACCCCGCCGGTGTCAAACGTGATGCCTTTGCCCACCAGGACAATATGCTGCGCATCCGGGGCGGCACCCGCCGGAGTGTAGGACAGCTGGACCAGCCTGGATTCATGCTCGGACCCCCGGCCCACGGCCAGCAGGCCGCCAAATCCGCCGGCTGCGAGCTCCGCGTCATTCCAAATGCGTACCTCGAGCCCGCTCTCGGCCGCGAGACGTTCGGCCTGTCCTGCCATCCACGCCGGGTTCTTGACGTTGGATGGCATGTTCGCCAGGTTGCGGGCCAGCCAGACGGCCCTGGCCGTGGCATCCGCCGCGGCCAAGGCGGTCTCGGACCCGCCCGTCAGCTCCAGGGTGCGGGCCATCGGCTTCGGGGCAGGCGAGGTGCCCGCCCTCGGCGGACGGTAGCCACCGAGCAGGAAACCCTCGACGAAGGCCTGCTGTGCCGGCGCGTCCAGCCCGTCGACGACGCTGGCCCGGATGGTTTCCACGCCGAAAGTCGCCTTGGCCAGAGCCGCTCCGGCCTTGCGCAGGCTGGCCGGCGATTCGTCTCCGACACCAAGGAACAGCAGCCGTTGGGGCAGGTCCGGTTCGCGGCGAGGCGCAGTAACGGCCAGAATTTCGGCGGCCTTGCCGGTCACCGAGTTCACCTCTGCCAGGACAGCTACGTCGACGTCGTACCTGGCGGCAGCTTCCGCTGCACCCTGCCGCGGCTGCGGCGTTGCCCGCTCATCGGAATTCCCGCCCGAGACGCCGGAGGTGCCGATGGGAACCACCAGCACGCTGACGCCCGTGCCCGGTTCCGGTACCACGTGGTCCTTGCCCAGCCCGGGCCGGGCCACGATTGTGGAGGGCCTGGGTGCGGCCAGCGCTTCTTCGAGCGACCTGATTGTCAGTTCGTCTGGGGTAGCTGCAGGGTGGCCCACTCGCTCAGGCCTTAGCTGGCGACGCTGTCGGTGACGCCGAGCAGGCAGTCCTTGAGATTGCCGGCCTCTTCGGCGTTGAGTTCCAGTACCAAGCGGCCGCCGCCGTCGATCGGAACCCGCAGAATGAGGCTGCGCCCCTCCTTGGTGACTTCCATGGGTCCGTCACCTGTACGCGGTTTCATCGCAGCCATTTGGTTTTCCCTTTCACCGTGGGCGGACAAGTCGGTGACCTGTTCGCCCGTCAACATGTCAGCACGGCAAGATTTGGCGGTCGGCCGTGCGTCATCCATTCACCATTATCGCGTACATCACAGGCCGGTGCTAATCACCGCGCCACGTGTCAGGCTTCGTGTCGGAACGCTACGGCCAGCGTTACGGCGGGTAGTCTCCCCCACCGGGCAATTCCGCCCAGGACCACAGCCAGGCCACCCAGACAATCTGTCCGGCAAGGAACATCACGCCCAGGCACACCCGGTAGGCGGTACTGCGCGAGGCCATTGCGGCCACGAGCGCCAAAGGGAACAGCGGCAGCAGCAAGCGGAACGTACTGGTTTGCGGATGCAGGAACGCGAAAAGGTAGGCGGCATAGGCGGCACACCACAGCCGCAGTTCCATGCCGATTCTCCGCGCCGGCCCGCTGCTCAGACATAACACTGCCGCTGCGACCAGGACCAGGGGAGCAAGTACGCCGCCTACGGGGCCGAACAGGTCCTTGCTCATATCGAACCACGGCATGAAGAGCACCAGGTCATCCCCGCGCCACGCCGTTTCCGTTGCCGTATACGCATCCATTTCGCCCGTAACGGCCCAGGCGAGCGCAGGCCAAATGAGCGCGCCGGCGCAACTAACGAGCGCCAACGCTACGATGCGCAGGAATTCGGGCGTCTGAAGTTCGTCCCGTTGTCTGCGCCAAAGCCGCCACAACAAGTACGCCCCCATCATTGCGGCGAACGGCACGCCTGTAGGCCGGGACAGGCACATCAACAGGACCACCGGGACCGCTAATAGATAGCGCCGGGTGATGACCAGATACAAACTGCCGGCCAGCAGCGCGAGGTTCAGTGATTCGGCGTAGGGAACCTGCAGTATCGGCGATACCGGAAAGACGGCCACAAACACCACGGCCCAAAGGGCTGTGCCGTGCCCGGCATACAGCCGGAACAGCTTGTAAACGATCACTGCTGCCACGAAACCGGCCAGCGTCGCCGCAACAGGGGCCAGAACCTCCCAATCCTGACCCGTGGCAGCATTCAGCCCACGGATGATCGCCGGGAACAACGCGTAGAACGCCCACGAATTTTCCTGTGCCTGACCATTTCCGGCGCGGGGGATTTCGGATGGATACCCGTCCCGATAGATCTGCTCATACCAGGCGCTGTCCCAGATACCGATGAAGGACAGGTAGTCGGGACGGGCACCGCCCCAGGGGCTCGGTCCTTGTTGGCGCGCAACCGAGAGGAAGACAAACAGCGAGTAGATCCGGGCCATTGCGTAAAGGACGACCACGTGGACCCACCAAGGCCAGGCCGCGACCCGCTTTTTCCAGAAGCCCAGTTCGTCCCTGAGAAAGCTGCCGGCTCTGCCTTGGCGCGGCGGACTAGTCATGATGCCGGCGGGAGCGGAGTTCCGTCGTCGTTCTTCCAGTGTCTTTCTCTCCTGAATTCGCTGATGAGTTGGTCCCTCGCCGCCAGTTCCCGGCGCAGCCTGTCCAGGACCTGGTCCACCTGATCCATGCGGTACCCGCGGAAGGCCACCGAGAACCGCAGCCGGTCAATGTCTGAGGCAACAGGGTGTTCGGGCAACAGCACTGCAGGCAGCCGCGGATCGGCTTCGCTCAAACCGTCCAGCGCCGGAACTTCACCTCGTTCCCAGCCCTGGCCGGCCTCCGTCTTGGCGCGCCGGCTGACCCGTCCGGAGACAACCACGGCCACGGCACCTGCGGCGGCTATGGCGAGGAAGACCAGGAACAGGCTCACGGAACCATCGTGCCAGATGCGGCCATGACCTTACACGTCCACGATGCTCTCAGAGGGGCGGCCGCGGCTCTGCAAGAGTCCCTCCAGGATCCCCTCCACCGCATCCTCAGCGGTATCCACCACGCGCACCAGGTCCAGATCGACCTCCGCGATCATGCCCTCCTCCAGCAACGTGCCGCGGACCCATTCGATCAGCGGGCCCCAGAAGGCACTTCCCACCAGCACGATGGGAAACGACGTCACCTTCTGCGTCTGCACCAGCACCATGGCTTCGAACAACTCGTCCATGGTTCCGAGGCCGCCTGGCAACACGATGAAGCCCTGCGCGTACTTGACGAACATGGTCTTGCGGGCGAAGAAGTACCGGAAGTTGATCCCGAGATCAACCCAGTCGTTCAGCCCCTGCTCGAATGGCAGTTCAATCCCCAGCCCCACGGAGAGCCCGCCGGCTTCGCTGGCACCTTTGTTCGCCGCTTCCATCGAACCAGGACCGCCGCCGGTGATGACAGCGAAATTATTCTCCACCAGCCGTCGTCCGATCTGTTCGGCGATATCGTAGTGCTTGGTGCCGGGGCGAGTGCGGGCCGACCCGAAAACACTGACGGCAGGCCCCAACTCGGCGAGGGTGCCGAATCCTTCCACAAATTCACTCTGGATCCGCAGCACTCGCCAGGGATCCGTATGGGTGAAATCCGCTTTATCGCGCGTGTCCAAAAGATACTGGTCGGCCTGCGGGATATTCGCCTGGGACCGGCGCAGTTCCACGGAACCTTTGTGCCGCGAAGGCATCCGTGCCGCGATCTCGGACGGCAGCGGAATTTCATGCTGGTGGTTACTCATCCCCCAAGGCTACCTACCAAACCCGCGCGGCGACGCGGTTTTAGCGACGTTTATCCAACCGATAGCCGAATCGCCCACATTAAACTTCAATCACGATTCGGCCATTCGTTCCCCCAAATGCATTGCTCAGTGGGAATCTTTCGCTAGATTCAAGTCATGACCCGTGACGCCCAACACAGTGAATCGACGCCCGCGGCTTCCAGCAGCACGGCTGCCGGCCGTACTCCACACGCAACCCAGCCTCTGGTCCTGCTCAAAGACGTCAACAAGCACTTCGGTTCGCTGCATGTGCTGCAGAACATCAATCTTGAAGTCACCAAGGGCGAAGTCGTCGTCGTTATTGGTCCTTCCGGGTCCGGTAAGTCCACGCTCTGCCGTGCGATCAACCGCTTGGAAACGATCGACGACGGCGAGATCCTCATCGACGGCAGGAAGCTTCCGGCCGAGGGCAAGGAGCTGGCTAATCTGCGCGCCGATGTCGGCATGGTGTTCCAGTCCTTCAACCTGTTCGCGCACAAGTCCATTCTCGAGAATGTCACGCTCGGGCCGCTGAAGGTCAAGAAGATGAAGAACGGCGAGGCAAAGGAGCTGGCGATGAGCCTGCTCAAACGCGTCGGCGTCGCGAACCAGGCGGATAAATTGCCAGCCCAGCTCTCCGGCGGCCAGCAGCAGCGCGTCGCGATTGCCCGCGCCCTGGCGATGAAGCCCAAGGTCATGCTGTTCGACGAGCCGACGTCCGCGCTGGACCCGGAGATGATCAACGAAGTGCTGGACACCATGGTCCAGCTCGCCAAGGAAGGTATGACGATGATCGTGGTGACCCACGAAATGGGCTTCGCGCGCAAGGCTGCGGACCGGGTGATCTTCATGGCCGATGGCCAGATTGTGGAGCAGGCCACGCCGGAAGAATTCTTTACCAACCCCAAGAGCGACCGCGCCAAGGACTTCCTTGGCAAGATTCTCAACCACTGACCTCCCCGACCGGAAGTTTCATCCGAAGTAATCACTAGCAAGGAGAAAACATGCGCAAGACCCGCTTTGCAATGGCGGCAATGGGTGCCATTGCCGCACTGACACTGTCCGCCTGTGGCGGCGACGGCGGCGACGGGGGCGAAACGGCCGGCAGCGGCGAGGGCGAAACCCTCCGCGTCGGCATCAAGTACGACCAGCCTGGCCTCGGCTTCTCCTCCGGCGGCGAGTTCACCGGTTTCGACGTCGACGTTGCCAAGTACGTCGCCAACGAACTGGGCTACACAGAGGAACAGATCGAGTTTGTGGAGTCCCCTTCGGCCAACCGTGAGAACATGCTGGCCAACGGCCAGGTGGACATGATCTTCGCGACGTACTCCATCACCGACGAGCGCAAGGAGACCGTGGACTTCGCCGGACCGTACTTCGTTGCCGGCCAGGACCTGCTGGTACGGGCCGAAGACACCGAGATCCAGGGGCCGGATGACCTCAACGGGAAGAACCTGTGCTCCGTCACCGGTTCCACCTCGGCCCAGCGCATCAAGGACGAGCACGCCGAGGAAGTAAACCTCCTCGAACGCCCGGGCTACGCCGAGTGCGTGACAGCCATGCAGAGCGGCCAGATCGACGCCGTGACCACCGACGACATCATCCTGGCCGGCCTGGCCGCACAGGAGAACTTCGCCGGGCAGTTCAAGGTTGTCGGCAATCCGTTCTCCGAAGAGCGCTACGGCGTCGGCCTGCCCAAGGGCACCGAACTCTGCGCTGACATCAACGCGGCGATCAACAAGATGGTCGAAGAAGGCGCCTGGGAGGAAGCCCTGGCGGCGAATACCGAAGGTGTCGACTACAAGTTCAACGAAGAACTGAACCCGCCGACGCCGGGCGACACCTGCGCGTAATTGCACATTCTGTGGGGCAGGCCGACAGGCCTGCCCCACAGTCACCAAATAGTCACTCCCATGAGAGGGGATGGACAGTTTGACAGAGTATTTCCAGAGCTATCTGACGGCGCTGGAGACCTATGACGTCGTCGCGGCCCTGTGGGTCAATATCCAACTTACGTTCTGGTCCGCCCTGTGCTCGCTGGTACTCGGCACCGTCCTGGCGTTGATGCGGATTTCGCCGGTGCCGAGTTTCCGCTGGGCCGGCACGGCGTATGTCAACATTTTCCGGAACACGCCGCTGACCATCATCATGGTCTTCTGCATCCTGGTGGCCATCTTCCAGCTCCAGCTGAACCTCTCCAGCGACTTCAACTTCAACTTCTTCCTATGGGCCATCGTCGGCCTGTCGGTCTACCACGCCGCCTTCGTCTGCGAAGCAATTCGCAGCGGCGTCAATACGGTGCCGCTGGGACAGGCCGAGGCGGCCCGCGCCATCGGCCTAAGCTTTCTTCCGGCAGCACGCCTGGTGATCCTGCCCCAGGCCTTCCGCGGTGCGGTCGCTCCCCTGGGCAACACACTGATCGCGTTGACGAAAAACACCACCGTTGCAACGGTCGCATCCGTTGCCGAAGCCGCCGGTCTGATGAAGACCATGATCGAGTTCCGTCCGGACGTCATCATGGCCATCTTCGCCACCTTCGCCCTGGGCTTCGTCATCATCGTCATACCCATTGGCCTTGTGACAACCTGGCTTTCCTCGAAACTGGCGGTGGCACGATGAAAATCCAGCAAAGCGTCCTCTTCGATGCACCCGGGCCGAAGGCCCAGCGTCGGATCCTTGCCACCAACGTGCTCGGCATCATCCTCTTCCTCGGTGCCGCCGCGTTCGTCCTCAAAGGACTGAACGACCAAGGCCAGCTCGAGGCGGAATTATGGGCACCGTTCCTGACCGCCGATGTGTGGCAGTTCGCCATTCTTCCGGGGCTGATGAACACCTTCAAGGCAGCGGCCGCGGCCATTGTCACGTCCGTGATATTCGGCCTGCTCTTCGGCGTCGGACGGCTCGCTACCAACCGCGCTGTCCGCTGGCTCTGCGGCATCATCGTAGAATTCTTCCGGGCCGTCCCCGTTCTGCTGATGATGATCTTCTTCTGGCTGCTGCTTGGCCGTCTCCAAATCGTAGAACCCGCCGACACTCCGTTCTTCGCCGTCGTAATAGCACTGACGCTTTACAACGGTTCGGTGATCGCGGAACTGGTCCGCTCCGGCGTCTACGGGCTGCCCAAGGGACAGCGCGAGGCGGGCATGGCCATCGGCATGACGCGCGGACAGTCGCTGCGGAACATCGAGTTGCCGCAGGCTCTGGTAGCCATGCTGCCCTCGCTGATCAGCCAGTTCGTGGTCATCCTGAAGGACTCGGCGCTCGGCTCGATCATCACCTATTCCGAACTGCTGCGTGGCATGCAGATCTACGGCTCGGCCGGCCCCATCCTGCAGGCGCTGACCGTAGCCGCGTTGCTGTTCATCATCGTGAACTTTGCGCTCTCGTGGGTAGCACAGAAACTTTCCGGTCTGCTCAGTAGCCGCACTTCCGGAAAGACGCGGCCTGTCAGCGCGCCCTCGCTGATAGCCAAAGTCTGACAAACAGCTCTTTAACTAGCAGGGTTCCCGGCAGCATCGCCGCCGGGAACCTTGCTAGTTAATGCGTTTAAAACCCTAGGCCGAGAGCCACCTGTCCAAGGCCCGGAAGCATTCGCGGATGGCCTCTGCCGGAACATGCTCATTGTCCGTGTGGGCAAGGAGCGCGTCCCCGGGACCGAAATTAACGGCGGGAATACCAAGCGCGCTGAAACGGGCTACATCGGTCCAACCGTATTTAGGCTTCGGCTCCGCGCCGACAGCCGCCACGAAATCTGCGGCGGCGGGATGGTGCAGGCCGGGACGAGCGCCCGCTGCCGCATCGGTCCGGACCACAGCGAAGCCGTCCAGCAGGTTCCGGACGTAGGCCTCGGCATCGTCCGGGGTCTTATCCGGAGCGAAACGGTAGTTGATTTCGATGACAGTACGGTCCGGAATGACGTTTCCGGCGGTGCCGCCGTGGATCTTCACCGCATTCAGGCTCTCCCGGTACTCGAGGCCGTCCACCGTGACCGTGGCAGGCTCGTGCTCCCGGAGCCGGGTCAGGATCTCCGCCGCGGCATGAATGGCGTTCTGCCCCATCCAGGCACGGGCGGAATGGGCTGCCTTCCCCACAGTGGTCACCTCGAACCGGCTGGTACCGTTGCAGCCGCCCTCCACCGTGCCGTCTGTCGGCTCCAGCAGGATGGCGAAATCCCCCTGCAACAATTCCGGGTAATTGTCGACCAACCGGCCCAAGCCGCTGAGCGAAGCTTCCACTTCTTCATGGTCATAAAAGACATAGGTCACGTCCCTGGCCGGATTGGCCAAGCGGGCGGCCAGTGCCAGCTGGACAGCGACGCCGCCCTTCATGTCCGTGGTGCCGCGGCCATAGAGGACCTCACCGTCCCAGCTAGACGGGACAGTTCCTCGGGATCCGGGCGTCAGCGGCAGCGGGACAGTGTCCAGGTGGCCGGCCAGGATAACGCGCTCGTCGCGGCCCAGATCGGTCCTGGCAACAATGGCATCGCCGTCGCGCGTGACCTGAAGGTGCGGCAGTGCCCGCAGCGCCGCTTCCACAGCGTCGGCCAGTTCCCGCTCGTTACCGGAGACACTGTTGATATCGATGAGCGCCGCCGTGAGGTCGGCTACATCGGAGGTCAGATCCAGGGCAGTGGTGAAAGCAGTCACTCCCCTAGCGTAACCGTGTCAGGGCGCTTAGATCTCGTCGGTAGACTTGAGTGCATGCCTGAGAACAACACCGCTGCAACTGTCTCCCGCACCGCCTACGGCACCGGCCTTGCCACCGTCGCCTCCAACGGCACTGTTCTGGATGTCTGGTATCCGGCTCCCGGCCTCGGCCAGGCTCCCGCCGCTGCTGAGACTGATCCCGAGCTAGAGTCCCTCGCAGAGCAGGGTGAGGACGCCGAGCGCGGCACCCGGCTTGAGCTGGTCAGCCGCAGCATTGAGCTTGACGCCGCCCCGGCAGACACAGCCGATGCCTACCTGCGGCTGCACCTGCTCTCGCACCGCCTAGTCACCCCCAACTCGCTGAACATGGACGGCATTTTCGGCCTGCTGGCCAATGTCGTCTGGACCAACTTCGGTCCCTGTTCCGCAGAGAACTTCGAAGCAACGCGTCTGCGGCTGCGCCGCCGCGGCGCGGTTACCGTCTACGGCGTGGACAAGTTCCCGCGCATGGTGGACTACGTCCTGCCCTCCGGCGTGCGCGTTGCCGATGCGGACCGCGTGCGGCTCGGCGCACATCTTGCGGCAGGCACCACGGTCATGCACGAAGGCTTCGTCAACTTCAACGCCGGCACGCTCGGCACGTCCATGGTTGAGGGCCGTATCTCCGCCGGAGTCATAGTCGCGGACGGCTCCGACGTGGGCGGCGGCGCCTCCATCATGGGTACCCTCTCGGGCGGCGGCAAGGAACGCATCAGCATCGGCGAACGTGTCCTGCTCGGCGCCAACTCCGGCGTCGGCATCAGCATCGGTGATGACTGTGTGGTGGAGGCCGGTCTCTACGTCACCGCCGGCACCCGGGTTAGCCTGCTGTCGGCCGACGGCGAAGCCCGTCAGATCAAGGCTGTGGAGCTGTCCGGCGTATCGAACCTGCTTTTCCGCCGCAACTCCATTTCCGGCGTCGTTGAAGTCCTGCCCCGCAAGGGCCAGACCGTTGAGCTCAACGCTGCCCTGCACGCCAACTAGAAGGTACGTGTAACCACAATGGCCCGTTCACGGCGGCGCCGACGCAGTCTTCTCGTGCTGCTGGTGCTGCTTGCCCTGGTAGTGGGTGGCCTCTGGCTGGCCGCCACCTCCATCGACCGTTCCCAGTTGCTCGTCCGTGAGCGCTGCACGGCTGTGGTGGGTCCGGAGACCTTTGAACTGGCTCCGGACCAGGCGGCCAACGCAGCCCTCATCGCCGGCATTTCCATGCAACGCGGGCTGCCCGCCCGCGCTGCCTCGATTGCCTTGGCCACGGCGATCCAGGAGTCGAAGCTGCGCAACATTGGGCACGGAGACGACGCCGGTCCGGATTCACGCGGCCTGTTCCAGCAGCGGCCCACGCAGGGCTGGGGCAGCGAGGAGCAGGTCATGGACCCGGTCTATGCGACCAACCGTTTTTTCTCGGTGCTGGAAAAGATTCCCGACTACGAAAGCCTCCCGGTTACCGTCGCAGCGCAGCAGGTTCAGCGCAGCGCATATCCCGACGCCTATGCGGACCACGAAGGCGAGGGCAAGGCCTTCGCCTCAGCGTTGACCGGACACTCCCCCGCCGCCCTGAACTGCGTGCTCAAGGAGGCCGAATCGGCCGGCGATCCTGCCGACGTTGAAGGCGCCCTCGAGGTCTCGCACCCCGGGTTGGAAACTGTGGTCGAGGACGGGACCCTGCGCGTGCAGGCAGGCGACAGAACCGGCTGGGCTGTGGCCCAATGGGCCGTGGCGTCAGCCAAGGAACTCAATATTGACTCGGTGTCCTTCGCCGGCCTGAGCTGGCAGCGTTCCGACGGCGAATGGCTCGCTGCCGGATCGGAAACCGGAACTGTAGTTATCACGGTGGCTGACCAGCCCTGAAGCCGGCCAGCTGCAGCCGTGATTAGACGAGCAGTTCAACGATCGGTTGGATGAAGCTCCTGTACGACCCCTCGTCATCGATCAGGTACTGGTTCAGGAGCACCTTGTTCGGTTCCACAAACCAGGCGCGGCGTTCGCGCAGCGGCAACTCGATGAACTTGAGCTCGAACCCGCGGGCATCGCGGCCCAGCTCCATTTCCCGGTCCTGCACCATCTGCCCGACCAGCTTGGTCTTGCCGCTGGCTTCGCGTTCCTCGGCCAGCAGCCGGTAATCCGCCACGCGTTCGCTGGACCAGCTCATGGCCGCCCCGAAGTGGGCCTGCAACAGCTTCTGCAGCGCCGGGCTGCCGTCAAAGGCAGGGAAGGCAGGCGGTACCAAAGCATCCGCCGCGGCAGGGTCCTCCTGGATCAGGAGCGACCACCATTGCTCCCATTCCCGCCGCAACGCCCGCGTCCCGCCGACATGCGCGGTCAGCTGGCGCGGATCGGCTTTCCGGACCGGTGGATCAGCACCGCACACGGCAGGCAGGCCTGCGCCGTCCAGACCGGCCACATCATGCAAGTACAAGGCCAGAAGCAAATGCGCCGAGGTGTCGGTTGTTATCCGCCACCCGGGCCCGCCGGTGTGATGCATAGACCAAGATCCTTTCGAACCGCCCTAAGATCCACTCTAGACCGTGGTGAGGCAGGCGACCACCGCAAAATACAGCGCATTAGGCATCAGCTACTAGGCTTGATGGTATGAAGATTTTGGTCACCGGGGGCACCGGCTACATCGGCTCGCATACAACATTGGCCTTGCTTGAGGCGGGACACGACGTGGTAGTCGTGGATAATCTGGCCAACTCCAGCGAGGAATCGCTGCGCCGCGTGCAGGAGCTGGCAGGGCGGAAGGTTGCGTTCCATAAGGCGGATCTTCTCGACGAGGTCCGCCTCGGCGAAGTTTTCGATGCCGAGCACGTCGATGCGGTGATCCATTTCGCCGGCCTGAAAGCCGTAGGCGAATCCGTGGACCAGCCGCTGCATTACTACCACAACAACGTCGGCGGCACGCTCAATCTGCTGCGTACCATGGAAGCGCACAACGTCCGCACCATCGTTTTCAGCTCATCCGCCACCGTCTACGGGAACTCCGATGAAGTGCCGCTGACGGAGAAGATGCCGCTGGATGCCACCAACCCCTACGGCCGGACCAAGGAACAGATCGAGGACATCCTCTCCGATCTCGGCGCCTCGGATGAGCGCTGGCACGTTGCCCTGCTGCGTTACTTCAACCCCGTGGGCGCGCACGAGTCCGGCCTGATCGGCGAGGATCCCACGGGCGTCCCCAACAACCTGCTGCCATTCGTCGCCCAGGTGGCCGTGGGCCGCCGCGACAAGGTGCGAGTCTTCGGCAGCGACTATCCGACGCCGGACGGCACCGGCGTGCGCGACTACATCCACGTGATGGACCTGGCCTCAGGCCACCTGGCGGCGCTGGACTTCATCGCCGGCAGGCCGGGCGTGCGCCGGTGGAACCTGGGCACCGGCCACGGCTCTTCGGTCCTGGAGGTCCTCTCGGCGTTCGGCAAGGCTGCCGGCTTCGAGATTCCATACGAGCTCGCCGACCGCCGGCCCGGCGATGCCGCCATCAGCTACGCCGACGCTACCGCTGCCTTGGCGGAACTGGGCTGGTCGGCGCACCGGACGCTGGAGACGATGTGCGAAGACCACTGGCGCTGGCAGAAGAACAACCCCAACGGCTACGCCGAATAATGCCAGCGGTGTAAAGCCAACAACGACGCCGGCGGCAGCCTTCCAGCGCAAGGAGGACTGCCGCCGTCGTCGTCTAAGCATTAAGTCGTCGGCCAAGCATTAAAGAGCCGGGGCCCCGGAAATCCGGGGCCTGGCTTTGGCACAACTGCGGGTTAGCGCATGGGGTACTGGCGCTCGCCCTCGCCTGTGTAGAGCTGGCGCGGACGGCCGATCTTGGTCTGCGGGTCTTTCATCATTTCGCGCCACTGGGCAATCCAGCCCGGCAGGCGGCCGATGGCGAACAGGACCGTGAACATCTTCTCCGGGAAGCCCATGGCCTTGTAGATCAGGCCGGTGTAGAAGTCCACGTTCGGGTACAGCTTGCGCTCGATGAAGTAGTCATCGGCCAGGGCCTTTTCTTCCAGCCGCATGGCGATGTCCAGCAGTTCGTCGTTGCCGCCGAGCTTGCTGAGGATCTCGTGCGCGGTTGCCTTCACGATCCTGGCGCGCGGGTCGTAGTTCTTGTAGACCCGGTGGCCGAAGCCCATCAGCCGGACGCCGGCTTCCTTGTTCTTGACCTTCTCCATGAAGTCCTCGGGCTGCATGTCGGAGGACTGGATCTGGCGCAGCATGTTGAGGACGGCCTCGTTGGCGCCGCCGTGGAGCGGGCCGAAGAGGGCGTTGATGCCGGCGGAGACGGAGGCGAACATGTTCGCGTTCGAGCTGCCCACCAAACGGACTGTGGAGGTCGAGCAGTTCTGCTCGTGGTCCGCGTGCAGGATCAGCAGCAGATCCAGCGCCTTGACCATTGTGGGGTCCATTTCATACGGCTCGGCCGGAAGCCCGAAGCTTAGCCGCATGAAGTTCTCCACGAGATTCATGGAGTTGTCCGGGTACAGCAGCGCCTGGCCGATGGACTTCTTGTGCGCGTAGGCCGCGATCACGGGCATCTTCGCCATCAGGCGGATGGTGGACAGCTCCACCTGCTCGTCGTCGAACGGGTCCAGGGAGTCCTGGTAGAACGTGGACAGCGCGGAAACGGCCGAGGAGAGTACCGGCATCGGGTGCGCGTCACGCGGGAAGCCACCGAAGAAGCCCTTGAGCTCTTCGTGCAGCAGGGTGTGGCGGCGGATGCGCTGGTCGAAGTTTTCCAGTTCGGAAGGGGTGGGCAGGTTGCCGTAGATCAGCAGGTAGGAAACCTCGAGGAAGCTCGAGTTCTCGGCCAGCTGGTCAATGGGGTACCCGCGGTAGCGCAGGATGCCGGCGTCGCCGTCAATGTAGGTGATGGCCGACGTGGTGGCCGCGGTGTTCATGAAACCGGGGTCAAACGTGACGGCACCGGTCTGCTTCAGCAGCTTCGAAACGTCGTAGCCGTCATTGCCTTCGGCCGCTTTGAGCCGCGGGAGGTCGAGTTCGCCGCCATCGTAATGCAGGGTAGCACCGGATTGCTCAGTCATTGAGTCCCCTTCAGGAGGTGTATGGAAACTAGCGCACACACGGCGGTATTGGGGCGCCGAACGTATGCTTACTCGGGTAAAACGCTACCCGCATAGTGCCCGGGATAACTAATCGTACGGTCACTTTTTGGTCACTAACGCAGGCAACAGAGGCCCGGATTTGTGCTCGCGTGACCGCGCGAATCACGTCAAGTCAGCTCAACCGCTCGACGGCGGCGTCGATCCGTTCATCGCTGCCGGTCAACGCAACCCGGATGAACCCCTTGCCCTGTTCGCCGTAGAAGACTCCGGGCCCGACGACGACGCCAAGCTGGGCCAGGCGGTCCACCGTGGTCCAAGTGTCTTCGCCCGCGGTTCCCCACAGATACAGCCCGGCCTCCGAATGCTGGATGTCGATGCCGAATTTCCGCAGGGCCGGCAGCAGGCGTTCGCGGCGGCCGCGGTAGAGATCCTTCTGCGCCTGCACGTGGCCGTTGTCCGCCAGCGCGGTGCGCATCGCTTCCTGGATGGGGTACGGGACGATCATGCCGGCATGCTTGCGGCTGTTGATCAGGTTCGGCATCAGCACCGGGTCGCCAGCAATGAACGCTGCACGATAACCGGCCAGGTTCGACTGCTTGCTGAGCGAGTAGATGCTCAAGAGTCCCTCGTGGCTGCCCTGGGCCACGAACGGATCCAGCACGCTGGGAACGGTTTCCCCGCCGCGTTCCGGATCCCACTGGCCCCAGCCCAGTTCGGCGTAGCATTCGTCCGACGCAACGACGGCGCCGATGGCACGGGCCTGGTCCACGATCTCGCGCAGCGATTCGCGGCTCCGGACGATGCCGGTAGGATTCCCGGGCGAGTTCACCCAGACGAGCTTGACGCGCCGGCGGACGTCGGGCTCAAGGTCGTCCAGGTTGTCTGCCGCAACAGGGGTGGCGCCTGCCAGCAGCGCGCCGATGTCGTAAGTGGGGTAAGCCACCACGGGCCGCACAACGACGTCGTTCTTACCCAGGCCCAGCAGCAGCGGCAGCCACGCCACCAGCTCCTTGGAACCGACAGTGGGCAGAATCGCCGCGGGATCCAGCTCGGACACGTTGCGGCGGCTGGCAAACCAGTCCGCGATCGCTTCACGCAGCGCCGGCGTACCGTGCGTGGTGGGATAGCCCGGGGCGTCCGAAGCTGCCTTCAGGGCATCCTGCACCACGGCCGGTGTGGGATCTACCGGCGTACCGATGGAGAGATTAACTGCCCCGTCCGGATGAAGCGAGGCCTTTTCGAGATAAGGCTGCATCGCGTTCCATGGGTACTCGGGCAGGCGGAGACCAAAACCTTCCATGCCTACTCTTGGTTCTGAGGAGGAAGCACGGCGATGATCGGGTGGTCCTTGTGCGTGTTGCCGATCTTGGCGGCACCGCCCGGAGAACCGAGATCGTCGAAGAACTCGACATTGGCCTTGTAGTACTCGGCCCACTGCTCCGGAGTGTCATCTTCGTAATAAATGGCCTCGACCGGACACACGGGTTCACACGCGCCGCAGTCCACACACTCGTCGGGGTGGATGTAGAGAGAACGCTCGCCTTCATAGATGCAGTCCACCGGGCATTCTTCAATGCACGCCTTGTCTTTGACATCCACGCACGGCTGTGCGATTACATACGTCACGTCCTTGAGCACCTTTCGTTGTCAGCTACCACCAAGGGTATCGCTTGGTCCATTATCCAACAGCGGCCGAGGTCACACGTACTATGAAGGGGTGAGATCGGCTACGCCCTTGGACTTCCTGCGAGGAGCCGCGCCCGGAACCCGGGTAGTGGTACGCTACCGCCTTGACGACGGCGTTACGGACGCGCTGGGCTACCTGATCAGCATCGGCAGCGTCGAGTGCACGGTCCGCACCCGCCGCGGTGACGTGGCGATCCCGCTGGACCGGGTCGAAGCCGCGAAGGAGGTGCCTCCTCCCCCGGCACCGAGGGCGCCCCGCTACCCGGCCCGCTAGCTTTAGGCGCAAAATCCGGACTTGTGATTGAGAAACATCAATCATCGGCTCTGCCTCACGTATGCTGGAAACATGCCAACGGACCAGGACCTTCAAGCTACCGGACGCGCGCTCAGCTCCCCTGTCCGCCTCCGCATACTCCGCCTCTGCCTGCACCGCTCGCGGACCAATAAAGAGATCGCGGAACTGCTGGAGATGAATCCGGCCACCTCGCTGCACCACGTGCGGACCCTGCTCAACACCGGGTTCCTCGAAGCGGAAGAACCGCGCAAAGGCAACCGCGGGGCCAAAGAAGTTCCCTATCGGGCCACCCGGATGTCCTGGGGCGCGAAAATGCCCGACGCCGCACCCGTGCTGGTCGAGACGTTCCTGCAGGAGATCGACGGGCTCGCCCCGGACGAGATCGAAACCACCCGGATGGGCATCAAGCTCAATGATGCCAACCGCAAGGAAATGATGGACAAGATCCGCGCCGTGCTGGAAGAGTATGCCCGCCGGCCGGCAGATGAGGACGGCACCGCGACGTCGATCTTCCTGGCCCACCACGTGGACCGTACAGCCAACTAGCGCCGCGGCTTGAGCGCCCAGGCGGCGGCCATGATGGCCAGCACGACGGCGACCGCCAGCCCGATCATCCAGATCTTTCCGGCGAGTTCGATGCCCAGCGGCATCTCGGCGGTGGTCTCGGTAACGATGAGCGGATCCCCGAAGACGCGGGTGGCCATGATGCCCACCAGCAGGTAGGTCACCATGCCGGTCAGGCCCGTGGCCAGGACATTATTCGCCCGCATACCGACCCAGACCATCACCGCAAAAGCGAGAACCAGCG
Organism: Arthrobacter sp. Soil_C_60; assembly: GCF_057656375.1. Classification (NCBI taxonomy): domain Bacteria; kingdom Bacillati; phylum Actinomycetota; class Actinomycetes; order Micrococcales; family Micrococcaceae; genus Arthrobacter; species Arthrobacter sp. Soil_C_60. The sequence goes on along the minus strand of NZ_JBDGKM010000001.1, from coordinate 407,239 downwards.
CCAGGACCGCTCCCCAGGGGTAGGCCTGGTCCCCCGCGTAGGCAAGCTGGCCGTGGAGATTGGTGCCCAGCACAGCGGCGATAACGCCACCAACGACGGCGGTGCCCCAGCCTGCGAACGGATGTTGCCGGCGTCGTACTCTGGTTCGCAGATCCGGGGCATCCGGGGATTTAAACGCCGGAGGCAACCCACTTCCATAGTCCGTGGGTTGCCTCTGCTCAGTCATAGGACCAGTTTAGGCCTTGGCGCGGGCGCGGTTTGCCTTGGCCCGTTCGTTGGAGTCAAGAATCAGCTTGCGGATCCTGATGGATTCAGGAGTGACCTCGACGCATTCGTCCTCGCGGGCAAATTCGAGGGACTCCTCCAGGGTGAGGATCCGCGGCGGGGTCAGGTTCTCGAAGCTGTCCGAGGAAGCGGCACGCATGTTGGTGAGCTTCTTTTCCTTGGTGATGTTCACGTCCATGTCGTCGGCGCGGGAGTTCTCGCCCACGATCATGCCCTCGTAGACCTCGGAGGTCGGCGGAACGAAGAAGGAACCGCGTTCCTGCAGGTTGATCATGGCGAACGGCGTCACGACGCCGGCGCGGTCGGCAACCATGGAGCCGTTGGTGCGGTATTCGATCGGGCCGGCCCACGGCTCGTAGCCTTCGGAGATGGACGCGGCGATGCCGGCACCGCGGGTCTCGGTCAGGAACCGGGTGCGGAACCCGATCAGGCCGCGGGCGGGAACGATGAATTCCATCCGGACCCAGCCGGTGCCGTGGTTGGCCATGTTGACCATGCGGCCCTTGCGGGCGGCCATCAGCTGGGTGACGGCGCCGAGGTACTCTTCCGGTACGTCGATGGTCATGTGCTCCATCGGCTCATGGATCTTGCCGTCAATGGTCTTGGTAACCACCTGCGGCTTGCCGACGGTGAGCTCGAAGCCCTCGCGGCGCATCTGCTCCACCAGGATGGCCAGCGCCAGCTCGCCGCGGCCCTGGACCTCCCAGGAATCAGGACGCTCGGTCGGCAGGACCTTGAGCGACACGTTGCCGATCAGTTCCTTGTCCAGACGGTCCTTAACCTGGCGCGCGGTGACCTTGGCGCCCTTGACCTTGCCGGCCAGCGGGGAGGTGTTGATGCCGATGGTCATGGAGATGGCCGGATCATCGACGGTAATCATGGGCAGCGGCTGCGGGTTATCGGCATCTGTCAGGGTTTCACCGATGGTGATTTCCTCGATGCCGGCGACGGCGACAATCTCACCCGGACCGGCTTCTTCGGCCGGAACGCGGGTCAGGCCCTTGGTTGCCAGCAGTTCCGAAATACGCACATTCTTCAGCTCGCCGTTCTGGCGGGCCCAGGCAACCGTCTGGCCCTTCTTCAGGGTGCCGTTGTAGATGCGCAGCAGGGCCAGGCGGCCAAGGAACGGGGAAGCATCCAGGTTGGTCACGTGCGCCTGCAGCACACCGGCCGGATCGTAGGTAGGTGCCGGGATGTGCTCCATGATGGTCGCGAAGAGGGGCTCCAGGTCTTCATTGTCGGGAGCGGTGCCGTCCGCGGGCTGCTCCAGCGAGGCGCGTCCGAGCTTTCCGGAGGCGTAGACAACCGGCACGTTCAACACGGCGTCCAGGTCCAGGTCCGGAACTTCGTCGGAGAGGTCCGAGGCGAGGCCGAGCAGCAGATCCATCGATTCGGCGACGACGTCGTCAATGCGGGCATCGGGGCGGTCGGTCTTGTTGACCAGCAGCACGACGGGCAGCTTGGCAGCCAGTGCCTTGCGCAGCACGAAGCGGGTCTGCGGCAGCGGGCCCTCGGAAGCATCAACCAGCAGCACAACGCCGTCGACCATGGACAGGCCGCGCTCAACCTCGCCGCCGAAGTCGGCGTGGCCGGGAGTGTCGATGACGTTGATGGTGACATTTTCACCCTTGGCGGAGGGGCCGGAATAGAACACGGTGGTGTTCTTCGCCAGAATGGTAATTCCCTTTTCGCGCTCCAGGTCACCGGAGTCCATGACGCGCTCTTCGACATCGCCATGGCTTGAGAATGCCCCGGTCTGCTTCAGCATGGCGTCCACCAGAGTGGTCTTACCGTGGTCAACGTGGGCAACGATAGCGACGTTACGAAGGTCGCTGCGGACGGCGCTCTGCGTCGACGTGGTGGTTTCAGACATGCGAGAATGCTCAATTCAGGTGGAGAACTAAAGGGACGGCGAAATGCGCAGCCGTGCGCCCTCAAAAGGGGGCATGTATATTCTAGCGGCATAGGCAAATCCTCACCTAATGCAGATTTTCCGGGCACGCCGAACCGGGGCTGCGTATCACGCGCAGCCCCGGTTCTGCCATCCACTTAAGTGGGTTCCGGTCAGGCTACCTGGGGAGGCAGCTCCAGACTTGATCCCGGAATAGCCGCCAGCAATGCGCGCGTGTATTCCTGCTCAGGCTCGTCAAAGACCGCATCCGTAGTGCCTGCTTCGACCACCCGGCCCTTCTCCATAACGCAAACATGATCCGCAATCTGCCGCACCACCGCGAGGTCATGGGTGATGAACAGATAGCTCAGCCCCAGTTCGTGCTGCAGATCGGCCAGCAGGTTCAGGATCTGGTCCTGCACCAGCACGTCCAGGGCAGATACCGCTTCGTCGCAGATCACCACTTCGGGATCGAGTGCCAGCGCACGGGCAATGGCGATTCGCTGCCGCTGGCCGCCCGAGAGCTCGTTCGGGAATCTCCGCATGACGGAAGCGGGCAGAGCCACTTGGTCCAGCAGTTTGCGCACTTTGGCTTCGCGGCTCTTTTTGTCGCCGATGTTGTGGACGCGCAACGGCTCCTCGATGGTGCGGAAAATGTTGTACATCGGATCCAGCGAGCCGTACGGGTCCTGGAAGATCGGCTGGACCCGCCGGCGGAAAGCCAGCAGTTCCTTGCCCTTGAGCGAGCCCATATCGACGCCGTCGAACCGGATTTTCCCGCTCGTCGGGTCCTCGAGGTTCAGCACCATCCTGGCGACGGTGGATTTGCCCGAGCCGGACTCCCCCACTACCGCCGTGGTGGTTCCGCGCTTGATCGCAAAGGACACATCATCCACAGCTGTGAAGTCGGTGGACTTACCGAACCCTCCCCGCAACTTAAACACCTTGGTCAAGTTGCTGACCTCGATAACGTTGTCGGCTGTTTCCGCGGCGGCCTCTGCGGGAGCGAGCAACTCCCCTGTCTCGATTCCCGCCGCCTTGGCCGACTGGATCCGTCGGGAAGCGAGCGACGGCGCCGCCTCCACCAACCGCTTGGTGTACGGGTGGCGCGGATTGGTCAGAATCTCCTGGGCGGGACCGGATTCCACTACGCGGCCCTTGTACATGACCACCACTTTCCGCGCGCGTTCGGCGGCCAGTCCCAGGTCATGGGTAATCAGCAGGACGGCCGTGCCCAGCTCCGCCGTCATGGTTTCCAGATGGTCCAGGATCTGCCGCTGCACGGTAACGTCCAGGGCCGATGTCGGCTCATCGGCGATCAGCAGCCGCGGACGGCAGGACAGCCCGATCGCGATCAGCGCGCGCTGGCGCATGCCGCCGGAGAACTCATGCGGGAACTGCCTGGCGCGCCGTTCGGCATCCGGCAGCCCCGCCTCGGCCAGCACCTTGGCGACGTCGGAAGGCCCGGCCGGAAGACCATTGGCCTTCAGCGTCTCCCGTACCTGGAAGCCTATCTTCCAGACCGGGTTCAGATTGGACATGGGATCCTGCGGGACCATGCCGATGGAACTGCCCCGCAGCTCCACAATTCGCTTGCTGCTGGCCCCCGTCAGGTCTTCGCCGGCGAAGGTAATCCGGCCGCCGCTGACCCTGCCGTTTCCCGGCAGCAGTCCGATGGCGGCCAGTGCCGTCGTGGACTTTCCCGATCCGGACTCCCCCACGATGGCTACCGTCTCACCCGGCATGACTGTCAGATGGGCATCCTTGACTGCCTGTACCTCACCGGTGGACGTGGCGAAGCTGATGGCCAGGTCGCGGATTTCCAGCAGAGGTTCGTTGCTATTGACTTCGTTGATTACTGTCATCGTTTTCTGGCCTTCGGGTCCAGGGCATCCCGGAGAGCGTCCCCAAGCATGATGAAGCTCAGGACGGTCACGGAGAGTGCGGCAGCGGGCCACAGCAGGGTGGAGGGATTTGAGCGCAGGGAAACCTGCGCCGAGGAGATGTCGTTGCCCCAGCTCATCACGTCCGGCGGCAGCCCGATACCGAGGAAGGACAGTGTTGCCTCGGCGACGATGAAGATGCCGAGGTTAACCGTGGCAACAACGATGACCGGCGCCAGCGAGTTTGGAATGACATGGCGCACCAGCGCGGCGGGCCGGGAGACGCCCAATGATCTGGCCGCGGTCACGAAGTCCGCGTTCCGCACGGAAAGGACCGCGCCGCGGGTGATCCGGGCAATCTGTGGCCATCCGAACACCGTCAACGTGATCACCACTGTCCAGACGTTTCGGTTTTCCCGGAAGAACGGCAATTGCATGATGATGATGGCGCCAAGAATCAGCGGCAGGGCGAAGAATACGTCGCCCAGACGCGCGATCACTGCATCGAGCCAGCCGCCGTAGAAGCCTGCGATGGCACCAAGGGTTCCACCGATAATCAGTGCCCCCAAGGTGGCGAAGATGCCCACTGTGAGCGACGCCTGCGTACCGTAGACAATCCGGGAAAAGACGTCACAGCCCTGCAGCGTGAAGCCCAGCGGGTGTCCGGGTGCCGGATCGCCGTCGGAATTCGCCAGCAGGCAGTTCTGGTTGGGCGGCGTTTGTGTGAAAACGCCGGGGAACAGTGCCACGAAGACAATCAGGACAATCAACAGGGTGGAAATGATGAACAACGGTTGCTTGCGCAGATTCCGCCACGCCTCGGCCCAGAGGCTCAGCGGCTGTACGTCCTCGGCCACATTGTCCGTGGCGTGGAGCGGGGTCTCATCCAGCGGAGCGACGTAGTGTTCGATCTTTTCAGTGGGTTTCTCAGGCATAACGAATCCTCGGATCAAGCCAGGCGTACAGAACATCGACCAGCAGGTTGGCCAGGATGTAGACCATCACCAGCACGCTGACAATGGACACAATGGTCGGCCCTTCGCCGCGGAGCACGGACTGGTAGAGCCGCTGGCCGACACCGGGCACATTGAAGATTCCTTCCGTTACGATCGCGCCGCCCATGAGGGCGCCGAGATCCGCTCCAAGGAAGGTGACTACTGGAATCATCGAGTTCCGCAGGATATGGACGACGACGACGCGTTGCCGGCTCAAGCCTTTCGCCGTCGCGGTGCGCACGTAGTCCGCGTGCATATTTTCGATAATGGAGGTTCGGGTTAGGCGCAGCACGTAGGCAAAGGACACCAGTCCGAGCACGATCGCCGGCAGGATCAGGTCAAGCCAACCGGCATCGCCGCCGACCGTGGGCTTGGCCCAGCCAAGTTTCACTCCGACCACAAACTGCATCACAAAACCCAGCACGAAGATTGGAATGGCGATGACGATCAGCGAGGCCACCAGGACGGTGCCGTCGAACAACTTGCCCTTCCGCAGGCCGGCGATGACGCCGAAGATAATGCCGAATACGGCCTCGAAGATCAGTGCCAGGATCGCCAGCCTGATCGTCACGGGGAAGATCTGGACCAGTACTTCGGCGACGGGCCTGCCCGAAAAGTCATTGCCCAAGTTAAACGTGACCAGGTTCTTCAGGTACAGGAAATACTGCACCAGGAACGGCTCGTCGAGGTTGTATTGCTCTCTGAGCTGGGCGGCAACTGCTTCATTGACCGGACGGTCGCCGAACAGCGCCTGAATGGGGTCGCCTGGCAGCGAAAACACCAGGAAATATACGAGGAAGGTTGCCCCGAAGAAGACGGGGATCATTTGGAGGAACCGCCGGATTATGTACCACGTCATTGTGTAGCTTCTTCCGACGGAACCAGCAGGAGACTAGTCATTCACATGCCTGTTCTTTGCGAGTCCGGCACAGCACGGGGGCCGGCCAAAGGATGGCCGGCCCCCGAACAGCCGTTAGATGGTTCTTACTTGCCGGTGATGTTGTGGTAGATCGGGACACCGTTCCAGGCGGTGTCGACGTTTTCAACGTTCTCGCTCCAACCCACCTGCCGCACTTGGTACCACAGCGGGATCGCCGGCAGATCCTGGAGCAGGATCTCCTGCGACTCGTTGAAGATGGCGTTGCCCTGTTCAGGGGTTTCGGCGTTCAGGCCCTCGTTGAGTTTCTTGTCGAATTCCTCGCTGGAATACTGGCCGTCGTTGGAACCAGCGCCAGTGCCGAACAGCGGGCCAAGGAAGTTGTACAGCGACGGGTAGTCCGCCTGCCAGCCCGTGCGGAATGCTCCGGTCATGTCCTTAGCCGTGATCTTGGTACGGACTTCGGCAAAGGTGGCGTACGGTTCAAACTGCGCGTCAATGCCCAGGTCGTTCTTCAGGCCGTTGACCACGGCTTCGATCCATTCCTTGTGTCCACCGTCGGCATTCGATGCGATGGTGAAGGTCTTGTCGCCCCAGGGATCGATTTCATCTGCCTGTTCCCAAAGCTTCTTGGCTTCTTCGGGGTTGTATTCAAGCACTTCGCTGCCCGGAATGCTCTCGTCGTATCCGTCGAGCACAGGAGCGGTGAATTCCGTTGCCGGCTGGCGTCCACCCGAGAAAATGACCTCGGTAATTTCGTCCCGGTTGATGGCCATCGAAATGGCCTTGCGGCGCAGTTCGCCGGCCTCGCCGGTCCACTCATCGAGGTACTGCGGAATGGTGATGGTCTGGTTGCCGGCGTAGGCCTTTTCCAGCCAGCGGCCCTCTCCAAGGTCCGTCTTGAAGTTCGCCAGCGAGCTCGGCGGGATCGTATCGAGCAGATCGAGGTTGTTCGCCAGCAGGTCCTGGTACGCGGCTTCGAATCCGGAGTAGAACTTGAAGGTGATGCCGCCATTCTTCGGCGTGCGGGTGCCTTGGTAATCAGGGTTGGGCGTCAACGCGATCTGGACATCGTGCTGCCACGCGCCCTCGTCTGCCAGCATGTACGGGCCGTTGCCCACCGGGTTGTTGCCAAAGGCTTCCATGTCTTCAAAGGCAACCTCCGGAAGCGGCGAGAAGGCCGTGTAGCCAAGCCGCAGCGGCCAGTCGGATTCCGGCTGGGCCAGTTCGGCGGTGAACGTCAGGTCGTCGACGACCTTCAGGCCGGACATCTCGGTCTGGGTACTGCCTTCGGCGCTGACTTCGTCGTACCCGGCGATGCTCTCGAAAAAGTACTGGCCCAGCTGCGCGTTCTCGGCTGCAGCGCCATAGTTCCAAGCATCCACGAAGGAGTTGGCAGTAACGGGCTCACCGTTCGTGAACGTCTGGTCGGCCTTGAGCTTGATCGTGTAGGTCTGCGAATCCTCGGTCTCGATGGACTCTGCCATCTCGTTGACCGGTTTGCCCTCGGCGTCGTAACTGATGAGTCCTTCGAAGAGGAGGTCCACCACGCGGCCGCCGCCGACCTCGTTCGTGTTGGTTGGGATCAGCGGATTTTGCGGCTCCGTACTGTTGGCGGTAATAACTGCAGCAGCGTTGCCCTCTCCGCCTTCGGTGCCACCTCCCCCGCCGCATGCACTCAGGGCCAAGGCAGCAGCTGCAGCCAGACCAATCAGTTTCGATGTTCGCGCGAAACGCATGTCGATTCCTCTTTGCAGTCGGAACGCCCGGCATCGGATTGCGCCGGACCAGCCAGTGCGAACTTGAATCTGAGTCCGCCCCAACTCTTGGTCGTGATCAGGATATTCCCGACGTGTGACCTCGGTAACAGTATTGGGTTTTCGATTGGGTTGCAATTTGCCCGAAGAGGCAGCCGGCAAGCCCTTTCAGCGCCATTGTCCCGCGTCAGTACAGGAAAGTGGCGGCATTAACCAAAATGGGGATGTAACGTTTTTGCATCGGAGAAGCGAGCGGCTACCCGGGCGTGTCATGACCCTCATAATGCGGCTAGGAGAGCTGGCTTAGCGTTGCCTTCCAAAAGGACTTCCAATGGTCCAACTGCTCAGGGGTCTCCAGCTTCTCGTGCTGCAGGGACAGCGCCGACTTACCCGGGGCCTTTTCATAGATGTTGACGTTCACTCGTGAGCCGTCGGCCAGTCCGCAGCGCCAGTAGCGCCACTTGTCGGTTTCACTCAGTTCCGGACCTCGGCTGATGCCCACTCCGGAAAAATCCTCAGCGGCACCTATCAGGGCTACCCACTTGTCCCTTGCCTCGTCCATCGTGCCGGCCACTGTCTTGCTCGCAGAAGTCTGGAACCTGCCATCACAGTCCTGCCCCGGCACACGCCGCCCAATCAACTGCTCAAAAGCGACTGTGGCAGATTGCGCCCACCAGTCCTCGGCCAGACCGGCATCCTGCAGGGCTTGGGCAATCTCCTTATGACTCTTCTCTTTGGCATCGATGGAAGCCAGGAACTCTTCGACCTCGGTCCATGACCGTCCGATGCCGCGTTCGATCGCCTCGATGTTCATGGTGCGGATCATCGGTCACTCCTTTGTTTCGACCATTCAGTGGGGACCGCAGGGGTCCGGACAGCATCCTTTCACGGTCCGGACCCCGGTGCTACGGATGGTGGGAGATCGTAGGACGGCCGCCTAATCCGCCGTGGCCAGCAGTTGGGCGCGCAATTCCCTGCGCTCACGCTGTTTGTCCGGATCCGGCAGCGGTACCGCTGCCAGCAGACGCTGCGTATACAGCTCCTGCGGATGGCGGAGTATCTGGTCGCGCGTGCCCTGCTCAACGATGTTGCCGTGCCGCATAACGCAGATCCGGTCAGCCAGGACATCAATGACTGCCAGGTCGTGGGTAACGAAAAGACAGGCGAAACCAAGTTCACGCTGCAGATTCTGGAAAAGTTCCAGCACAGTGGCTTGGACGGAGACGTCAAGCGCCGACGTCGGTTCGTCAGCAACCATCAGCTTCGGTTCCAACGACAGGGCCCGGGCAATACCTACCCGCTGCTTCTGCCCGCCGGAGAGCTCGTGCGGATAACGGTTCCGGTAGTTACGGGGCAGCTCAACTTGATCGAGCAGTGTCTCGATGTTCCGTTGCAGGGCCGCACCTTTAGCGACACCGGCAAGGAACATGGGCTCGCCAATGCTTTCTCCAATAGGGAGCCTCGGATTCAGCGACGAAGAAGGATCCTGGAAAACCATCCCGACTTGACGACGGAGTGCGTGCAGTTGCTTGCGGCTAGCACCCGCTATCTCGCGTCCGACAACTTTCAGGGATCCCTCGGCCACCGGCAGAAGTCCGACGGCGGCACGGCCGATGGTCGTTTTCCCGGAGCCCGATTCGCCGACAAGGCCAACGACCTGGCCCGGATAGATCGCCAGGTGCACTCCTTCCACCGCCCGGAACGCCGGTACTCTGCCTTGTTTGGGGTATTCGATGGCGACGTTGGTCAGTTCCAGGACCGGCTCGCCGTGTGTGCTTTCTCTGGCAGCCATGTCCAGTGCCGCCTCGTTAGCGGCTTCCCTGCGCTGCAACTCCGTCTCATCAACCTCGTGAAGCGTAATGCCTGTGGCTGCAGCGAGAGCTGCGGTGATATCGATGTCGTCGCTGCCTGCGTTGTGGCCTCCCAAGTGAGGAACGGCAGCCAGTAGTTGCTGGGTGTATTCATGCCGCGGATCGTTGAAGACCTCCTGTGCCGTTCCCGTTTCGACGATCCGGCCACGACGCATCACGGCGATGCGGTCCGCCAGATCAGCGACCACACCCATGTCATGGGTAATCAGGACGATGGCGCTATCCAGCTTGTTGCGGAGATTGCGCATCAGGTCCAGGATCTCCGCCTGAACCGTCACGTCGAGAGCGGTGGTCGGTTCGTCTGCGATCAGCAGCTTCGGATCACATGACAGCGACTGGGCGATCATCGCCCGCTGCCGTTGCCCGCCAGACAACTGGTGAGGATAGGACCTGAACGCCTTCTCCGGATCGGGCAGTTCGACCAGCTCGAGCAGTCGGATGGCCCGGTCTTTGGCCTCCTCGGGAGAAATGGCGTTGTGCAGGCGCAGCGTCTCCACAATCTGAAAGCCGATGGTGTAGACCGGGTTCATGGCTGTCATCGGTTCCTGGAAAATAACGGCCACGTCATTGCCGCGAAGCTGCCGCAGTTTGTTGGGGTTGAGTCCCAGGATCTCCTTACCATTGAGCTTCACGCTGCCGCGCACCCGGCTGTTGGCCGGCAGCAGTCCCAGCAGCGCCATGGAGCTAGCGCTTTTGCCCGAACCGGACTCCCCGACAATGGCGAGCACCTCCCCTGCCGAGACTTGGTAGTTCAGATCGATGGCGGCCGGCACCCATTCCTTCTCAACGCCAAAATCGACGCTCAGATCGGAGACCTCCAGCACCGGCGGTTCTGAGCCGCCAGCGGGGGTTCCGGTATAGATGGGGATGGCAGGATCGATCATTTCAGTCATTGCAGGTTTGTCCTTCCAACTGCTCGCAGCCGGCTTGTTCCATTAGTGATGTGGCGCACGACCCTGACACGATGGAAGCATGTCCAATCATGACACCGACGCTCCTGTTGTTTTCCGGCCGAGAAGTGCCGCTTGGTTGACGGGTGTTGTTTGGCTCATCGTGTTGTTCAGCGTGGCCTCTACAGTCGTGACGCATGGTTTCCCGGCTCTCGTGCAGCTTGCGCCGTTGGTGGCACTCGGGTACCTGGCGTGGTGGCTGGCCTGGTACCCCGCCGTCGTTGTTTCCAACGCGGGAGTGGCGCTGCGCAATCCGCTGCTGACAGTTCAGGTCCCGTGGCACGCCCTGATCATGGTTGACACGAAATACGCGCTGACATTGGTCACGCCGAGGGGAAAGTTCGCGGCATGGGCAGCGCCGGCGCCTGGCATCTTCGGCGTCCAGCGCGCACAGCCGGGGCATGTCCGTGGGCTGCCGGAGGTGACCTATGGGCCGAGCGAGTCCGTGCGTCCCGGTGACCTTTCCAATTCGGATTCCGGTGCCGCGGCCTTCCATGTCCGCTCCCGTTGGGCCGAGCTGATCGCGTCCGGCGCGGTGGCGACTGGCGAGGCCGACACTGCCACAGTCGCGAAAAGGCCGAACTGGCTGGTTCTCATTGCGGCAGCAGCCCTGATCGCAGCCAGCGTGCTGTCGTTGACGGGCTGAGCACTGCGCGCCCAAAAGATTTTCAGCCACCATCTCAAACCTTCGTAGGTCGGGAGCCCTGGGCGCCCTGACCATCATCCGGCTCGGCTGCTGTACCGGCTTTCCTGGCATTGAACTTCTTCTGCCGGGGGTCAAAGGCATCCCGCAATCCGTCGCCGATGAAGTTGATGCACAAGCAGATGGCCACAATAAAAATGCCCGGCCACCAGAAGAGCCACGGACGGGTGGAAAACGCTTCCTGGTTCTGGCTGATCAGCGAGCCCAGCGAAACATCTGGCGCCTTCACACCCATGCCGATATAGGACAGGCTGGTCTCCAGCAGAATGGCGGCGGACATGCTCAGCGTCACGCTGACAATGATGACGCCCACGGCGTTGGGCAGAATGTGTTTAAAGATGATCCGAGCGTTTGAAGCGCCGGCGATGCGGGCTGCATCCACAAATTCGCGCTCGCGCAGGGAGAGAAATTCTGCTCGGACCAGCCGGGCGAGACCGGTCCACGCGACGAGCCCGACAAAGAGGCCCAGAAAATAGGGCTGGATTCCGGCTGGGATCCAGCGTGCAGCGAGCTGCCCGAGGACGGCTGCCAGAATAATCAGCGGAATCACGATGACGATGTCCGTCAGGCGCATGAGCACCGCTTCGATCCTGCCACGGAAGAAGCCGGAGACAGCTCCAACCACGACTCCAATCGCGCCGCCGACAACGCCGATGATAAACATCACGGCTACGGAAATTTGGACGCCTCGCATCGTCTGGGCAAAGGTATCCCGGCCCAGCCGGTCCTGGCCGAACGGGTGCTCGCCCAAGCTGAACGGGAAGAGCTGCAGTGTTGGCCTTCCGCCATTGGCCAGGTCATTGACCTCGTTATAAGTGAATTTCCACCAGCCCGGCAGGCCGAAGAAACCGCCCGCCGAATAAGCCAGAACCAGAATGAGCAAGAACAGCACCAGGCTGATCAGCGCCGCAGTGTTGCCCATGAACCGCTTGCGGACAATCTGACCTTGGCTTAGTCCTGCTTTTTCTTGAGGTGCCGCAGGTTCGGTTGAAACAGTACTCGTGGTGGTCATGCCTTGACCCTCACTCTCGGATCCAGGGCGGAGTAGACGAGGTCCGCTATGAGGTTGAAGACGAGCGCCAGAATGCCCGTGACCAGGAAAACTCCCATGACGGGATTCGGGTCAACGCGGTCCAGGGCCTGGATGAAGAGTTGCCCCATGCCAGCGAACGCGAAGACCCGCTCAGTGATGACCGCACCGCCGATCAGTCCGCCGATGTCATAGGCCACGATGGTGGCAATGGGGATCAGCGCGTTCCTGAATGCGTGGCGCATAACCACCGTCCGCTCACCGAGCCCCTTCGCCCGCGCGGTACGGATGTAGTCCATGTTCATGATTTCCAGCATCGAAGACCGCGAATACCGGCTGTAGGAAGCCAATGAAATCAGCAGCAGTGCAATGGTGGGCAGGAGCAGGTGGGTAAAGGTATCCAGGCCGTGCACCCAGAGGTCGCCCTCCAGATTCGGCGTCTCCGCTCCGATGGTGGCGATGGGCCGACCGTTGACTCTGTTGTTGTTGAAGTATGCAGGCCACGCCTGCATGTACCGGTCCAGAAGGACCAGTCCTGCGGTCAGGAACGACGTAATGACTGCCGCGCTCATGTTCTGGCGTCGGTCGTATCCGCCCATGACGTATCCAACGCCCAGCCCTGCCAAGATTGTGGCTACGGCCAGCAGGAAAACCATCAGGCCCGTTGCCTGGGCCAGCAGCGGCTGGATGGGAAAATACAGCAAGATTCCGACGGCCACCATTGTCAGGGACGAATACAGTGCCCGCCGGTTCTTCAAGCCCGCGGTCAACAAGGTTGCGCCGAAGGCGATTCCTGCACCTGTGACTGCAATAACCGGCAGCCCAAGCCCTGGCGAGCTGAACCAGGATGTCGCCGACAGCAGCCAGAGTACGCCGCCGGCCAGCACGAACCCGATGCCAGCAGCCTTGAGTCGGGCCGGCACTGTTCCACGGGCGCAGATGAACCAGATCAAGGCGCTGACCACGCTCACGATGATTATGGTTACCAAGGGGATCTGCGGTTCCCGCAGGAAGTTGTTGAACCCGATGGCAACGTATTCCTTGAGCAGAACTGCTACCCAGAAAACCGGCAGCGAGAAGAAGAGGAACGCCATAAAGGTGACACCATAATCCAGCGTGCTGTACTGACGCAGCGCTGTCACAATGCCGAGCGAAACGCCGATAAGCACCGCCAGAATTGCCGCCGCGCTGACCAGAAGTATCGTCATGCCCATCGCTCTGCCCAGCGCCTCGGTCACGGGCTGTCCGGTGATGGAAAACCCGAGATCGCACTGGCCGGCGAACGGCACCAGGCATTTTGCTGCGCCTCCCAACCAGTGGAAATAACGTATGGGTGCAGGCACATTCAGGTCCAGAAGCTCGATACGCTGCTGGATGAGCTCTTCCTTATTCGGCTGGTTGCTCGTGCGTAGGTCAGCAAGAGGGTCGCCGGACAGTGCTGTTAGCTGATAAACCAAGAATGAGGCACCCAGGAGAATCAGTACGGCTGTGAATAGCCGCCGCACAATATAGGTCACCATCGTATGTATAAACCTCGTTTTCACTTCCCGGACGACATAATCCGGTTGCCCGCCGCTGGACCCCGATCTGCGAGGGAAGATCCAGGGCCGCAATGGGTCAGGGACGTTTCAGGAGACTGCAAAGGCGCCGGGACCGTTGATGCATATGGTCCCAGCGCCTTGCAGTATCCTGCGCGTTAGAACGTAAGGGAGTTACTCGCCCTTGACTTTCCAGTCCCAGAAGTTCCAGAAGACACCGGTCTGGTTCGGCTGGTAAACAACGCCTTCGACACGTTCGCTGTTGTAAGCATCCAGCCCCACCGATTGGAAGAGCGGCAGGCCGTAGAACGAGTCCCACACCAGCTTGTCGATCTTGGTGATGATCTCATCCTGCGCAGCAGCGTCCGTGGTGACCATGAGTTCGTCCATCAGCTTGTCGGCCTCCGGATCGGAGAAGCCGTTGTAGTTTGAGCCGCTGTCCGTACGGAAGATCTGCGGTACGCCGCTGACCCCAACGCCGGAGTTGATCCAGCCGTAGATGGACGCATCATAGGTGCCGGTTCCCAGGGCAGCACCCCAGTCAGAGGCGCCAAGACCGCCGTCGACAATTTCGAACCCTGCCTGCTCGGCGGATTCCTGAATCAGGGCAAAGGCATCCACACGGTTCGGGTTGTCCTTGTTGTACATGATCCGCACTTCGGGAGTCTCACCGTCGAGCAACTCCTTGGCGCGCTCGATATCAGCTTCCTGGTAGGCCTCCGAGCCGTTGGAGGCGGCAGACGCTTCATAGGCTTCCTGGGCAGGAACGAAGAACTGCGAGTCCAGCGGTGCAGCGTCATCCTTCAGCGGCTTCACGATGCGGTCCACGATGGTCTGCCGTGGAACAGCTTTCATGAAGGCTTCCCGGACGTTTTCGTCTGCGAAAACACCCGTGTAATTGAGGTCGATATGGTCGTAGGCCAGCTGGTCATCGACTTCCACCGTGACGCCTTCAATGGATTCGAGCAGCTCGACTGTGTCCGCGGAGGGCTGGGGTGCAATGATGTCCACCTCGCCGTTCTCCAGAGCCTGGACCTGGTCGGGGGCGGCGCCGATGAACCGGACCGTAATTTCGTTCACGTTCGGGGTGGGGCCCCAGTCATAGGACTCATTACGCACCAGGGTGATTGACTGGTCCGGCGTGATGCTGTCCACTACGAAAGGCCCGCTGGAGAGATACAGCGATTCTTCGCTGGGCAGGGACTTCGTGTCGAATCCAGTGTTATAAACATCAGCGACTGCCTGCAGCTCGGCATTCGGGTCGGCAGGGTTCTCCGCGTCACCGCGTTCCAGTCCCTGGATCAGGTCGATAAGGGCTTGCTCGTCAGCCAGACCGGCCTTTTCAGCAATGACATGCGCTGGCATGCCGATACCGCCGTCGTTCAGTCCACCGAAGACAATCTCCCAGTCGGCGTACGGCTTGGAGTAGTTCAATGTGATGGAGCGCCCGTCGTCGCCGATCTCGGGGATCTCGGTCAGAGCCAGGCCGCTCGTGTCGCCGGCATAGTCGAAGTAGGAAGTCCCTTCGGTGACTTCACCGGTTTCCGGGTCGACCGTCGCATCGTTGGCGTAGCCGGATTCGGAGACCCAGTTCAGCATGAGGTCGGCTGCATCGACGGCATTGCCGTCAGACCACTGGACGCCCTCGTTGACGGTGTATTTCACGACCAGTGGGTCATCGGAAAGCTTCTCGTACGTTCCGAATTCTTCGTTCCGGACGACGTTGAGTTCATTGTCGATGTGGTAGAAACCGCCGCGGGTCATGTAGGCGATCTTGCCGTTGATATCAACGTTGCCTGCGGCGGTGTCCGAGTTGAACGAACTGAACGCATTGGTCTCAGCGACACTAATGGTTCCACCGGTAGCCGCGGTATCGCCTGCACCTTCGGATGCGGTATTTCCGCCACCCGTCGACGCGCAGGCACTCAGTGCCATAGCCGCAACAGCAGCAACACCGATTGCTTTGGAAGTACGTCCGAAACGCATTCCGCCTCCTAGTTCCTCAGAGTGATGTGTGTGGCCGGTCCGCCGATCGGGATCCGGCAAAAGCACGGATTGGTTGCCCCTGAATGACTGCCGTAAAAGTGGCGTGCCTCACATGCATTAGAGCGTAAACCGTTACACCTACTCTTGGGTATAAAAAAGTTGCTTCACAACGGGTTGTTATCGAGATGCAATCAAACGACGGCGCAACACAACGACCTGAACGAGCCTCTTCACTCCGAGCAGAAGATCAGCTGATCCGTGTAAACTCGCGGAAGAAACGGGCTAAAAAGAGCCAGCGGCTCCGCTCTTGCCGAACCGGAACCGCTGGGTGGGACGATTTTTAGTTATTGGCTGCTAACCGGTTTGCACGCATTGCGGCAGCAAGCGGGCAAGCTACATCCACTTCACGCCCTCCTTCTCGTACTCCCGGATGCGATAGGCAATCATCCTGCTAAGCACGTCTGCGGGTACAGGTTCGCCGTACGGCAGCTGTATCGAGCCTTTGCCTGTCTTGTATCCAATGAGCTGGCCACTGAAAACAGCAAGGGTGGACGGCGTAAAGATGAAATTTGCGTGCTTTTGATGGCCGCTAAAGACGAACAGGATTGTTCCCAGGGAGTAGGCAGGGTGGCCCCATTTGAGTCCTTCGGTGGCGTTGGGAGCGCAGCTGCGGCTTATTTCCCGCAATTCCCGAAGCCGCAACTGGACGTCCTCAGGGAACGAATCAGTGTACTCGTTGACGCTCTCATGCTGTGTCGCCATAGGACTACCTTGCCATCATCGGCACAGACTCAGGTGGTAAAGCGGAACTCCTCTACATCCTCGCGGTGAGAAACCTCCGTTTGCCGACGCGATGAGGTCTAGATTCTCGGCGTGCGGTACGCCGTCATAATCACACCCAACGTGCGTGCGTTGCTGCCGCACCGCGATCAACCGATCATGTAGGCGAATCCACGCCCCTCCGAGGCCGCAGCATCGGCGAAGTCTCTAGCCCGATGCAGGAACTGGGTCGCGTAGGCCAGCTCGGACTCCAGCGACTGACTGGACGAGCAGAACCCGCCCAGGCCCGCTTCGATGTCGCGGTCGCCGATCGTCTCAAGATCCCGGGCAACGGGTTCGACCTCGTGAGGCGGGAGTGCGCGCACCCACGGCCGCCATGTGAAACCACCGTCGGTGTTGGCCACCTGCCCTTCGAACATTCGGTAGGCCGCTCTGGCTCCAGCACCCGAAGAGCGCCGAACAGTCAGCCGCTGCAGGTGCGGCCATGCCTTGTCGAGGTAGAGAAAGCCACGCTCAGGCAAGGATTGCCGGGAGTCTGTGACACCGTGAGTGAAACCCGGCTCAAGGCCCAACGCGTCCGCGAGCGGGTCGGAGCGGATCACCCTGTGTGTGTCAGCGAGTGCCTTCTCGGCCTGATCGCTGTCGAATGCGTATGCGTAGTATCTGATTCCCATATGACGATTCTGAGACAGCAGTACGCCGCGACGGCCAATATCCTGTCGTCTGTGGATAACGAGGCAGCGGACCGAGAGTCGTCCGATATGAAACGGGAACTGAACCGCGCTCCGCCACAGCAAAAACGTCTTGGCGACAAATATCGACGCCGTACAGGGAATACCCGGCCCAAACACGACCGGCCAACCTCAACGAGGCAGATATCGCAGATACGCGGTGCCTTGTCGAAGATTCTGTATTCAGGAGGCCCAGGTCGATCGATCCGCACTCCAGTGTGCGGTTTGCCCAGCCCGGCGAAGGCTCCTGCAGTTACGGCAAGAGCTACCGCCAGGCCGAGTTATACATTGAACCTAAATTCAACGACGTCGCCATCGGACATGACGTATTCCTTGCCTTCGATCCTGACCTTGCCGCGTGCCTTGGCCTCTGCCATCGAACCGGCATCTACGAGGTCAGCGAAGGAGACCACTTCAGCTTTGATGAAGCCGCGCTGGAAATCGGAGTGGATAACACCTGCTGCCTGCGGAGCGGTATCGCCCTGGTTGATCGTCCAGGCGCGTGCTTCCTTCGGCCCGGCCGTCAGGTAAGTCTGGAGGCCCAGCGTATGGAATCCGACCCTTGCCAGCTGGTCCAGGCCGGATTCGTCCTGGCCGTTCATCTCCAGCATCTCGCGGGCTTCTTCCGGCTCCAGCTCCACCAGGTCCGATTCCAGCTTCGCGTCAAGGAACACGCAGTCCGCCGGAGCCACCAGTTCGCGCAACTCCGCCTGGCGCTCGGCGCTGCCCAAAATCGTGTCATCGACATTGAAGACATAGATAAAGGGCTTGGCCGTCAACAGGCTCAGCTCCCGCAGGTTTTCGACGTCGAGCTTGTCGCTCTCGACAGAAGCGAAGATTGTGTCCCCGCGCTCAAGCACCTTCCGGGCTGCCTCCATGGCGGCCAGTTCGGCGGCGTCGCGCTTCTTGATCTTCACTTCTTTTTCAACCCGGGGCAGCGCCTTTTCCAGCGTCTGCAGATCCGCCAGGATCAGTTCGGTGTTGATGGTTTCCAGATCGGAGCGCGGGTCCACCTTGCCTTCAACATGGACCACATCGGGGTCGTCGAACACACGGATGACCTGAGCGATGGCCTGGGCTTCACGGATATTGGCTAGGAACTGGTTGCCCAGCCCTTCACCTTCGGAGGCGCCCCGGACGATCCCGGCGATATCGACAAAAGACACGGTCGCCGGCAGGATGCGCTGGGAGCCGAAGATCTCGGCGAGCTTATCCAACCGGGAATCCGGCAGGGGCACCACGCCGACATTCGGCTCGATGGTCGCGAACGGATAATTCGCCGCCAGAACCTGATTGCGGGTCAGTGCGTTGAAGAGAGTTGATTTGCCGACGTTGGGCAGTCCGACGATGCCAATAGTAAGAGCCACGGTATCCAAGGATACCGGTGAGGTACCCGGCTCAGCGATTCGGCTGGAACGGTGGCGCAATCGACGCCCAGGCTTCGCCTAAATTGTCATAGCCGGCTGGCATGGTTGACCTATGGATGCGTTTCAGATTGTGCTCACATTGCTCATGCTGGTTATTGGGGCAGCGGCCGGGGCCGCGGGAACTGCGGTGGCCTACCGCCGCAGGGTCGCAGTGCTGGCGGAAGAAATTGACGACGCCGGTGCCCGGCTTGGCAACGCAACGGCCCGTTTGGCGGCGGCCGAGGCGGAAAGCCGGTTGCTGGCCCAGCAGAACCGGCAGCTCACCGCCAGCAGCGAGCAGGACAACTCTGTCCTTCGTGCCCTGGTCCCAGTCGGGGAAAAACTGAAGACGGTCCAGCAGCAGGTTAATGTGCTCGAGCGGGACCGCGTCGAGCAATTCGGCCAGCTGGCCGAACAACTTCGCGCTGCACAACTCAACGATGAGCAGTTGCTGCGTTCCACGCAGACCCTGACTGCGGCATTGCAGTCCAACTCCGCCCGCGGGCAGTGGGGAGAGGTCCAGCTCCGCCGGGTGGTGGAGGCCGCCGGCATGTTGGCCCACGTGGACTTTAGCGAGCAGGTCCATCTGGTGGGGGCCGAGCGTACCCTTCGACCTGACATGCTGATCCATTTGCCCGGCTCCAAATGCCTCGTGGTGGATGCCAAGGTGCCACTGCGGGCATATTTGGAAGCCCAGGAACTTCCGTCTTTCGGCTCCGCGGAGGAACGCGAAAAGCGGGCGGGCCTGCTGACTACACATGCCAAGGCCGTCAAGGCACACGTTGACGCCCTCGCAAACAAGAAATACTGGGACGGAGTAGACGCCTCCCCCGAACTCGTCCTGTGCTTCCTGCCCGCCGAGTCCGTTCTTTCAGCTGCCTTGCACAGTGAACCCGGCCTGTTGGATTACGCCTTCTCCCGCAATGTTGCCCTGGTCTCCCCCGTCTCCCTGCTGGCCACACTGAAGTCGGTTGCCTTCACCTGGCGCCAGGAAGTCCTCACCGAGAACGCCCGGGAGATCTTCGAGCTTTCGCGTCAGCTCTACGATCGGCTGGGCACCCTTGGCGAGCATGTGTCGAAGCTCGGCTCATCGCTGAAAGGATCGGTGGAAAAGTACAACGCTTTCGTTGGAACCCTGGAGTCCAGGGTCCTGCCGACAGCGCGGAAGATCAGTGCGTTTGATCCGTCCTCGCTGAAGGAAGCACCCGCGCCCCAAGCCTTGGAGAGCACACCACGGCTGTTGGCCGCGCCGGAACTCATCGCCGACCAGGAGCGCAGCGCCTAGCCATAGACGCGCCGGTGCCCCGCCCGCCACGTCTAGTGTGCGGGCCGGGCGCCCCTGCCGCCGAGGCCGCGTGAAACGTCGCCCTTTTCCTTCAGAGTGGCGCGCAGTTCCTTGGGCAGCGAGAACAGGATGTCCTCTTCTGCAGTGACCACTTCCTCAACATCGGCATAACCGTAGTCAGCAAGCAGGCTCAGGACTTCGCGCACGAGGACCTCCGGCACGGAGGCTCCTGAGGTCACACCGACGGTGGAGATGCCTTCAAACCAAGACTCGTCGACCTGGTTCGCGAAGTCGACGCGGTAGGAAGCCTTGGCGCCGTATTCCAGAGCCACCTCCACCAGGCGCACGGAGTTGGAGGAATTCGCAGACCCCACCACGATGACCAGTTCCGCCTGCGGGGCGATCTTCTTGATCGCAGCCTGCCGGTTCGAGGTTGCATAGCAAATGTCGTCGCTGGGCGGATCCTGCAGAGTCGGGAAGCGCTCCTTGAGCAGGTTGACGGTCAGCATTGTCTCGTCCACGCTCAGCGTGGTCTGCGACAGCCAGATCACCTTGTTCGGATCACGGACCTGAACCTTGTCGACATCTTCAGGACCGTTCACGATCTGGATATGCTCAGGAGCCTCCCCAGCGGTTCCCTCGACCTCCTCGTGGCCCTCATGTCCGATGAGCAGAATGTCGAAATCGTCCTTCGCGAAACGAACGGCCTCGCGGTGCACTTTCGTCACCAAGGGGCATGTAGCGTCGATCGTCTGCAGCCCGCGCTCGTCGGCAGACTGCACGACGGCCGGCGAAACACCGTGGGCGGAGAAGATAACTAGTGCACCCTCGGGCACCTCGTCCGTCTCTTCGACGAAGATCGCGCCCTTTTCTTCCAATGTGCTGACCACGTGGAGGTTGTGCACAATCTGCTTACGCACGTAAACCGGTGGGCCGTAATGCTCGAGCGCCTTTTCGACGGCGATGACGGCGCGGTCCACTCCGGCGCAGTACCCGCGCGGGGCAGCAAGCAGGACCTTGCGGCGACCTTCGACCGGTGCGGCGGAGGCAATGTCTTCGGGGCTGCGGCGCCTGCGCGGAATAGTGGGCATCGGAACGGAGACAGCAGTGCTACTCATACCTCCATGCTAGCCGTTAGGCCCTTCGACCCGAGAGTTGGCGGGCTGTTACACCAATCACCGCGGCCGCCAATCCCGCCCCCGCGAGCACGACGGCCCAGGGCTGGAATGACGTTGCCGCGAGTTCGACGAACCGGGCGGTGAAGGCATCGGCAACAGGGCCGGCGGCATCGTGTTGCGCCGCCATATCCGGGGCCGCCTCCGCTGCCAGCCAGAACCCGACGCCGAGAATGACGGCGCCAATACCAAGCCAGGCGAGGGCAGTCGACGCCCTCCGCGCTACCAACAGGGTTAGCAACAGGCCGGCCAACGCTCCTGCCGCGATCCAGCGCCACTCGTTGGCAACACGCTGTACAAGGTCGACGGATTGCTGCTGATCTGCCTGGCCGATATCGACGATGAGCTCCTCTTGCACGGGAATCTCTGTGCCCAAGGTGTCCGCTACCCGCTGAATCGCCAAGGCCACTATTGGAGCGATATCAAGCCGGAGCGCCCCTTCATCCGGGCCTTCTGCCTCCAGCGTCAGAGTATGGGACTTCGCCAAAGCTTCATTCCACGCCTGCGGGAACTCTTCCAGTCCGGTGACGGCTCCGGCCGCCCTGGCGATAATCGGATCAACCAACTCCTGGAGCCCCGGCGGCAACTGGCTTTGATTGCGCACCTCTTCGGCAATCGCCGCCGCCAAGGCGCTGCGGAACTGGGCGTCCTGCCCCATAGGTGCCGCCAATTCGACGAAGCCTTGCTGGTTCGTCAGGTTCTGGCTGCTCCACGCCGCCGGCACCGCGACGGCTGTCATCACCAATGTGACCAGGCCCAGGACCAAGGCAAGGACGGAACGCATCCGCAGGCTCCTCTCCGCCGGCTTCCCGAGAGGCGCAGGATGCCTCTTGGGATAAGTAGAACAGAATCAATAATGTCTGCGATAGCTGATAAGAATGTAAGGATCGCTGTACAGTAGCTGCGCCAAGCATCGCCGAGAGGGACACTACGTGAACCAGAACCCGGGGCCACCCGCCGGTGGCCAGTTGGATGCCCCGGCCAAACCATCCACGCTGCCTGCCACCGCCCTGGAGACCTCGGCGGAGAATCCCTGGCCATTGCGGCTGCTTTCGCAAAAGCTCAAGAGCCACATTGACCGTGTCCCGCCCACCTGGATCGAAGGCCAGGTGATTGAGCTCAACAGGCGGAACAATGTAACGTACCTCACCCTGCGGGATACGGAAGCGGAAGCATCGTTCAGCCTCGTGGCCTGGGGCAGTGTCATGGCCCGGCTGGAGTTTCCCCTTGAGCCGGGATCGCGTGTCGTGGCGCAGTTGAAGCCGGACCTGTACGTGAAGACCGGCCGGCTCTCGATGCAGACCCGCGATATCCGCCCTGTGGGGCTGGGCGATCTGTTGGCGCGGCTCGAACGGCTTCGCCAGGCCCTCGCCGCCGAGGGACTCTTCGCGCTCGAACGAAAGAAACCGCTTCCCATGCTGCCGCACCGCATCGGGCTGATTACCGGCCGGGATTCGGATGCTATGAAGGACGTTATCCGCAACGCTTCCCTGCGCTGGCCCGCCGTGGCCTTCGAAGTCCGGGAAGTCGCCGTCCAGGGTGTTAATGCGGTAAGCCAGATCCAACGCGCACTGCTGGAACTGGACGCCCGCGAGGACGTCGACGTCATCGTCATTGCCCGCGGCGGCGGATCCCTTGAAGACCTGCTGCCCTTCAGCAGCGAGGATCTGATCCGCGCGGTTTCGGCGGCCCGTACGCCGGTGGTCAGCGCCATCGGACACGAAGCGGATCGTCCCCTGCTGGACGAAGTGGCGGATCTGCGTGCTTCCACTCCCACTGATGCCGCAAAGCGCATTGTTCCCGACGTCAATGAGGAGCTCGCCAGAATAGCCCAGGCACGGCAGATGCTGGACCGCAGGGTGGACCAGCTGATCCGGGTCGAGAGCGAGCGGCTGACCGCAATCCGTTCCCGTCCCGTGCTGGCCAATCCAGCCAGCATGGTGGAAGCCCGGCACGAAGACCTGCAGCGACTGACCACACGCGCCTATAACTGCATCTCGGCCGCCGTACACCGGGACTCGGACCGGATCGCCCATCTCAGGGCACAGGTTCGTTCCCTCTCGCCGCAAAACACCCTGGACCGTGGCTACGCCGTCGTACAGCTTCCGGATGGCAGCGTCCTGCGCGACAGCTCTGACGCCGCAGCTGGAACGCGGCTGCGCGTGCGTGTTGCCGTCGGCGAACTGTCGGCCGACGTCGCTCCGTAATACTGAACAACACCATCAATCCGAAAGCGGGAACCAGCGTGGATGCCAAGAATTCCGTCGAAAATGCCGATGTCGCATCGCTGAGCTACGAGCAGGCTCGGGAGGAGCTCGTCTCCGTCGTGAGCCAGCTCGAAACCGGCGGAGCCAGTCTCGAACAGTCGTTGGCCTTGTGGGAACGCGGCGAAGCTCTGGCGGCCCGGTGCGAAGCGTGGCTGGAAGGGGCCAGGCAGCGCCTCGACGCAGCCAGGGCCAACGCGGCAGACGGATCCGCGACGACGGGAATGGCGGAACCAGGCAGGGACTGACCATCGCGGGTCAGCTCTCCGACAGGCGCTTTCTCTCTGCCGCCACGTCGAAATCCGCGCTGGGCCACTGGGGATTGATGTCTCCGAGTACATCGATCAGCAACTGTTGGACCGCGATCCGGGCGTACCATTTCTTGTCCGCCGGGACCACATACCAGGGCGCGGTATCTGTGCTAGTACGTTCCAGGGCGATCTGGTAAGCCTGCTGGTACTGGTCCCAGAATGAGCGGTCATCGACGTCGCCGGGGTTGTACTTCCAGTGCTTATCCGGCCGGTCCAGCCGTTCCTGCAGCCGGCCCTTCTGCTCCTCTTTGCTGATATGCAGCATGACTTTGATGATGCGGGTCCCACCCGCGGCGACCTTGGCCTCAAAGTCCCTGATGAGGCTGTAGCGCTGTTCAATCTCGTCGGCCGGAGAAAGCTTGCGCACCCGTTGGACCAGCACATCCTCGTAGTGCGAGCGGTCAAAGACCCCGATGATCCCGGGCGCGGGTAGCTCTTTTTCGATCCGCCACAGGAAGCCCTTGGACTGTTCTTCCGCCGTCGGTGCCTTGAACGCCTTGTGGTGGATGCCTTGTGGATCGGCTGCGCCGATGACATGGCGGACGATGCCGCCCTTGCCGCCGGTGTCCATGGCCTGCAGGACCAGCAGCACGCTGTCGCGGGCGCCGAAGCGGCTCTGTGCGAAGAGCTTCTCCTGCAGTTCCGTGAGCTGTTCGTCCTCCCTGTCGAGCAGTTCCTTGCCCGCATCTTTGTCGCCGGTAAACCCCGGGGTCGATCCGGCGTCGACCTGGCGCAGGTCGAAGCCCTTCTGGACGCGCAGCAGGGCGGTCGGACTCTGGCTGAAAGCAGTTGTCTCCATTACGGTTTGTACGTACTCAGGAATTCGGCGATCCGGTTCACGGCTTCCTCGAGGATGCCGACATTGGGCAGGGTCACTAGCCGGAAATGGTCCGGTTTGTGCCAGTTGAAAGCGCTCCCGTGGGAGACGAGGATCTTTTGCTGCTTGAGCAGATCCAGCGCGAACTTCTCGTCGTCCTTGATCGGGTACACGTCCGGATCCAGCTTGGGAAACAGGTAGAGAGCTCCCCTGGCCTGCTGGGTGCTGACGCCGGGAATGGCATTGAGCATCTCATAGGCCTTGTCCCGCTGTTCCAGCAACCGGCCCCCGGGCAGGATCAGATCGTTGATGCTTTGGTATCCCCCGAGCGCTGTCTGGATGGCATGCTGTGCGGGAACGTTCGCGCACAACCGCATGTTGGTCAACAGGTTGATACCTTCGATATAGTCCGTAGCCAAGTGTTTCGGCCCGGAGATGGCCATCCACCCGCTGCGGAATCCGCACACGCGGTAGGCCTTGGACAGCCCGCTGAAGGTCATGACCAGCACGTCGTCGGCCAGCAAAGCTGTATTTACATGCTGGGCATCCTCATAAAGGATCTTCTCGTAGATCTCGTCCGAGAACACCACCAGATTGTGCTTCCGTGCCAGTTCGAGCATGCCCTCGAGAACTTGTTTCGGGTACACGGCGCCGGTGGGGTTGTTCGGGTTGATGATCACGATGCCCTTGGTGTTGGGCGTGATTTTCCGTTCCAGATCCTCCAGATCCGGCAGCCATCCTTCTTCCTCCACGCACAGGTAGTGGATGGGATGGCCGCCGGCCAGGCTCACGGAGGCAGTCCAGAGGGGATAGTCCGGCGCGGGGATCAGGACCTCGTCGCCGTTATTGAGCAATGCCTGCAGGCTCATGGTGATCAGTTCGCTGACTCCGTTGCCCAGATAGACATCGTCAACGCCGATGTCTTGGATGCCCCGGGTCTGGTAGTACTGCGACACCGCGGTCCTGGCCGAGAAGATCCCGCGGGAATCACTGTAGCCCTGGGCATCGGGCAGGTTCCGGATCATGTCCACGAGGATGGCATCCGGCGCTTCGAATCCGAAGGGCGCCGGATTGCCGATGTTCAGCTTCAGGATCCGGTGGCCCTCGGACTCCATGCGGTGGGCGTGCTCAAGCAGCGGACCGCGGATATCGTAAAGGACGTTATGAAGCTTGTTGGACTGCTTGAACTGGGCCATTTAAGCATCTTCGCATATTGGACGGGGTTTACTTGGTCAGCCCGTTTTCGCTCAGCCAGTCAGCAGCCGCGTCGGCCGGATTGCGCTTTTCGTCCCCGCTGACCTGTCGGTTGAGGTCAACCAGGTCTTCCGTGGTCAGCGCGGCCGAAACGTCGTTCAGCACTTCTGCTGCTTCCTCGCTGACCTTGTCCTGGTTAACCAGGGGAAGCACCTGCTGGGCGATGAAGTTGTTCTTCGGGTCCTCCAGCACCACCAGGTCGTTATCCTCGATCGACGGAGTGGTCGTGTAGATGTCGGCGATCTGGATCTGGTCGTTGATCAGCGCCTGCAGAGTGGCCGGGCCGCCGCCGTCGTTAATCGGTTCGAAGGATTTCGGCTCGCAGCCGTAATTCTCCTTCAGCCCGGGCAGTCCGTATTCCCGCTCGGCGAATTCAGGATTGGCGCCGATCACCAGTTCGTCACACACGGGCCCCAAGTCTGCGATGCTCTCGAGCTGGTACTTTTCGGCGGTTGCTTTGGTGACCACCATGGCGTCCTTGCTTTCGGCTGACGCCGGTTCCAGGACGCCCAGCCCCTCCGGCAGGGCGGCGGGCAGGGCATCCATGATCTCTCCGGCGGAAGCGGCCGTTGCCTCCGGATCCAGGAACAGCAGCAGGTTTCCGCTGTAGTCCGGAATGATGTCAACGGATCCTTCTTCGACCGCCTTGACATACACCTCGCGGGAGCCGATGCCGGGCTTGGTGGTGACGTCGAACCCTGCAGCTGTGAGCGCGCCGGCATAGATCTCGGCGACGATCTGGCTTTCAGGGAAGTTGGCGGATCCGACCACCAGCGAACCGGTTGCGCCTGAAGAAGCGGCCGTATCGGATGCCCCCTCCAAGGGATTGGAATTGGCGCCGCATGCCGTCAGCGTGACGGTCAAGGCGGTCACAGCTGCCGCCGCCAACATTGCCCGGCGTGAGGATGTCTGGATCTTCAAGGCTTCTCCTTTACTGGCCGGCACCCGGGGCGCCAACATTCTTCGTTCCCTGCCCCGGCGAGGCCGGGGAAGACTTCAAACCTGGTGAGACCGCGTACTTTTGCACCATCGAGAGGATCAAATCGACAATCAGCGCCAGCACCGCAATCAGAATAGCGCCCGCAAACAGCCGGACGGGGTCGCTGACGGCTAATCCATCGATCAGATACCGGCCCAGCCCGCCCAGATTGATATAGGCAACGACGGCGACAGTCGAGATGACCTGCAGGACCGCGGCCCGGATACCGCCGAGCATGACCGGCAGCGCGTTGGGCAGTTCCACCCGCAGCAGAACCTGCCACTCGGTCATGCCGAGACCGCGGGCTGCGTCCAGCAGCTGCCGGTCCACCGCGGCGATGCCCGAGTAGGTGCCGGCCAGCAACGGCGGGACAGTCAGGATGACGAGCGCGTAAATGGGCGGCATCAGGCCCAAGCCCATCAGGATGACAAACAGCGTCAGCAGGCCCAGCGTGGGCAGTGCCCGCAGTGCGCTGGCCACTGAGACCACGGCGACCTTGCCCCTACCGGTATGCCCCACGTACATGCCCGCCGGAATGGCGATCGCCGCGGCGATCAGCAGCGTCAGGACCGTATACCAGAGGTGTTCCCCCAGCCGGGCCGGAATTCCGGCGGGGCCGGCCCATTGCGCGGGGTCCGCGAACCACAGACCAACCTGGTCAAAGAGATTCATGCAGCACCGCCGTTTCAGCCGCATCCGGTCGGCGCGCGGCACCGGTGCTGTCCCTGCTGCCGGAGTCGTCCCGGCCTGACGTCGCCGGGACCTGTTTGCGTCCGGCCCTGCGGTGCCGGTTCCAGGGCGTGAGCAGGTGCTCCAGGCCCACGAGGACAAAGTCCATCAGCAGCGCCAGGACCAGCGTCATCACGATCCCGACGACGATCTCGGTCAGGAAGTGGCGCAGCAGCCCGTCAGTGAAGAGCACGCCGAGATTGCGGATGCCGATCAGGGCGCCCACGCTGGCCAGCGAAATATTGCTGACCGACACCACGCGCAGGCCGGCAAACAGGACGGGCACGGCCAGCGGCAGGTCCACGGCGAAGAACCGGCGGAACGGCCGGTATCCCATGGCCACGGCGGCTTGCCGGACGCCGTCGTCAATCGACTCCAGTGCGTCCACGACGGAGCGCACCAACAGGGCGACGGCGTAGACGGTCAGGGCGACAATCAGATTGGCCGTGTCCAGAATCCTGGTGCCCAGGATGACCGGAAGAATGACGAACAGGGCCAGGGACGGAATGGTGTAGAGCACCGAACTGGCCGACAGGATGACGCTGCGGACCGCCGGAATGCGCCAGGCCAGGTAGCCGAGGGGTATCGATATCAGCAAGCCCAGCACCAGCGGCAGCACCGACTGGTAGAGATGGTGCCCGGAAAGCTCCAGCACAAAGGGCAGATTGGCCAGGAACCAGTCCATCAGCCGCGGCGCTCCGCGTCCAGCCGCTGCAGTACCTCGCCCGCGTCAACCAGCCCTGCTACCTTGCCCGCGGCGTCCACTGCCACGCCTTGGCCGGAGGGAGAGGACAGCGCAGCATCCAGCGCCTGCCGGAGCGAACTGCCTACGGTGAACAAGGAGCCGCCGGTGACCATGGCCGCGGATGCGCGCTGTCCGGGCGGCTGCCACCCGAGGGGAGCACCGCCGTCGTCGGTTATCAGCAGCCAACCGTCGGCCGGCGCAGACGCCAACGTCCCAGCCGTCGCGGTGACCGCAGGCTGCAGCGGCAAGTTCCGGGCGGAGGCAAACGAGAGCGAGCGGAATCCGCGGTCCCGGCCGACGAACCCGGCAACGAAATCATCCACCGGCGCGCGCAAGAGCTCCTCCGGCGGCGCGTACTGCGCCAGGCGGCCGCCGGTGGCGAAGACCGCCACCTTGTCCCCGATAACCGTGGCCTCGTCGATGTCGTGGGTGACAAACACGATCGTTTTCGCCAGTTCCTGCTGCAACCGCAGCAACTCCTGCTGCAGTTCCGCGCGCACCACCGGATCCACTGCGCTGAAGGGCTCGTCCATCAGCAGGATCGGCGGATCCGCGGCGAGCGCACGTGCCACCCCCACCCGCTGCTGCTGGCCACCGGAGAGCTGCGCCGGGTAACGCTTGCCCAGCGCCGGAGAAAGACCGACGACGGCGAGCAGCTCCTCGGCGCGGATTCTCGCCTGCCGCCGCGGGACACCATTAAGGCGGGGAACGGTGGCGATGTTGTCCAGCACGCTACGGTGCGGCAACAGACCCGAGGACTGCAGCACGTAGCCCATTGAACGCCGCAGCGCAGCAGCGGGCTGCTCCGAGACGTCCTGCCCGTCCACCAGGACGGTTCCCTCAGTGGGCTCCACCATGCGGTTGATCATCCGCAGGGACGTGGTCTTGCCGCAGCCGGACGGACCGACAAACACGGTGATGGCACCCCGGTCGATCTCCAGGTTCAGGTCATGCACCGCCGGCTGCCCCGAAGCATAGCTCTTCGACACGTTGCGGAACTGGACCATGGGCGAGCTGCCGGGGCTGGCCAGCGGGGCCATCGACTGTGCTTCGGTCATCGTGTCTCGCTCTCTGTCCTGGTCGGGGAACCGATTTGCGGTACCGCCTCGGGACTGCTGACGGCCCGGCTAACGGCGGCAGGTTCCGCAGCCGGTTCCGCAAAATAGAGGTTCAGGCCGACGTCCACCAGGTCCACGCGGTCGAGTGCCGGCACCTCGTCCAAGGGGACCCACTTTGCCTGGTCCGTGGACCCCTGGAGCTCGTGCGTTAAATCACCGCCCGTCACCGTAGCAGCGTAGACAATGCGCAGAGCGTGCAGCGGCACATTCCCGCCGTGCAGCCGCCGATCTGCCGGGATGAACTTACTGTCGACGCCGAGCAGGCGGCCCAGTTCCACGGTGTAGCCGGTTTCTTCGGTGATTTCCCGCAAGGCCGCCGTGGGAGCATCTTCCCCCGCTTCAAGCCCTCCGCCGGGCAACGTCCAGCGCGGGGTTCCGGATCCGGTCCAGCGTGCCAGCAGCACGGCATTCTCCTGAACGATCACGCCGTAGGCGCCGATGCGGGTATCGAAGGACATGCCTTTCAGTCTATGCGGGCTTCATCCTGCGCCCCAGAAGCGCCGGGCCGGGTTTGGCGATGAACCCGCAGCTATACTTTCGGCAACGTATCTTTAGCGACCCGAGCGTTGCGTCCGGGGCCAGCGGGGACTACAACTGAATGCATGGGGATCAGGCCAGCAAGGCATCGCGCGGACCCCGTCCCGCCGGATTGGAGCGTGGCTATGCCCGCCATCGAGCGGCGGCTTCTGGAAGTCCTCGCTGCCGCCGGGCCGGACCCTGCCGCAACGCCGGCGAATCCCCGTGACTGCCTCGACCGAGCCTATGAAGCGGCCTACGCAGAGGACCACTACGGGGCGGTTACCTTGGCACGCCTGGGCCTTGAGCAGGCTACCGAATCCGACACCGACACCGTGCTGGCGTTGTATTCGGTCCTGATAGCCGTTGCCCAGATCCAAGACCAGGCTTGGGACGCCGAGTACTATCTGGCGCAACGGGTGGACCGGCTGCGCCGTGCCGGACGCGATGTCCAAGCCTCCGTCGAGGCAGACCTCGGGACGGTCCTCTTCCGCGAAGCGACCGCCGCGGAACTGCCCGTGCTGGAAGCGGCGTTGGAGCAGCTTGAGGCGACCAAGGCCCCCGTTGGCGTCCTGGCCGACGTCAAACTGGCCATCGCCGTCGCGCATTCGCAAAAAGGGGTCCGGTCCACGGCGATCGCCCTGCTTGAGGACGCGGTGGAGGGCTATTCCGCCGGCGAGCGCACCGACAGTCTCGCCGGGGCGCTGATGTATCTGGCGCACACCTACCTGCAGATGGACCAGCCCGGGCAGGCCGTCGCCGCGGCAGACCGGTTGCTCGCCATTCCGGCCAACCGTGCCCTGGCGGCCTCGATGTGGCTGCTGAAAGCCAACCTCGCCAACACCGGGGAGCACGACGACGAAGCCATCGAGTATGCCCTGACGGCCCTTGAGCTCTACGCTGCCTGCGGCGTCCGCAAGGGTGCCATTTCCGCCGCGGTCGTCGTGGCACAGCTGTGTGCTGCCGCCGGGGACGCGGAGAGTTCGGTACTGGCCTGGCGCGCGGCCGTGCAGCAGGCCGAACGCGGCGAAGTCCAGGAGGAACTGACGCTGCGCCTGGCGCTGGGCAACCAACTGCTGGAGGCGGAGGAGTATGAACTCGCTGCCCAGGTGCTGGGCAAGCTGCTCCAGCGCCAGCGGCTGACCGATGCCCCGCACTCGGACAAGGCCCGCACCCTGATGAGCCTGGGACATGCACACCGCCACGCCGAACGCACGGCCGATACCCTGGACTGCTGGCGCGAGGCAGTAGCCGAGTTCACCGGCGGCGGAGAGTACGGCGAGGCTGCACGGTCGCTGCTGGCCATCGGCACCTTGCTGTCGCGGGAAGACCATGACGCGGACGCGATCGTCTGTTTTGAGGCGGCCGTTGCCGCCGCCCGCAAATCTTCCGACGACGCAGCAGCCCTGCCACAGGCTCTCCACGCTCTCGGCCACGCGATGTGCGAAGCCGGCGACCAGGATGGCATCGCCCAGCTGGACGAGGCGATCCGGCTGGCGCGGGACTACGGGGCGCACTGGTACGAGGCGGACTACAGCGACACCAGGGCACGCGGGCTTTGGGCCCTCGACCATGGGCCGGCTGCCGTCTCCGCTGCCCTGCAGGCCGCGGACCTGTACTCCGCGGCGGACGACGCAGCTTCGGCCGGCAACTCCGAGCTTTTCGCCGCGCACGTCCTGGCGGAGCTTGACCGTCCCGCGGACGCGGTGCCGATGTTCCGGATGGTGCTGGCCCAGCCCGAGGTCAGCCGGATGCTCCGGGTGGCTGCCAACCTCGGGCTGTCATCCGCCCTGGACTCGCTCGGGCGCAAGGATGAAGCCGAGGAGGCACGCCGCGCGGCGGAAGAGGCAGCCGACAACTGACGCCGCTTCTCATATTCGTCTCATCTTGCGTCGGAATACTTGAAGCATGCAGCGCGCGACCATCCGTTATGTGCTCACGGCCGTTGCCATCGTGCTCGGCATGGGGCTGGCAGGCTATGCCGTGGCGAGCACTCTCCGCAGCCCGGACCCCTCCGACCTGGGACCGTCGATAGTATTCACGCCCTCCCCTTCGGCCTCCACGGCGCCGGCGGAATCGCCGGGTACCGGCTCCGGAGACGCTTCGGCAGAACCCGATCCCGATGCCGGACGGACTTCGAAGCCGGAACCAGAACCAGAACCAGAACCGGCACCTGATCCGGCACCGGCCCCGGCTCCTGCCCCCGGGCCACCGCCCGCGCCCGCACCTGCTCCTGCTCCTGACCCCGTCCCGGTACCGCCCGCACCACCGGTTGATTACGACGACGGCGACGACGATTTCGATGATGACGACGGCGATGACGATGACGACTAAAATCAACCTGATGATGACCGGGACGGATGTTTAGGCGCCTGGACGGCCTGTCCGTCCGCACCCGTGTCCTCGCGGCCGTACTCGCACTTTCCGCGTTGGGCCTCGCGGTAGCCGGCGCCGTGCTCTTTGGCCTCCAGCGCGGGCAGATCAATCAACGCATCGATGACTCGCTGAGACGGTCCGTCGAAGAGTTCGATACCTTGGCCGACATCGGCATCGACCCCGAAACGGGACAGGAATTCACCCGCGGCAGCCAGCTGGTCCGGACCGTGATGGCGCGCACGGCACCGGCGGAGAACGAAGGCATGGTTGGCATCGTTAATGGACAGGTTGCGCTGACCGCCAACAACTCGGTCCAGCTGCGGCTGGAAAACGATCGCGAACTCATCGACAAGGTCGTGGCCCAGCCGGAGACTCAGCGGATCATCCTCACCTCCATCCAAACCGAGCAGACCACTTACCGGGCCGTGACCGTACCTGTCCAGCTCTCGTCGGATCCCACCCACAGCATATTCTTGCTGGCCTTCGACTACGATGCGGAACTCGAGGAGCTCGGCGACAACTTCCGGACCTACACGCTGATCAGCCTGGCCGCGCTTGTACTCATTTCCGGCGTGGGCTGGCTGGTGGCCGGAAGGTTACTGGCACCTATCCGACTGGTGCGGGAAACCGCCCAGAAGATCACCGAAACCGATCTGTCCCGCCGCATCCCGGTCAGCGGGCACGATGACCTCTCCGAGCTTTCGCAGACCTTCAACGAGATGCTGGACCGGCTCCAGGGCTCAATGACAGCCCAGCGCCAACTGCTCGACGACGTCGGACACGAGCTGCGTACGCCGATCACCATTGTCCAGGGGCACCTGGAACTGCAGGACTCACGCGATCCGGAAGATGTTGACTCCGTCCGCGCTATTGCCCTCGACGAACTGGACCGCATGCGGCTGCTGGTTGATGACCTTGTTACGCTCGCGGGCGCCGAACGCCCCGAATTCGTCAAACCCCGCCCGCTGGAGGTCGGGCAGTTGACGGATGATGTGCTGGACAAAGCCCGCACACTGGGCGACCGGCGGTGGGTTGTCGACTCCCGCGCCGAACATATGTGGAGCCTTGATCCGAAACGCATGACCCAGGCCTGGCTGCAACTGGCTGCGAATGCCGTCAAGTTTTCCCGGACAGGTTCGACCATTGCCGTCGGATCCCGTGCCGTCCCCGGCGAACTGCGCCTTTGGATCCGCGACGAGGGCACGGGGATCGCCCCCGAGGACCAGAGCCGGATCTTCGAGCGCTTCGCCCGCGGCGCCAACGGGACCAGGGCGGAAGGATCCGGACTGGGATTGACCATCGTCAACGCCATCGCCCATGCCCACGGCGGGACCGTTGAACTGGCCAGCGCGCCCGGACACGGTTCCACTTTCACTATCGTTATCCAAGAACGCGAGCCCGAGCAGGAGGATCCAGTATGAGCCAGATTCTGGTTATCGAAGACGAGGACAGGATCAGTTCGTTTGTCGCCAAGGGCCTGAAGTCGGCCGGCTACGTACCTACTGTTGCAGCCACGGGCCGTGAGGGCTACCATCTGGCCATGACGGGTGATTTCGAGTTGATCGTGCTGGATCTCGGTCTGCCGGACCAGGATGGTTTTACGGTGCTCCGCCGGATCCGCGAGGCCAGGAACGACACTCCGGTCATTATCCTGACCGCACGCAGCTCGGTCGACGACACCGTGGCGGGCCTCGAAAACGGTGCCGATGACTACATGGCCAAGCCCTTCCGCTTTGAAGAGCTGCTCGCCCGGGTGCGCTTACGGCTGCGGACGGAAGCACCGACGTCGGATATGAGCACTCTCAGCAGCGGAAACCTGCAGCTCGATCTGCGCACCCGTCGTGCCACCATTGACGGCAAAGAGATCGACCTGTCGGCCCGCGAATTCGCTTTGGCTGAAGCCTTCCTGCGCAACCCCGGCCAGGTCCTCAGCCGCGAGCAGCTCCTCTCACGCGTCTGGGGCTACGATTTCGATCCCGGCTCCAATGTGGTCGACGTCTATGTGCGCTACCTGCGCAACAAGCTTGGGGCCGAGCGCTTCGCCACCGTACGGGGCATGGGTTACCGGCTGGCTGCGGACAGCTGAACCGCTTCGGCCGCAAGCCGCTCCGCGATGGCCAGGCGCTCCAGTGCGTCCTGCTGCCAGCCTTCACCCTGGCCAAAGGTCTTGGCGCCGGCTACCAAGGACAAAGCCACTCCGGCGGAGCGGGCTCTCAGCCCTGCCGGATCAACAGCTTTGTCAAAGGCGGCCAGGTAGCGCTCCGTTGCCTGCGGTACGTGGATGTATCCCTCATGAACAGCCGGCAGTACCGCCAGATGGCCGATGAAGCAGGCGAGATCATCGATCCGGTAGCCTGGCCCCAGCGAGTCCACGTCCAGCACGCCCGTGACCGTGCCGCCGTCGATCAGCAGATTCGCTTCGTAAAAGTCGCCGTGCGTTGGTACCAACGGACCAGGCTTCGTCGCCGCCAGCACCTTCGAGATCTTCTCCTCCAGGCGGAAAATCCGTTCCTGCTCCAGCGGAAGAGCGGCCGCGGCCGCCCGCGCGTAGTCTGCCGCGCGTTCGGCCCATGCCGGGCGGCGCGAAAGCTTCATCACCCCGGCGGGCAACCGGTCCAGAAGCTCCAGCAGGGTGTCGGGGGCTAGTTGCGACGCACCGTCATTCATCAGCGCTTGGGCCAGCGGCGTACCCTGGACCTCACGCAGCAGCACAACGCCGATAGCCGGGCCGGGTATCAGCTCCGGCGATGGCAGCCCGGCCTCCGTGAGCAGCCGATGGCGCCGCAACAGCGCGTCGGCCTTGTCTGGGCGTACAACTTTAATGAACACGCGCGATGCTCCCTGCGAGGCTTCCAGCACAGCCCGGCGGAGCGGACGGTAGTTGATCATCCGCAGATCGACGTCTCCGCCGCCGAAGGCGGCGCGTGCCATGGCGGCGGAATCACAGGCTGTTGCCAACCCGGTTAACACCGGATCCGCGGGATACAGCCAAGCGGTCAACGCAATGTTTCCGTCATCCAGCCGCACCACGGGAACGCCGCTATCCGGAACCATCGAAGTGCTGACGCAGACGTACTCGGTGCGAACAGTCCCGTCAGGGATCCGCACGTCCACGCTGTAGATCCCGGTCGCTCCGGCGCCCGGCCGATGTTGCAGCTTGGCCAGTTTCCATCCTTGGATGCTCGCGCCGAGGGTGCCGACCGCGAGTTCCAGCGGCTGTTGCATCTTCATGCTCTCCAGCAGGTCGATGCCATCGGTCTCGGCCCGCATCAGGTCGCGGCTCGGAGCGTTCATACTCCTTTTCATATCATCCCGCTGCAGGAACGGCTCCCTCCGGCCGGAGAAAGGCAGAAGGCCCGCCCCTTGCCGGAGCGGACCCTCTGATCGCCAGTTGCCAGTGCTGCGGACTTCACGCCCGGCGCCGCTGCAGCACTGCGTCCAGATTGATCTTGCCCGGCTGGGGCGCCGCTTCCTTGGCAGCCGGAGAGGTACCGTCCTTCGCGGCGACCGGCAGGTCGGTCTTCGGAGCCACGGCGGCCTGTTTGATCGGCGTCTTCGCCGTCGGCTTTTTCACTTCCGGGGCCGGCAGCGGTGCGGGGGCCGGCCGTTCCGCTTTGGCCGATGCAACATAGGTGGGCTTCGGCACTTCTACGGGCTGCCAGGTGGGACCGGATCCAGGCGCGGAATTCGCTGCGCTTTTTGATTCAGCTTCGGCCGCAACTTTGAGTGCCTCCGCGCGGAGTTCCTCCGGCGTCAGGCGCCGTGCTTCGGGCGCGGCAACCGGTTCCTGCTTTTCCGAACCGGACGCTGCTGCGGCGTCTGCTTCGGCCGCCGCGTCGAAAAGCACCGTTTCCCGCTGCGGAAGTGGTGAGAGATGGTGGACCGGCGGATTCATCGCTTCTTCAAAGGCCCTGTTCACGCGGGCGGCTGCACGGCGGCGCCGGTCACGGCGCACCAGCCCGCGCAGCATAAGAACGACGGCGGCGACAGCCAGCAGTGCGACCCCCGGGACACTGCCCGAGACCACGCCGAAGAGGGCCAGTCCCCCGCCGACGACGAAAGTCAGCAATGCGCCGGCTCCCACCAGGGCCAGAGCAGTACGGCCGTAGCGGATGTTCAAGGGCGCGGGCGCACGTTGCTCCCGGACAGCGCCCTCCGGGCCAACGCGCTCAGGCCCGGAGGCGGCGCGGGCTGTTCCGGAATGGGCGTTATTTTCCATGATGATCCCCTGAGCTGCACTGCCTGTGGCCGTGACGGGTCCTGAGTCGAATGATATTCCCTGGCCCGGAAGTGCCTCGGCCAGCGTTGCGGTTCCAAGAAAGCGAAGTAAGTACGGTCCTACCCAGACAAGCCAAAGCCCCACGATCACTACGAAGATCACTGAGCTTTGAATGTCCACAATCAAAACCGTAGAAGCTAAAACATGCCGGATGCGGTATTAGTCACGGTGTGTCGGCGAAAGTCACCGGAAATTGATAAACCAGCAGGTCAGCACGAACGTCCGCTACTTTCGAGCCAGCCCGGAAGAAGTCCGTCCGGAACTTCCTCCGCAGTCAGCGCGAATGACCTGTGATCGGCCCATGAACCATTGATGTGGAGGTAGCGAGGGCGCAGTCCTTCGTCCCGGAAGCCTAGTTTTTCCACTACCCGCAAGCTGGCGGAATTCTCCGGACGGATGTTGATTTCCATCCGGTGTAGCCCCAGGGCGCGAAAGCAGTGGTCCGTGGCCATTGCTACCGCCGTTGGCGCGATGCCACGACCGGCCGAAGCCTGGTCCACCCAGTATCCGAGCGTAGCCATCATGGCCGATCCCCAGACGATGCTGGACACCGTCAGCTGCCCGACGATCACCGGTGCCGGCCGGTCCGGCTGGACCTCGGTGATGATCCACGGCAGCGCTGTTGCCAGCTTCGCCTGCCGGTTCAGCGATCGAACCATCTCGGCAAACTGCGGCAAGGAGCCGTTGGGATCCGGATTGGAGGCTTCCCAAGGGGCGAGCCACGCCGCGTTCTGCTGGCGCAACTGCAGCCACTCGCGCTTGTCCCGACGGGAGATCGGGCGCAGCGCCAAATTACCGCATTCAACTCTGACGGGCCAGATGGCCGAACTCAGCACCGCCGCCAGCCTGGTCTCAGCCCTGTGCGCCTTCGGTGAATTCCTTCAGCCAGGAGCGCAGGTCCTCACCGATGTCGGCGCGTTCCGAGGCGATGGTCACTACAGCCTTCAGGTAGCTCAGCTTGTCACCCGTGTCGTACCGCCGTCCGCGGAAGATCACACCGTAGACGCCCCCGCCTTCGCCTTCACGGGACGCGAGCGTCTCCAGCGCATCGGTCAGCTGGATTTCGCCGCCCCGTCCGGGACCGGTCTCTTCCAGCACGTCGAAGACCGACGGGTGCAGTACATACCGACCGATGATGGCCAGGTTCGAGGGAGCCTCTTCCGGCGACGGCTTTTCAACCAGCCGGTTGACCTGCACGCAGTCGATGCCGTCCATCTCGCTGACGTCGGCACAGCCGTAGGCACTGATCTGCGCGGGCTCGACCTCCATCAGTGCGACAACGGATCCACCGGTCTTCTCCTGGACGTCGATCATCCGGCGCAGCAGCTCATCGTTTTCGTCGATCAGGTCATCGCCGAGCAGCACGGCAAACGGCTCGTCGCCTACGTGCTGGCGGCTGCGCAGCACGGCATGCCCCAGTCCCTTGGGATCGCCTTGGCGCACGTAGTGGATATCAGCCAGGTTCGACGCCTCGCGTACCAAGGCCAGCTTGTCGAGGTCACCCTTTTCCTCGAGGACGAACTCGATGTTGGGCACCCGGTCGAAGTGGTCTTCCAGCGGTCGCTTATTCCGTCCGGTAATCATCAGGATGTCCGTGATGTCCGCGCGGACCGCTTCCTCAACCACATACTGGATGGCCGGTTTGTCCACTACCGGCAGCATCTCTTTGGGCATGGCTTTGGTTGCGGGCAGGAAACGGGTGCCGAGACCGGCGGCCGGAATGACTGCCTTGCGTACGGTGCGATGAGACTTCATGGAAATAAGATTACCCATCCGCGGCGTCAAAATATGAATTAGCATGACAGCTGCCGCCTCAGTGCATTCGACGGCGGCAACGACCCCTTCGAACAAGGATTGCCGTGACACCTCTGGATAAAGACTCCGCCCGTGCACATTTCCGCAAGCTGCGGCAGGATCTGCCGGAGACCGACCGGCGCGCGGCTGCCGAACAGCTGGCCAACCATGTCATGGCGGGACTTGAAGCGGCCGGAGCGGAACGCGGCAGCACCGTTGCCGGCTATCTCTCAACGGGCGCGGAGCCCTCCACCGAACTGCTGCTGCCTGCTCTGACCCGGGCCGGCTATCGCGTGGTCGTCCCGGTCTGCGAGCCGGAGTACCAGCTCAGCTGGGTGCAGTGGTACGACGGCGTGGAGCTGGTCCGCAGTCCACGGGCCTGGGTCTACGAGCCGGTCGGGGAACGGTTGCCCTCAGCCATCATGGCCGATGTTCCGCTGATCCTGGTACCCGGCCTGGCGGTTGACGCCGATGGCAACCGGATAGGCCAGGGCGGCGGTTACTACGACCGGTTCCTGGCAGGGGTCGCCCGGCTGCCCGAGCAGCCGAAGGAAGTCGGGGTCTTTTACCCTCACGAGGTCGTCGCTCCCGGCAGCTTCGAGGTCACTGAACTGGACGCCCCGCTGGACGGAGCTGTGACGGCAGAGGGCTGGATATGGTTCGGCCCCGGGACAGTGTAGAATTAGCACTCGGAACTATCGAGTGCCAGCCCAGCGGGTGGCCCCGGATGTGTTCCCCGGGAATTTTCAGGAGGATTCAAGTGCCCACGTACGCCTATGCCTGCAAAGATTGCAGCCACGCTTTCGAGATCCAGCAGTCCTTCAGCGACAACTCGCTGAGCGTTTGCCCTGAGTGCAGCGGCAACCTGCGCAAAAAGTTCAACAGTGTCGGCGTCGTTTTCAAGGGTTCCGGCTTCTACCGGACCGATTCACGCGATACCAAGAGCACCAGCACGGTTCCGGCCGCCGGCAAGTCCGAAAGCCCGGCGTCGGCACCGGCAGCAGCACCCGCACCGGCCGCTGCCGCCCCCGCTGCCAGCTAGCAAGCTCCCTTAGCACTACGCCACCCGGGGATGCCACGGCTCCCCGGGTGTTCTGCGTCCGGTGACGTTCCTTTCCTCCACAACAGGAACTACCGCTGCCCCCGTGCACAATCTGCCGCAAGCCCCTGCTCCGCTGGCTCCCGGCGTCCTTACTGTTGCCCTATGCAGCATTCACCCCGGGCGACCCTCCCGCTCCTTGTCCGGCGACTGGTCAGGCGCCATTACCGTTTGATCGCAGCCGCGCTGCTTTGTGCAGCCGCCGGACTCACCGTCCACGAGCTCACTCCGGCCCCGCTTGAGACCGTCCCCGTGGTCACAGCAGCCGCGGACCTGCCTGCGGGAACCATCCTGGCCGAATCGGATCTGGTGACCGGCAGACTTCCCGCCTCGGCCGTGCCCTCCGGATCAGCTGCTTCGGTCCACGACCTGGCGGGAAAACGGCTGGCCACGGCGATGCGGGCCGGTTCCCCTGTCCTGGATACCTCCATCGTCGGCCCCGGCCTCCTGGCCGGCAGCCCGCCGGGCACCGTCGCGGTTCCGGTCAGGCCCGCTGACCAATCGACAGTGCAATTGCTCAGCCCCGGGCAACGGGTGGATATCGTGCTCAGCACCGGCAACGGTTATGAAGAACCGGCAGCCTCGGAAGTACTGGCAAGCGACGTACCCGTGCTGTGGAAGGCCGGGAACACCACCGACAGTTCCGGACTGCTGGGCCGCCAGGAAAGCGAAGGCCTCGTGGTGGTGGCAGCATCACCGACCGAGGCCACGGCACTGGCAAGCGCGTCGAGCCGGGGCAAGGTCTTCCTGGTACTTGTGGGTTAGGCGTCAGCCCCAGTGGGGCGGGCGCTGTTCCTTCAGCCAGGCGTCCCGGTCCTCACGGTTGTCGCCCCAGGCACTCGGATCGTCCTCTTTGGCCCGGTCCGGGATGGCGCTGCCGCGAAGCGCCGCCGCAGCAGCCTTCCGTGTTTGCGGTTGCTGGTCCTGGGGTTCCGCCTGGGTTGCGGCGCCTTCCGTGGCGTCGGCGGAACTGTCCGTTCCGCCTGACTGCCGGTCCGCGGAACGTTCCCCAGGCTTGTCGTCCTTGGCCACGTGCCTCCCCGTTCCTTCGTGATCCGGATCCTGTAGTCCCAAGTATCCTCCGATCAGCTGCGCGCACTTCTCCGGGTCGGCAAAAACTTCGATGGTCCACAGCGTCAGCGGACGCCAACCGAGCCGCTCCAGCAGCTGTGGCCGCAGCCGGCTGCGCTCGCGCACACTCATCTTCCGGTACTGCGGTGTGCCGTCCGACTCCAACGCCACCGGCAGGGTCGGATGGTGGTCTCCGGGCAGCTGCAAGGGGTCTGCCGCCGCGACAATGTCCAGGATTCCCCGGTAGTGGTCCTGCACCTGCGCGCCCCGGCTGCGGATCCGCTCGACCAGATCCGCGACGAGCGGATCATCAATCCCGGCAGTGGCAGCCGATACGGTTACCCTGCCTGTGCCGAGCTTGCGGTTGATCAGTTCATAGAAATCGATGGCCCCATGGCTCAGCCGTTCGGGGTCAAGGTCTTCAGGGCGGAAACATGTGAGCACCCGCAGCGAACGCCGCGCCCGCGTCATAGCCATGGCGAACCTGCTCCGGCCATCCGGCTCCGACAAGGGACCAAAGTTATGCACTGCCCGGCCATGCGGCGTGCGCCCGTAACCAAGGGAAAAGACGATGTCGTCTCGGACCAGCCCGGAGGACCGCTCCACGGGAACCACGCGGAAGGAATCCTCCGCCCGCTTGAAGAACTCCGAAGCCGCAGGATAATTGGGCATTTGCAGACGGATCGCCTCGGCCACGCGTGCCGCATGGCGGACGGTGGAGGTGATCACGGCCAGCGAACGCTGGGGCCGGTGGCGTGCGTGTTCAAAGACCAGATCCACAACCCGGTTGATTTCCGCCGGGACGCTTTCAACGCCCTCGTGGCCGGCACCGGGCAGGCCTGTTCCGTCCGGCAGGTATTCCACCACGAGTCCGTCACCGCCGGTGATTTCGCAGGCGGACGGGAGCCGGGTGAGGGCGCCGTCGTAAAATTCCTTGCTCAACGACTGCGCCAGTTCCATATCGACCGCGCGGTACAAGGTGGTCAACGGCAGTACCGGCAGGACGCGCGCCAGCGCGTGGTAGCTGCTGATCACAGGATCCGCCTCGGTGCCGGGCGCCAGGTCACGCTTCCGGTCCACATTGACTTCAAACGGTTCCGCCGTGCCCAACTGGCCGTCGCCGAAGGCGATGACCTGCTCCGCCCGCGCCATGGCTCCGATCGCGGACTGCAGGCTGGTGGCTTCGGCGTCGAGAATAATGACGGCGTCGAATCGTTTCTCGGCCGGCAGTACCATCGGCAGAACCAGCGGAGAGGCCGCCCAGACAGGCATCAACGACGACACCAGCTGGCCCGACTGCTCGCTCAAGGACCGCAGGGTCGGTTCGGACGTCTTGAGCATCTCCCGCAGCCGCTCCGCCGCCTTGGCCTGGCTCTTGATGGCGTGCCGCCAGTTCTGGGCCAGCTCCCACCGCAGACGTGCCGCGCCGGACGCGATATGGGCGTTATCGGCCAGCCGGTAGACCGCTTCCAGCTTGCGCAGGTTGTCGCCGTCGGACATGGCCAGGTAGTCGTCGCCGCTGATCATGGCTTCCAAGGCCGACTGCCACCAGGCAAGGTCCAGTTCGGCGCCGACATTCTCGGTAGCCACTTCACGCTCGGCCAGATCATCCAGCAGTTCGCCCAGGCCGTGCTCGCGCATCTGTTCCAGCAGCAGGGTCCGCTCCGGCAGGTTCACCAGCGTCTCGCGGTCGGCCGCCAGTGCTTCCAGCCGCTCCACCAATGCGTCCTGGTCCAGGTCGGCCAGCAGCACGCCGTCCGCCGGTTCCACCAGGAGCCCGGAAAGCTTCTGCAGCTTCTTGTGGATGCCGAGGTAGAAACTGTTCAGCTCCGCCAGGCCGGACGGCACCGACGGGTGACGCTGCGTGGTGGCGTATTCGGCCCACTTGCTGCGCTGCTGCTGCACGTCTGCCAGCGACTCGTGCAGGTCCGAAATGTGAACACCGGGACGCACATATTCCTTGGCCACCCGCCGCAGCCGGGACCGGGTCATGGAGCTCATTTCGATGCCGCGCTCGCGCCGCCAGCCGGAAGAGGCCGTTGCGGAAATCAGATCCGTGACCGGCCGGTCGAAAATGTCCGGCGTGAACTTGTCCAGGCTGCCGCGCACGGCGACCAGCAACAGGAGCTGCTGCCCCCATTCGCGGAAGCTGGTGCCCAGGGAAATCTGGGAATGCTCCGCCACCCGGTTCATCTGCTCGCGCAGCTTGGGGATGTCGCGCGCAAGGTCAACAGAGAGCTGGTGGGCATCTTCGGTTTCCTTGCGGTTGAGCAGCTTGGCGCCGAACCACGGGCTGTTGGTCGAGGACTTGCTGAAACTGCCCAGTTCCGCCGCGCGGCGCAGCCGCCCGGTCAGTTCCGCCCGGTCTGCGATGCTGTCCAGCACGGAGCGCTTGAGCCGGACGGTGGTGGCCGGGGCGGGATCCAGCGAGGTGAGCTTGGCCAGCGACTGCATGGCCTGGTACGGCGAGCAGTTCCAGCGCTTGCGGACGTTGTGCAGCGACTGCACATGGTCCATCAGCTGGTGGCGGTGGTCACTGAGCGTGGTGTGCAGTTTTTCCAGCTGCGGCGCCGTGGCCTGCTCATTGCGCATGATGGCCCGGACCAGCTGGTCCTTAAGCTGCTGGCTGGTGATGTTGGCGTTCAGCTGCAGCACCAGGGAGCCGAGCTTGAGCTCGTCGAGCTGCTTAGCGAACTGGTTCAGCGTGGTGCGCCGCTCCGCGACCACCAGGACGGATTTGCCTTCGAAGGCCAGCGTCGCCGCGGCGTTGATGGCGCTCTGGGTCTGGCCTGTCCCCGGCGGGGCGGAGACGACCACCGAGTGGCCGCTCTGGACCAGATCCAGGACGTGCTGCTGGGCCGGATCCGCGTCAAGCACCAGGAACTCGTCCTGCGGTGCGCGCTCGTCCAGC
Source organism: Arthrobacter sp. Soil_C_60 (assembly GCF_057656375.1). Lineage (NCBI taxonomy): Bacteria > Bacillati > Actinomycetota > Actinomycetes > Micrococcales > Micrococcaceae > Arthrobacter > Arthrobacter sp. Soil_C_60. The sequence continues at coordinate 363,833 of NZ_JBDGKM010000001.1, read as the reverse complement.
GGCGGCAGGTCCACCTCGGGCACGGGCACGTGGTAGCCGGTTTCCGGATCCAGATCTGCCGCCATCATGGCGTTCAGCAGCGGGTGCGCGGAATCCAGGGCGGAGGTATCGGCACTGTTCGCCACATCGGCGAAGGTGGAGACCAGCAGGTGATGCTCGATGGTCATGCTGCGCACGTCCTGGGTCAGCGACCGCAGCCGCTCCAGCACCGGATGCGGGTCGAACCGTGCGGTGCTGTACGCCAGCCGAGCCACGCCTTCGGGGTCGATGTCGACGCCCTGCTCGGCTACAAGGTGCCTCACCAGTGCCGGGTTGAGCCTGGCCTGGTCCGTGAGCTGAAGTTCGTAGTCATCCTGGCTGGGCCGGACCGTCAGCGCCACCGGGGTGAGCATGATCGGGGCGTTCAGTGTCTCGGACCGTCCTACCTCGGGAACACGCCAGGAGGCAGTGCCCGCCGCCAGATAGCCGACGTCGATGCCGCGCTCCGTGCCGAGCTCGAAGATTTTGGAACGCAGGCTGCGGGCGGTCTTCATCGCCGCCGAATACTGGGCGTGATCCCGCAGCAAGGTGGACAGCCGGGTGCGCCGGCCGGTCAGCAACTGGGCAAGACCGGACGGATGGGCATGGGTGAGGTCGATGCTGTTCGTCGAGGACGGCGCGAAGTACAGCAGGGTATCTGTTCCCGCGTGCTGGCCCAGCTGTTTCAGCCAGTGCGTCAGAATATCCTCGGCAGCCTCGTCAGTGCGATCGCGCGACACGGCTACTCTCTTTTCTTCACTCTCGGGCACAAGCCTTGACCAAATTGGCATGTGTCTCAAACTATCGGATAGGACATGGCAAACGGGTGACCGCAACGCTCCCCGGCAGAATTTGCCGGGGAGTTCACAGCTTTACCTGCTGCGAGGCTGCGGCCACCCGTCCGGGTTACTCCCACTCAATGGTTCCCGGCGGCTTGCTGGTGACATCGAGAACCACGCGGTTCACGCCGTCGACCTCGTTGGTGATGCGGTTCGAGATACGCGCCAACAGGTCATAGGGCAGCCGGGACCAGTCAGCGGTCATGGCGTCCTCGCTGGAGACGGGGCGGAGCACGATCGGGTGGCCATAGGTGCGGCCGTCGCCCTGGACTCCGACGCTGCGCACGTCGGCCAGCAGCACCACGGGCATCTGCCAGACTTCGTTATCCAGGCCGGCAGCAGTCAGCTCAGCGCGGGCGATCGCATCCGCCTTGCGCAGCAGCTCCAGGCGCTCGGCCGTGATGTCGCCGACGATGCGAATGCCCAGCCCGGGGCCGGGAAACGGCTGGCGGCCGACGATCTCGGCCGGCAGGCCCAGCTGCGCGCCAACGGAACGGACTTCGTCCTTAAACAGGGTGCGCAGCGGCTCCACCAGTTCGAACTGCAGGTCCTCGGGCAGGCCGCCGACGTTGTGGTGGCTCTTGATGTTGGCAGCACCCTCGCCGCCGCCGGACTCGACGACGTCCGGGTACAACGTGCCCTGGACCAGGAACTTGATGCTTTCGCCCTCGGCCGCGGCTTCGGCGATGATGGCGCGCTCGGCCTCTTCGAAGGCGCGGATGAACTCGCGGCCGATGATTTTGCGCTTGGTTTCCGGATCGCTGACACCGGCCAGCGCACTCAGGAAGCGTTCCTGCTCGTTGGCCACGTACAGGTTCACGCCGGTGGCGGCGACGAAGTCCCGCTCCACTTGTTCGGCTTCGCCTTCGCGCAGCAGACCGTGGTCCACGAACACACAGGTCAGCTGGTCCCCCACGGCGCGCTGCACCAGGGCGGCGGCCACGGCGGAGTCCACGCCGCCGGAGAGTCCGCAGATCACGCGCGAGGTGCCGACCTGCTCGCGGATACGCTCGACCTGTTCTTCGAGGATGTTGCCGGTGGTCCAGTTCGGCTCCACCTTGGCGCCCTTGAACAGGAAGTTCTCCAGAACCTGCTGGCCGTGGGCGGAGTGCTTGACCTCCGGGTGCCACTGCACGCCGTACAGCGCCTTCTCCTCGTTGGCGAAGGCGGCTACCGGGGCGCCGGCCGTGCTGGCGAGGACCTCGAAGCCGTCCGGAGCTTCGTGCACCGAGTCGCCGTGGCTCATCCAGGTGTTCTGCGTTTCCGGCACACCTTCGAGAATGGAGCGCGCCTGGCCCACCGTGGTGGTGTCCGTGGCCCCGTATTCGCGGAGTCCGGTCTGGGCGACCTTGCCGCCGAGGGCGTTGGCCATGGCCTGGAAACCGTAGCAGATGCCGAGAACCGGGACGCCGGCTTCGAACAGGTCGGCGCCGACGCGTGGTGCGCCGTCGGCGTAAACGCTGGACGGCCCGCCGGAGAGGATGATGGCGGCCGGGTTCTTGGCCAGCAGCTGCTCTGTGGTGTGGGTGTGCGGAACGATTTCGGAATACACGTTGGCCTCGCGTACGCGGCGGGCGATCAGCTGCGCATACTGGGCCCCGTAGTCAACGACAAGTACGGGCCGGTGGTCCGTGGCGGCGGGGGCTGGATTAGTCACCCACTAAGGATAGTCGCCGCGCGCGGCTGCTTGCACATTGGCCTGGCGGCGGCGCCGTCGGCGTACTGTTCCGGCTGTTCGGGATGCTCCGTCCGCGCAGGGCGTCCCGGCTGTTAACGCCAGCGGACGACGGCGGGTGGGTACCCGCCGTCGTCCGCTTAGGTTTGATGCGTTGAGGTTTAGCCGTTGGGTTTGCTTGCTGGCTTAGTAGCGCTTGGCGGCTTCGGGATGCTCGGCCAGGTCTTCTTCCACCTGCCGGTGGACACGCTTTTCCAGCAGGATCGAGAGGAACGGGATGACACCGCCCAGCGCGATCAGGATGAACCGGGTGAACGGCCAGCGCATCAGGGACCACAGGCGGAAGTCGGCGATCAGGTACAGCACGTACAGCCAGCCGTGGGCAATCAGGACGGCGATGGAGAGGTTGACGCCTTCCACCACCGAAGGTTCCGCCTGCGCCAAGCCGAGTGCAAAGGTCTCCCCGGTGAGCGTATTGGTGGCTCCGGCGAAGAGAAACAGGTTGAAGCCATAGCGCAGGATCATCTCCGCGCAGAGCAGCAGCAGCATGACGCCGGTGATGTAGGAAGTGACCTTGTAGAACGTCAGCGCCGAGCGGATCTGCGCGTGCGTGCCGCCGTAGCGCCGCTTGGCCGGACGGGCCTTGGCGGGAGCCTGCGGGGCATCCGGGTTCGGCTGGTTCACGTTATCTGTCACTTGCTTACCTCGTTGTTTTTATCGGTGCCGCCCTGAAGGCCGGCCAGATAGCGGGCCTCTTCGGCGGCGAATTCTTCGTCCTCGAGCGTCCGGCGGTAGTCGTCAGCGACAAGCCGCCACCAAAGGAAGATGGCGAAGCCGGCGAAGACTACCCACTCCACCGCGTAGAAGATGTTCATCCAGTTGACCGGCGTCTCCTGCGGCTGCGGGCCCACGACAACCGGCTCCATGGCGGTGCCGGCAGTGGCCGTGTCCAGATCCTCGCCCGCCACCGTAAAGTCCGTGCCGACCACAAAACCTGCATACGCCGGGGCGTTCCAGAGGTTGATCAGTTCCGCCACGGACAGGGTGGCCACTTCCCCCGCAGGGGTCTGCCCAGGCACCGGCGCTTCGGTCGGCAGCAGGCGTCCGACGACGGTCGCCTCACCTTCCGGTGCCGTCGTCGCGTCCGCCGGATCCGCCACCCAACCGCGGACTACGGGGATGAAAACGTCTTCGTCGTTCTGTTCGGGAGCACCGTCAACGGTAAACCTTGTGACTACCCAGTACCCTTCCTCGCCGTCCTGCAGCCGGGTCTGCACCAGCACCTGGTCCGCCGGACGGAACCGGCCGTCGAGGCTGACCATCTGGTCCGCCTGTGAGGCATGCATCGGGCTGCCGGGCTCAAAGACCTCGGTCAGCGGCTGGACGGTTTCAGTCTGGCCGGGAGGCGGCGGGGCCTCGCTTTGGGATGCAGAAAACTGCCACTGGCTCAAGAGTACAAAGACTGTCGAAACGACCAGTGCCAGCACTAACGCCGCGATCCAGCGGGGTTTGAGGGCAGTTTTCAGCACCTATTAACCCTACTTCGTGCCTCTGTAGAAAACGAATCTGCCTGCGCGTCCCGAAAGGCTTCCCCAGGAGCGGCGGTGTCTCAGGAATCGGAGAAGTCGATGGTGGAGTTGATCAGCTCGGCAATGACGCCCGGGTCATGGGCCCTGCGGAGCGACTCACGGAAGTTTTCTTTCATCAGGGACCGCGCCAGCGTGGCCAGCACCTCCAGGTGCTCCGAAAACGAGGCGGCCGGTGTTGCCATCAGCAGCACGAGGTTGGCCGGTCCGTCCACGGCACCGAAATCGAGGCTGTGGCCGAACTTCGTCACGCCCACGGCGATGGACGTGTGCTGCACGAACTCGCTGCGTGCGTGCGGCAGGCCCACGCCGCCGGGCAGGCCCGTGGCCAGCTGGTGTTCCCGGGCGTTGACCTGTGCCAGGAAACCGTCCAGATCCGAGATGCGGCCGGCTGCATGCAGTGTTCCGGCCAGCTGCGCGGCGGCGTCCTGCTTATCCACCGCCACCAGGTCCAGCAGCACCAGGGCCGGCGTGGTGAGATCGAGTTCAGGCATGCGCGTCAGTGCCTCCGTCCGTGTCCACAGCCGCCGCCTCAGCTGAGCGGAACAATGTCGTCCACACCCATGCGCGCACTGTCGGCGGAGATATCGTCAGGCTGTTCCTGGCTCAGCCGCTCGGCTTCCACCCGGGCAAGGTAGTGCTTGACTTCCCGCGCTTCCTGCGCATCGCTCCAGTTCAGCAGTGGCGCCATCAGGGCCGCTACCACGGGGGCGGCCGAGACACCGCGGTCCCAGGCTTCAATGGAGATCCGGGTACGCCGGGTGAGCACGTCGTCGATATGGCGGGCGCCCTCATGTGTGGTGGCGTAGACGATTTCGGCCTGCAGATAGTCATCCGCGCCCGGCAGCGGCTCGGCCAGTTCGGGGCTGCCGGTGATGATGTCCAGCACTTCATCCGTCATGGAGCCGTAGCGGTTGAGCAGGTGCTCCACCCGTGCCACATGGATTCCCGCACGGTCGGCCATGCGGCTGCGCTTGTTCCACTTTGCCTTGAAACCGGAGGCGCCGAGCAGCGGAACAATCTCCGTGCAGCTCGGCGGCACGCGTTCGTCCAGGGCACGTGCGGCTTCGTCCACCGCGTCCCTGGCCATGACCCGGTAGGTGGTGTACTTGCCGCCCGCCACCACTACCAGCCCGGGAACCGGATGCGCGACCACGTGTTCGCGCGAGAGCTTGGCCGTGTCGTCGTTCTCGCCGGCCAGCAGGGGCCGCAGCCCGGCATAAACGCCCTCCACATCCTCGCGGGTCAGCGGGCGGCTGAGCACCTGGTTCACGTGCTCGAGCAGATAGTCGATGTCCTTGGACGACGCCGCAGGGTGGGCCTTGTCCAGGTCCCAGCTGGTATCCGTGGTGCCGATGATCCAATGCCGGCCCCACGGGATGACGAACAGCACGGATTTTTCGGTCCGCAGGATCAGCCCCACGGTGGACTGGAAGCGGTCCCGGGGCACCACCAGGTGGATGCCCTTCGAGGCCCGCACTTTCAGCTGGCCGCGCTCGGTAACCATGGCCTGGGTTTCGTCGGTCCAGATCCCGGTGGCGTTGACCACCTGTTTGGCCCGGATGTCGAACTCGGTGCCGTCCTCCTGGTTGCGGACGCGCGCGCCGACCACGCGTTCGCCCTCGCGCAGGAAGTTGATGACCTTCAGCCGGTTGGCTGCATACGCCCCGTACTCCGCCGCCGTCCGTACGAGGTTGACTACCAGCCGCGCGTCGTCGACCTGGGCGTCGTAGTAGCGGATGGATCCAACGAAGGCGTCCTTCTTCAGGCTCGGCGCCGCCCGCAAGGTGCCGTGCCGCGACAGGTGCTTGTGGAACGGCACTCCGCGGCCGTGGCCGCTGGCCACCGACAGCGCGTCATAAAGCGCGACGCCGGCGCCCACGTAGGGACGCTCGACGAACCGTTTGGTCAGCGGATAGAGGAAAGGCACCGGGCGGACCAGGTGCGGCGCGATGCGCTGCAGCAGCAGGCCGCGTTCCTGGAGGGCCTCACGGACCAGGGCAAAGTCCAGCATCTCCAGGTAGCGAAGCCCGCCGTGGATGAGCTTGGAGGACCGGGAGGACGTGCCGGAGGACCAGTCCCGGGCCTCCACAATGCCGACGTCGAGGCCGCGGGTCACGGCGTCCAGCGCAGCGCCGGCGCCGACCACTCCCCCGCCGACAATCAGTATGTCCAGCTCCTGGTCGTGGTCCTGCGTGGCCCGCAGGGCGGCCAGGGCCTCCTCACGGCTTTCAGGACTCATGGCTCCGGAACTCATACTCAGTCAGCCTCCAGGCATCGGCGGATCACTCGTTTGATATGTACGGCGAGAGGACTACCTCGCACCGCTGGAACTCCTTCAGGTCCGAGTAGCCGGTAGTGGCCATGGACCGGCGCAGCGCGCCCACCAGGTTGGATGTGCCGTTGGTGTGGTGTGAGGGCCCGTAGAGCACCTCGGCCAGCGGGCCGACCGTGCCGATCCTGACGCGGTCACCGCGCGGCAGCTCGTGGTGGTGGGCTTCTTGGCCCCAATGCCAGCCGCGGCCTGGAGCCTCCTCGGCTCGGGCCAGGGCGGCGCCGAGCATGACGGCATCCGCGCCCATGGCGATGGCCTTGACGATGTCCCCGCTGGTGCCCAGTCCGCCGTCGGCAATCACGTGGACATAGCGGCCGCCGGACTCGTCCATGTAGTCGCGGCGTGCCGCGGCCACGTCGGAGATCGCCGAGGCGAGGGGCGAATGGATGCCCAGCGCGCGCCGCGTCGTCGTTGTTGCGCCGCCGCCGAAGCCGACCAGCACGCCGGCAGCACCGGTGCGCATCAGGTGCAGGGCGGGGGTGTAGCCCGCGGCGCCGCCGACGATCACGGGAACGTCCAGCTCGTAGATGAACTGCTTGAGGTTCAGCGGCTCGTGCTCGCGCGAAACGTGCTCGGCAGAAACCGTGGTGCCGCGGATCACGAAAATGTCCACGCCGGCGGCCAGCACGGTTTTGTAGAACTCCTGGGTGCGCTGCGGCGTCAGGGAGCCGGCCACCGTCACCCCGGCTTCGCGGATTTCGGCCAGGCGCGAGGTGATCAGGTCGGCCTGGATCGGAGCCTCGTAGATTTCCTGCATCCGCTTGGTGGCGCCGGGGCTGAAGTTTTCTTCGCTCAGAGCGGTGATCTCATCGAGCATCGGCTCCGGGTCTTCGTAACGGGTCCACAAACCCTCGAGGTTAAGCACGCCCAGGCCGCCAAGCCTGCCGACCGCAATCGCCGTGGCCGGCGACATGACCGAGTCCATCGGGGCGGCGATCACCGGCATGTCGAACTGGTAGGCATCGATCTGCCAGCTGACGGAGACATCCTGGGGGTCACGCGTGCGCCTCGAGGGAACAATCGCTACATCATCCAGGGAGTAGGCTCTGCGCCCACGCTTGCCACGGCCAATCTCAATCTCGTAAGTCACGGCTCTAGGTTATCCCACCACGGCGCGCAGACCGGGCCGGGGCGCGGACTGTGGACAACCCGGGTCCGTCCACAGTCCGGCGCTGGCCGGCCCTCCACCGGACGGCCTACCCGGACAGGGACGTTGCCGCGGCATCCTCCGCCGCCTGGATGTCCTCCATCCGGTCCGCCAGAGCGGCGAAGTGCACGGTCCGTTCTTCGGCAGGACACTGCGGATCGACGGCGTCGGCCAGCTGCTGCCACCGCTCGCCGGCGGCCGCGTACAACTGCGCCGGCTGCTGCAGCCGGTCCAGGCCGTCCAGCGCTGCCGCCTCGGCCAGGAACTGCGCGTAGAGCGGCCGCAGCGCCGCCTGCCCTCCCCAGGCGGTTCCCGCCAGGCACTCCTTGATCCGTTCCAGCCCGAACCGCAGCCGCTGCTCGTCGGCGAACATCGCGGGCCAGCCTTTCTTGGTCCTGGTATCGCGCAGCCGGGCGGTCCAGGTCTGCATCCCGGCCAGCCCGAAATTCTTCGCGACATGTGCGGGGATTCCGGCCGGCGGTACCGTTCCGAGCAGTACGCCGGCGGTTTCCGCCACCGAATCCAGTACGCTCCGGCGCAGCTGATCCACGGTGGTCTCGCCGGGATCGACCACGGAGGCCTGCCAGTGCTTGTCCTTCTTGCGTTTGCCGCGTGCGCCCGCCAGTTCGGCCGCCGTTACCCCACGCAGCTGCCGGCCGCCGTCGTCAATCAGGTACGCGCCGTTGGCCTTGCCGGCCACCGCCACATCCACGGAATCGCTGTGCTCCAGCGCATCCGAGTGGTACCAGGGCAAGGCACCCTGGGTAACTTTGACGACGACGGCGCGGCCGGCTTCCAGCGCGGCGTCCAGATTGTCCTGGGCTGCTTTGGTGCTGGTGGTCGACTTCTCCTCCACAAGCGCGCCGCTGCGGTTGATCAGGTTGCCCGTGTAGGGGCCGGGATGGAAGCGAGTGACGATCGTCGCCGTCGTGATTTGTTCGTATTCGAAGGTGAACAACATGAAACCGATGCCGCCGGCCAGCCCGGAGAGCATTGCTTCGGTAAAGGGTGTGCCGGTGGCCGGATTTTCGACCCCGGCCTGGGCCAGAACGCGCTGCCACAGCCCTGCGTCGCGCTGCGCCAGCGGCGCGCCGGGCGGGTAACCGGGCAGCAGGCCCGGCAGGGGCGGCTCTGCCGGCAGATCCTTGAGCAACTGCAGGCGGGCTGTCGTGTAACTCTCACCCGTCTTCTGCATGCGTTCGCGGACCCGGGACTTGAAGTGCTTTTGCTCGACCATCATGTCTCTTTCTGCACGCGCCGACGTCCGGCCCCACGCACCGCTGACGTCAACACGTCACAAAAGGAGTGTCCACGTGGTCGCTCACCCGGAGGCTCAACCTCCTTTGCTCCCGCGGTTCCCGGCCGCGTGGGTGCCGGTGAAGGGAGTTAGGCGATGGGCGTCGCCGATCACAGCCTAGTAGGACCGCCGCAGACGCACAACAGACACAGTGCGGACGGCACAACCGGCGATACACCATGGCGCAGAAGGAGCGCGAAACGCATGCGATAACCGGATGCCCCCAACGACGGCGAAGGCCCGGGCTTGGGTGCCCGGGCCTTCGTCTGACGCTACTGGCGATGGCGCCACCGGTTGCTGAAGACCGGCCGCTGCGCAGTGCGACTACCGCTTGTACTGCTGTTGGCTACCGCTTGTAGTTCGGTGCCTCGGCCGTAATCATGATGTCGTGCGGGTGGGACTCCTTGAGCCCGGCCCCGGTGATACGGACGAACTTGCCCTTTTCCTTGAGTTCGGCGATGGTACGGGCGCCGGTGTAGAACATCGTCTGGCGCAGACCGCCGACCAGCTGGTGCGCGACGGCGGAGAGCGGGCCGCGGTACGGCACCTGTCCTTCGATGCCTTCGGGGATGAGTTTCTCGTCGTCCGGCACGTCGGCCTGGAAGTAGCGGTCCTTCGAGTAGGACGTGTTCTTGCCGCGGGTCTGCATGGCGCCCAGCGAACCCATGCCGCGGTAGGCCTTGAACTGCTTGCCGTTGACGAAGACCAAGTCGCCCGGGCTTTCGGCAGCACCGGCGAGCAGCGACCCCAGCATCACGGTATCGGCGCCGGCCACCAGGGCCTTGCCGATATCGCCCGAGTACTGCAGACCGCCGTCGGCGATTAGCGGCACGCCGGCCGGAATAGCTGCCTTGGCGGACTCGTAGATCGCGGTCACCTGCGGCACGCCGACGCCGGCCACCACGCGGGTGGTGCAGATGGAGCCCGGGCCCACGCCCACCTTGATGGCATCGGCACCGGCGTCGATCAGGGCCTGGGCACCCTCGCGGGTAGCGGCCTGTCCGCCGATAATGTCCACATGAGCCGCGGCCGGATCCTTCTTTAGCCGAGCGATCATGTCCAGCACACCGCTGCTGTGGCCGTTGGCCGTATCGACCACGAGGAGGTCGGCGCCGGCGTCGATCATGGCCATGCCTCGTTCGTAACCGTCGCCGAAGAAGCCGATAGCGGCGCCGACGCGCAGGCGGCCCTCATCGTCCTTGGTGGCCAGCGGGTACTGCTCGGCCTTGTCGAAGTCCTTGACCGTAATCAGGCCCTGAAGCATTCCGGCGTCGTCGACCAGCGGCAGCTTCTCGATCCGGTTCTTGCCCAGCAGTTCGATCACGTCGGGCCGGCTGATGCCGACCTTGCCGGTGATCAGCGGCATCGCGGTCATCACCTCGTGCACCTTGGTGGTCGGGTAGTCCGCACGCGGCACAAAGCGGGTATCGCGGTTGGTGCAGATACCAAGCAGCTTCCCGTCCGTGTCCACCACGGGCAGTCCGGACACGCGGTAGTTGAAGCAGAGCTCGTCCAATTCGGCCAGCGTCGCATCCGGGGAGATGGTCACCGGATTGGTGATCATGCCGGATTCGCTGCGCTTGACCCGGTCCACGTGCTCGGCCTGGTCCTGGATGGAGAGGTTGCGGTGGATTACCCCAAGACCGCCCTGGCGCGCCATCGCGATGGCCATCCGGGACTCGGTCACGGTATCCATGGCCGCCGAGAGCAGCGGGGTCTGGACCGTAATGCGCTTGGACAACCGGGAGCTGGTGTCAGCCTCGGAAGGGATGACATCTGTCGGGCCGGGCAGCAGCAGCACGTCGTCGTAGGTCAAGCCCTCGAAAGCGAACGGGTTAAATTCTTCAGTCACTGTGCGGCCTTTCGGAGATACACCGGAATGGGGAGCGGCCAATGTCGCGGGGGTTACCGGTACAGAGGTGGATAGTTACATCCTAAAACCATTTGCCACCCGGCTCTATTTCGTTCCCGCACGCATGTGGTGGAACTAACTCACGGCGTCCAAGCCTTCGGGTCGGTCAGCCTGTGAATAATGTCCAACCCTCACGGCTTAAATGCGAAGGGGACCCGGCCAGTGTGAACTGTCCGGATCCCCTTCTGCGGCTACTGGGACCGAAGCGCGGGGGCTGCGGTCTTAGTGGCTGTGGCCTGCGTGGGCGTCCTCGTCCTCGGCCGGCTTGTCGACGACCAGAGTTTCGGTTGTCAGGACCAGCGCGGCAATGGATGCCGCGTTGACCAGCGCCGAACGGGTGACCTTGACCGGGTCGATGACGCCGGCAGCAACCAGGTCCTCGTACTTCCCGGTGGCGGCGTTGAAGCCGTTGTTGACCTCAAGCTCGCCCACCTTGGACACGACGACAAAGCCTTCGTATCCGGCGTTCTCGGCGATCCAGCGCAGCGGCTGGACCAGCGCGCGGCGGACAAGTCCGACGGCGGTGGCTGCGTCGCCTTCGAGAGCCAGAACGTTGGGATCGGTGTCCAGGGCCTGGGCTGCGTGGACCAGTGCGGAACCGCCGCCGGCCACGATGCCCTCTTCCAGGGCAGCACGCGTGGAGGACACTGCGTCCTCGATACGGTGCTTCTTTTCCTTCATCTCAACTTCGGTGGCTGCGCCGACCTTGATAACGCCGATGCCGCCGGCCAGCTTGGCCAGACGTTCCTGCAGCTTCTCACGGTCCCAATCGGAATCGGTGCGCTCGATCTCGGCGCGGATCTGCGCGACGCGGTCTGCAACATCGGATTCGGAGCCGGCACCGTCAACGATGGTGGTGGCGTCCTTGGTCACGGTGATGCGGCGTGCCGAACCCAGAACTTCCAGGCCGACCTGGTCCAGCTTCAGACCGAGGTCCGGAGAAACAACCTGGGCGCCGGTCAGGGTAGCAATGTCCTGCAGCATGGCCTTGCGGCGGTCGCCGAAGCCCGGAGCCTTGACGGCAACAACATTCAGGGTGCCGCGGATCTTGTTGACCACGAGGGTGGACAGGGCTTCGCCGTCGATGTCTTCGGCGATGATGAACAGCGGCTTGCCGGCCTGCAGCGCCTTCTCCAGCAGCGGCAGGAATTCCTGCACCGTGGAGATCTTTCCCTGGTTGATCAGGATCATGGCGTCTTCCAGGACAGCTTCCTGGCGTTCGGCGTCGGTGACGAAGTACGGCGACAGGTAGCCCTTGTCGAACTGCATGCCTTCGGTGAGGACCAGTTCGGTCTGCAGACCGGAGGCCTCCTCGATGGTGATGACGCCGTCCTTGCCGACCTGCTCGAAAGCCTTGGCCAGCAGCTCGCCGACCTCGGGGCTCTGGGCCGAGATGGTTGCCACTTCGGCAACCTTGCCCTCGACCTCGCGGGCGTTCTCCAGCAGACGTGCCGAGACTGCCTCGACAGCAACCTCGATGCCGCGCTTGAGGGCGCCGGGGGCTGCGCCTGCGGCTACATTGCGCAGGCCTTCCTTGACCAGGGCCTGGGCCAGGACGGTCGCCGTGGTGGTTCCGTCACCGGCGACGTCATTGGTCTTGGTGGCGACTTCCTTGGCCAGCTGCGCACCCAGGTTCTCGTAGGGATCCTCGAGTTCGACCTCGCGGGCGATGGTCACGCCGTCGTTGGTGATAGTGGGGGCGCCCCACTTCTTGTCCAGCACGACGTTACGTCCGCGCGGGCCCAGAGTCACCTTGACGGTGTTGGCCAGCTTGTCGACGCCGGCTTCCAGAGCTTTGCGGGCGGCATCGTCAAACTTCAACTGCTTTGCCATTTATTAATTCTCCTTATTGGACCAAAAACCCCGGCCAGTTGCCTGGCCGGGGTCATCGGAAAACTACTTGACGACGATCGCCAGCACGTCGCGGGCGGAGAGTACGAGGTACTCCTGGCCGCTGTGCTTGACTTCGGTTCCGCCGTACTTGGAGTAGATAACGACGTCGCCCTCGGCTACATCGACCGGGACGCGGTTTCCGTTGTCATCAACGCGGCCGGGGCCTACTGCGACAACTTCACCTTCCTGCGGCTTTTCCTTGGCGGTGTCCGGGATGACCAGGCCGGAAGCCGTGGTCTGCTCTGCTTCGAGCGGGCGGACAACAATACGATCCTCAAGAGGCTTAATAGAGACCGACACTCGGCTCTCTCCTTTGCATGAGCTACGAATAGGTTCTTTGGCCAAGGACTTTTCTGCCGTCGTCGCGGTGCCGGCAGGAGGTTCCTTGAATAATTAGCACCCGCACGGGGAGAGTGCTAATAAGACTCTATGTGCCGGATTAGCACTCGGTCAAGGTGAGTGCCAAAAGCGTCGCAACGCCCCCTTGCGCGAGCCCCGCCATCAGCTCGTGCCACCGGCCCCGCTACCGGTTCCAGCGCCAGCCGGAGTGCACCCGGACGGCATCGTCCGCCGTCGTTGTTTGGTGCCGTTGTTGCTTGAGGACATTTTTCTGCAGGAAAGTTGCCTAAGGCTAACCTAACCCGATACGGTTCGAAGGCGCGCAAGAATTAGCCAATCATTTTGTGATCTATTGCGGCGGGTACCGGGAGGTGCCCGAGCACCCGAATTTCCTGGAGCCATTTATGAATAAGTCAGTGAAGTCCCGCCTCCTGGCAGTCTCGGCCGTTGCCTCGCTGCTGGCGCTGAGCGCCTGCGGCCAGGACGCCGGGGCAGCCGACGCCGGCGCCAACGCGGAGACGATTACGGCTGAGCATGCGCAGGGCTCCACCGAGGTTCCGGCCAACCCGGAAACCGTCTACAGCTTTGACCTTGGCGCGATGGACAGCCTGGATTCCCTCGGCGTAGAGGTTGACGGCGCTCCGACCGCGCAGTACCCGGCGTCGCTGGCCAAGTACGGCGAGGATGCCGTCACCAAGATCGGTTCCATGAAGGAACCGGATTTCGAAGCGATCAGCGAAGGCGCTCCGGATCTGATCATCATTTCGGGCCGCACCGCCGGTGCCTACGAGGAACTGAGCAAGATCGCCCCGACCATCGACCTCAGCGTTGATGCCGCCGCACCGGTGGAGAGCTTCAAGGAAGTTTCCACCACGCTCGGCGAGATCTTCGGCAAGGAAGCCGAGGTCGAGAAGCAGCTGGCCGCGATCGATACCAAGATCGAGGAGACCAAGGCGGCCGCTGCCGATGCCGGCACCGGCCTGGTGGTGATGACCAGCGGCGGCGAACTCACCGCCTATGGCGCCGGTTCGCGCTTCGGCATCGTCCACGATGTCCTGGGCGTGGAGACCGCTGCCGACGTCAAGTCCGAAGGCTCCCACGGCGAGGCCATCTCCTTCGAGTACATCGCCGAGAAGAACCCGGCCCATCTCTTCGTGATCGACCGCGATGCGGCCGTCGGCGAGGCTGCAGGCAAGGCCGCCGCCGCGGTCCTGGACAACGAACTGGTCGCCGGCACCGACGCCGCCAAGAACGACAACATCACCTACCTGGATTCCGCTTCCTGGTACCTGGTGGGCTACGGCCTGAACAACGTCGACTCCATGGTCGGCGCCGTACAGGCCGCACTGGTCAAGTAGTCAATGCCGTTGCGGGCCGACGCATCCGGCCCGCAACGGAAGACACCTACCATGGCTTCCTCGACGATGACCCGCTCCACCCCGGCAGTCTCCGGCCGGGTAGCTCCGGCACGCCCGCGCGGTTCCGGCGGCCAGTTGGCGGTGGCCGGTGCCGCCGTTATCGCCCTCGCGATTGCCAGCATGTTTGTTGGGGTCAGCGACGTTTCGCTGCCCGCGCTGCTCGCGGGCGACCAGACGGCGTGGGATATTTTCTGGATCAGCCGGGTGCCGCGGACCATCTCCGTCATCCTGGCCGGCATGGCCATGAGCGTTGCGGGCCTGATCATGCAGCTGATGGCGCGCAACAAATTCGTCGAACCCTCCACCGTGGGCACGGTTGAATCCGCGTCGCTGGGCATCCTCGTGGTCACGGTGGCCGTCCCCGGCGCCTCCCTGCTGGCAAAGATGTCCACGGCCACCGTTTTCGCGGCCGCCGGTACCGCGCTCTTCCTGCTGGTACTGCGCCGGATACCGCTGCGCAACACGCTGCTGGTTCCCTTGGTGGGCATCATGCTGGGCGGCGTGATTGCGGCCATCACCACCTTCTTCGCCTATCGCTACGACCTGCTGCAGACGCTCAACAGCTGGATGATCGGCGACTTCTCCGGCGTGCTGCGCGGCCGCTACGAACTGCTCTGGATCGTCGCCGTGCTGACTTTGGTCGGCTACCTCTGCGCGGACCGCTTCACCATGGCTGGCATGGGCCAGGAGTTCTCCACCAACCTCGGGCTGAACTACAACCGTGTGATGACCCTGGGCCTGATCATTGTCTCGCTGATCAGCGCCGTCGTCGTCGTCAATATCGGGTCGATTCCGTTCCTCGGGCTGATCGTGCCGAACCTGGTGTCCATTATTTTTGGCGACAATGTCCGCCGGGCCGTGCCCTGGGTGGCCGTTTTTGGTGCGGGGTTTGTCCTGGTCTGCGACATCATCGGCCGGACCATCCGCTTCCCCTACGAAATCCCCGTCGGCGTCATCGTCTCGGCGATCGGCAGCGCCATGTTCCTGTACCTGCTCCTTCGAAAGCGTGAACGCCGTGGTTAGCACCGGCCTCCCCACGGCTCTGACCCAGCATCAGCGCCGGCCCATCAAGGGCATCTCCCCGAAGACGTGGATCATCGCCCTGTCGGTGCTGGCCGCGGTGCTGGTGGCGGCCTTCATGCTGATCGACCTGCGTGGGAACATCGGCTACATCCTCCCCCGCAGGGCGATTAAAGTGGGCTCGATGATCCTGGTGGCCTACGCCGTCGGTGTCTCGACCGTGCTGTTCCAGACCGTCACCTCCAACCGGATCCTCACGCCGTCGATCATGGGTTTTGACGCCCTCTACATGCTGATCCAGACCGGGCTGACGTTCGCCATCGGCGGCCAGGCGCTGCTGACTATGGGCGCCCCGGCCCGCTTTGTCATCGAAGTGGCCCTCATGGTGGCGTTCTCCTTCCTGCTCTACCGCTGGCTGTTCACCGGCGGGGGCAAGAGCCTGCACCTGATGCTGCTGGTGGGCATCGTCTTCGGCACGATGTTCCGCGGCATCTCCTCCCTGCTGCAGCGGCTGATCGATCCGAGCGAGTTCATCATCCTGCAGGACCTCTTCTTCGCCAGCTTCAACAACGTGGACGGGCTGCTGCTGCTCGTTTCCGCGCTGGCCGTCGCCGCCGTCAGCACGCTCGCCTGGCGCATGCGCCACCAGCTGGACGTGCTCTCGCTGGGCCGCGAAACCGCGATCAACCTCGGCGTGGACCACAAGCGGTCCGTCATCTCGGTCTTGATCATCTGCTCGGTCCTGGTGGCTGTGTCCACCGCGTTGGTTGGTCCGATCACGTTCTTCGGCCTGCTGGTTGCCAGCCTGGCCTACCAGCTGTGCTCGCACTTCCGGCACACCTCCGTGCTGGCCATCGCCGTCCTGCTCGGCATCATCGCCCTGGTGGGCGGCCAACTGGTGCTGGAGCAGGTCTTCGCCTTCGACACGGCGCTGAGTATCGTCATTGAATTTGTGGGCGGCATCGTCTTCATCGCCCTGCTGCTGAAAGGCAAAGTCAAATGATCCACGTCTCCGGCGTCTCCAAGCGTTACGGCACCCAGACCGTCGTCGACGACGTCAGCTGCTACATCAAGGACGGCGGCATCACCTCGATCATCGGCCCCAACGGCGCCGGGAAATCCACCCTGCTGTCCATGATCAGCCGGCTGCTGGACATGGACGCCGGCTCCGTCACCATCGATGGTCTCGACGTCAACGACACCCCTGGCCGGCAACTTGCGCGGAAAATGGCCATCCTGCGGCAGGACAACCAGCTCACGGTCCGGCTGACGGTGCGCGATCTGGTGGGTTTCGGACGCTTCCCGCACCATGGCGGGCGGCCCCGCATCGAGGACAAGGCATACATTGACCAGGCGCTGGAGTATTTGGATCTGGGCGCCCTGGCGGACAAGTTCGTGGACGAGCTCTCCGGCGGCCAGCGCCAGCGCGCGTTCATTGCCATGGTGCTCGCGCAGGACACCGACTACCTGCTGCTCGATGAGCCGCTGAACAACCTGGACATGAAGCACGCGGTGGAGATGATGCGCCTGCTCCGCCGTTTGACGGACGAGCTAGGCAAGACGGTGGTCCTGGTCATCCACGACATCAACTTCGCCTCCTGTTATTCGGACAACATTGTGGCCATGCGCGATGGCCGGCTGGTGCATCAGGGCGCGCCCGCGCAGATCATGCAGCCGGAGGTGCTGCGCGATGTTTACGATATCGACATCCGTATCGAGGAGATCGAGGGCAACCGGATCGGCGTCTACTTCGCCTAAGTCACCCAGTGCTAAGGACAGCGTCCGCCGTCGTTATTTCAGGCTTTGAGCACTGACAGGACGTTTCCTGCCGGGTCTTTGAACCAGGCGATGTCCGGACCGTTGCCGCGCATGATCCCCTTGGCGTCCGTGGGAAGATCAGCGCGGTCATAGATATCCGTCTTCACCCCGGCCCGGTTGAGCTCGTCCACGGCGGCTTTGACATCGTCCACGACGAAGTTCAGGACGGTGAAGGAAGCAGGCTCGTGATTCTCTTTGGGGTAGATCATGACGGTGGCTCCGCCGGGAATGGTCACGTCCAGCGTGCCCATGTCCCCGTCCTGGACAGAAAGGCCGAGGGTCTGGCCATAGAAGTTTTTCGCTGCAGCTGTGTCATTGACGCTGAAGCTGCTGACCGCTTGCTTGGCAGTGAACACGGTGTTCTCCCTTGAGGACGGATAATTGGACATTACCCAGCTTGGCACCGCGGCGGCGGGTTTGCCATACCACTGGCGGCGCGTTTCTGCCCGGCGCCTTTCGGCCACGTGGTGCCCCTCGATCTTCTCTCTGAAGGCTCCTACCATGGAACAAGGAGACGCCGCGGGCTGTCTCCCCTTGACACGGAGGACAGCATGGTCAGGTTGGAATCGGCCACTGCGGATGCTGCCACGGCCCGGGCCATAGCTGATTCCCGCCTGCGCCCGCTCCCGCCCCAACTGCTCGAAGAACTGCTGACCGGAGGTTCGCTGGCAACGGTGAGTGCCGGGGCGGTAATCCATCATGCCGGCGACACCGCCGCACACTTCGAGCTCGTGGTCGCCGGGCTGGCAAAGATCTTCGTGACTGCCCCGGATGGCAAAACGGCCACGGTCCGGTACTGCCGGAGCGGATCGCTGATCGGTGTGGTCTCGTTGTTCAGCGACGACTTCAGCATGCCGGCAACGGTGCTTGCGCTCACGGACATGAAACTGCTGCAGTTCTCTCCGGCAATGGTCCGACAAGCGACGGCGCGCGACAGCCGCGTGGCCGTGGCCCTCATCCGTGAGCTCAGCGACCGGGTGCTTCATTTCATCGCGGAAATTCCGGGAGCTGCCTTCACCTCCGTCCGCCAACGGGTGGCACGGCATCTGCTGGATCTTGCCGGTCCCGACGGTCCGTCCGGCCAGCTGTCCCCTTCCTCGCACGAAAGCGGAAGCCTTGGAGCGGGAAACCGCCAGTTCGCCGTGACGACCAGCCAGCGGGAGCTTGCCGAGGCCGTAGGATCCGCCCGGGAAGTTGTCGTACGGATTCTCCGCGAACTTCGTGAAAGCGGGACAGCCAGTACTGAACGGGACCGAATCGTGATTCTCGAACCGGAAAGGCTCATCGAACTGAGCAAATGGAACCCAGGTTACTGACATGCGGACAGAAGAAGCGCACCATCAAAGCATGACGACAACAACAGGTCCGGTGCACGCAGCGGAACCCACGGCCAGCAGCACGCCACGGCCGCACGTTGCGGAACCCACCACCGGCGATTTCAGCCGGGAAGAGGTGCTGCTGGCCTCCCGCAACCATGCAATGCCGTTGGAGCTGCTGCGCTGGGACCGGACGCCGGCAGGCATGCACTTTCTGGTCATGCACTGGGATGTTCCGATGGTCGATCCGGTGGCCTGGCGCCTGAAGATCGGTGGAGCGGTCGCCGAGCCAGTAGAGTTCTCGCTGGCTGATTTGCGTGCCCGGGACAGGATGTCCTTGGGGGTCACCCTTGAATGCGCAGGCAACGGCCGGAGCTTGTTGCAACCGCGCCCGGTATCACAGCCTTGGGTCCATGGGGGTGTTAGCACGGCTGAGTGGACGGGCACCCCGCTCGTAGACCTGATGGACGAAGCCGGGCTGCGGCCGGACGCAGTGGAGCTGGTTTTCAGCGGACTGGACCGCGGATTTCAGGGCGGAGTGGCACACGCGTATGAACGCAGTCTGCCCGTACGCACCGCCGTCTCCGGTGATGTCCTGCTCGCCTACGAAATGAACGGCCAGCCGCTCCCGCCGCAGCACGGCTTTCCCCTTCGTCTGGTGGTTCCCTGCTGGTACGGCATGGCGAGCGTGAAGTGGCTGCACCGCATCGACGCCGTCCCCCAGGCTTTCGAGGGGTTCCAGCAGCGTTTTGCCTACCGTTTGCAGCAGGACGCCGATGATCCGGGCGAACCGGTCACGCGGATACGTGTCCGCTCGCTCATGGCTCCCCCGGGCATTCCCGACTTCATGTCCCGTCGGCCCATTGTTCCCGCCGGCGCGACCAAACTCGTGGGCCGGGCCTGGTCCGGCTACGGCCTCATCAAGGCTGTCCAGGTGGGCGTCGATGGGCGGTGGCTACCGGCGCAGCTGGACGAGCAGGATGGCAGGCACGCTTGGCGGGGCTGGTCCTGCTTCTGGCAGGCCGAAGAGGGCGATCATGAATTGATCTGCCGTGCCGAAGACGACGCAGGGAACATCCAGCCGCTGGAACCGGAGTGGAACTACCAGGGCATGGCCAACAACGCGGTCCAGCGGTTGCAGGTCACCGTGCTGCCATCGATTTCCGACGGAACGGCATTGCCTTAGCCTTCTTTCACACGACGGAAAAACCGGGTGGCAGAGTCGTCCGGCCGGTCAATGCCAGCAACAACAGGCTGCCCTCGCCCCGCGCGGCGGCAATTTCCACCGCCACCTTCATCGCCGCCTTCTCCACTTCAGAAGGCAACGACGCCGGAACGCCGCAGGCGGCAGCCAGATCCAGGCTGTGTACCGCCAGCTCGAAAATCCTGGTCGGGAGGTAGTCGCTGAACCGCATCCCGCCTGCTATCGTCTCGATGACGCGGTCCGAGACAAGCGGCACCACATTCTCCAGCTGCGCCAGCAGCCGGTCCACGGTCTCAAGGGGCTTCGCTCCCAGATCCTCCCCGGCCGCCACCGCCCTGGCGGTAATGTCAGGCGACGAGGTGAAGTCCAGCCCGGAGTAGTATTCGGCGGTGGATCCGACGTCGATATTTTGAGCCGGCCGCTCCAGATAGGTCAGGACCGTAATCAGCGCGCGGCTGGTATGTCCGGCCAGCGTCCGCACGTTCCAGTCGCCCAGCCCCGGCCCGTCCCAGGCACGGTCCGGGATCCCGGCGAGCACCTCGCGAAAGTGCCGTGCCGCCTCTAGGTATGTTGCCGCTCCCTGAATCATGGCCTCATCATGCCATCCTGAGGGAGCCTCCGGGCATCCGGAGACTGGAATCCTACGCTCCCATGCCGTTCACCGTCTGCTGGGGAGCAGTCACCGCCTGGTGGATGAAACGCACCAAGGTATCCCAAACGACGGCGGACGGCTCAGGTTCCAAGGTGATGTCGCCGGCCTTGGTTCCTACTCGGTAATGCCCGGCGGATCCGGCGTTCAACCAGCTGTGGCCGGACTGCGACCCGGAACGCCGGATATTCCACGCGGTCCAGGGTTGGTGCCACATCCGAAACCAGGCTCCATCGGCATCGGCCGGGGCAGGTTCCGCTGCCGAGGCAAGCCGGGCACTAAACTGCTTCGGCTCCAAGGAGCGCAGATCGCCGTGCGTTGTCCAGGCGGGCCCGATTGAACACCACGAGGCTATGGCCATCGGCAGCTGCGCAACCGTGACGAGATCAAGCGCCAGCTGGTTGGGACCGATGCCCACACTCTCCGCGGTGAACGGAGAGGGGCCGGCCGCTAGTATCGCCAGTCCGCCTCCTGCCCAGATCTGCATGCCGGTATTCATCTCTTCTCGCTGCGCCGCAATGGATAGACCGAATTCGAACTCACGCCAGGGCGTTGCAAACGCCTTTCCCGAGGAAGTCAGCTGCCCCTTCTCGTCGGCGTAACCAGAAGCGGACAGCTCGGCGATCTCGTACGTCTTACCGCCCCGCTGGAACCGGCCGACAGCCCCGCTATCCGCAATGGATTCAAACAGCTGAACCGTGCTGGTGCCCAGAACAGGCCCCCCGGAACGGTACGGCTGGGCAGAAGCGACACGGGACAGATCTTCGAGTTGGGAACCCGACCGTGCTGATGCGAACTCATCAAGACGAGGCTCGCGGGGAGCAATACTGTCCAGGGTCTCCACTACGCTGTCACTCCTTCGCGATCGGTTCCCCGAAATTCGAGACCACCCATCATGTGGTCGAACAATGGCTCCATGCCAACCAGTTGCTCGACGGTGTAGCTCGCGGTCAGCTCCACGGCGTCACCAGCCACCAGCCACAGCCACCGGTCCACACAGATTGTCTGGTCGTTGGCCTGGTACACGAACTTCTGCTTGCGTCCGAGCAGGTCTTGTTTGAGCGCCTCCTCATTGGCGATGACATGGACGTCGTCCCAAAGCTTCATCGTCGAGGCCAAGGCGGCAGTGGCCATCCTGGTCAAAGTCACTGCGTCTGCAGGTTCAACCCGCGCCACCAGATTCGGCCGGAAAACACCGTGGGGAACCGGCGGATGTGCCAGCACTAGAGCAGCCTGCGGTTCCTGAAGCCGCTCCCAATTGCTCAGACGCGGCAATGAAAACCTCTCAATGCCTTCCCAGACCCACTCGCTTCCACCACTCATGGCTGTTCCTCACGTTTCAGGGACGTGCCGCCATCGTCGGACGGACGCAGATACTTCAGGGAATATGCATCCTCACCGCGTTTGATCCTGTCATCCAGCTGCTTGATCCAGGTTGGTTGCATAAACCGAGGCATCCAGAAACAGCCCACGAGCCCAATGACCAGGCAGGCAGTGTTGAGCAGGGACAAGATTCCGGGAAGGACCGGAAGGTCCCAGGACAGCCACCAATCACCGAAGGGCAACGTCGCCATCCAGGCACCTATGTATGTTGCTGCCAGACCGCCTTGCCCCGGCAGGAAGCCGTCCACCACCAACAGCACCGGCCACTTATTGGTGTACATCCCGAGGCCGCACACCAGTAGGAAAAGCCCGAGCGGCAATAAGAACAGAAGTAGCGCAGGTGAAAACACAGGTGCCTAACTATTTTTTGAAGGACAGGGGCGAGGAGTCCGGTACTTCCACCGTACCGTTCCGGAGAGTGACCAGATTAGCCGAAAACGGCATTCCAACCATCGGAAACCAGGTCTTTGGCACCGTCGTAGAGTTCTACGGCTCCGTCCGCTGCCTGATCCTTGATGCTCTTTCCACCTAGCCAATCCGGAAGTTCGACATCTGACGCGTAGGAGACGAACATGCCGACGCCGAATCCCACAACGGTTCCGACCGGCCCGCCAATCGCCGTTCCCACGGCCGCTCCTGCCAGCCCGGCTCCCAGGTCCACAGTTGTCTTTGCCGCGGTCTTGACCGTTCCGACCTCGTTAGCCCGGAACTCACGATCGCTCTCCGACATCGAGGGATTTTCCTGCAGCAGGTTGTTGTATCCCTTCGCTCGCTCATCCGCAAAAGTCACGCCGGCCATGACGACGCCAAGAGCCAGTCCACCTGCCTTGATCCCTTTAAGCTCGTTCGGCAACTGGCTGAACCTTGGTCGTTCAGAAGCGGAAAGATCAGGCTTCCAATTGCTCCGGTTTGCATCAACTTTCGTGCTGTACCAGTCGAAACGATCGTAGAACTTCTTGTTGACTTCCGGACGCCAATCCATTTTGGTTCCATAGGTCGTCCGCCAGTACCGCTCCTGCTTGGTGCGCCCGTAGTCCGGATGCTCCGGATCATGAACACTGATTTCACGCCCATCGATGCGCAGGAATCTGTTGCCCGCTCTTTCCGCTGCGGTCAACGTGCCCGGGTCGATTGGGGTGAAGCGGTAGTCCTGCCACGGAACCGGCACCGTCCGGTAGGCCCCTACCTCAACGGATTTGAAGGTGTACAGACTGCCGTAGTTGCCCGCGGCTGCCGGAATCAGCGCGAAGTTCGGCCCGGCCAGAGCCCCCATGTCGGACTTCGGGCCGCCGTTAATGGCTATAATGGCAGAGACACAGGCTGTCTCCAGTTCCTGATACCGGTAAACCAGGTCCTGGATCCGAAAGTCCAACTGCGCCTCGGCCAACGGCAGAACCTCCGAGTCAGGGTCCGACGGATCCACGCGGGGCGGGTCGTTCCGGAACTCCTGGACATCCACCAACAGTGCTCGTCGGGTCTCCAACAGCCCCTCCACGCCGGAAGAAAAGGTTTCCAATGCGTTCTTGGCGTCCTCGGCGGCTGTCTTGACCGCCTCCCCGTGCGGAGTGATGTTCCGGAATACCGTCAGGACATCATTTTGCTCGGGTGCTTCGTAATGGCGCTCCAGGAACGACCACGTTGTGGCAACGCTTCCCACAGCGGTGTCGACAGCCGCCCCTTGTTTCGCGATGGCTCCGGCTGCCGCGTTAATAGCGGACGGGGCAGGCCAGTCCTGCAATGGGCTCGTATCCAGTGCCATGCTACTTTTTCGCGTCCTCGACGCTAATGTCCGGCAAATCCGTGACCCGTTTCCGACTGTTCTCCGCCATGGCCTCATCACCGATAACGTAGGCGTTGACGGCTCCCCGCACCCCGCCTGCCGCGTTCTCGATCCGCGTGGTGGCGGCCTCGAATTGAATGGCCAGCACGTTATTCCAAAGATCGATCAGGGCACTGCCGATCTGGCGGCTCTTGCAGGCCTCGACGGCGTTATCGACCTCGTCGCTGAGGTTGGACCTCTTGGTTGCAATGTCCTCCGCCTCGATCTCGACATTGGTCAGGATGCCCTGGCACGCTGCCGTGTTGATGTCGTATCCATTCAATGCCATGAAATCTCTCCGTCGGTGCTTCTCCCGCTGATAGACGTTAGCGGACCTGTTGTCTTGCCGCGATGGGGAGAACTACCCGTGTCCGACCGACGGCACGCGCTGGTCTAGGCTTGAAAGCATGGCATCCGAGACCTCCGCCGAGAATATTGCTCCCATCCTCACGCCGGAAGGCTGGGAGTTGCTGAACTCCCTGGAGCCGTATTCGGAAGCGGACAGCCTCAAGACCAGCACGGCCCTGCGCAAGGCCGGCCACTCCCCGGAACTGGTCGCGGCCGCGCTGACCCAGTCCAAACTGCGGGCCAAGGCCGCCACCAAGTTCGGCCCTTTCGCCGAGCAGATGCTGTTCACCAAGGCGGGCCTGGAACAGGCAACCCGGCTCAACATCGCGGCGCTGCATGCCCAGCGGTTCGTCCAGGCCGGCGTCGAGCACGTCGCGGACCTTGGCTGCGGGATCGGCGCGGACGCGCTCGCGCTGGCCACGCTGGAACGGAAGGTCACCGCCGTCGAACGTGATGAAACCACCGCCGCGGTGGCCACCATTAACCTCATGCCCTGGCCCAATGCCACCGTCGTTAACGCCGATGCGGAGCAGGTGGACCTGAACGGCGTCGACGGCGTCTGGCTGGATCCTGCAAGAAGAACGACGACGACGTCCGGCACCACGCGCTTGTTCGATCCCGAAGCCTTCTCACCGCCGCTGTCCTTCGTCGAAAAACTGGCTGACCAGGGCCTTCCGGTCGGCGTCAAGATGGGCCCTGGCATTCCGCATGACGCGCTGCCGGCGGACTGCGAGGCCCAGTGGGTTTCGGTGGATGGCGACGTGACGGAGGCGACGTTGTGGTTCAATAGCCTGGCCCGCCCGGGTGTCCGGCGGGCCGCCCTGGTCATCTCAAACGGCGGTTCGGCTGAGCTCACCAGTGACATCGGCTACGTGCCCGCGGAGCAGGATGTGTCGGTTGGGCCGGCCGAGGGCTACCTGTATGAACCGGACGGCGCCGTGATCCGGGCGGGGCTGGCGGCTGACGTGGCACGGCAGCTCGGCGGGCATCTGCTCGATGAGCACATCGCCTACATCTGCGCGCCGGACCTGCTGGAGACTCCGTTCGCCCGTGCCTACAAGGTGCTGGAGGTCCGCCCGTACAACGTCAAGAAGCTCAAGGCGTGGGTGAAGGCCAGCAGAATCGGCACCTTGGAAATCAAGAAGCGCGGCACCTCGGTCACGCCGGAAGAACTGCGCAAGACCCTGCTCACGGGTTCCGGCAAGGGACCCAACAAGGCCACGCTGGTGCTGACCCGCATGGGCGAGGAGCGCGTGGCCATCGTCGTCGAGCCCATCCCGCCAGCCGGCCACCGCAGCCGAAGCCGCAGCGCCCGGCCGTAAACTCCGAGTTTCGCCTTGCGCACGGCCGTAACCTGCGGCCAGTGCTATCCGCAGCTGCTGTTAGCTGCGGCCGGTGCTATCCGCAGCCAGTGCCGGTTTCGTATTCGCCGACATCCACCGGCAGGGTCCCGGGGGCGCCGGTCTCACCCGTGAGGTAATCCAGCAGCGCTTCGAACGCTGCCGGGGTGTCTCCGTAGAGCGCGGCCTTTACCTCGGCCGAGGACAGTTCCAGGCCCCACGGCGCATCCAGCGAAACAACAATGTCCCCGGTTCCGCTCTCGGGCCCGGCCAGCAGGGTGACCGTGGGCCCCGAGCCTACCGTCAGCCCGCGCGCCTCGGCGGCAGCCGCCAGCCGCTGGTTGGCCGCCGGGTCTGCGCCCTGGATGGTCAGCGAGCCGTCCAACTGGTCCTCGCGTGAGCACTGTCCGGTCAGAACGGTCAGCGCGGCGGCCGAGGCTTCCTGCGAGTCCTGCGCGTGGGTACCGATTTCCGCCAGCGACGGTGTTTGCGCGATGGACTTCTGCCACAGCTGCATGGTGGCTACCCGGGTAGCGGCTTCATCCAGCCGCTCCTCGGCCAGCGTGCCGTCCTCCACCGCGGCAAGAATCGCGGCGTGCGCGGCATACGGATCCGTAGGCATCAGCAGCAGATCGGCGCCGGCGGCGAGCGCCATCGGAGCAGCCTGGCCGCCCGGGTACTGGTTCTCCACCGCGCCCATGTTCAGCGCATCCGTGATGATGACGCCTTCAAACCCCAGGTCCCGCAGCGCCTGGTAGCTCGGTGCCGACAACGACGACGGAACACCCGGTTCCAGCGCGGGGACGGCAATGTGGCCCATCATCATCACCGGTGCCCCGGCGTCGATCGCCGCTTTGAAGGGCTTCCAGTCCCGTGCCTGCAATTCCGCCACGGAGGCGTCCTGTACCGGCAGGGCCAGATGCGAGTCGGTGGTTACGGAGCCATGCCCCGGGAAGTGCTTCACGCTGGGCATGACCCCGGCCTTTTCGAAGCCCTCCAGCAGCGCCGGGGCCTGCGCCGAGGCCCGCTCCGGATTGCTGCCCAGGGACCGGGCGCCGATGGTCGGATCCGCCGGTCCGATCGTCAGGTCCAGCCCCGGCGCGTGGTCCATAGTGAAGCCGAGCGCGGCCAGTTCGGTGGCCATCGCCGCCATGGAGTCCCGCGAGACAGCCTCATCCGCCGCGGCACCGTAGGTCATCGGTGTGGGCCACTCGGTCAGCGGCGCGCCCAGCCGGGCCACCATCCCGCCTTCCTGGTCCACGGAGATGATTCCCGGCCAGTCCCGCGCGTTGAACATTGCGTCCTGCAGCGACTTGTTGATCTGCGCCATGGCCGCCACGTCCACCGTGCCCTCTGCGGTTAGCGGGACGTTGTCGCCCATAATGATGCTGCCGCCCAGATGCAGTTCCTCAATGGCCGCCAACTGCGGTGCCGGATCCGTTCCGGAGTAGAAGGACACCATGACCTGCCCGGCCTTTTCCTCAAGGCTCATCGCCTCGACGGCGGCAGCGGCGTCGTCGTAATGATCCTGGTTCGGCCCCCAGGACAGCGCGGGCGCTTCGGTGGGCGCGGCAACGGACGACGGCGGCGCGGAACTGCCGCCTTCGGGTGCGGGGCCAGGGGCGGTACAGGAGGAAATGAGGAGTGCGGACGTGGCCGCCAACACACCCAGCGCCAGACGCCGGGAACCGAACTTTTTCACGTCTTTGACGGTACCACTGCCGTAGAATCTGACTTGGGTTCTCTGCCGCAAGCCGCGTGACGGGAGCACAGCCGGGCGCACCCGGCAAGCCGCGCAGATCAGGAGTCAGTTTGAATATCGAGTTCGCACCGTCCGCCCAGTCCACCCTCGGTGTCGAGTGGGAACTGGCGCTGGTGGACGGCCGGAGCGGCGAGCTGGTGTCCGCGGCCGCCGAGGTGCTGCGCAACGTCGCGGCCAGCCATCCCGAGCTCAAGGACGACGACGAGCACCCCCACATCAAGCAGGAGCTGCTGCTGAACACGGTGGAACTGGTGACGGGCATCTGCACATCGGTGGAGCAGGCCAAGGGCGAACTTAGCGATGCCCTGACCGCGGTGCGCGATGTGACGGATCCGATGGGCGTGGAGCTGTTCTGCGCCGGCAGCCACCCCTTTGCCGCGCCGCGGTCCCAGCCGGTGACGGACAAGGAACGCTATGCCAAGCTGATCGACCGGACCCAGTGGTGGGGCCAGCAGATGGTGATCTACGGCGTGCATGTCCACGTGGGCCTGGACCACCGGGACAAGGCTTTGCCCGTGCTGGACGGCCTGGTCAACTACTTCCCGCACTTTCAGGCACTGTCCGCATCGTCCCCCTTCTGGGGCGGCGAAGATACCGGTTATGCCTCGCAGCGCGCGCTGATGTTCCAGCAGTTGCCGACGGCGGGCCTGCCGTTCCAGTTCCCAGCCTGGGCCAACTACGAAGACTATGTGCAGGACATGTTCAACACCGGGGTGATCGACACGCTCAGCGAGATCCGCTGGGACGTCCGCCCGGTGGCCGCCCTGGGCACCATCGAGATGCGCATCTGCGACGGCATGTCCTCGCTGCAGGATGTCGGCGCCATCGCCGCGCTGACCCAGTGCCTGGTGGACGAGTTCTCCACCGTACTCGACGACGGCTGGGCCATCCCCACCATGCCCCCGTGGCATGTGCAGGAGAACAAGTGGCGCGCGGCCCGCTACGGCATGGAGGCGATCGTCATCCTCGACGGCGCCGGCAAGGAAAAGTTGGTCACCGAGCACCTGCGCGAAGACGTGCTCAACCGGCTGGAACCGGTGGCCAAGAAGCTCGGCTGCAGCAACGAGCTGGCGGACGTGGAGAAGATCATCGAGCGCGGCGCCGGCTACCAGCGCCAGCGCCGGATTGCGGCAGAGAACGACGGCGACCTGCGCGCCGTCGTGCTCGATGTAGTCCGGCAGATGCGCGGCGAAGCCTAGCTACCGCCGCCTGCTCATCGAGGAAGCAGATAACGCCCTTCCCAAGGCCGGGAAGGGCGTTATCTGCTTCCTCGATGGAGGGGTAACGGGGAGAGGCGGGGCTACAGGTGGACGCTGGTCACCGGCATGGAGGAATCCGGGGCGAAATCGATCCCGGACGGTTCTCCGCCGGCCATGATGATCTGCGAGCCGAGTGCCGCGACCATGGCCCCGTTGTCCGTGCAGAGGTTGATCGGCGGGACGCGCAGCGTGATCCCGTTGGCCGCACAGCGTTCCGCGGTCAGCTCGCGCAGTCGTGAATTGGCGGCCACTCCCCCGCCGAGCAGCAGGTTGGTGATGCCGTGTTCGGTGCAGGCGAGCATGGCCTTGGCGGTGATGACGTCCACCACTGCTTCCTGGAAGGACGCGGCGATGTCGGCCACCGGTACCTCCTGGCCGGCCGCCTCGAACTGCTCCACTGCGCGGGCCACGGCGGTCTTCAGCCCGGAAAAGGACCAGTCGTACCGGTGCCGCCCGGGCTGCTCGGCCGAGCCCATGTACTTGGGCTGGCTCAGTCCGCGCGGGAAACGGATGGCCTTGGGGTTGCCCTCCTTGGCCAGCTTGTCGATCACCGGCCCGCCCGGGTAGCCCAGGCCGAGGATGCGGGCCACCTTGTCATAGGCTTCGCCGGCGGCGTCGTCGATAGTGGAGCCGAGCAGTTCGACATCGTCGGTAATGGACTTCACGCGCAGGATCTCCGTGTGGCCGCCGGAGACCAGCAACGCGCCGAGGTTTTCGGGCAGTTCCTCACCGTCCAGCAGGCCCACGCCGACGTGCGCCACCAGGTGGTTGATCGCGTAGAGCGGTTTGCCCGTTGCGACGGCGAGCGCCTTGGCCGCACAGACTCCCACCATCAGTGCACCCGCAAGGCCCGGGCCGGACGTCACGGCCAAAGCGTCGACTTCGTCCAGGGTCACCCCGGCTTCACCCAGTGCCTGCTGGAGCGTGGGGACAAAGGCATCCAAATGGGCGCGCGAGGCGATCTCCGGGATCACGCCGCCGAATCGCACGTGTTCCTCCATCGAGGAGGAAACGGTGTTGGTCAGCAGGGTGTCACCGCGGACTATGCCTACACCGGTTTCGTCGCAGGAGGACTCGATGCCCAGTACCAGCGGTTCGCTGCGGTTCATGGGGTCTCCTCCGAAGGGGTCGAGGTCGTCGTCGTGGGCGTTGTCGTTTCAAACTGTGCGCCGGGCGCTCCGGTCCAGCCGGCCAGTTCCAGCCGCATGATCAGCGCGTCCGCGCCGTCGCGGTAGTAGCGCGGGCGGCGGTGGATCTGTTCGAACCCGAACCATTGGTACAGCCGCTGCGCCCGCGGGTTGTCCATCCGGACCTCGAGCAGCACGTCCTTGGCCTTGCGCCGCGCGGCCTCCTCGATCAGGCGGGTCAGCATCAGGCTGCCGATCCCCTGCCCTTCCCGCTCCGGCACCACGGCGATGGTCTGCACGTCCGCGATCGGCTCGATGCACATCAGTCCGGCGTACGCGATCACCGTCCCAGCTGGGTCGACGGCGACATAGTAGCTGCGGGTTTCGGGCTGGGACAGCTCGTCGAAGAACATCTGGGTGGGCCAAGCGTCCATCGGAAACAGGCTCTGCTCCAGGGCGTCGACCTCGGGAATGTCGGCCTCGGTCATCGGGCGGATGCCTCCGCGCTGTATGGCCCTGTCGGCCGCCTTCACAGCGCACGCTTCCGCGGCCCGGGGACCTTGGCATCGGATTCGCGCAGGTACAGCGGCGTGGTTTCCAGCAGGGGCAGACCCCGTGTCAGCTTGACGACGGCGGTGCGGCCGAGCGCTTCGGCGGTCGGTTGGGTGCCGCTGAAGTCCGCGACGGCGTGCAGCTGGTCCGGATAGATGCCCGCGCCCTTGCCGTAGGCCGGCAGCTCCGGCACGTCCGCCGGCGCGGAGACGTGCGGGCCGTCCAGCAGTTCGGGGGTTCCGCCGGTGCTGCGGTACCGCGCCCAATAGACTTCCTTGCGGCGCGCGTCCGTGGCCACAATGAACTCGTCGATCCCCAGCCGCCAGGCATCCAGCGCTGCCTCTACGGCGATGGCGTCCAGACTCATCACCCCGTGCAGGGGCTTGTTCCAGGCGAAAGCCAGCGACCTGGCGGTAGCGATGCCGGAGCGAAGGCCGGTGAACGGCCCGGGACCTACGCCCACGACCAAGGCGTCGATATCGGCAGCGGTGACGTCCGCCGTCGTAAGTATTTCCCGGATGCCGGGGGCCAGCACTTCGGCGTGGGTCCGGGTGTCCTCGGTGGCGAATGCCTGCAGGGTCTCCCCGTCTCCGGTGATGAGAGCCGCGCTGGCGATGGCGGAGGTATCGATGGAGAGAATCAGCACCAGACCATTTTACGTGGTTTAGCCGTCGCCCTGCTGCCGTGCGTGCAGCTCTTCGTTCTGCTCGGTTGCCCGCACCCATGCCGGACGCATAAAACGCGGAAGCCAGGCAAGGCTGAGCAGCGAAATCAGCATGCCAACGATGGCGGGAATGACCATCGCGGCCACCACCGCCTTGGGCGCACCGGCTCCAGCAAGCCACGCCGCCGCGGGCGCCAGCACGAATGCAATTCCCCCGTAGAGCAAGCCAAGCCCAGGGTAGCTGCGTACGCCTGGGATCAGGCCGCCGTACGCGAGTCACCTGCGCCAGCGGCCAGAGTAGGACCTCCAACCGGCAAACACCATCGCCGCAGCTGCGAGGCCAGAAGGCCGCAGGCCGGCTGCCTTGGCCGGCGGCTCCGGCTGCGTCAACACGCTCACGCGGCAGCGCTTTCCCACGCCAGCGAGCTGAACATCGCGTCGAAGGCGCCCCGGACCAGCGGCACCTGCCCGACGGTGCTGCTGGCGATGACGTCCAGGCAGCGGCTGTCGAGCTTCAGGATCCAGCGGCGCACAAATACCGTGGTCTCGCCGATCCGGTAGGTGAACTCGATCCGTCGGCCCGCCCGGCCAAAATGTTCCAAGTACTCGCTGGAGATCAGAAGCGGGTCCTCGTGCTGCTGCTGGGCCTCCTCGGCGGCGCGCAGCGCGATCTGCGGCAGCGGTTCTTCGGAGAAGTAGCTCACCACCACGAGGCTGGGGCGGAAGACACCGGCGGGCATGCCGGCCAGCGCCAGGACCAGCTCGGTGTGTTCGACGTAGATCCGTTCCCAACGGGCGGGGGCGCTCACGGCCACTTCGAGGGGCGGACGGATAGTCCTTTTCAGCCATCCGGCCACGCTGGAGCTCCTCAATCAACCCGTTCAAATTGTGCTCCCCACCGTAGGCAGACCGGCCGTGCCCGCGCGATGGGGAGGACTGCCCATGCCTGCTCGTTGACCCCGCAGCGCCGGCATGGGCGAGCGCAGGTCCGGGCGCAGCCCTGCTCTGGCGAGACTCCTAGAAAGGATTGCCGCAAGCCCAGCGCGGACCGTAGGCACTGATGCGGATCTGCCGGTCTTCAGCGTCGTCCGGTTCATCAAAATCGAGTACGACGGCGGGGCTGCCGCCGGCTTCCGCGGTGTCCGTTGAGCCCGCTGAGCTGGCTGAGTTCACGGTGCTCGCGGTGCTCGTGTTGTTCGCGGTGTTCGTTCCAGCTGCGGCCAGATCAGCTCCGGTGGCGCGCACCAGCGTGATGTCCAGCCGGCTCTCCGCCAGGTGTTCGACCCGGTCGCGGCCCCACTCGACCACGGTCACCGCGCTGTCCATCGTGTTTTCCAGGTCGATATCGTCAATTTCGCCAGACGACTCCAGCCGGTAGGCGTCCACATGCACCAGGTCCGGCCCGTCCCCCAGGCTGGGGTGGACCCGCACCAGCACAAAAGTGGGCGAGATGATGCCGGATCGCACGCCCAGGCCTTCACCCAGCCCCTGGGTGAAAGTGGTCTTTCCTGCCCCGAGTTCCCCGGTCAGGACGATCAGATCCCCCGCCTGCAGCTGTGCACCGATCCGGGCAGCCAGGGCCTGGGTTTCTTCCGCACTGGCTACCGAATACTCCGCTTCCCACATCGGTGTTGGTTCCTCGAGGCCAGTCACTCGCGGTCCCCCGCACCATGGCTGCCGTCCGCAGCGGCGGAGGGCCCGCCGTCGTAATCCCCGCCGTCGTAAGTCCCCGAGTTGCGGTCCGCGCCGTCGTAATTCGCGGTGAAGTCCACGGAAGGCTCCATGCCGGCGGCCGCACCGGTCTCGAGGTCCCGGCCGATGTAGACGCGGGGCACGCGCGGACTGACCCTCGTGACGATCTCATAGTTGATGGTCCCGGCCGCCGCAGCCCAGTCCTCCGCCCCCGGCGCATCCTCGCCTGGGCCGAACAGGATGACTTCCGCGCCGACAAGGTCCTCGGCCTCGGAGGTGCGCAGGTCCACCACGAACTGGTCCATGGCCACCCGGCCCACCACGTCATAGCGCTTGCCGCCGATGGCAACCTGGGCTCCGTTGGCGCTGCGGGGAATGCCGTCGCCATAGCCCATCGGCACCAGGACCAGGGTTGTGGGCTCCTCGGTGTGGTAGCGCAGGCCGTAGGAAACCCCTTGGTGCTCGGGAACGAGTTTGCAGTTAGCCACCCGGGCGCGCAGGGTCATCGCCGGCTTGAGTTTGAGGTCCTCCGCCACCTGCCCCTCAAAAGGTGAAAGACCGTACAAGCCAAGGCCAACGCGCACCAGGTCGAAGTGCGCATCCGGACGGGTCAGGGTCCC
The DNA here is from genome assembly GCF_057656375.1 of Arthrobacter sp. Soil_C_60. NCBI lineage: Bacteria > Bacillati > Actinomycetota > Actinomycetes > Micrococcales > Micrococcaceae > Arthrobacter > Arthrobacter sp. Soil_C_60. The sequence continues at coordinate 330,801 of NZ_JBDGKM010000001.1, read as the reverse complement.
GGGCGTGTTGGCCAGATGCCGCACCTCGAGGTCCAGGCCGGCGTTCTCGGCCACCGCCACCGCTTCGCGGAACCTGTCAATCTGCTCATCCGTTTCCGGCCGGTGCGGTTCGTCGGCGACGGCCAGGTGCGAGAAGACCCCGACCACGCGCAGCAGCCCTTCCTCCTGGAACTCCACGGCCCGGCTGACCAGCGGCTCCCATTGGGCAGGCGGGCAGCCGTTGCGGCCCAGCCCGGTATCGATCTTGAGCTGCACGCGCGCCGGCCGTTCCTGCCGCTTGGCCGCCGCCGCCACGTATTCCAGCTCCCAGCCGGAAATGCCCAGATCCACGTTGGCATTGATAGCGGCGTCGAAATCGCTGTCGGGAGTGTGCAGCCAGGCCAGGATCGGGGCGTCGAAGCCGGCCGACCTGAGTTTGAGCGCTTCGGAAATGTGCGCGGTGCCAAGCCAGCTCGCCCCGGCTTCCAAGGCCGCGCGGGCAACCTCAACGGCGCCGTGCCCGTAGCCGTCCGCCTTGACCACGGCCATCACCCGCGCGGGGGCCGCGATCTCGAGGAAATGCCGGACGTTGGCCCGGATGGCGTCCAGGTCAATCACTGCCTGACGGTCATAACTCATGCCTGCTGGAGAACTCACCCGTTCATTCTTTCATCAGCAGCCCGGAATCCGGCTCAAGCCCGTCTCAGACGTCCGAATGCCGCGCCACGGTGGCGGTGGCCCGGCGGACAGCCAGCGGCGGAATCTCGGGGATGATCTTCTCCAGGAAGGCATACCGGCGCAGCCACTGGCCGCGGACTCCCTCGCGAGCGTCGTTCACCCGCTGCCACCAGTCCGCCACGTCGCCCCAGCCGGGTGCCGCCAGCGACCCGCCGAATTGCTGGACAGACAACGCGGCACACAGGTTGGCAAACGCGAGCCGGTCGGCCAGCTTCCATCCGGCCAATGTGCCCATCAGGAACGCCGCGCTGAAACAGTCCCCGGCGCCGGTGGAATCATAGGCCTTCACCGGCAGTGCGGGGACCCAGTCCTCTTCCCCAGTGATCGAATCGATGGCAATCGCCCCGCGCGAACCCAGGGTCACCACGGCCACCGGCACACGGTCCGCGAGGGCATACAGTGCCGCCCACGGATCATCGGTACCTGTGTAGTGCATGGCCTCGGCGTCGTTCGGCAGGAAGGCGTGGAATCTTTCGAGATTGGCCAGGGTGGACTCGGACCACTGCCCGGTAGGGTCCCAGCCAACATCGCCGAAGAGTTTTGTCCCGTTTCCGGCAGCGGCCAGTGCCCACGGTTCCAGTTCGGGCGCCAGCGACGTGATGGCGGCCCGGCACGGCGGCGGATCGCCAACCAGTTCGGATGCGCTGAGCGGGGCGGCGTGGCCATGCGTAATAAACGAACGGTCCCTGCTGGTGGAGAGGGAGACCGTGACCGGCGAATGCCATCCCGGGAAGTTCCGCGACAGCGACAGGTCAACGTACTCCTGCGCGCCGATCGTGTTGCGGTTGAATTCGCCGTACGCGTCGTCCCCGAAAGCCGCGGCCAGTGTGGTGTTCAGGCCCAGCCTGCTGGCGGCAATGGCCTGGTTCGCCACACCCCCGGGGCAGGACCCCATTCCCTCGCTCCACAGTTCTTCCCCCGGCTCCGGCAGGGAGCTGAGACCGGTGAAGATAATGTCCAGAAAGACCGGCCCCGTCAGCAGCAGGTCGAAAGCCGGGCTCTCCGGTGTCCGGCTTGCAGCCAGCGGGTCATATCCGTGTGGTTGGTTGAGGATGTTGGTCATACTGGCACAATACAAGCAGGGGGCTGGCTGTCATTTTTGATCCAGCCGGGTAATTCGTCTCAAAGGGGTGCTGTGGTCAAGCTGGTAATTCTGGGCGGCGGAGGTTTCCGGGTGCCGTTGGTCTACCGGGCGCTTTCCACCGGACCTCATGCGGGGCTCATTGATGAACTGGTGCTGCAGGATACGGACGGCAGCCGGCTGCAGGCCATCGCACGCGTACTCGGCGATCTTCCCCTGCCCGACGGCGCTCAGCCTCCCCGGTTCACGCTGACCGAAAACCTCCAGGACGCTCTTGCCGGAGCGGATGTGGTTTTTTGCGCCATCCGCCCGGGCGGCACTGCCGGCCGAACCGTCGACGAACGCGTTGCGGCGCGGCTGAACATCCTCGGCCAGGAAACCACCGGCGCCGGCGGCATCGCCTATGCGCTTCGGTCCATCCCCGCCGTCCTGGAGATCGGCCGGCAAATGCAGGTGCACTGTCCGGACGCGTGGCTCATCAACTTCACCAATCCCGCGGGCATGGTCACCGAGGCACTGCACAAGATCCTTGGCCCCAAGGTCATCGGCATCTGCGACTCCCCGGTCGCCTTGGTCAGGCGCGCGGCCCAGGCTGTCGGGGTTCCGCTTCAGGAGGGGCGGTTGACCGGGGTTGATTACGTGGGCCTGAACCACTTGGGCTGGCTGCGTGCCCTGAATTACGACGGCGAGGATCGGCTTCCCAAGTTATTGGCCGACGAGCGGGCACTGGCCTCCTTCGAAGAGGGCCGGGTGTTCGGCGCGCCGATGCTTCGCGTGCTCGGAACCGTTCCCAATGAGTACTTGTTCTACTACTACTTCCGGCGCGAAGCGACGCTGGCCATGGCCGGGGCAGCCAGGACCCGCGGCGAGTCCATCCACGATCAGCAGCAGGAGCTCTACGCCAAGCTGCACTCGTCGCCGACGCCGTTCCAGGACTGGGATGCTGTCCGACGGTCGCGCGAAGAGGGCTATCTGGCCGAAGCCCGGCCCGAAGGCGGGTCGCGGGATGAGTGCGATGTGACCGGCGGCGGGTATGAACGAGTGGCGCTCCAGACCATGCGGGGACTGCTCTCCGGGGAACGGACCGAGTTGATCCTGAACGTCCGCAACGGCTCCACGCTGCCGCAGCTTCCTGAGGATGCCGTCATTGAAGTCCCTTCGGAAGTGACGGCCGATGGCGCCCGGCCGCTGCCGGTCAGGCAGCCGCTGACTCTTCACCAGGCCGGCCTGATGGCACAGCTGAAGGCGGTGGAACAGGAGACTATCAAGGCAGCCCATGGAGACCGGGATGCAGCCCTGCGGGCCTTCATGATCCACCCGTTGATCCTGTCGGGCCACGTGGCGAACCGATTGCTGGAGGCCTACGAACAAGCCCACGGCTACAAGTGGGCTTAAGAACGACGTCCCGCCCGCGCAAGGATTCGCGCTCGCAAAGCTGACCGGGAAACGACGCCGGCCGATCGCTTTGGGGCGACCGGCCGGCGTCGTTGTTCATTGTTTCTGCGGTAAGGTCCTCTGGACGGGCATTGCCCGGCTAGCGCGCGTGGTGGGACTCCTGCAGTTCGTAGACCGGAGTCTTCAGACCTTCCATCCGGGCCTTGAGCTGCAGGGCCAGGTAGGTGGAGTAGTGCCGGCTCTGGTGCAGGTTGCCGCCGTGGATCCAGAGGTTCTCCACATTCGTGGGCTTCCACATATTGCGCAGTTCGCCCTCCCAGGGACCCGGATCCTTCGGTGTGTCGGAGCCGTACCCCCAGCACTTGCCCACCTGGTTGGCCACTTCCGGCGACACCAGGTCCGCCAGCCACCCGTTCATTGAGCCGAAGCCGGTGGCGTAGACGATCAGGTCCGCCTCCAGCTCCGTGCCGTCGTCGAGCACCACGGCGTTGCCGGTGATCTTGTCCACCTCCCCGTTGGCCAGTTTGACCCGGCCGTCAATGATCAGCTGGGACGCGCCTACGTCGATGTAGTAGCCGGAGCCGCGCCGCAGGTACTTCACGAACAAGCCGGAACCGTCTTCGCCGAAGTCCAGGTCGAACCCCGCGGCCTCGAGCTGGGAGTAGAAATCGGCATCACGTTCGGCCATCTTCTCGTAGACCGGTTTCTGCGCGTCCGGCAGGATCCGGTACGGCAGCGAGGCGAAGAGCATGTCCGCCTTCTCGGTGGTTACACCGTTGGCCAGAGCCTTTTCCGAGTACAGGTCCCCGAGGCCCAGGTCCATCAGGGACTCGCTGCGGGAGATGTGCGTGGAGGAACGCTGCACCATGGTCACGTCCGCGCCGTGCTCCCACAGGTCGGCACAGATGTCATGCGCCGAATTGTTGGAGCCGATAACCACGGCCTTCTTGCCGGTCCAGTCCCCACCGCCCGGGTGCTGGGAGGAGTGGTGCTGCTGGCCCAGGAAGGAGTCCGCGCCGTCGAACTTCGGGATGTTCGGGTAACCGGAAACACCGAGGGCGAAGACCAGCTGCTTCGGCCGCAAGGTGACCGGTTCGCCGTCGCGTACAACGTCCACGATCCACTCGCCGGCGGCTTCATCGAACTGGGCCTTGGCGCACTCCGTGCCGGACCAGTAGTTCAGCTCCATGATCCGGGTGTAGTGCTCCAGCCAGTCGCCGATCTTGTCCTTCGCGGCGAAGACCGGCCAGTCATCCGGGAACTTCATGTACGGCAGGTGGTCGTACCAGACCGGATCGTGCAGGTGCAGGGACTTGTACCGGTTGCGCCAAGAGTCCCCCGGCCGCTGGTTCTTCTCGATGATGATGGTGGGCACGCCGAGCCGCCGCAGCCGCGCCGCCAGCCCGATCCCGCCCTGCCCGCCGCCGACAATGACGGTATAGGGCTGCTCCTCGTAGCCGAGCCTGGCCTCCTGCTCTTCCTTCAGTTCCAGCCAGGACTTGCGGCCCTTGGTGATGCGGTGCGCTACGCCTTTGTCCCGGTTGGGCCCCTTTTTCTCCTCGAACCCCTTGAGCTCCTGCATCGTGGTCAACAAGGTCCAGCATTTGCCGTCGCGCAGCCGTAAGTGGGCCCAGCCCCGGGCGGCGCCGGTCTCGAAATTAACCCAGGCCTCGGTCGCCGCCGCGTCCCCGGTGGCGTCCTCCGCCAGCTTCCAGCCGGAGGGCTGCACATCGGCCAGCCTGGCTTCGAGCATCCGCCGGATCTCGGCCTTGCCTTCCAGGGTCTTCAGGTTCCAGGTGAAGGAAACAAAGTCCCGCCAGAAGCACTCGTCGTCGAAGAGCTCCAGTGCGCCGTCGATATTTCCGGCCTGCAGCGCTTCGTCCAGATTGTCCAGCCACGCCTGCGCGACGTCGTTCGGTGAATCCGCCATGTCCACTCCTTTGTGTCAATTGCTCGTGTCCTGAGGGTCGCAACAGCTTCGGCGGTACGCGTATGCTGGTGCGAACGTGATCGACATCACCAGTGTCAGCCAGCGGGGGTTGCAACGGCGTTACACAGCGGCCGGATCCCCTTCCCTCCGGCTGGCATCGAACGAAGGAGCCACGGTTGCCTGCAAGCCCGCCCTATCCAAATACGGGTGCCGCCTTGGAGCCTGGGCTGCGTTTCACTGCGCCGCGTGAGTACGCCCGGCTGCTGCGCACCGCACACGAGCAGGTCATCGGTGGGGTCCACCGTCCCGAAATTCCTTCCGTTGTGGTCGACTCGTGGCGGCGTTCCATGGCCTTGGGCATCGACCCGGACCAGCACAGCCCCAGGCATCTGCACGATCCGGCCGACGTCGCCGATCTACGCCGCGGCCACCGTCTCCAGACAACGCTGCCAGCGCTCTCAGACCTGCTGGCCGAAGAAGGTTCTGAAGGCCGCCACCTGCTCATCATTACGGATGCCCAGGGCGAGGTGCTGTGGCGGATCGGCAGTCCCTCGGTGCTGCGCAGGGCTGACTCGCTGGAGTTTATCGAGGGCGCGGACTGGTCCGAGGCCGGCATCGGCACCAACGCCATCAGCCAGGCCCTGACCACGGGCGCTCCGGTCCAGCTGTTCTCTGCCGAGCATCTCGTCCGCACCCACCACGAATGGGCATGCACAGCGGCGCCGATCCGGGATCCGCGAACCGGCCGCATCCTCGGAGTGCTGGATGTTTCCGGACCGTTGGACACGCTGACCACGGACAGTTTGCGCATGGTGCGCTGCGCCGTCCGGGTGGCCGAGGAACTGCTGGCAAAGCACGACGGCGGCGTGCGGGCTACCACTTCCGCCCCACCGGAGCGCCGCAAGGGTTCCCGCCCGCCGACGGCGCCGCAATCATCTGCAGGCGTGAAGCTGGAACTATTGGGCGACAGGCCTGCCGCAGTACTAGCCGATGGCTCGCAGGTTCCGCTGACGTTGCGACGGGCCGAAATCCTGGCACTGTTGGATTCCCGCCGCCAAGGCTGGAGCGCGGACGAGCTTGCGTTCGAGCTCTACGGCGATACAGGAACGCCCTCGACGGTCCGCATAGAAATGCACCGGATCCGAGGTGCGCTCGGCGATGTCGTCGCTTCCACGCCGTACAGGCTGATCGGGCTGACGGAACGGGGATCGGATGCCCGTCAGGTGATGGAACTGCTGCGCCAAGGCAACGTGCGAGAGGCGCTTGATGCCTATGGTGCGCCATTGCTCCCCCGCTCAAGTCTGCTCTGCGTGGAACTCCTGCGCGAGGAACTGAACCTTGCTGTCGGCGCCGCCGTACGCGCCAGCGGCTCAGCCGAACTGATCAGCCGGTGGCTAGCCACGGACATGGGCTCGGGCGATGCCGGCGCCGTTGACGCTCTGGAGCGTCTGCTCGGCCCTTCGCATCCCCGATGCTCTACCTTCCGTGCTCGGATCGAATTACTGGATCGAACTCTCCGCAGCTGACCGGTGAGATCGCCAAAGGCTTCGAAGAGGAGTCCGCGTCCGCGTCCGACAGCATCTGACAGATCCTGTCCCGAGCCAACTCCCGCCGCTTCCCCATTGGTCAGAATGGTGGTTCTTTTTCGTCGTCGGGTGGTTCCGGTGGTGGTGGTCTTTTGCGTTTGAGGCGGCGGCGGAAGTCGTCGGGCAGCGTATCGAGGACCCGGTCGGTGAAGGAGGGCGGTCCGGCGCCGGTATCGCCGGGTCTGGTGGTGTAGGTCTGGTTCCCGGGCGGGGTGGTAGTGAATTCGCCGGGCCTGGTCTGGGTGACTTTGGGCTGCTTAGCGAATTTCGGACAGCGGAATTAGCGGTTTCCTATGCGGCCAGGGCTGGCTGCTGGTAACTGTAGTGGACGTCGTTGGGGTACCGGTAATAGAGTGCGGAGTGCCTTCTGCGGGAGTTGTAAAAGCCCTCGATGTAGCGGATGACGTCCCTGCGAGCCTGGGTCTTCGTCGCGTAGACCGTGCGATAAACACGCTCGTTTTTCAGCGCGGAAAAGAAGGATTCGGCCATCGCGTTATCCCAACAGACCCCGGTCCGGCCCATCGAGGACCGCATGCCTAGTTCGGTGACCAGGGCGCGGAACGAGGCGGAGGTGTATTGGCTGCCGCGGTCCGAATGCCAGATCGCACCGGGCTCGATCACGCTCGTCTCGGCGGCGTTACGCAGGGCGGTCTCGACCAGCTCCGCACGCATGTGGTCGGCGACGGCCCAGCCCACGACTTTCTTGGAGTAGCAGTCGATGACGGTGGCGAGATAGACGAAGCCCTGCCAGGTATGGATATACGTGATGTCGCCGACGAACTTGGTCCCGGGCCGGTCCGCGGTGAAGTCCCTCTTCATCAGATCCGGGATCTTCGCCGCCGCGTCGGCATCGGCCTCGGTCGTGGTCCTGAACGGGCGCGGCTGGCACGGGATGAGGTTCTCATCGCGCATGATCTGGCGCACCAGCTCCGGTGAACAACCGGTGCCCTCGTCGGCCAGGTCGGCGTGGATCCGCCGGTAGCCGTAGGTGCCGTCGGATGTTGTGAAGAAGTGCCGCACGCGGGCGGTGAGCGCCTGCCGGCGGGCCGCGGTGGCTGAGAGCGGGCGGGAGAGCCAGTTATAGAAACCGGACGCGGAAACGCCAAGCCACCGGCACATCTCCACCACCGGACTGGTGCCGGCTGGGTCGTTGCGCTGGGAGTCGATGAATTCATACTTCGCCACTACCGTGGCTCCCGTGCAAAGTATGCGGCGGCTTTTTTTAGGAATGCGGCTTCGGCTTTCAACTCGCGGTTTTCCCGTTCGAGTTCCTTGAGCCGGGCACGTTCGGAAACGTTCAGGGCCTCGTCCTCATCGGGCACGTTTCCTGCGTTACGGTATTTCTTCAGCCAGGTCCGCAGAGTCTCGGCCCCGACGCCGTTCTCCTCGGCAACGGATTTGATCGTCTTGGAGGTTGTGATGACCTCCTGGCACAGATCGTCCTTGAATTCCTGGGTGAACCGTCGTTGTGATGCAGACATTCTGCACGTTCCTCATTTCAGTAGTCCCTCTAATTTTATGAGGGTCCACTGTCCGAAATCCCTAGGCTCCCCACTTTCCGGCGAGGGATTTGAGCCGGTGGTCCGACCCGCAGCGCGGGCCGAGGTTGCCGAAATCCGTCCGGCCGTGCCCGCCGTTCGCGTGGTAATCGATGGTGTGGTCCAGGTCGCAGTCCTTCGCCGGGACATGGCAGCCCGGCGCCGTGCAGGTGGTGTCGCGGTGCCGGACCGCGCGGGCCAGGTCCGCCGGCGGCCGGTACACCGTTTTGCCGTAGGAAAGGATCGTCCCGGTCTCGGGATGCGTCAGGATCCGGTAGAACGACGTGGCGCCCTCGCAGAGTTTCCGGGCGGCGCCGGCGGGAATCGGCCCGTACCCGTCCAGGGTGGCCGGTTCCTCGTCCAGGCCCATCAGCGTGAACACCGGCACGGTCAGCGCGACCTCGGGCCGGATCCCGGCCGCGGGCCCGGCCTCCATCCCCGCGTGCAGGAGCAGCTCGCTGAACACGTCCGCGCGCAGCTGCCCCACCGTGCGGGTCTCCGCCGCGGTCTGCAGGCCCCGCGCGGCCTGGGTGAGGCGGTCGTACGCGGCATAGGCTTCCTCGGCGGGCAGGTACGCGCCCAGGAACGCCATCCCGTCATCCGCCGGCTCCAGATACACGCTCCGGCACTTTTCCTGCCGTTCGCGGCGCACGGTGATGGTTTCCGGATTCAGTTTCTCGCGCTGCTTCCGCGCCGCGTACTGCAGCTCGCCCGGCGTTTTATCCGGCGCCTCCCCCAGCAGCGCCTGCTCGAATCCGGGTTTCGCCTCGTCCGGGAGGGTGTCGCCCTGCCGGGTGATCACGCCCGCGTGTTCCAGGTCCAGCTCCCCGGCGGTGAGCGCGGCCAGCGTGCCCGGGTAGTGTTCGCACAGCTCCTGCGCGGTCTCGTACCGGCCGCGGGCCTGCTTCTCCGTGATCCGGTACAGGCAGGCCAGTTCCTTGATCACGGACTGCTCGGCCAGCTCTTCCAGCCCGGCCCGGCCCGGCGACGGTGTGCCCGGTTCCGGCGGCGGCAGCTCTTCGACGGCGGTTTGCCCGATCCGGTGGGTCAGGCGCACCAGGCCCGCGTCCAGCCACGCCGCCAGCCGCCGCCCCGCGGCCAGCTGCTCCACCGCCGACCGGTAATCCAGTCCCTCATACCCCGGCACCCCGGCATCGGCATCGGCATCGGCAACCAGAACGGTGCCCGCAGCGGCGACCGCGGCCCCGGCGTCGGCCGCGCCAGCGGCGGCAGTACCGGCAGTGTTCACCGCGTTGCTGCTGCCGTTGCTGGCGGTGGCGGTCTTAGCCTCGGCCGCATCACCGGCGTTGGCTGCATCGCCGGGGTTGGTGTTGTTGGCGGTGGCGGTTGCGGTGGCGGTGGCGTGGCGTGGAAGAGTTTGAACCAGTCGGCCGGGGTGCCGGCGGTGATCCGGCGGAGGCGTTCGGCGTAATACTCCCCGTGCGTTTCGGTGAACAGGTCCCCGGGCAGCCCCTCGAGGTCTTCGGCGGGCCCCCAGCTGGCGGGGAACGGGCCGGACGGCGGCCAACTGGCCCAGGCTTCCTCGCGCTCCCAGGCCGCGAAGTCATCGAGGCCGGCGCTGGCACCCAGATGCTCCGGCTCCCCGACCCGGGCCGGGACCTCCTGCCCGGCCAGCGGGTCCTCGCCGTAGGACTCCAGCGTCGGCGGGTCCAGGACCGGGCCGCGGGCCTCTGCGTAGATCTCCTCCATGTAACCGGCCATCGTCGCGTGCTTGGGCGGTTTGCCGGCCGCAATGTATTCGCGGGCGTGTGCCAGGCCGCGTTTGCGGTCCTGCGCAGCATGCAGGTCCAGGCGCTCCAACGCCTTGCGCAGCGCTTCCTGCCGCTGCTCGGCGGTCGTGGGCCGGCCCTGCTGAAGGCAGCGCACTGTAAACCCGTGCGCCGTGAGCCCCTGCGCCCCGGACTCCTGCCCCGCGGACTCCTGTCCGGGGGCCGGGGAACCGGAAACCGGTGCCGAACGCTCTTCCGCTGCCATGACTTCAGTCCATCATCCGGCTGTGACAATACGGACGCTTATTCACAGCGTCTGACGGGTTCCACGGATTCTCTTCAAAATTCTTTTCCACACCGGTTTTCCCGAGCCCGGCAGGCAGGACTCCGGCAGGAACATGCAGTCGCGTAGAAGTGCAGTTTGCAGCTAAAGACCGCTGAGGTCGCGAAAGGCTTCGCGGATGGCTACCTCATGGGCGACGGCGTGGAATCTGAACATCGTTTCAGTGTCCGCTACCAGCCGTTCATTACACTCCCGAAAGAGTTCCTCATTAACACGCCTCTGCAAAACCTCCAGATCAGGCTCGGACAGGGTTGAAAGATCTTTCGGAAACTCGTCCGATGGTTTCAAAGCAGAGAACGGCATGTCAGATCCCTTCTCCAGCTACCCCAAGCTGGGCCTCCTCAATGAATTCGGCGAAACGGCTGCTACCGCATCGACTTCTCCATTTGACCGCCGTTCCATCAAACTGGCAATAGTCGGCGCAGGGGAAATACCCAGAGCCTCGGACAAAGCCGGCAGTAGCTGAAAAGGCACCGCCCGGAACGTCTGGCGGACAGGTTCGTAGACGTTCCAGCCAGCGCCATGCAAAGGTGGTGCCATGCAATCCGAAGACGACGTCCGCCGCATCTGCCTGTCATTTCCGGGAGTCACCGAGAGACTCAGCTGGGGCAATCCGGCATGGTTTGCGCGAACGTTAATGGCCCGCATTTGGGAGGAGGGCGTGCTCACGGTCAAGACCCGGGAACGCGACGCCCTCGCCGGCACATCCCCGGATACGTTCTTCTGGACACCGCATCATGAACGCTCGCCCGAGCTGGTGCTGGTGCGGCTGGAGCAGATCTCCGCTGAGGAGCTGACCGAGCTTCTGGATGATTCCTACCGCATCGCAGGCACGGTCAGGAAAGCCCGCTAATCCAGCTTCCGGTGCATGACATGCAGCCCCACCAGCCCCTCAACGGGATGGTCAAAGGCGTCCGGAATAGTCGCCAGGATTTCGAAGCCCAATGATTGCCACAGCCGAACTGCCCTGACATTGGAAGCAACGACGGCGTTGAACACCATGGCGCGGTAGCCGTCTGCCCGTGCCTGCTCCAGAACGTGCTCGGCCAACACCCTCGCGATACCTTTGCCGCCGTGGTCCGGGTGCACCATGAACCCGGCATTAGCAACCCCGGCCGCAGCACCGCCATAGTTCGGGTGGACCTCGGCAGTCCCGGTGACTGCACCGCCGTCGTCAATTGCTACAAAGGTGCGGCCCCGGCCGGACAGATGCAGCCACTTCGCGCGAAGCGACTCTTCCGAGCTGTCGGGGTCCAACGTGTAGGTCTCCCCCGCCCGGATGATCGGTTCCATAACGGACCAGATGCCGGGCCAATCGTCAGCCGTGGCGTCGCGAATGTGCATAGTGCTCCTCATCTCCAGGCGAGCCTGCCGGAAGGTTGCAACGGCGGGCGGAAATCCCCGTCCGCCGTGCAAGCGATGCCAGCTTGCGGTTAGCGGACGCTTGCTTCCTCAAGCGTATCCGTGGCGCCGTCGGCAGGGGCGGCGGCAGGACCGCCCGAAACCAGCTTCGCCCCTTCGACATCGACGTCCGGCAGGATCTTGTCCAGCCAGTTCGGCATCCACCACGCGGACTTGCCCAGCAAATGCATGGCCGCGGGGATCAGCGTCATGCGCACCACGAACGCATCCAGCAGCACACCCAGCGCCAGAGCGAACCCGATGGGCCGGACCATGGTCAGGTGGGAGAAGATGAAGCCGGCGAACACGGAAACCATAATGATCGCGGCGGCCGTGACCACCTTGGCTCCGTGGTTGAAGCCACTGACCACCGCGGTCCGCGCATCCTCGCCGTGGGCGAAGGATTCGCGCATTCCCGAGACCAGGAACATCTGGTAGTCCATCGCCAGGCCGAAGAGCACGCCGATCAGGATCATCGGCAGGAAGCTCAGGATCGGGCCGGGATGGTGGACGCCGAATACCTCGCTCAGCCAGCCCCACTGGTAGATCGCCACGACGGCGCCGAAGCTCGCCCCGAGCGACAGCAGGAAACCGGCGGTAGCCAGCAGCGGCACCAGAATGGAGCGGAAGACCAGCAGCAGCAGGATCAGCGAGAGCCCGATGACAATGGCCAGGTAGACCGGCATGGCGTCGGCAAGCTTGTCCGAGACGTCGATCTGCATGGCGGGCTGGCCGGTCAGCGAAACCCCGACGCCGGTGCTCGCCTCAAGCGCGCCGGCTTCGGCCCGCAGGTTATGGACCAGGTCCTCGGTGCTCTGCGCCGCCGGGCCCTCCTCCGGGATGACCTGCAGCACGGCGGTGCGGCCGTCCTCGCTGGTGCCGGTAGGCACCGCGGCGGAGACGTAGTCCATGGCGCGCAGTTCCTGCGACAGCTCCAGCAGGGCCTCGTCCTTGGCTGTGCCTTCAAGGCCTTCCGGCAGATCCGCCACGATGATCAGCGGACCGTTGATGCCTTCGCCGAAGTTCTCGCCGAGCTGCGTGTAGGCCTGGTATGCCGTGGAGTCCGCGGGTTCGGAGCTGCCGTCGGGCAGGCCCAGCCGCAGTTCGGCGGCGGGAACCGCCATGAGTCCAAGAATGGCGACGCCGGCCACCAAGGACAGCCACGGATGACGGGTGACGGCCTTGCCCCAGCTGCGTTTGGGATCGTTGTGGAACTCGGGCGCCGCCGTCGTTGTTTGAACGGTTTTTTCACTGGCGGGGCCGCTCATTCCGGCCTTGGCCCAGGCCCGCTTGGACAGGATCCGCTTGCCCATGATCGAGAGCATGGCCGGGGTCAGCGTCAAAGCAACGACGACGGCGACCGCCACCGTTGCGGCGCCTGCGAGTCCCAGCACGGCCAGGAACGGGATGCCCGGGACCGCGAGCGCGGCGAGGGCGATGATCACGGTCAGGCCCGCGAAGAGCACCGCGTTGCCGGAGGTGCCGGTGGCGCGGCCGATCGATTCGACCAACGGGACGCCGGAGAGCAGCTGCGTGCGGTGGCGGTTGACGATGAACAGCGAGTAGTCGATGCCTACGGCCAGGCCGAGCATCAGGGCCAGAACCGGCGAGATGGAGCTCATTTCGACGACTCCGCTGAGCGCCATGGTACCGCCGACGCCAACACCGACGCCGATCACCGCCATCAGCAGCGGCAGCCCGGCTGCGATAAGCGTGCCGAGCATGAGGATCAACACGGCTGCGGCGACGGCGATACCGATGATCTCCGCGGCGCCGAAGAGCTGCGAAATGTCCTCGACGATGTCCTTGCTGTACTCCGCCTGCAGACCCGGGACGAGGCCGGCCTCAGTGATCTGCTGGACCTGGTCGCGGTCGGACTTGGCGACCTCCATCATGGGTTGTTCGAACTGGACCTGGACGAAGGCGGCCGAACCGTCCTCGGAAACGAAGCGCAGGCCTTCGGAGGACTGCTGCTGCAGTTTCGCTGCTTCAAGCTCGGCGACGCCGGACTCGTACTCCGCGCGGCCGTCTTCCAGCTGCTGCTCGGCTTCGGCCAACTGGGCCTGGGCCGCTTCCAGCTGTGCGCGCTGCGGCTCCAGCTGGGCGCGGGCCTGCTCCGCCATGGCGGTTTGACCGGCCGCCTCGAGCTGCTGGATCTGCGCCTCGGCGGTCTCGATTTGCTGCTGGGCCGGTGCAAGCTGAGCCTTGCCGGCGTCCAGCTCGGTCTGGCCAGCCTCCAGCTGCTGCTTGGCTGCGTCCAGCTCGGCTTCGCCGTCGTCAATCATTTCCGGTGCATCGTCCAGGGAGGTCTGTAGGGCGAGTGGATCGGTGGCGCTCTTGACGGCGTCGTTGTCCGTCAGTTCTTGGGAGATCGCGGTGATGGCGTCTTCCTGCTCGGCGGTGAAGGCTGCGCCGTCCTCGGTGGTGAAGACAATCGTGCCGAGGCCACCCGAGGCCTCCGGCATCTTCTCCTTGAGCTCATCCAGCACGCCCTGCGCAGGGGTGCCGGGGATGGTGAAGCTGTTGGACAGCGTGCCGCTGAACGCAACGAGGGAACCGCCGACGGCCACCATGATGGCGAGCCAGGCCGAGACGAACCACCACCGCTTGCGGGCGGCGAACTTGCCAAGGGAATACAGCAACGAGGCCATGCGTCAGGAGTCCTTCGAAAGTGAATTGAAGCCGGTGCGCAGCATCCCGATGCTCACCAGCAGATGCTTTTGGAACGAGCCCGGATCCGGCGAGCGGCCGGAAGTTTCGGCAGCGGCTTCCCGCATTGCGGCCTGGCCGCAGGCGATCAGGGCACCGGCGAGCGAATTGATCAGCAGGTCACTCTCGGACTGGGGCAAGCGGACGCGCAGGCCCTCTTCGAGTTTCTGCTGGGCTTTATTCCAGACCTGCAGCTGCATCCGCTCCAGCTGGGGATCGTCCTCCCCCATGGCGTAAATCTCGCAGAGCAGCGCCATCTGTTCCTGGGACACTTCCCCGCCCAAGGTGGCGAGCACGGCGTCCATGATCGGCTCGTCGGCCGGGCGGTCATAGAGCTGTGCGAAGGCGCCTTCCAGGAACTCTTCCACGGGGCGAGTGAGCGCAGCCTCGATGGAGGGGAAGTAATTGAAGAAGGTGCGGCGGGAGATTCCGGCCTCTTCGGCCAGTTGGTCAACGGTGAAGCCGCCGGGCCCATTGGCGCGGGCGAGGCTAAGCGCCGCCGTTGATATTGCGGTCCGGGTGGCGCGCTTGTTCAGCTCGCGCCGGCCGGAGGGGTCGGCTGATGGTGGTTGTTCCGATGTCACTCATCTACGATAAACCCAACCTTGCACAGCATGCAAAGTTGCACACAAGGCACTATTTATTTCTAGTCCTGGTAATTCACGAACCGCTTGACGTCGTCGAGCTCCTGCTGAAGATCTTCAATGGTCCGCTTATAGAGGGCGAACTCTGCTTTTTGCCACTTCCTCCGAACAACGAGGGCGAAAAGTGCCAACGGAATCACCGCAAGGCATCCCCACCCGGCCGCAGCGAAGAATTCGAGAGCAACGGGAATGGCGTGTTGAATATCCCGGACATCGTTAATCCTCGCCACGACGTCGTCCATGACGGAGTCGAGCGGTTGCAGATGCTGTCCGATCATCGGAGTGCCCGACAATGATGGGGCGGACAGCGGAGCATCATCAGACCAGCGTGGATCCCTCGGATGCGCAACCACGTAGATTCCGAAAGCGATGTTGGCAGCAATGAAGGTCACCACGGCTCCGAGGGCGCCCGCGAGCAGTTTTCGCGCATACCGCAGGTATCTTGGCGGTTGCGACAGACGCTTCCGTGGCTGCCACAGGCACACCGCCAGCCCCACCACGGTTGCCAGTATCCAGGTGCCCGCACTGAATTCTTCGATACTGATTTGGGCCATTGCCACAGGGATAACCGCTCCTAGTAAATACAAGGCAGATTCTCGGCCTTGACGCTACCGATTCTTGCGGACGCGTAGCGCCTGCGGCCAAATCGACTCGCAGAGTGACCACAAAGGCCATGCATCAAGAAAAGGGTGAATGACCTTAGAAGAATAGGTGAAGCGTCATCTACGACGAGTCTCTACTGGGACTGTTACGGTCACGATTGGGATTCAATGTCGGCAGGCAAGCGTTGAGAGATTGCTTCCCCACGATAGGGTCCACTCTGGCCCACCGGCACGGCCAGCTGTCACGATGGTTTCATGCCATCACTTCACGGCAGGGAGAAGGAAAAGGGGCAGGCTGTACGTCGGGAGCCTCCAGCGGACTGGTCTACGTTGCTGGACCGAATCACCAATGAAATCACAGAGCTGCTGGAAAACCGGCGGATCTGGTTGAAGATGACTGCGGGTTCTACAGAGCAGGAGACCGAAAGCCGCTTCCAGAGTGCCGATGGATGGTGCAATGCTGCAGCTTCACCAGACGGGCAAAACTGGCTGGCCATGCTCTACCACCGCGACGCAGCACTGGGAATCCGGCGCATGGTCGACGGCGACCGCCGGACCGGCTCGTTCAAGCGGCTCCTGCAAAAGATGGCAGAAGAGCCCAGCGCGCTGACCCGTGAATGGTTCCTCGGCGATGCAACCGAAGAACGCCGTCGTGAATTGGATCTTGCTTTCAAGACAGAGGCAGACACGCTGAAGTTCGGGCACCTGAATCCTGCGGTGCCGCGCGCGGACCTAGCCGTGCTGACCGAGAAGACCGCCGGGATCAAGTGCTATGTGGACCAGCACATCACCCACGCCCAGCTGGATCCGCACTCGGCCATGCCGACGCCGTCGGACATAGACGCGGCGTTGGATCTGCTGGCCCGGTTGCTGGACAAGTACACGTTCCTGCTGCAGCCCCCGCGGGCTGATGGCGTGGCAGTGGCTTCAGAGCCCGACGACGCCGGAAGCGCCGCGCCTGGCGCTACTGCTGGGCCCAGAGGTTAATGCCGGATTCCACCGCATACTGGTCGATCATGTCGATCTCCTCCAGGGAGAAGTCCAGGTTCTCGACGGCGGCGAGATTGTCCTCGAGCTGCTTCACGCTGGAAGCGCCGATGAGCGCCGAGGTGACCTGGCCGCCCTTGCGCTGCTCACGGAGCACCCAGGCGATGGCGAGTTGGGCCAGGGACTGGCCGCGTCCGGCGGCGATCTGATTCAAGGCACGGACACGTGAAAGCCGGTCTTCATTCAGCCAGTCCGCCGCGAAGGACTTGTTCTGCGCAACCCGCGAGTCGTGCGGGATCCCGCCGAGGTAGCGGTCGGTCAGCAGACCCTGCGCCAGCGGGGAGAAAGCGATGGAGCCCAGGCCCTCTTCCTCGAGGACTTCGAGCAGGTTGGGGCTGCCGTCTTCGACCCAGCGGTTGAGCATGGAGTAGGACGGCTGGTGGATCAGCAGCGGCGTGCCGAGTCTGCGCATGATCCGTGCGGCGTCGCGCGTCTGCTCCGGTGTGTAGGAGGAGATGCCGGCGTACAGCGCCTTGCCCGAGCGGACGGCCTGGTCCAGCGCGCCCATGGTCTCTTCGAGCGGGGTCTGGGGATCCGGCCGGTGGCTGTAGAAGATGTCGACGTAGTCCAGTTCCATCCGCTTCAACGACTGGTCGAGGCTGGAGAGCAGGTACTTCCGCGATCCCCATTCGCCGTACGGGCCCGGCCACATCAGGTAGCCGGCTTTGGTGGAGATGATGAGTTCATCGCGATACGGCAGGAAGTCCTCGCGCATGTGCCGGCCGAAATTGGTCTCGGCGCTGCCGGCCGGCGGCCCGTAGTTGTTGGCGAGGTCGAAGTGGGTGACACCCAGATCGAAGGCGCGGCGCAGGATGGCACGCTGGGTTTCGAACGGCTTGTCGTCGCCGAAGTTGTGCCACAGGCCCAGAGAAACCGCCGGGAGCCGCAGTCCACTGCGTCCTACCCGGCGGTATGGAATCTTCTCGTAGCGGTTGCCCGCAGCCTCAAACGTCATTCGTCCATCATGCGTTTACCCTCCGGTCGCTTTCAAATCGAAAATTCAGTGCTTGTCGTCAGAGGACAGGCGGTTAAGGGCCAGAGCGCCGACGAGGAGTCCGAAATCACGCAGGGCGACGTCGAAGTAGCCGGGTACCAGCAGCAGGTTGATGATGATGCCGGCGAGCCAGGCAGCGACGACCAGCGAGCCGATCCGCGGCTTCCATGCCACGAGAATGCCGGCAAGGATTTCTATAACGCCGACGGCATACATGAATGCTTGAGGAGAAACCGGGATGATGTCGGTCGCGATGGGGGCCAGGTAGGTGGTCCAGTCGACCATCACGTTGAAGAACTTATCGAGGCCGAAGAGAATCGGCGCGATGGTGAAGACGGTACGCAGCAGCAAAAAGGCCTGGTGCGTGTGGCTGCGCAGACCGGGGCGGTCTGCTAGGCGGGACTGGTGGGTGACCATGACCGTTCCTTTCTAAAAGTAGTGATACTTGACTTTAGAAAGACGCGGCTGTTATGTCAATGGTTGTTGTTTTTAGAGTAAAATCGCAGGTATGAAAGCACGCACGGAGTCCGATTCGGTCAGCGCAGTTGCCGCTTTAGCAGATTCCTCCCGGCGTGGCGTCTACGAATACATCCTCGAAGCGGAGGGGCCGGTGAGCCGGGACGACGTCGCCGGCGCCCTGGGCATGGTGCGCGGCACGGCGGCCTTCCATCTGGACCGGTTGGCGCGGGAAGAACTGCTGACCGTCAGCTACCGGCGGCTCACCGGGCGCAGCGGACCCGGGTCAGGCCGGCCGACCAAACTGTATGCCCCGGCGGTCCGGGAAGTCTCGGTCAGCCTGCCCCAGCGCCATTATGACTTGGCCGCCGAACTCCTCGCAGCCGCCGTTGAGAATTCGCACCGCACCGGAACGCCGGTGGACGAGTCCCTGCGGCGGGTGGCCGCCGAGGCCGGGAACTCCATCGGCAAGGACGCGGACAGCTTGGAGCAGGCCCTGGAGAAGTACGGGTTCAAGCCCGAGACGGAAGAGGACGGCAGCATCGTCCTGCAGAACTGTCCTTTCCACCGCCTGTCGCAACGCCACACTGCCACCATCTGCGGGCTGAACCTGGATCTGCTGTCGGCGGTGACCGGCAAGACCGGACCTGCGGGCTGCACCGCGGTGCTGGATCCTGCGCCTGGGCGCTGCTGCGTCAGGATCCTGCCGCCCGATCCCGCCTGAATCCCCGCAACTCCGCCCGAGGTACAGCCGTCAGGTGGGAGCTTCAGCCGTCCTGACGGAGTTCCAGCAGCATCCGCACGGTTTCGGGCACGGCCCGGCTGATGTCCGACGCGGCGACGGGTCCCCCGGCGGCGGCCTCGGTTCCGGCAATCCCGTGGACAGCGGCGGCCATGGCAGCCACAGCCGCCCAATGGTCCGGCTCCGCAATGCCTGCGTTGGTCAGGAGGTCGCGCTGGACTGCGGCGGCGAGCGCGCCGAGGATCCCGGCGAGCGTGTCACCCGAGCCTGCCGTCGCCAGCCAGGGCGTGGCGTTGTCCTGGGTAAAGAGGGCACCGGATGGTGAGGAAATGACGGTGGTTGCGCCCTTAAGCAGCACGGTGGCACCGGTGAGCCCGGCGGCAAGGCGTGCAAAGTCCGACGGCGATGCCTCCACCTGCTCGCGCGTCACCTCCACCTCCTGCTCGGCGAGAATACGGACGAGTTCGCCGGCGTGCGGCGTCAGGATGACCTGCGGGCCCAGGTCGGAGGGCAAGTTGTCCAGCGCGCCGGCGTCTGCCACTACCGGCAGCCCGGAAGAGAGTGCGTCTCTGACACGGGCCTGCTGGTCCCGGTCCCCGGTCGCGCCGGGCCCCACCAGCCAGGCCTGCGCACGGCTCTCCCCCACGCTGCCCTGGCTGCAGACAGCTTCCGGTGTTGAGAGGTTGACCAGACGGCAGATCACCTGCGGACCCAGGTAGCGGATCATGCCAACGCCCGTGTCCGCGGCCGCCTGCGTACACAGCAGTGCGGCTCCCGGATACTGGGCCGACCCGGCGACGATTCCTAGCACGCCGCGCGTGTACTTGTGGCTGGTTCTCTGCGGCACCGGCCACCAGTCAGCCAGGTCCGCCGGTTCCAGCCGCCGAAGTTCCGGTACCGGGAGATACGGACCGAGGCCGATGTCTATGGTCAACACTCTGCCTGCGAACCCGGCAGCGGGATCCGTGAGCAGTCCGGCTTTGGCTCCGCCGAAAGTCACGGTGAGATCGGCCGGCAGGACGGGCCCGAAGACTTCCCCGGTATCGGCAGAGACTCCGCTGGGCAGGTCGCAGGCGACGGTCAGTGCCGGCGCACCCAGCGCGATGATGTTCTCCACCAGTTCCTTCGCCGGGCTGCGCAGGCCGCCGGAGGCGCCGGTTCCGAGAATCCCGTCGATCAGCGCATCGGCACGGGAGCAGATGGCTGCAGCCTCGGCAGGGGTGACGAAGGGACCGGCTGCCGCAGCGGCGGAGACATCGGCACCCCCGCCGGTACCGTCGCCGCCAGCAGCTAACCGCAGCACGGTCCCGCCGGCTTTCTCAAACGCGGCCAGCGCCTGCGGGTGGCTGCGCACCGAGGTGAGCACCGCCGTCGTACTCATTCCCCTGCCCGCAAGCGTCGCCGCGGCGAAGAGCACGTCTCCCCCGTTGTTGCCGCTGCCAGCCAGTACTACCAGCCGCGCGCCGTAGGTACGTCCGCGGGTTTCCCGTACTGCCCGGACCACGGCGTTGGCCAGGCCGTGGGCGGCGGTGGCCATGAGCCGGTCGCCGTGGCCGGCGTCGAGCAGCGGCTGCTCGGCGGCGCGGATTTGGCGACCGGTCCAGGCCCTGATCATGCTCCTAGCCCTGCCCGCGGATGATCGCGGCGGAGTTGCCCGGCAGGGTCAGCACGCCGTCGAGCTTCACTTCGTCCGCGGTGGCCAGCAGCAGCCGGCCGTTGCCCGCATCCACGGTGCAGGGCCGGTCCGCGAAGTTGAAGCACACGCTGATCCGGCCGCGGCGCAGGATGAACCAGCCGTGGTCTTGGTCGAATTCCACGTGGCCCGAGGCGAAATCCGGGTCCGTAAGTTCCGGGGCCTGCCGGCGCAGCGCAATCAGGTCCTTGTAGAGGGCCAGCAGCCGGGCGTGGTCCCCGCGCTCCGGCTCGGACCAGTCCAGCTTGGAGTTGGTGAACGTGGATTCGGCCTGCGGGTCCGGCACGAGGTCCGGGTCCCAGCCCATCCGTTCGAACTCCCGGAGCCGTCCGGCCGACGTGGCCTCGCCCAGTTCCGGCTCCGGGTGGGAGGTGAAGAACTGCCAGGGGGTGGACGCGGCGAACTCCTCGCCCATAAAGAGCATGGGCGTGAACGGCGACGTCAGGTTCAGCACGGCAGCCATCGCCAGCCGGCCATAGCCCAGTGTGGAGGACAGCCGGTCCCCTGCCGCGCGGTTGCCGATCTGGTCATGGTTCTGTGTGCAGACCACCAGCTGGCGCGCGTTCACCCGTTCCTTGTTGATCGGTCGGCCGTGGTGCCGGTGCCGGAAGGATGAGTACGTGCCGTTGTGGAAAAAGCCTTCCGTGAGCACCTTCGCCAGCACGTCCAAGCCCTCGAAGTCTGCGTAGTAGCCGGCGGTTTCGCCCGTGAGGTTCACATGGACTGCATGGTGGAAATCGTCGCTCCACTGCCCGGTCAGCCCGTAGCCGTTGACGTTCCGGGACTCCAGCAGCCGCGGGTTGTTCAGGTCAGATTCCGCGATCAGGAACAACGGCTTGTCCAGCTCCCGCGAACATTCATCAGTGGCGGCCGAGAACTCCTCGAGGATGTGGACCGCGCGCTCGTCATGGAGCGCGTGGACAGCATCCAGCCGCAGCCCATCCACGTGGTAGTCGCGGAACCACATCAGCACATTGTCCAGGATGTAGCGGCGGACCTCGTCCGAATCCGGGCCGTCCAGGTTTACCGAGTCACCCCAGCTGTTGCCGCCGGCAGCGCTCAGGTACGGGCCGAAGCGCGGCAGGTAGTTCCCGCTGGGGCCCAGATGGTTGTAGACCACGTCCTGGATCACGCCGATGCCGTGCCGGTGCGCGGCGTCCACGAACCGCTGGTACGCCGCGGGACCGCCGTAAGTTTCCTGCACGGCGTACCAGTGCACGCCGTCGTAGCCCCAGTTGTGCGTGCCGTTGAACGCGTTGACCGGCAGCAGTTCCACGAAGTCGATGCCGAGCCCGGCGAGGTAGTCCAGCTTGGCAGCGGCGGCATCCAGCGTCCCCTCCGGGGTGAAGGTGCCCAGGTGCAGCTCGTAGATCACGCCGCCGTTCAGCCCCGGTGACTGCCAGCCGCCGTCCGTCCACTGGTGGGCGCCGGCGTCGAAGGTCCGGGACAGCCCGTGCACTCCGTCCGGCTGGCGGCGCGAACGCGGATCCGGCAGCGGCGTGGTTTCCCCGTCCAGCAGATAGCCGTAATCTGTCTCCCCCGCGGGCGCCGCGGCCGGGTCGGCCAGCGACCACCAGCCGCCCTGGCCCTGAACCATGGGCAGCAGTTGTCCGGCGGCCTTCAGCTCGACGGTTTTGGCCAGTGGAGCCCAGACGTCAAAGCGCGCGGGGGCAAATCCGGTACTCACTGTTCTTCCTCCTTGACCAGCAAGGCCACGGGCAGGCCGGCGAAAACGTCACCCACCGGGAGCGACCCGGTGCTGCTGAAGACCAGCCCGGTGAGCACGTCCTGGTAGCGTCCGGCCGGAATAACGACGGCGGTGTCCCGCCATCCGCCGCCGCGCTGCAGTCCCAGCGGCAATCGGGTGACTAGCGTGATGGCTCCGCCGCGGTCGAAACCGAAGACATGCTCCGTGGCGGCGCCCTCGGCGTTGACCGCTTCATAGCCGGTGAACAGGTCCGGACGGTCGCGGCGCAGCCGCAAAGCCCGGGCCACCACCAGCATCTTAACCTGGGCACCCTCGTCGATGGCGGGAACCGTCCCCTCGCCGAGGCGGGCGAGGGCTTTGTGCCGGGCATCGAAGTCCACCGGCCGTCGGTTGTCCGGATCCACCAGCGAATGGTCCCAGAACTCGGTGCCTTGGTAGACATCCGGAACGCCGGGCATGGTCAGCTGCACCAGCTTGGCCGAGAGCGAGTTGGTCCAGCCGGGCAGCTTGGTCTCTTCCGCCAGGGTGCTCAGGATCCGGTTGACCTCAGGGTTGTCGAAGGCTGCATCCACGGCGGCGTGCAGCTGTTGTTCGAACTGCTCGTCCGGGTTTAGCCAGGAGGTGCTGTTACCCGCTTCACGCGCTGCCTTCTCCGCGTAGGCGTGAGCGCGCTTGCGGCTGAAAGGCCACGCGCCCAGGGCCGCCTGCCACAGCAGGTCCGCGAACGGCACGTCACCCAGCGGCGCGGCCGCATCCAGCTCCGCGAACTTTCCGGACCACTCGCCGGCCATCTCGGAGAGGACGCTGATCCTGGCGCGGGTGTCTTCGCTGCGCTTGGTGTCATGCGTGCTCAGCGCGGTCATGGCCAGCGGTTGTTCCAGCTGCCGGCGGACCAGCTTGGTGTGCAGGTCGAACGGCTCGATGGCGAAGATGGAGGGGTCCGCGCCGACCTCGTTCAGCGAGGTCAGCCGCGAGTAGCGGTAGAACGCAGTGTCCTCCACCCCCTTGGCCATCACCATGCCCGAGGTCTGCTGGAAGCGGACGGCCAGCGCCGTCAGCTCGCCTTCAGGATTCAGCAACGGCTGCAGGGCGGTGATCGTCTCGGCCAGATCCGGGCGGCGGACCTGCGCGGCGATCACCGCTTCCTCAAGGTACTCTGCGCCCTGCGGCAGGTAGCTGCGGTAGACCGGGAAGCAGGCCAGCAGTTCGGCGAGCGCGTCCGCCGCAATCTCCTGCTCCAGATCCGCCTCGGCCGGGATGAGCCGGGTCAGCCGGAGCACTTCGGAGCGCAGGATGCCGTCCGTGATGGCGCGCTTGGTGTCGTGGATCATGTGCCGGTAGGGCTCCACGGGGGCCACTTCGGTCAGCTGCTCCCGGCCCTCCGGGTCCACGAACAGCCGGTCCACGTCCGCGAGCGCGTCGTACCCGGTGGTGCCGTGGCAGAACCAGCCCGCAGGCAGGCTCTCCCCCGGTTCCAGGATCTTTTCCACCAGCACATACGCGCCGCCGGTCAGCTCGTGCAGCTGGCGCAGGTAGCCGCCGGGATCCGCGAGGCCGTCCGGATGGTCGATGCGCAGCCCGTCCACCAAGCCCTCGGTGAACCAGCGCCTGATTTCAGCGTGCGATTCCTCGAACACCCACGGCACTTCCACGCGCACCCCGGCGAGCGAGTTCACGCCGAAGAACCGGCGGTAGTTCAGCTCGCTGTCCGCCCGGCGCCAGTTCACCAGCTGGTAGTGCTGGCGCTCATGAACCGTCCGGGCATCGGCGCCGTCATCGGCCGTTCCCGCGGCCACGGGGAACCGGTTTTCGTAGTAGCGCAGTTCGCCGTCCACCAGCTCCAAGACGTCCAGTTCCGCGCCGCCGTCGCCCAGGACCGGCAGCCGGAGCTTCCCGCCCGCGGCGTCCCAGTCGACGTCGAAGGCCTCCGCATACCGCGAGCCGCGCCCCTCGGCCAGCAGTGACCACCACCAGCGGTTGTTCACCGGCGTGGCCACGCCCATGTGGTTGGGCACAATGTCCACCAGCACGCCCATCCCGGCTGCATGCGCGGCCTCGGAGAGCGCCTTCAGCCCCTCGGCACCGCCACGCGCCGGGTCCACCACGGCGAAGTCGACGACGTCGTACCCGTGGTCCGAGCCGGGCTCGGCGGCGAGGATCGGCGAGAGGTACACCCAGTCCGCGCCGAGCTCGCGCAGGTACGGCACCAGTCGCGCGGCGTCGAACAGGTTGAAGGACTCGCGGATCTGCAGCCGGTAGGTGGAGAGCGGCGTTTTCATGCAACCCCCTTGCCACTGCCCTTGGCATCGGCCATGGCCGCCAGCGACGCCGCCACGGAATGGTCAGGCTCGTCGGCCGGCGGCGTGTAGGCCCGCAGCACCACCATCGCCTTGGCCTGCACCGTCATCTTCTTTCCGGCCGCAATTGGCTTGGAGTCGGCAAATTTACCGGCGGTGTCAATGACCTCGTCCCACTTGGCCGCGTACTCCTTGGGCGGCAGGACGAACTCCATGTCGTTGTCGTCCGCGTTGAAGTAGATCAGGAAGTTCTCGTCCGTGATCCGCTGCCCGCGCTCGTCCCGGCCCTGAATCCCCTGGCCGTTGAGGAATACGCCGATGCACCGGCCCAGCGCCGCATCCCAGTCCTCGGGCTCCATCAGCGTGCCGTCCGCGGTCAGCCAGACAATGTCCGGCAGCGCCTCGCCCTCGCCCCGGCGCACCGGCCGCCCGTCGAAGAAACGACGGCGGCGGAACGTGGGGTGCTCGGTGCGCAGCTTGTTCACCGCGGCGACGAACTCCAGCAGCGGCTGGTCCACCTTGTCCCAGTCCACCCAGGACAGCTCGGAGTCCTGGCAGTACACGTTGTTGTTGCCCTGTTGGGTGCGGCCCAGCTCGTCGCCGTGCGCGATCATCGGCACACCCTGGCTCAGCAGCAGCGTGGCCAGGAAGTTCCGCTGCTGCCGGGCGCGCAGGCCCTGCACCTTCGGATCGTCCGTCTCCCCCTCCACACCGCAGTTCCACGAGCGGTTGTGGGATTCGCCGTCGTTATTGTCTTCGCCGTTGGCCTCATTATGCTTCTCGTTGTAGGAGACCAGGTCCCGCAGCGTGAAGCCGTCATGGGCGGTGACGAAGTTGATCGAGGCCACCGGGCGGCGGCCGGAGTCCTCGTACAGGTCAGCCGAACCGGTGATGCGGGAGGCGAACTCGCCCAGAGTAGAGGGCTCGCCGCGCCAGAAGTCCCGTACGGTGTCCCGGTAGAGCCCGTTCCACTCCGTCCACAGCGGCGGGAAGTTGCCCACCTGGTAGCCGCCGGGGCCAACGTCCCACGGCTCCGCAATGAGCTTGCTCTGCGAAACCACCGGGTCCTGCTGGCAGAGTTCGAAGAAGGTGGACAGGCGGTCCACGTCGTAGAACTCGCGCGCCAGCGTGGAGGCCAGGTCGAACCGGAAACCGTCCACGTGCATCTCCGTGGCCCAGTAGCGCAGCGAGTCCATCAGCAGCTGCAGCGAATGCGGGTGGCGCACGTTGAGCGAGTTGCCGGTGCCGGTGTAGTCCATGTAGTACTGCTTCTCATCTTCCATGAGGCGGTAGTACGCGGAGTTGTCGATGCCCCGGAAGGACAGGGTGGGGCCCATGTGGTTGCCCTCCGCTGTGTGGTTGTAGACCACGTCCAGGATGACCTCGATGCCGGCCAGATGCAGCTCGCGCACCATGGCTTTGAACTCCTGCACCTGCTGCCCGGCGTCCCCGGTGGAGCAGTAGGTGTTCTGCGGGGCGAAGAAGCCGATGGTGTTGTATCCCCAATAGTTGGAGAGGCCCTTCTCCTGCAACGTGCTGTCGTTGACGAACTGGTGCACCGGCATCAGCTCGATCGCGGTGACGCCGAGCTTCTGCAGGTGCGCGATCACCGACGGATGCGCGATGGCGGCGTAAGTGCCGCGCTGCTCCTCGGGGATGTCCGGGTGCAGCTGCGTCAGGCCCTTCACATGCGCCTCGTAGATGACCGAGCGGTGGTAGGGAATGCGCGGCTTGCGGTCCCCGTCCCAGTCGAAGAACGGGCTGACCACCACGCCCATCATCATGTGCTCGGCCGAGTCCTCGTCGTTGCGCGAGTTCTCATCGCCGAAGTTGTAACCGAACAGCGACTGGTCCCAGTCGATCTCCCCGTGCACGGCCTTGGCGTACGGGTCCAGCAGCAGCTTGTTGACGTTGCAGCGCTGCCCGTTCGCGGGGTCATAGGGTCCGTCCACGCGGAAACCGTACTTCTGGCCGGGCAGGATCTGCGGCAAGTAGCAGTGCCAGACGTAGCCGTCTACATCCTTGAGCTCAACCCGGGTTTCTTCGCCGTCCTCGTCGAACAGGCAAAGGTAAACACGCTCAGCTGCCTCGCTGAAGAGGGCAAAATTGGTTCCGTTGCCATCGTAAGTGGCACCCAGCGGATAGGCTTCTCCGGGCCAAACTTCCATGTACTGCTCCTGACGCTAGACGCTCTTGTATCTTTCATACAGTATGCGAAAGACAGTTTGATGATGATTCGGAAACATCGGACGAATTACGACGGCGGGAAGCGGCTGACGCTCTAATCCCACCGATGCAGGAAGGAAGGACCGGATTATGACGGACCGGCACCGGCCAAGCCACGAGGCTTCGCTTGCCCTCCTGGATACGCTGGCGGTGCGGTTTTCCGAGGATCCTCTGGTCGAACGCGGCACCATGTTCCGCAGCCCCGGCATGAAAGTGGGCGGGAAGATCTTCGCGTTCCTGGGCGGCAGCGACCGGCTGATCGTGAAGATCCCGCGGCACCGGGCGGAAGCGGCCGTTGCCGCCGGCGAAGCAGAGCCGGTCACCATGGGAACGCGGACCATGAAGGAATGGGTGGCCTACCCTGCAGTCTCCGACGATCCGGAGGAAACCGGGCAACGCTGGTCCCGTGCTGTCGATGAAGCCTACGCCTACGTGAAAAGTCTCCGGCCCGGGTGACGTTCGGGAAGCTATCGGCTAGTCGTCGGCTTCGCCGCCTTCTTGGCCGCCGCCTTCGCCGCCCTGTTCGTTGCCGCCTTCTTCACCGCCGCCGTCGTTCTCTTGCTCCTCGCCGTTGTTCTCGTTCTGTTCCTGCTGGACGTCCTGGTTGTTCCCTTCGTCCTCGCTGGGGTTGTCGCAGCCGGTCAGGAGCAGTGCGCACAGCGCCAGCAGCGTGGCGATGCCCTTGGAAATCTTGGTCGTCATGAGGCGTGCCTTTCGATAGTCGTTTGCTCAGGTCAGGGCCGCTGGGCGGATTCGAACAGTTCGATCAGGTTTCCCGCGGGGTCGGCGAGCAGGATTTGGCGCCCGCCAGGTCCGGCCACCACTTCGGTGCGAAACGAGAGGCCGGCATTGCGCAGCCGCTCGATCTCGGCGTCGAGGTCCTCAAAAATCAGGTGAATGCGGTTGCCTCCGGGAGCGGTGTAATCCGCCGGGGTGGCGCGGGCACCGGAGCTCGCGGGTCCGGAGAGCAGCAGCCGCAGCGGGCCGCGGACCACGTCCGCAAAGGCCGGTGCTTGCATGTTGACGGTGAAGCCGAGGTGCGCGGTGTAGAAGTCGACGGCGGCCTGAACGTCATCGACGAGGTACCGGACACTGGCGTATTCATTCGGTGCTGTCATGGCTTATTCTCCTTCGAACACGTCTTCAACACTCCCCTGTTGCGGTGATGATCGCAAGCGTATCGTTGAGCTAGCAGCATTCTTTATCGAGGTGAGCTGGCCATGACTGGCAGCGATTTGGGGACAACATTTTCGCGGCGGCAGTTCAACACTGCGGCGGCCTTAACCGTGCTTGGCGCCGCAGGCCTGCTCGGCGGCAGCCTCTCCAGGGCGGTGACGGCGGCAGGACCACGGCCGCTCGAGGTCAGCCTCGCCGCGGCCGTCCTCAACAGGGTCTACCGCATCACCACGCGGGAGCGCGCGCGGGTCACGGACGCGCCGAAGCACGAGTTCCGCGGCTTCTGGCTCTCCAGCGTGGTCAATATCGACTGGCCGTCCCGTTCCGGTCTGACCGCGGCCGTCCAGCAGGCCGAGCTCCGCGGCTGGCTGGACCTGGCCCGCAGCCGGAACCTGAATGCCGTGCTGCTGCAGGTCCGCCCGGCCGGCGACGTCTTCTGGCCGTCCAAGGTCGGCGAACCGTGGTCCCGCTACCTGACCGGCACCCAAGGGAGGAACCCCGGCTACGATCCGCTGGCCTACGCGGTCAGCCAGGCCCACGCCCGGAACCTGCACCTACACGCGTGGTTCAACCCGTTCCGAGCCGGCATGACCCCAAACCTGGCCGATCTGATCTCCTGGCACCCCGCGCGGAAGAACCCCAGCTGGACCTTCGCCTATGGCAGCCGCCGCTACTACAACCCCGGCATTCCCGCAGTACGCAGCTTCATCATCAAGGTGATTGCGGAAGTCGTGGCGAAGTACGACGTCGACGGCGTGCATCTGGACGACTACTTCTATCCCTATCCGGTCACCGGCCAAAGCATTCCGGACTCGGCCGCCTACAACGCCTACCGGCTGCCCGGTGAGAGCCTGGCGAACTTCCGGCGGCGCAGCGTGAACGTCTTTGTCCGCGACCTGAGCGCCAGGATCGCCGCCACCAAACCGCGGATGCTGTTCGGCATCAGCCCGTTCGGCATCTGGCGCAACCAGTCGACGGACAGCCGCGGCTCCGCGACCTCCGGGTTCCAGAGCTACGACGGCATCTTCGCCGACTCGCGGCTCTGGGTGAAGCAGGGCTGGCTGGACTATGTAGTGCCGCAGCTCTACTGGCACCAAGGCAATCCGGCCGCGGACTACAACACGCTGGTCAATTGGTGGTCGGCCCAGGTCAGCGGCACCAGCTGCAAGCTCTACATCGGCGAGGCCGCCTACAAGGTCGGCGACCCTGCCCAGGGCGCCGACTGGCAGGACCGGCGGGAGCTGTACAACCACACCGCCAAGTGCCGGGCGACGGCGCGGGTCAGCGGCCAGGTCTACTTCTCGGCCAAGTCCGTGCGGGCCAACAAGCTGGGCAGCATCACCCTGGTGAAGGACAAGTACTACAAGCGGGTGGCCATGACGCCGGTCATGTCCCATCTGGGCGCCCAGCGTCCCTACACCCCCGTGATCAGCAGTGCGCGCTGGAACGGCTCCGGCGTCGAGCTCATCTGGCGCGGCTCCAACAGCGGGACCCTGCCGCGGCATTACGCCATCTACCGCTGGGAAGCCAAGGCGGATTCCGCGGCCTTCATCCCCTCGCAGGCCGGGGCCCTGCGCCGCGTCCACCGCCGCCGCGGCAACCCCGAGAAATTCGTGGATACCGGAGCGGTGCGGGGACGCACGTACTGGTACGTCGTCGTCGGACTCAGCGACCTGATGGTCGAATCCGTCGCCGCTTCGGCAATCTTTATCCGCGCCTGAGAGGAACCTGAGGGTCAGCTGGTCCGCAACGGCCAGGGACGCCAGCCCTCCGGCACTTCCTGCAGCTTCAGCTCAGCCTCGCGGAGCCGGATCCCGGCGACGGCATCGGGCTCGCCCCTGCCGCCTTCCTCCCAGGAGCCGTCCGCCGCCGTCAACGCATATTCGCTCCACCCGCGCTGGCCCACCGGATACCGCTCGCCGTAGCCGCCGGCGGCGACCGCAAGCACCAGCCGCTCCAGCCGGTCGGCCTCTGATTCGGCAGTTTCGTCGCAGGCGTCGCAGCCGCAGGACGGGAAAATGAACTCGTGCAGCAGTCCGGCGTGCACCACCACGCCGGGGTAACTGGTAAACCCGATAGTCAGGACCGCGGCGCCAGGGTCGCGGGGACGAAGACGGACCGCTTCCCGCACCTCATCGGAGTGCACCAGCAGATCCGGCACGTGCTCAGGGGCAGGATCCACATCGACGTCGTATACCTCGCCAAGGTGCTCGATCAGCGCGCGGGCCACGGTGTGCAGTCCGGCGAAGCGCTCGGTATTGCTGTCCAGGCTGTAGGCCTCCGGCGGCGGGCCGTCCTCGCCCCACCTGCTCCCGTACGGAATGGGCGGCCCGTCCGGCGAGCTGAACTCCTGCACAGGCAGAGCCGGCCGGCTATACGGAGGTTGGCCTGGCGCCGGCTGCGCCGGCCGCAGCTGCATGGCGGGCAGGTTTTCTGCCTCTTCGCTTTCCCACTCCTGGATGACGGAGATGAAGCCCTGCAGCCACTCGGCATCGGCATCGCGGATCCGGGCGGGCAGGCCCTCGATCTCGAACTGCAGGTCATCGTTTCCGACGGTGGGTGAACTGCCCTCGAAAGTCCGCCACTGGGCGTCCGGCCTCAGGCTGGCCAGCACGTTTCCGGCGAACACTCCCGCCGCGGCTTCGAGCGCGCTGTCAGCGGCAATCCGGGCGCCGGATGAGTGCAGGAACTTCACGAGCCGGGCCGGATCGGATGCCAGCTGCCCTGCGCCCACGTCCTGTTCCTTGCAGAAGGCGAGGAACGGCGCGTACCCACGCGCGTGCCGGACCGGCCGCTGGACTTCGGACTCCGGCCGGTAAAGCGCCCGCGAGCGCTGCATCGGTTCAGGCAGTTCTACCGCAGGTCCCTCGAAAACATCCTCGTCTCCCATGACCAGATCCTAGCCGGTAGCTTCCGCTGCCGCAGTGGTGGGGCTAGTGCGCGTGGTGAGCACCGCCGTCGTTGGTTGGAACTGAACCGGCGGAGTAGCCCGGCTCGACCACAACGAACTGGCCCATCATGCCCTCGTCTTCGTGCAGCAGCAGGTGGCAGTGGAACATGTACGGCAGCTGCGGATCCGCGTAGTCCTCGAAGGTCATGATCAGCCGGTAGGTCTTCTGCGGCGACAGGTACACCGTGTCCTTCCGGCCGGCCAGGCGGGCGGGCGGGGCGTCGCCGTCGATGCTCAGGATCTGGAACTGCAAGTCGTGGATGTGGAAATTGTGCGGGAACAGGTTCTTGTTGCGCACCTCCCACACCTCGGTGGCGCCGACGGTGACGGTCTCGTCGATCCGGCCCATGTCCATGGTCCGGCCGTTGATCTTGCGTCCCTCGAGTTCGAAAGTGCGGGTCACGGAGGCGTCGAATTCGTCGATCCCGAATTCGCTCAGGGTCGGGGAAACAGCGGACGACGGCGCCAACTCGCCGGCGGCGCGCAACTCCAGGACGTCGAAGGAATCGTTGGCACCGAAGGCGAACGGCGCGGCCACGGCACCAAGGTCAGGCTCCGAGGAGCGCAGCATCGCCGTGCTTCCCGGTTCCATATCCACCACAATCTCGGCGCGCTCCCCCGGCGAGAGCTGGATGTTGCGCTGCAACAGCGGCGAGCGCAGCAGCCCGCCGTCGGTAGCCACCAGCTGGAACGGCCGGGCGTCCTCGAAACCGAAGTTGTAGATCCGCGCGGTGGAGCTGTTGAGCAGCCGGAGCCGAATCTTCTCGGTGGTCACGGTGTGGTGCGCGCCGATGGTCCCGTTGACCATGACCGTGCTGCCTAGCAGGCCGATCTCGTTGCCATCGTTCTGCAGGGTCAGCTGGCCGTCCTCGGTGAACTGCTTGTCCTGCACAATCACCGGGATGTCGTCCGCGCCGTACTCCGAGGGCAGGCCGGAAGCGGCGGTGTCTGCGTCGTCGAGGATGAACATGCCGGCGAGGCCGCGGTACACCTGGTCCTCGGTCTCGCCATGGGGATGCGGGTGGTACCAGAGGGTGGCGCCCGGCTGGTCGATCCGCCATGCGGGGCGCCAGGTACCGCCCGGTTCCACCTCCTGATGCGGGCCGCCGTCCATCGCCGCTGGCAGATGCATGCCGTGCCAGTGGACGCTGGTGGTGCGGTCCAGCTCGTTGGAGAAGTTCACGGCGACCTTCTCGCCGCGCTTGGCCCGGAGCGTGGGGCCGAGGAAGCTGCCGTTGAAGCCCATGGTTTCGGTGGCGGAAGCGGTGGGGGAAGCTCCAGTGGAGAAGTCGGTAGTGCCGGACCGGGCCGTCAGGTCGAAAACCCTGGTGCCGTCGTCGTCAATCCTGGATTCGGCCAACGGCGGGATGTGCAGCGGCTGGTCGAAGTCCGCCGGCATGGTCACTTCCGAAATTGACCCGCAGCCGGCGAGCGCCAGCATTACCGCAGCGCCGAGCGCCAGGAGTTTGGGAACGCGCTTTTTCATCGGGCCACTCCAACCCGGCCTCGCCGCAACTCCTGCACGCCCCACGCCAACAGGCCGGCGACCAGCCCGTAGAACGCGTTGGTCAGTACCAGCGGCAGGAGGACGAACGGCATCGTCAGCGGCCCCTGCAGCTCGCCGGTCAGGATCGGCGTCAGGAGGGCGCTGATGACCACCAGGTAGACCGCGTAGGCCACGCCGGCCAGCACGAGCGTCAGGACAGGGCGGCCGACGTTGCCCAGTCCGACAATCAGGATCCAGGCCAGCGCGGTCGCGAGGATCAGGACCGGGGCCACGGCCCGCACGCCAAGCGCCTCGGCAACACCGGTCAGGTGGGTGAGGGGATGGATGAGGCCCAGGGCGCCAAGCCCCAGAATCAGCGGCCAGTGCAGCGAAGATTTATGTGTTTGTTCCATGACTTCAACGCTAGGAAGTGGGCGGGCCGGCCACATCGGCCTCCTGCCGTCACTTGCGGTAGTCAGTTGTGTGCCGGGGTGTCGTTGAAAAGCGACAATGGAATACAGCCGCAGGCGGACGCGCCCCGGCGGCAAGGCTCCTACGATGGCAAGCATGGACAAACCTGCCAGGACCGAAGAGGCCCATCCCCGGCTGGTCGATGCCCTGCTGGCGGTCGGCATGGCGCTGGCAGTCTCGGTGGTCATCGCCGCGGATCTGGAAGGCACGGGGCAGGCCCAGCCGGCGGCGTATCTGTTCGCGCTCTGCTTCGGCCTGCTGATGCTGGCCCGGCGGCGCTTCCCGCGGACAGTTCTGGCGGTGACCATTTTCGGCATCTTCGCCTATTACGCGCTCGGTTACCCGCCCATCGGCATCTCGCTGCCTGCCGTGGCCGCCGCCTATTCCGCCGCCGAGGCAAACCACACGCGCTGGGCCGCCGGCGCCGGCGCAGTCCTGATCGCCGTCTCCGCCTACTTCCGCATCAAGGAAGGCCAGCCCACTGCGTACCTGGTCAGCTACGAACTCATCACCAACATTGCCCTCATCGCCGCGGCGATCGCCCTCGGCGTGACGGTGCGGATGCGCCGCGAGTCCCGCGCCCAGCAATCGCGTCTGAACCTGCTCACCGCCGCCCAGCACGCGCGCGAAGCCGAGCAGCGCATCCACGACGAACGAATGCGCATGGCCCGGGACCTGCATGACGTCATCGGTCACACCATGTCCGTCATCTCGGTCCACAGCAACGTAGCCGCAGAAGCAATAGGGAACGACGACGGCGCCGCCACCCGCGCCATCGAACAGATCCGCACGGCTACTTCGGAGACGATGAAAGAGCTGCGCTCTACGGTCAAGCTGCTGCGCTCCCCGGAGTCCGGCAACGGCCGCACCGCGGTGGGCCTCGACGGTGTGGAGCAACTCTTTGGCTCGGCGCGAGAAACAGGGCTTGAGGTGGATGCCGCCGTCACGGTGGCTCCCGGCGAGCTGTCCGGCACTATCGAGGCGGCGGCCTACCGCATCCTCCAGGAGTCGCTGACCAACGTGATCCGGCACGCCAATGCCTCCAGCGTGAAGGTCACGGCCGGTGTGGAATACGGAGTACTTCGGCTCCAAATAGTAGACAACGGCCATGGGTCCGCGACGGCGGAGGCCGGGGTAACCGCTGACCATACCGGCCACGGGCTGATCGGCATGCGGGAGCGTGCCACCCAGCTCGGCGGCTACCTCAGTGCGGAGAAGACCTCGGCAGGATTTGTGGTCCGCGCGCAATTACCCGCGAGACTGGAACCATGATCCGGATAGTGCTGGTCGACGACCAGGAACTGGTGCGCACAGGACTGCGCACTCTCGCCGAGCGCGACGGCGACATCGAGGCCGTGGC
The DNA here is from genome assembly GCF_057656375.1 of Arthrobacter sp. Soil_C_60. Lineage (NCBI taxonomy): Bacteria > Bacillati > Actinomycetota > Actinomycetes > Micrococcales > Micrococcaceae > Arthrobacter > Arthrobacter sp. Soil_C_60. The sequence continues at coordinate 296,519 of NZ_JBDGKM010000001.1, read as the reverse complement.
GGAGGCCGACAACGGCAAGACCGGACTGGACGCCGTCCGCCGGCACAAGCCCGACGTTGTGCTCATGGACATCCGGATGCCCGTCATGGACGGTCTGGAAGCGACGTCGAAGATCATCGCCGACAAGTCCCTGGCCGGCGTGCGCGTCCTGATCCTGACCACCTTCGACGAGGACGAGAACGTTTTCGATGCCATCCGGATCGGCGCCGCCGGATACCTGCTCAAGGACATCTCGCCCACCGAACTCCGCCGCGCTATCCGTGTCGTGGCCGAGGGTGAGTCTCTGCTCTCGCCCTCGATCACCCGCAAGGTTATGCAGTCCCTGGCCAGCGGTGCTGCGCTGAAGGTCGATAACCGGCCCCTGCAGAACCTGACGGATCGCGAGCGCGAAGTCCTCGCCCAGATCGGCCGCGGCCTGTCCAACGACGAACTGGCGCAGAAGCTGTTTATCAGCCCCGCGACCGCCCGCACCTATGTAAGCCGTTTGCTGGCGAAGCTGCATGCCCGCGACCGTGCACAGCTGGTAGTCCTCGCTTACGAAACAGGTCTGGTCTCGCCGGGGTCAGCCGAAAGGTAAGACCAGGAGAACCGTCGCGTCCACTTGCGCGGCGTCGACCGCCCCGAACTGCCGGGAGTCCACGGACTCAAGCCTGTTGTCTCCCATCAGGATGACGTGGAAATTAGGCGACCCCGATTCCAATAACCCTATGACCGCGGCCCCCGTTACACACACGTACCAACAGAGGATTGAGCGGCTTATCCCGTTGCCAGGCCGCCTTCAACGCCTTGCAACGGGCTAACCTCTGCCGCTGCCGGACGCCCAAGGTTGGTTCAAGAACCAACCAATAACATCTACCCATGCATTCTTCCGCGTTTCAGGACGGACCGCAGATGCCTCGAACCCGTGCAGCTCAGCACCGTGACTACTGCTCTCCAAGTACGGATATCGATGTCCTGGAGTACTGCAACGGATTGTTAGCGGATGCCCCCAAGAGGGCCAAAGTACGTCTGGATCTGCTTCTGGAGCGGACCTACCGCGTGATTACAGCGCAGGCAAAACGAAGTTTTGAAGCTGCCGGGGATCATTACACCGCCTCGGCCTTTCAGGAACTGCTCAACAGGCCGGATTTCCGTGGACCAATGGCGTGGGACTTCTTGGCCGACTCACCGCCCAGAATTGCCGTCCGAATGCGGATCAGCAGCCTCTTGCGGTCGGAATGGGTGCGTGACGCGCTACTTAGGAACGTAAATGTCGATGCAGCCACCGTTCAGGAGCTGGTGACGGCATACCACTCACACGCCCATGCTCCGAATCTTGTCCCCAAGCACCGCCAAGGAGCATTGCTGCCGTTTCTGTTCAAACGGAAGACAGGTCGGCAGACGTGATGGAATAAGACCGTGGACACGAGTATGCAGCGGACTGAATTGACTCCCGGGATCGAAAGCCTGAATCAGGCGTACAGGGAAGCAACAGATGCACTAGTAATGGAAGACCGCGAAGCTAATCAACGCGTCCTAGACCTGCTCCAAGTCTGGTGGGACGTACTCAGCGACGATTTCCAGTTCGCGGAAACCCATGCCGACAACTTCCTTGCGAACGACCAGCAGGTTTTGGATTACCGCACGACCATCGAGCAACTGGCCACAGCTATACGTCAACGCGACTCAGTCAACATTGAGTTATGGAGCGAGAAGTTGCTCGCACTTCTCGACCGCTACTTGCGGAGGGTGGAGAAGAGCGCCAAAGAACGGGAAGGCAGGTTCAGTGGCGACCAAGGTGGTCCGAGGGCAGCTGCCGCTGCCCAGGTTCGCAACGACCGGAGAACCGTTGGCTTGGTGATAGAGCGCCTTGAACAGATGGAACTATCGCATCGGCTACGGGTGGCCACGCGAGAGGCCGGTGCAGCAGTGCGAGAGGCACAGAAGGCGGCGGAAGATGCGCGCAACGCTGCGGGCTTCGCTGCAGGGTCTAAGCTGACCAAACAGTTCAACGACCTCGCTGACACGGAATCGAAATCGGCAAAGAAGTTTCGTTTTTGGACGATCGTCACTATCATTGCTGCGGTCCTTTTGTCCTTCTACTTTGGTCCGGACAAGGATGCCGAAACGGGCCACGCCCTTTTCCGAATTGCGCTCCTCGCTGGTGTGCTCGGCCTGGCCACTTATCTCGGACGCCAGGCCGCGCATCACCGAAATTTAAGCACTTGGGCGGCAACCATCAAGGTCCAGCTACTGACGTTCGACGGATACGTAGATCCCGTGGGCGACGAGACGCTGAGGGACCAGATGCGAGTCGCTTTTGCAGCGCGCGTATTCGGCTCCGCGCCAGAAGGCAAGGACGAGCCGAGTCCAACCCTTATCTCGCCGGTGGGCGAGCTGGTGGCTCAATTCGCACGGGGTGGGCAGGGCGCGAAACCCTAGCGGAGCGGGCACTCCCCCAGCCCTATTTGAGACTGCGGCAGAGCGCCAGGTAACGTGCGCCTGCTGTTTCAATCAACTGGACAGCCTCATGCAACAAGACCGCAAGCATCCCATACCTGATGGTGACTCTGAACGTTGCCCCCGTTTCGGTACGGGTTTCGGCTAGCTCGTCGAGCTGGTGAGAGGCCAGCTGCGCCCAAAGCTTTCCGTGGGCGTGGCCGCTAGCCAGTTGCCATGCTGAGAGCCACGGCATGATTACATTCTCGTGATAACGTTCAAGCTCTTTCAGCATTCCCGTCATGGTCGGCATTCGTCCTTCTTTACCCAGCGGCTCCCACGCCCCAAGCTCTGCAATCTCGGCGACTTCATGCAGGCGCTCCCGGTAACTTTCCTGCCAAGCCTTCCAACGAGGCTCCCCAACCGACTGACGAAGCGCCGCCCCGTTCCTCACTTCGTCCACCTCGAGCATGATCCTCCTCTTAACCCGAAGAGTGGAACTGCCCGGCTCGAACAGCCAAAGCCCAGTGGCTGCACAATCTAAAGCGTTGCGCACCAGAGCATAGGCACCATAAGGGCCAGCGGTGATTGATATCGCCTTATCCTCCTCTCGGAGGATCATGTGCCCCAGGGATTCCAAGCAGCCGAGAGCCGCAAGGAGCTGACCATAGCCGTAGCTCGATACGGGATAATGTGGCGTTCGGGAATCATCGGCGGCCAGCTTTGACCTTGGTTCCACGTCGACATGTTGTTCAATCGCATGGCTAAGCTTCTCCACCCGTTTGAGTAACTGCCAAACATACCTGCTGTACTCAATTTCGTCAGGGTCAGTCTCCGGGAAATGTTCAGTGGGCACGAACGTGAGTCTAGAGCACTGGCAGGTCTAGGCACTCCCCCAGCCCGCCGCGCCGGTAGGTCTAGCTGGTCACCGTCATGTACGCGCCAGGCCGTGCTCGAGAATCCGCCCGGGAGAACCGCCCGTACTAAACGTGCCCGCCGAGGGCAGGCAGCCGGGAGCTACCTCTCAGCGACAGCCATCGCTGTAGCCAGGTCGCCGTCGTGGCTCATAGACAGGTGCCAGAACTTCGCACCCTTGGCTTCGGCCGCCGCCGCCACGGTCCCGGAGAACTCGGGGTACGGATCTCCGCCGTCGTCAATGCATATTGTGCAGTCCTGCCAGTTCATCCCTGCGGGTGCTCCGAGCGCCTTGGCAATGGCTTCCTTGGCGGCAAAACGTGCTGCCAGGGAGCGCGTATTCAACACCCGCTCGGCGGGCGTGAACAACCGGTCCACCAGTCCCGGTGTCCGCTCCAGCTGCTTCCGGAAGCGCGACACCTCCACCACATCAACGCCGATTCCCACGATCATGTTTCAAACCTATCCTCACAGCGGCCGCTCAGGCCTTGAATGAACAATAGCTGCCCGTTGGGAGATCCCATCGGACAGCTATTGTTTACGTCAGTAATGGCTTGCAGCCTCTACTCGACGGTGACGCTCTTGGCCAGGTTGCGCGGCTGGTCCACGTCGTAGCCCTTGGCATTGGCCAGTTCGCACGCGAAGATCTGCAGCGGCACGGTGGCCAGCAGCGGTGCGAGCAGCGTCGGGGTCTCCGGGATGTAGAAGACGTGCTCTGCGTAGGCCTTGACCGCTTCGTCGCCCTCTTCGGCGATGACGATGGTCTTGGCGCCGCGGGCCCGGATCTCCTGGATGTTGGAGACTACCTTGGAGTGCAGCGAGTGGCGTCCGCGCGGCGAGGGCACGACGACGAAGACCGGCTGGCCTTCCTCGATCAGCGCGATCGGGCCGTGCTTGAGCTCGCCGGCGGCGAAGCCTTCGGCGTGGATGTAGGCCAGTTCCTTGAGCTTCAGCGCGCCTTCCATGGCTACCGGGAAGCCGACGTGGCGGCCCAGGAACAGCACGGAGCGGGTCTCGGCCATTTCGCGGGCCAGCTTCTTGATCTGGTCCGCGTTGTCCAGGACGGACTGGATCTTGGCCGGGATGGCGGCCAGGTCGGAGAGGATGTCCTTGATCTCGCCCTGGAACTTGATGCCGCGCAGCTGCGCCAGGTACAGGCCCAGCAGGTAAGCGGCGGTGATCTGCGCCAGGAACGCCTTGGTGGAGGCAACAGCGATCTCCGGGCCGGCGTGCGTATAGAGCACCGCGTCGGATTCACGCGGAATTGTGGAGCCGTTGGTGTTGCAGATCGCCAAAGTCTTGGCGCCCTGTTCCTTGGCGTAGCGCACGGCCATCAGGGTGTCCATGGTCTCGCCGGACTGGGACATCGAGACGATCAGGGTGCGCTCGTCCACGATCGGGTCGCGGTAGCGGAACTCGTGGCTGAGCTCCACCTCGGTGGGGATCCGGACCCAGTGCTCGATGGCGTACTTCGCCACCTGCCCGGCGTACGCGGAGGTACCGCAGGCGAGCACGATGATCTTGTTGACGTTCTTCAGTTCTGCCGGGTCGATCCGGACCTCGTCCAGCGTGAGCCGGCCATCGGCGTCGGAGCGGCCCAGCAGGGTCTGGCCCACGGCCTCGGGCTGGTCGTTGATTTCCTTCTCCATGAAGGAGGGGAAGCCGCCCTTTTCCGCGGCGGCAGCGTCCCAGTCCACGTGGAATTCGGTACCTTCGGCCGGCTTGCCGAAGAAGTCGGTGATCTCGAAGCTGTCCGGGGTGATGGTGACAATCTGGTCCTGGCCCAGTTCCACCGCGCGGCGGGTGAAGTCGATGAAGCCGGACACGTCGGAGCCGAGGAAGTTCTCGTTCTCGCCCAGGCCGACTACCAGCGGCGAGTTGCGGCGGGCGGCGACGACGACGTCGGGCTCATCGGCGTGGATGGCCAGCAGCGTGAACGCACCTTCCAATTTCTGGCAGGCCTGCTGCATGGCCTCGGCCAGGACGGCCTTGCCGCCGCTGGTCTTAACCAGCGAGCGGTAGATGTCGCCAAGCAATACGGCGGCTACTTCGGTGTCCGTTTCCGAGAGGAAGGTGTGGCCCTTGGCCAGCAGCGATCCCTTGACCTCGGCGAAGTTTTCGATGATGCCGTTGTGGATGACGGCGAGCTTGCCGTCATCGGCCAGGTGCGGGTGGGCGTTCTGGTCGGTCGGCCCGCCGTGCGTGGCCCAGCGGGTGTGGCCAATGCCGGTCAGCGACACCGGCAGCGGACGCTCTTCCAGCTCGGTGACCAAATTGCTCAGCTTGCCGGACTTCTTGCGGGACTCAATCCCGCCGTCGGCAATAACGGCAACGCCGGCAGAGTCATACCCGCGGTACTCCAGGCGCCGCAGTCCTTCCAGCACCACGTCGAGGGCGCTGTGGCTGTCAATTCCAGGAGCAAGATCAGCATTGCTGCTTCCGGCCGGCAAGTCGCGGCGGCCTACATAACCTACGATTCCACACATGCCATAAAGCGTACCTGCCCCACCGCCGGAGAGTCGCACCGGACGGGCATGAAACGCGGCACCACCAGCTAGCACCATATTCCGGCCGCCGGGTATACGTCGTCTTGATTTTGGGTAATGTGCCGCCCAACAGGCACAATTCGTTAAGTGAGTGAAGAGACACCGAAGACGGCGTCGTCCAATGGTGAGAGTAACGTCACACCTTTTGTCGAGCTGGACCGGCAAACATGGTCCCGGCTTTCCAACGAGATTGAACAGCCCCTCAACCAGGAAGACATCGAGCGGCTGCGCGGTCTGGGCGAACAACTGAACATGGACGAGGTCCGCGAGGTCTACCTCCCGCTGTCCCGGCTGCTGAACCTCTACGTGGGAGCAGCCGGCGAGCTGCACAAAGCCACCACCACCTTCCTGGGCGAACAGACCCGCCGCACTCCCTTTGTCATCGGCGTCGCCGGTTCGGTCGCCGTCGGTAAATCCACCACCGCCCGAGTGCTGCGCGAGATGCTCCGGCGCTGGGAGGGCACCCCCAACGTCGAGTTGATTACCACGGACGGTTTCCTCTATCCCAACGAGGAGCTGGAGCGCCGCGGCCTGATGGACCGCAAGGGCTTCCCAGAGTCCTACAACCGCCGTGCGCTGCTGCGCTTTGTCAGCGAGGTCAAGTCCGGCGCCGAGGAAGTCCGGGCCCCCTGGTACTCGCACCTGACCTACAACATTGTCCCGGGCAAGGAAATTGTGGTCCGCCGTCCCGACGTGCTGATCGTCGAGGGGCTGAACGTGCTGCAGCCGGCCCGGCCCCGCGCAGACGGCCGCTCCGGCCTGGCGCTGAGCGATTTCTTTGACTTCTCCATTTATGTGGACGCCAAGACCTCGTATATTGAACAGTGGTATGTCAACCGGTTCCAAAAGCTGCGCACCTCCGCGTTCGCGAATCCGGAATCGTATTTCCACCGCTACGCCTCGCTGACGGACGAGGAAGCCGTGGAAACGGCGCTGAGCATCTGGCGCCGCATCAATGAGCCGAACCTGGAGCAGAACGTGCTTCCCACCCGGGGCCGGGCACAACTGGTGCTCACCAAGGACGCGGACCACTCGGTCCGCCGAATGCTGCTGCGGAAGACCTGAGATGAACAGCAGGACTGCCATCAGGACAATGACCATGGCCGCGGTCCTTGCCGTTCTTGCCGGCTGCGCGGGTCCTTCCCCTGAACCTTCCAACCAAAGTACGACGGCGTCATCCGCAGTTACGTCGTCACCCTCGCCTTCGGGGGCGGGGCGCGATGAGGGAACGGCAGCCCCGGAACCGGGAGAAACCAGCGTGCCCGAGACGGACGATCCCCAGGTCCCTGCGACGCCGGAGGAGACCAGCGGGCCCGAACAGCCGGAGGAGCCGGACCAGCAAGCCGACCAGCCCGGCGCGGAAGGTCACGACGATCCGGCGAGCATCGACGTCGTTGTTAATAAAGACCGGCCGCTGGAACCGATGGATTACTACCCGGCTGACCTGCGCTCCCCCAACGTGACCACAGGTCCGGGCGGCGCCGGTGCCCAGTTGCGCGCGGCCGCCGCCACTGCCACCGAGGAAATGTTCGCCGCTGCCGCTGCGGAGGGCGTCGGCATGACCATCGTGAGCGGCTTCCGTTCCTACGACACGCAGGTCTCCACTTACCAGCACTGGGTCAATGTCAATGGCAAGGCCGGGGCCGACGAGGTCTCGGCGCGCCCGGGCTACTCGGAACACCAGACCGGCCTCGCCTTGGACATCGGTGACAGCAGCGGCGCCTGCAACCTCAGCGCCTGCTTCGCGGACACCGCCGCCGGCAGCTGGGCCGCGCAGAACGCCCACCGCTTCGGTTTTGTGGTCCGCTACCAGCCGGGACAGGAAGACGTTACGGGATATTCGCCCGAGCCATGGCACCTGCGTTTCATCGGCAAATCCGACGCGGCCGACATGTACAACAGCGGTGTGAAGGCGCTGGAAACCTACTACGGACTGCCCGCAGCACCCGATTATCTTTGAGCTGTTTCCCTAAAAGCCGCCAAGTATCCATTGCATTCAGTACGACAAGCGGTACATTGGGGCGCATGTTACAAGGATTCAAGGAATTCATCATGAAGGGCAATGTCATTGACCTTGCCGTCGCTGTGGTCATCGGCACCGCTTTTGCCGCTGTCGTCAACTCCCTCGTCGGAGATGTCCTCATGCCGCTGATCTCGATGCTGGTCGGAACCCCCGGCTTCAGCAACTTCCTGGTCTTCGGCGCGGTCAAGTTCGGCGCCTTCCTGACCGTAGTCATCAACTTCCTGCTCGTAGCCGCCGCCATTTACTTCGTCGTCGTTGTTCCCATGAACCACATGATTGAACGCCGCAACCGCCGCCTCGGCATCACTCCGGCAGAGGAAGAAGCCGATCCACAGGTCGTGCTACTGACCGAAATCCGCGATTCCCTGCGCGCCCGCCAGTAGGAATCTTCTTATCCGCCCACCGTCCGGCTCAACTGAGATAATCCCGCCGGGCGGATCCAGCGAAGCGTCCCCATCCTCTCGGGTGGGGACGCTCCGTTTGCGGTCTTAGCGGGGTTGTTGCCGATCCAGCCGGAGGCCTCAGTGGGCATGTGCCTTGTACGGATGTCCCGGTGTACCAACTGGTTCCGTCCCGGTGTACCCGTGGTCCTCGTCCATAGTGGTTTCATCGAAGGGATCGTCACCGGCCAGCACCCTGTCCACCTGCTCCGGGTCCATTTCCTGGGTCCATTTGCCGATCAGGACGGTGGCCACCGCGTTTCCGGTGAAGTTGGTCAAGGCTCGCGCCTCCGACATAAACCTGTCGATGCCCACAATCAGGCCTACGCCCTCCACCAAGTCCGGCCGGTGGGACTGCAGGCCGCCGGCCAAGGTTGCGAGCCCGGCGCCGGTGACACCCGCGGCCCCCTTCGAGGCAATGATCATAAAGACCAGCAGTGAGATCTGCTCCCCCAGCTGGAGGGGCGTACCCAACGCCTCGGCGACAAACAGGGCAGCCATGGTCAGGTAGATCGCCGTCCCGTCCAGGTTGAAGGAGTATCCGGTGGGGACGGTGACACCGACCACCGGTTTGGCCACGCCCAGATGTTCCATCTTCGCGATCAGCCGCGGCAGGGCAACCTCGGAGGACGAGGTGGACACGATCAGCAGGTACTCCCGTGCCAGGTACCGCATGAGTTTGAAGATATTGATTCCCGTCACCAGCTTCAGCAGGCCGCCGAGAATAACGACGATGAAGAGAGCGCAGGTGATGTAGAAGGCGATCATCAGGGTGCCCAGGCTGATGATCGCGTCCAGCCCTGTTTCACCGACGACGGCGGCAATGGCACCGAAGGCGCCGATCGGGGCGAGCCACATGATCATGACGAGGATACGGAAGACCAGAGTCTGCAGGTAGCCGATCCCCCGCAGGATCGGCACACCGCTGGGACCCATTTTCTGCAAGGCAAAGCCCACCAGCAGCGCGACGAACAGCGTCTGCAGGATGCTGCCGAAAGTAAGCGCGGAGAACAGCGTGGTTGGAATGATGCTCAGCAGAAACTCCACTGTCCCGCCGGTCTCTTCCTCGCCACCCGCTTCGAACTCGGTAGCGCCGATGTCCAGTCCGGCTCCCGGCTGGATGATGTTGCCCACGACCAGGCCGATTGCCAATGCGAAGGTGGACATCAGGATGAAGTAGCCCAGCGCCAGCCCACCGACCTTGCCCACCGTGGCCGCCTTGGCGATCGAACCCACGCCGAGCACGATCGTGCAGAAGATCACCGGCGCGATCATCATCTTGATCAGCCCGATGAAAGCGGTGCCCAGGGGTCTGAGCTGCTGGGCGAAGTCTGGCGCCAGGAAGCCGATGATGATGCCGAGCACCACCGCCACGATGACGGACACGTAGAGCAGATGGGTACGGTCCTTCTTTTTAGTGGTTCCGCCGCCTGCCGTTGCCGGTTCTTGCGACGGGCGTTCAGCCGGGGAAGACATGGCTTTCTCCTTTGTCACCGCGGGACCTGCTGATGTAATAACTGTCCCACCGGCCATGTTCCAGCACCATAGAAAAGGGCCAATTACAAGGGCCAAAAGCGTTATTTCCCGCGTAGCATTGGAGAAGACACTGGGAGCCCGCTCCGGTGACTCCCGGACTTCTTTCCGCACGGAGACACCCATGTACAACAACCCAGCCCCGATTCCCTCCCGGCGCCCGCGGCTCGGCAAGACCGCCGCAGGACTTCTCGGCATAGCCGCCCTGATCGCCTCGGCCGGCCCCGTCTCGGCCCACCCCGACCATCATGACCGTCCGGACAATCCGCCGGACAGCATCGAACTTCCTGACGCCTCCTCGGCCGAGGGCATCACCGCCGGAAGGGGCAGCTCCTTCTATGCGGGTGACCTCTTCGAGGGTGACATCTACCGCGGCAGCCTGCGCAGCGGAACGGCCAAGGAGATCATCGACACTCCAGAGGGCCGCAAGGCGGTCGGTATGGACTTCAGCAAACGGCATGGTCTGCTCGCCGTTGCCGGCGGCGATACCGGCCAGGCCTACTTCTACGACACGGACACGGGCGAAACCGTGGCCAAGTACCAGCTGGCCACGGCCGGGACAGCGTTCATCAATGACGTCACGCTGACCCGACGCGGTGCGTGGTTCACCAACTCGCTCCAGGGCGAGCTGTACTTCGTACCCATCGACCGCCACGACGGCGACCTTGGGAAAGCCAGAACACTGGATTTGAAGGGGCCGGCCAGCGAGACGCCCGGAGACTTCAACCTCAACGGCATTGCCGTAGCCGACGACGGCCGCACGCTGGTGGTCGCCCATTCGGCCAAGGCATCGCTCTTCACGGTGAACGCCCGGAGCGGGGAAAGTCAGCTCATCCGCAATCTGGACCTGCCCCATGTGGACGGCATCGTCATCGACGGCCGCAATGTGTGGGCCGTTCAGAACATGATCAACCAGGTGAGCCGGATCAAAGTCTCCGATGACCTGCGCCGCGGCGAAGTAAAGGAAGTCATCACCGACGAACTCTTCCAAACACCGACGACGGCGGCACTCATCGGGGATGATCTCGCCGTGGTCAACGCCAAGTTCGACACCGGCCTCCCGCCGACGGCCGACACTTACGAGGTGGTCATCGTCGATGCCTTCGGCGAAGAGTGATCCCCTGCTGCTCCGCCGCTAGTCCGCGGCGACCGGCTGCGGCAGTCCGAGATGCTGCTTGACCGCCGCCGCTAGCTGGTCTGCCGTGGATTGGGCGGTGGCCATGTCGGCTGCCTCGACCATCACACGGACCACGGGCTCGGTGCCCGAGGGGCGCAGCAGCACCCGGCCGGTTTCGCCCAACACCTCGCTGGCGGCGGCGATTGCGGCCTGCAGCTCGGCGTTGCTCTTCACCGCGGCCTTGTCCACGTCCTTGACGTTGATCAGCACCTGCGGCAGGTGGTTCATGGCCTTGGCCAGTTCCGAGAGCGGTTTCCCGGTCTTGGCGACCTGGGCCGCGACCTGCAGGCCGGTAAGGACGCCGTCGCCGGTGGTGGCGTAGTCGGAGAAGATCACGTGGCCGGACTGCTCGCCGCCCAGGGAGTAGCCGTGGGCGCGCATGCTTTCGAGCACATAGCGGTCCCCCACCGCGGTCTCTTCGATCCGGACGCCGGCTTCCTGCAGTGCCAGCTTCATGCCCAGGTTGCTCATCACGGTGGCAACGAGGACGTTGTCCTTGAGCCGGCCGTCGTCCTTCATGGCGAGGGCAAGGATGGTCATGATCTGGTCGCCGTCGATCACGGTGCCGTTCTCATCCACCGCCAGGCAACGGTCCGCGTCACCGTCGTGCGCGATGCCGAGGTTCGCGCCGTGGGCCACCACGGCCTTCTGCAGCTCCTCCAAATGGGTGGAGCCCACGCCGTCGTTAATGTTCAGGCCATCGGGCTCGGCACCAATGACAACGATCTCGGCACCGGCGTCGGAGAAGACCTGCGGGGAGCAGCCGCTGGCCGCACCGTGCGCGCAATCCAGAACAACTTTGAGGCCGTCCAGGCGGGCCGGGAGGGTCTGCAGCAGGTGGACGATGTAGCGGTCCTCGGCGTCGGCGAAACGCGAGATGCGCCCGACCTGGGCGCCCGTGGGCCGGTGGCGGGGGTTCTTCATCTCGGCCTCGATGGCGTCCTCGACCTCGTCCGGCAGCTTGTGGCCGCCGCGGGCGAAGAACTTGATGCCGTTATCAGGCGCCGGGTTGTGGGAGGCGGAGATCATCACGCCGAAGTCAGCGCCCAGGTCCGCGACCAGGTAGGCGGCCGCAGGTGTGGGCAGCACGCCGGCGTCGTACACGTCCACGCCGGCACTCGCGAGCCCTGCGGAGACGGCAGCGCTGATGAACTCGCCGCTGGCACGGGGATCCCGTGCGACGACGGCGGTGGGCCGCTTTCCGTCTTGAACCTGCCGGTGGCCAAGGACTACTGCAGCGGCCTGGGAAACTTCCATCGCCAGTTCTGCAGTGATCAGTCCGTTGGCCAATCCGCGGACACCGTCGGTACCAAATAATCTAGACACAGGAGACCATTTTACGGGAGGGAAACAGAGCAGCATGACATGTTGCTCCCAAAGCCCATGTTAACGCCAGAACCCCGCCCAGTGGATTGCACTGGGCGGGGTCCTGAAGCAGTCCGGGTAACGCCTGTAGCGCTGGTTCCGGAAAGCGCAGATTTAGCGCTTCGAGTACTGCGGTGCCTTACGGGCCTTCTTCAGACCAGCCTTTTTACGCTCGATGATACGGGCGTCGCGGGTCAGGAAGCCGGCCTTCTTCAGGGCCGGACGGTTGTTCTCGCGGTCGATCTCGTTCAGCGCGCGGGCGATGCCCAGGCGAAGCGCACCGGCCTGGCCGGAAGGGCCGCCGCCGTTGATGCGTGCGAAAACGTCGTAAGCGTCATCCAGCTCAAGCAGCTTGAACGGATCGTTGACTTCCTGCTGGTGCAGCTTGTTCGGGAAGTAGTTGGCCAGTTCGCGGCCGTTGATGGTCCACTTGCCGGAACCCGGAACGATGCGCACGCGGGCAACAGCTTCCTTGCGGCGGCCAACGGCGGAACCGGGGACGGTCAGGGCCGGGCGCTCCTTGGCAACGGCCTGCGTTGCTTCGGTGCCGCTTTCCGAGGTGTAGCTGGTGAGGTTCTCGCCAGCGGTGTTCAGCTCTTCAGTATTCTGAGCCACGATTCTCCTTGAATAAATTCTTTAGTGTGGTGGCCAGGACTACTGGGCGACCTGGGTGATTTCGAAGGTCTTCGGCTGCTGGGCAGCGTGCGGGTGCTCGGCACCTGCGTAGACCTTCAGCTTGCCCAGCTGCTGGGCAGCCAGGGAGTTCTTGGGCAGCATGCCGCGGATTGCCTTCTCGACTGCGCGAACCGGGTTCTTCTCCAGCAGTTCGGCGTAGTTGACGGAGGACAGGCCACCCGGGTAACCGGAGTGGCGGTAGGCACGCTTCTGTTCGAGCTTGGCGCCGGTCAGGGCAACCTTCTCAGCGTTGATGATGATGACGAAATCGCCCATGTCCATATGCGGAGCAAAGGTCGGCTTGTGCTTTCCGCGCAGCAGTGTTGCGGTCTGGCTGGCAAGACGACCCAGGACAACGTCGGTGGCGTCAATGACGTGCCACTGGCGGTTGATATCGCCGGGCTTCGGGGTGTACGTACGCACGGTTTTTGCCTTCGTTTGTTGTTCTCAGGGTAGCGGCGCATCCGTAACGGAGACGCACGCAAGTTCATCTATGCGCTACCGGAACTTCAGGTGAGGACTGAAATGTAACCAGTGGTCCAGAGAATCTCGGCTATTTCCATGGACCAGGTGACTCTGCAACTGAGCCGTCTCACGGACATAGACGTATCGAGGTTGGACACGCACAACGACTACCAAGGTTACCGTGTTTGAGTGGATCAGGTCAAAAGGACCTGCGTGTTGTTCCCTCGGGCTCCGGGCCAAGCAGCCGCGGGAACACAAACGCGTCCGCAGTCATGGCCGGATTAGGGCGGGAAACCAGCCCATTCCAGACGACTACTGCGGACGCATTGTGTACTGACTGCGTGGGTTTCTAGCGTTCGATGTCGCCGCGGATGAAGGCTTCGACCTTGTCGCGGGCGATGTCGTCGTTGTACTGCTCGGGCGGGGATTTCATGAAGTAGCTCGACGCCGACAGGATCGGGCCGCCCACCCCGCGGTCCAGGGCGATCTTCGCCGCGCGCACCGCGTCGATGATCACGCCGGCCGAGTTCGGCGAGTCCCAGACCTCCAGCTTGTATTCCAGCGATACCGGGGCGTCGCCGAAGTTGCGTCCCTCCAACCGGACGAACGCCCACTTGCGGTCATCGAGCCAGGCCACGTAGTCGGACGGGCCGATGTGCACATCGTCGGCGTGCAGCTTCGCTTCGACGTTGGAGGTCACGGCCTGGGTTTTGGAGATCTTCTTCGACTCCAGCCGGTCCCGCTCGAGCATGTTCTTGAAGTCCATGTTCCCGCCGACGTTCAGCTGATACGTCCTATCCAGGGTCACGCCGCGGTCTTCGAACAGCTTCGCCATCACCCGGTGCGTGATCGTGGCGCCGATCTGGCTCTTGATGTCATCGCCGACAATCGGGACACCGGCGGCGGTGAACTTATCCGCCCACTCCTTGGTGCCCGCAATGAACACCGGCAGGGCGTTGACGAAGGCCACGCCGGCGTCGATCGCGCACTGGGCGTAGAACTTCGCCGCGGCCTCGGAACCGACCGGCAGGTAGCAGACCATCACATCGGCCTTCGCCGCGCGCAACTCGGCCACGATGTCGACGGGCTCGTCCGGGGCCTCGACGATGGTTTCGCGGTAGTACTTGCCCAGGCCGTCCAGGGTGTGGCCGCGCTGCACCGTCACGCCCGTGGCCGGGACATCGGCGATCTTGATCGTGTTGTTCTCGCTGGCGCCGATGGCGTCCGCCAGGTCCAGTCCGACCTTCTTGCTGTCCACATCAAACGCGGCAACGAACTCGACGTCGTTCACGTGGTACTTGCCGAACTGCACATGCATCAGGCCGGGAATGGTCGAATCCGGGTCCGCGTCCCGGTAATACTGGACGCCCTGCACCAGCGAGGCCGCACAGTTACCAACGCCAACGATCGCGACCCTGATGGGGTTCTCTGCCACGGTTCTCCTTTGACAAACACTGCGACTGGGGCCGCGTCCGGTGGAAGCGGCCTGTCCATTCTAGCGGCACGAAAACAGTGCCCTACGCTGTGGATCCGTGGAGACCAGATGCAGGTGGTGCCTGTGGCAGTGGCTGCGATTGCCTGGCCCAGGAAACGCCAAGCCAGATCCAAGCACTTCCGTAGAGGACGGTCAACGGCAGGCCGAGGTAAACCTCGGGCACCCCGATAATGCCCAGGAAGGTGCTGACAAGAAGCCCAAGAGGAAGTGCGGCGATGAACAATGCCGCAGCCGGTTTCGGCATCCTCAGGTGACGGAGGCAGGCGATACCCAACGGGATCGCACCCAATGCGGCCAGCATGGCGCCGAGGAATCCAGCATCCTGCCCGGCCTTAACCACGGTTTCCGCTTGGCCGCCAAGGACGACTGCCAGCAGGGAACCGGCAATCATGACTATGTTTCCGGCGAGCACGATCCACCATCCAATCCGGAACGTCCAGCTCGCTGGACGTGGTGCCTGATACCAGAGTTGGACAAGCGCAAAGGTCAGCAGGAGCACGATGATGATGCCCACAGCGTTGTATCCGCGAAAGAACAACTCTCCTTCAGAAGGATGACCGCCGGCGTTGAAAATCGGTTGCCGAAGGGGCGTAAGCGCCCAAAGCGTTCCACCGATTACCGCGCATACAGCAGCAGCGGCAGAAATTCTTCCATGCGCCGACACCATCGGATTACCGGCGCCATGGCCCGTGTTTTCCGTCGTTTTCATCGCTTCATCTTCTTTGGCCGATAGTCGAAAAACGCTCCTAATCATCTGATAGTGCGCCTGCCCGACCACGACGTCCAGCGTTTTGGAGGAGCGGCTTCGATTACCCGAAGATGGTTGGCAAAAGCTCCATGGCTGCCGGCTACATCTCGGTCTGGCGGGCTTCGATCAACTTCTGCACCTGCGGGAAAAGCGGGTGCCCGGCTGTCAGGCCCGTGATCAGTTCCGCGGCCTCGGCCGGTTCGGAGTCGGCCAGAATCCGTAGCAGCTCCTTGGCTTCCGTGTCCGCCGGGTCGTCGAAGCGCAGCGCAGCCGCCATCGCCTCGAGCAGCGCCACGGGCACCACGCCGCGTTCGGCGAGTTCCGCGGCCGGACCGACGAAACGCTCGTGCCGGCTCAGCTTGCGCAGCGGCGCCCGGCCCACCCGGTTCACCGTGTCCGGAAGGTACGGATTGGTGAAGCGGGAGAGGATCTTCTGCACATAGGCCTCCTGCTCGGCCTCGACGAAATCATGCTTGGCCACCAGCAGTTGCTTGGTCTCGTCCAGCACCGCGCCCACCTTCGCCGCCACGGCTGGGTCCGCCATAGCGTCGGAAATCTTCTCGATTCCCGCCCCGTAGCCGAAGTAGGCGGCGGAGGCATGGCCGGTGTTGACGGTGAACAGCTTCCGCTCGATATACGGTCCCAGTTCGTCCACGAACGTCGCGCCCGGGATTTCCGGAGCGGCCGTGCCGAAGGGCTCACGCTCGATGACCCACTCGAAGAACGTCTCGACCGTCACGTCCAGGCCCTGCCCCTCGGCCTGGTTGGGCACAATCCGGTCCACCGCGGTGTTGGCGAACACCGCCACGGCGGACAACTCCCCCGCCGAGGCGTCCCAGACGGACTCGATCTCCCGGCGCAGAATATCCGTGGCGTTGATCGCGTTCTCGCAGGCCATGACCTGCAGCGGCGGCAGTTCCGGTCCGCGTCCCACCAGTCCGCGCGCAATGACCGGCGCCACGAATTTGAGGATGTGCGGACCGACAGCGGTGGTGACCACGTCCGCCGTCGTTATTTCCGCGACGACGTCCGTTTCCTGTTTGCCGGAGTTCAGCGCACGGAAGTTGTCCACGGTCTTGACCGAAGGGTTCTCCCCCACCTGGTGGACGTCGTAGGAGGACGCTGCGGAGAGCTGGTCGATCAGGGCGTCCGCCACGTCGGCGAACACCACTTCATATCCGGCTTCGTGGAGCAGCAGCCCCACGAAGCCGCGGCCGATATTGCCGGCTCCAAAGTGCACTGCCTTCACTATGCGTTCACCTTTCCGAAGAGTTCCATGACTTCCTCCACCGTGGTGGCCTGCTCGAGCTGTGCCACCTGCGCCTTGTTGGTGAAGATCTTGGCGATGGAGGCCAGGATCTGGAGGTGCTCGTTGTTGACGCCGGCGATGCCGACCACGAACTTGACCTGTTTGCCGTTCCAGTCGATGCCCTCGGGGTAGCGGACCAGCGATACCGCGGAGTGCATGATGTGGTCCTTGGCGGCGTTGGTGCCGTGCGGGATGGCCAGGAAGCTGCCCATGTAGGTGGAGACGGATTCCTCGCGCTCATGCATCGAGTGCACGTAGCTCATATCGACGGCGCCGCGGTCCAGCAGGAGTTGGCCTGCCTCGTCGATCGCCGAGTCGCGGTCCGTGGCGGTTCCGGTTAGAACAATGCTCTCCTCCAACAGGACTCCCCTGCCTACGGCCGGTTCCGCGGCATGTGCCCCCGAACCAACCTCGGCGGCGGGAGCTGCGGCTACAGCGGCAGGGTCGGATCCGGCCGCGGCAACGCCATCTGCGGTCAGTTCTTCGGCTGCAGCTTCGGCCGCGGGCACTCCACTGGTGCCTTCGGCGCTGTCCTTGACCAGTTCCACGATTTCGTCGTACCGCGGGCTGTTCATGAAGTTGTCCACGGAGACGTGCACTGCGCTCGAGGTGACCGGACGGGCACGCTCGGTCAGGTCCTGGTGGGTAACGACGACGTCGTACGTGTCGCTCAGGTTGGCGATGGCCGAGTTGGTAACCTTCACGTCCGGGAAGCCGGCCGCCTTGATCTTGTTGCGGAGCACCGACGCGCCCATTGCACTGGAGCCCATGCCGGCGTCGCAGGCGAACACAATGTTCCGGATGGGTCCGGCCAGGACAGCCGTACCGCCGGCCCCACCGAGGGCGGAAGCAACGGAGCTCTTCTTGCCCTTGAGCCCTTCCATCTTGGCGGTCGCCTCGCCGAGGCCGTCCACGTCCGTGGTCTTGCTGGCCTTGAGGATGACGGAGGCGATCAGGAAGGAAACAGCCGCCGCGAGCACTACGGACAGCGTCACGCCGAAGTAGCTGTCGCTCGCCGTGGCCGCGTAGACCGCGAGGATGCTGCCGGGAGCTGCGGGCGAACGCAGACCGGCACCGGTGAGCACAAGGGTGAAGATGCCCGTCATGCCGCCAGCGATCGCAGCGAGAATGATGATCGGCTTCATCAGGACGTACGGGAAGTAGATCTCGTGGATACCGCCGACAAACTGGATCAGCGCGGCGCCGGGTGCTGACGCGCGGGCCAGCCCCTTGCCGAAGACCATGTACGCGAGCAGGATGCCCACGCCCGGGCCGGGGTTGGCCTCAAGCAGGAAGAGGATGGACTTGCCTTCGGCGAGCGCCTGTTCGGTGGCGAGCGGGGTCAAGATGCCATGGTTGATGGCGTTGTTGAGGAACAGCACTTTGGCGGGCTCGATGAGGATGCTGGTCAGCGGCAGGAGGCCGTTATTGACCAGGAATTCGACGACGGCGGCAGCAGCGTTGCTGAAAACCGTCACCACCGGGCCTATCACCAGCATGCCGACAATGGCCATGATGGAGGCGAGAATGCCGGCGGAGAAGTTGTCGATCAGCATCTCGAAGCCGGGCTTGACCCGGCCTTCCCAGACCTTGTCCAGCTTCTTCATGATCCAGGCCGTCAGCGGCCCCATGATCATGGCGCCGATGAACATCGGAATATCGGTTCCCACGATGACACCCATGGTGGCTGCAGCACCCACCACGCCGCCGCGGACGCCATGGATCATGCGGCCGCCGGTGTAGCCGATGAGCAGCGGCAGCAGGAAGGAGATCATCGGCCCCACCAGTGCGGCCAGGGTCTCGTTGGGCAGGAACCCGTCGGGTATGAAGAGGGCCGTGATGATGCCCCAGGCGATGAAGGCCCCGATGTTGGGCATGATCATGCCGGAGAGGAAGGTGCCGAACTTTTGGACACCCACGCGCAAGCTTGTTTTGGGCTTCGCAGCGGTCTCTGTTGCCATGTGAATTCCTAACGTGAGTCCCGCAGCGATGCGGGATCAACCGATACCTGTCGAAGGAGTGAGCTCATGACGAGCTGCTCGATATTCTGTGGAGCCATTCGAGGAAGAGCCTCAATTCCGAGCCGGATAGTTGGTCCGAATGCGAGGCCTGGAGGGCCGCATTCAGGGCGATAGCTGCAACGACGACGGATGACTTGCCCGAGTCTTCCGCTGCAGCCGCTTTGGCCTGATCTGAGGAGATAGCGGAGATCATGGAGTCCCGGGTCATCGTGGACAGCTCCAAATTCCGTTCCTCGGCGGGCTCCGAAATGAGCATGAGGGTCACGCCCACGTTGGCAGCGAGGATGCTCCTTGCTGCCTCCCGGGGCGGCACATTGAGCTTCCCCGCGATCGCAGCCTTGTTGAGCATCTCCTCCATCAATGCTTCGGCATCGGCCACGAGGGCCGGCCGGCTCTCGGGGCGGATATTGCCGAACATCACCAGGTAGAGGTGCGGCTGGCTCAGGCCGAACTGGACGTGGTTGTCCCACATCCTCTTGATGTCCTCCAGGGAATCCCCTGTCGGCGCAAATTTTCGCTCCCGCGCCACGTACTCCTCGAAACCGCCGGCAACGACGGCGTCGAAAAGGCCTTCCTTGGTGCCGAAGTGGTGATAGAGCGTAGGCGCCGTAACGCCGGCCAGCTTGGTGATCTGGCGGGTAGAGACCGCCGAGCCCTGCGAACTCGCCAAAAGCTCGGCAGCCGCCCGAAGCAACCGGGTTTTAGCCGGCAGCGGGTCATCGACACTCATAGCCGCTACCCTAGCACCTATAGCACCGCTATATGAAGTGAATCACAACGATTTTTTGCCTCCAGTGGTTGGGTGTCACCCCGGCCGCATCATCGACACTGTCTGCCAGATGCCCATGCCAGTCAGCGACCCGCCTTCCGGCGACACCTCGTCGCCTCGTCGCCTCGACTTGAGCGGACGACGCCATCGCCGGACGCAAAGCCGCCGCCACGTCCGTGCACGACGAGCTCAGGGCCCGCGCAGACAAGCCAGCGGAGACGGTAAAGCCGTTCTGGAAGCCACGGCTCTGATGGCCAAGGACACCATGCTGCTGAAATCGGCCGCCAACATCAAGGTGGGCGCCTCGACGGAGCGCGCCATTGGGAAGCCGGTGCCGCCGTCGCCGAAATGCAGCACAATCTGGGCGGCTACAGGGCTGAGCGCATGACTCATGTCCTGGACGCCCACGCCCGGATCGTTGCCACTGCGCGGCATCCCGGCTCGAGGGATTCCGGTATAGGACACGCCCTTTATCCTGGTGGGCCGAAGAACTGGCGCCTGCCGACACGGCAACCTTGGACCCCGACGTCGTCCTCGCCCTGGTGACCTCGGGCGGAGGACCGCAGTCCCACACGGCCATCATTGCCCGTTCACTCGGGCTGCCCGCCGTGGTCGCCGCCCCCGGCGTGGAGCAGCTGACTGATGGTACGGAGGTCTTTGTGGATGGCGCGGCCGGAAACATCACCGTTGACCCGTCGGACGAGCAGCGCGCCGCCGCCAGGGCCTGGGCCGACACTGCGGCCACCCTTGCTGTCTTTGACGGCAACGGCACGACGGCGGACGGCCACCTGGTCCCGCTCCTCGCCAACGTGGGCGGAGCCAAGGACGAAGTAGCTGCCGCGGAGCTGGGAGCCCAGGGCGTGGGACTCTTCCCCACGGAATTCTGCTTCCTGGAACGCGACACCGAACCGAGCGTCGAGGAACAGGCCGCCGCTTACCAGGGTGTCTTCGACGCCTTCCCGGGCAAGAAGGTGGTGCTCCGAACGCTCGATGCCGGCGCAGACAAGCCCCTGCCCTACCTCACGGACGCCACGGAACCCAATCCCGCCCTCGGCGTCCGCGGCTACCGCACCGACTTCACCAACCCCGGCGTGCTCGAGCGTCAACTGGAAGCAATCGCCCTAGCCGCGGCCGCTTCCTCGGCAGACGTTTGGGTCATGGCCCCCATGATTTCGACGGCGGATGAGGCTGCACGGTTCGCCTCGCTGTGCACTAACGCCCGCATCCAGACGCCCGGGGTCAGTCATGATGGAAGTCCCGTCCGCGGCACTGACCGCAACCTCGGTGCTTAACCCCGTGGGCTTTGCATCCATCGGCACCAACGACCTGACCCAGTACGCTATGGCCGCAGACGGGCGGCTTGGCCCTCTGGCCCAGCTCAATTCCCCCTTGGCAGCCGGCTGTGCTGCGGCTCATTCAGCTGGCGGCGGCGGGGGCGGGGGCGGCGGAGGAAGGTAACGGCAAGCCCGCTGGTGTCTGCGGTGAGGCCGCCGCACAGCCGGCCCTCGCCGTCGTGCTTGTTGGTCTGGGCGTTTCGACGCTCTCCATGACCTCGCGGTCCCTGGCCGCCGTCGGGACCGTACTGAAGTCGGTCACGCTGGATCAGGCGCAGGAGCTTGTCCGCCTGGCACTCACCGCACCCGACTCACTCCACGCGAAGCCCTGGATCCGGACCAAACTGCCCATCCTCTAAGAACTCGGCCTCTAAAGTCCCTCACCTCAGGAGAAATTCAATGGACGATCACACCGCCACCATGCCAGCCGCCCGACTTCCACGCCGACTCAGTACCTGCTTTGGCGCCAAAAAGTGACGACATTTTGATAACGGTTTCATAACGGCTTTGAAATTGACTGGTGAAACCTTCTACTTACCCCTTACGATATTCTCGGTTGGGGGCAATCAAACAACTCCTTTCGAGACTTCCCTCTCGAAATAGTTGGGGGCAATTTATGCAAAACCTCCTGCCATTGGTATATCCACCCAATGGCCTTTATGGTCATCTGCTTTTCAGGAGTTGAATCTCATGCTCGGTCTCTACTTGAACGCCCGCAATTCCATTACCACCCGCCTTTCCCGAGAAGAAAAGGGAGCAACGGCCGTTGAATACGGAATCATGGTCGCCCTCATCGCTGTCGTCATCATTGTTGCAGTGACTGCCATGAGTGGTCAGTTGAGCACCTTGTTTTACGAAGCCAAGTGCGCGCTCGACGGCAAAGTGCTTGATACGGCGGCTACTACGGCCGGAACCTGCAAAGCCGCATAGCCGTCCATGTGTGGGTGGTTGGCGTCTTAGTACGCCGCCACCCACAGCCGGAAAGAACGGTGGGGAGGGAAAAGGTTGAGGAAATCATCCGAACGTGGAGCCGTGGCCGTAGAATTTGCCCTCCTGTTGCCGGTTCTCTTATTGGTTATTTTGGGAATAGTTGAATTTGGCCGTGCATGGAATACTCAACTGACCCTTACTCAATCCGCTCGCGAAGGAGTTCGAGTCATGGCACTGAGTGCAGATGCAGCAAAGGCTGAGGCTGCAACTCTCGATGCTGCGGGTTCGATACATCCTGCGCCGACGTCGATTGGCATTGACGCTTTTTCTCAGGATCCCAATGACGCTGCTTCGCCGCGGTCTTCGATCTGTCCGCCCGAATATCAAGCTGTCGTAAACATCGAATACGACCTAAAGTCCATCACGGGATTTCTTGCTCCCTTGAATTTAAGGGCCACAGGAGTCATGAGATGCGGGGGTTAGGGGAGCATCGTGATCATGAGCAGGGTGCTACAGCTGTCCTCATTGCTTTACTTCTCACCATCTTTCTAGGATTTGCAGCAATAGTTTGGGACCTCGGCCGGGTTTACTCCGAAAAGTCTCAGCTTCAAAACGGAGCAGATGCAGCCGCGATAGCCATAGCGCAGGTATGCGCCGATGACCATTCTGATCCTTTGTGTTCCAACAACTCTTCTTTGGCCACCGAATATGCAAGTGCCAATGCCACAGATGGCATTTCACACGTAACTACGCCCCTAGATCTCGATTCGACCGCCGGAACAGTAGAAGTGACTACAGGCGCTCAGGAGAATGGTGGCGACCCGAACACGCTTTCGTTAGGTTTGGCAGGAATACTCGGGATCGACGGACTTAATGTCCGTGCATCGTCTACCGCTGTATGGGGATCGCCTTCCAAAGCCAAAGTCCTTCTCCCTCTGGCCATCGCTGAATGCAAGTTCAATCTGGATCCAGCTAATGGTTATGGCTCCATCCAGCTCCTTGACTTGGATACCGGCGGTTGCGGCGAGATACCAGGGGGCTTCAGCTGGATCGAAAAGAGCGGCTTCACAACTGAATGCAGTATCACTCTTGCCGCTGGTGAAGCGGACGATTCAGGGGTTTGGTTTGATAGCAAGACGGGAGCAAGTATTCCCAGCGCATGCAGTTCTTCAGATCTAGAACTGTTGCGCGGCGAGAGGGCGCTATTGCCCATATTCGACAAAGCAACGGGCACAGGCAGCAACGGAATGTACTACATCAAGGGATTTGCAGCCTTTAAAGTCACCGGATACAAATTTCCTGCACAAACCTGGTGGTCGAATACTGACGGTCTCCATTGTAATAACAAGTGCATCAAAGGGTACTTCGAAGAGTACGTTTCTATTAGCGAGGCGGTCGAAGTCACCAATGAGCACAGTTATGGAGTGTCAGGTGTACGTCTCATCCTATAGAAAGATATCAACGTGAAGTCTCGTCCAATCGCTGGACTTGCAGCTGTCATTTTGGCACTGATAGGCGGTGTCCTGATCTTTGCATACGCAGGGAGGGCTGATGCTAGGGCGATGGCTAATATGACGCCAGAGGATGTTCTAGTTGTTGCAACAGCAGTTCCAGCTGGAACGGCCGCTGAGTCTCTCGGAGAGTTTGTCACGGAAAAGTCCCTCCCTCGTAATGCGGTGGCGTCGACCGCGCTACAAGACCTAGCTGGCACGGAAGGGAAAGTCGTCGCAGTCGACCTTGTACCTGGAGAGCAGTTATTGTCCGAGCGCTTAGTACTGCCCGAACATGTCCAGGCCGGCGGTTCTGTTGCCGTCCCAAAGGGATTGCAGGAGGTGTCGTTTCAACTTGAGCCGCAGCGAGTAGTTGGAGGAAGGATTAGGGCTGGAGACCATGTGGGTGTGTTCATTTCCATGGCTGAGGGCGCACTAGAGGACGATTTGACAAAACAAACAACCCAATTGGTCGTCCACAAAGCTTTGGTCACGAGCGTCCAGCGCGCGCCGGAACCTGTGGTCGAGGATCCAGAACAGGCCGCCCAGGCCCTGCCTCAAGGGTCGCTCCTGATGACTGTCGCTGTCGGCGACCTAGATGCACAAAAAATCGTCTTCGCGGCCGAATTTGCCACGATGTGGTTGAGCAAAGAGTCGGTGGATGCAAAGGAAAGCAAACCCGAAGTTGTGCAAAAGACAGAGGTCTACCGATGAGCCGCTTCATTCTCATTGGGGAGGACTCGGCCTTCGAGCAGAAACTGCTTTTGGCGCTCGCGGGCGGGCTTCCAGGCGAGGTTACAACAGTCGGACCCGAAATTCTAGCCATGCAGCCTCAGGCGATCTTATCGCTGGTGCTGGATAACAAACCGGAGGTACTGCTCCTCGGTCCGGGCCTACCTTCTGATGACGCCATGCGGCTCGCCACTGTACTTGACGTCCAGTTTCCCACGCTGAGCGTCGTGCTGGTGGCGGAATCCACCCCAGAGCTCATTCTCCAGGCAATGCGCGCAGGCGTCCGAGATGTAGTAAGCCCCCTGGCGGACATCCCGTCTATTCGAATCTTGCTGGAACGCGCGTGCCAAGTATTTGCGAGTCGCTTCCGAAGTGATCAGTCCGGGGCCATCGCCCCGCCCGAGCACGGAATGGTGATCGGCGTCTTTTCCCCTAAGGGCGGGGTGGGCAAAACGACAATCGCTACAAACGTGGCCGTTGGTCTGGGCAAAATCGCTCCAATGAACGTGGTCATTGTGGATCTGGACCTGCAATTTGGTGATGTCGCGTCAAATCTTTACCTAAGTCCTGAGCATACGATGACGGATGCCGTCTCAAACTCGGCCAGTCAGGATTCAATGGTCCTCAAAGCATTCCTGACTTTGCATACGGCAAACGTCTATGCAGTATGCTCTCCCCCAGATCCGGTGGCCGCGGATCTCATCACCGCGGATCAAGTGACCCATTTGCTGCAGCAACTGACGTCACAGTTCAAATATGTAGTCGTGGATACTGGCCCCGGATTGACTGAACACAGCCTTGCTGCCTTGGAACAATGTACTGACGCAATCTGGGTCTCCGGCATGGACGTTTCCAGCGTCAGAAGCTTGCGCACCGGTATGGACGTCCTCCGACGGTTGGATCTCATCCCGGAAACGCGGCATGTTGTACTCAATTTCGCCGACACGAAGTCGGGTTTAAGTGTTCAGGACATTGAAGCGAGTTTGGGAGCACCGATCGATATTGCACTCCCTCGGTCAAAAGCGCTCTCCTACGCGACGAATAGAGGAGTTCCAGTGCTCCAAGAGGACGTTCGAGACCCTGCTACAAAGGGCTTAAGGGCACTCGTAGATCGATTTGATCCCGAACTACGGGGCAAGCGACGTAAGCTTCATCGAAGGGCAGTTGTCCAGTGAAACTTTCCGAACGTCTGAACGCCCGTTCGCTGCCACAGGCACCAGAATTACCGACTGCGCATCTTCCAGCCGCTTTGGCCGAAGAAACAACACTTGCGCAGCCCCTCCCTCTACGTCCGACGGCCAAGCCAATCCAGGAAACGACGGCCTTACCCGTTGACGCCCTGGCCAGCCTTAAACAACGCGCTGCGACCGCTCTGTTCGACCGGATGGGCGCGCGCTTCAACGACTCAACTCAGAGCGAAGAGGATCTGCGCGCTGCTGCCCGCGATGAACTTGGTCTGATAATCGATGACGAACAGGTACCGCTCTCGGCCGAAGAGCGGCGCCGGTTGATCCGTGATGTAGCGGACGATGTTATGGGTTACGGCCCTCTACAACGTTTCCTCGACGATTCCACGGTCACCGAGATCATGGTCAACCGCATGGATCAGATCTATGTGGAACGGCAAGGGCGCGTAGTGCTTACGGATTCGCGTTTCAGCTCCGAGGAGCACCTTCGGCGTGTGATCGAGCGCATCGTGTCGAAGGTGGGGCGCCGGATCGATGAGTCCTCCCCCTTGGTTGACGCCCGGCTCGAAGACGGTTCCCGCGTCAACGCGATCATCCCCCCGCTGGCCGTCAACGGCTCCTCATTGACGATCCGTAAATTCAGCAAAGTCCCCCTGACCGTTCAGAACCTCATCGACTTCGGCACAATGACCCCCGAGATGGCCGAACTACTCGACGCCTGCGTCAAAGCCAAACTGAACATCATCGTTTCTGGCGGCACCGGCACCGGCAAGACCACCCTGCTCAACGTGCTCTCCTCCTTCCTGCCCGAAACCGACCGCATCGTCACCATCGAAGACGCCGTTGAACTCCAAATCCAGCAGCAACACGTCGTCCGGCTCGAAAGCCGCCCGCCGAACACCGAAGGCAAAGGCGCCGTCACCATCCGCGAACTGCTGCGCAATTCCCTGCGAATGCGCCCCGACCGCATCGTCGTCGGCGAGGTCCGAGGCGGCGAATCCCTCGACATGCTCCAAGCCATGAACACCGGCCATGACGGCTCACTCTCCACCGTTCACTCCAACTCACCTCGCGACGCCGTCGCCCGCCTCGAAACCCTGGTCCTAATGGCCGGTATGGACCTACCCCTGCGCGCCATCCGCGAACAGATCGCCTCCGCCGTGAACCTCATCATCCAAATCGCCCGCCTCCGCGACGGCAGCCGCCGGATTACCCATGTCACCGAAGTCCAAGGCATGGAAGGCGACGTCGTCACCCTCCAGGACGCCTTCGTCTTCGACTATTCGGCCGGCGTCGACCCCTCCGGCCGCTTCCTCGGCAAACCCATCCCCACCGGCATCCGACCCCGCTTCATCGAACGCTTTGAGGACATGGGCATCACTGTCTCCCCCGCAGTCTTCGGACGACCCCTGAGCATCTCCGGTGGGCACTAATAATGTCCTCATTCTTATTTCTCGGAATTCTGCTCCTGCTCAGCGCTGTCCTGTTAGCGTTCTTTGCAGTTCAGCCCGATAGCGCAAGCATCCCGAGAGAGCGGCGCCGTCCGTTCGAAGAAGAATCGACGTCGCAACTGACACGCTTTGCTGGATCCGCGGTCCGAATTGTGGAAGCACAACTGGCACGTCGTCCAATCCGCATTTATCGTAGGGAACTCTTGGAGCTGGCTGGTCTAAAACTTAGTCAGGCTGACGTCATCATTCTGGTCGTGTCAGGTGCCGTTGTCGCAGGTGTCCTCGGGTTGCTTCTCGGCGGATTTGGTCTCGGCCTGCTCTTTGCGCTGCTGACACCGTTCATTGGCCAACTCGTACTCGCCCGGATGATCAGCCAACGGCGGACGAAGTTCGACGCGCAGTTGGGCGACACACTCCAACTGCTCACTGGCGGCCTTCGTGCCGGTCACAGTATTCTCCGGGCGATCGATGCAGCAGCAACGGAAGCCGATAGTCCGACCGCTGAGGAAATGCGCCGGATCATAACCGAGACCAGCCTGGGCAAGGACCTGCTCCAGTCGCTGAATGATACGTCGACGCGCATGGCAAGTGAAGACTTCATGTGGATCTCCCAAGCCATCCAGATCAACCGCGAGGTCGGCGGTGACTTGGCAGAGGTCCTCGATCAAGTCAGCGGGACGATTAGAGAGCGGACCGAGATCAAGGGACAGATAAAAGCTCTCGCCGCGGAGGGAAAGTTTTCCGCTTACATCCTCATGGCGCTGCCGATCGGCATAGTGCTCATGCTCAGCGTCGTCAATCCGGAATACATCAGCGTACTCTTCACCGAACCATTGGGTTGGCTCATGATCGGGGTGTCCTTGGTCCTGATGGTCATTGGCGGCCTATGGCTCCGCAAGATCATCGACCTCAAGTTCTGATGGTGGCGGCAGCATGAACTTCCTCGTACTTGGCGGCGCGTTATTGGTCTGCGGCTCGACAGGTTTCATAGCTTGGGTTCTTCTTGCGCATGACAGGAAGGGTTTGAAGGCCGTCCGGGCCAATCTGTTGCGTGGATTCGAGGAGTCAGACACCGAGCACCGCCGGGATTTTAGTGCGCTATATCAGGTGGGCCAAAAGCTCACACCTTCCGTTTACGCCAAGAAGCTCGACCGCCTGCTGGCCTTAGCGGGCCGGCCTGCGACGATGCCGCTGCCCAGATTGCTGGCGGCGAAGCCCGGGCTTGGACTCGCTGCAGTACTTGTCGCGATCGTAATCGTCCGCTCCAATCCGACATCGACCATGGTCCTGCTCAGCGTGTTCCTTACGGTCCTCAGTTATTTCATCCCTGACCTGCTCCTCTACAGCAAGGGGCAGGAACGTCAGCAGGCGATGCAGTTGGAGTTGGCGAACACGCTTGACCAGATGCTGATCTCCGTCGAAGCGGGACTGGGGTTTGAAGCGGCGATGGCGCGGGCCGGTGCGAACGGCAAGGGGCCGTTGGCGGAGGAGTTGGTGCGGACCCTGCAAGACATGCAGGTGGGCCGTAGTAGGCGGGAAGCGTATTTGGCTCTTGCTGACCGGACAAATGTGCCGGAACTGAGGAGCTTCGTGAAAGCCATTGTGCAGGCCGACGCTTATGGAATTGCGCTCAGCGGGGTGTTGCGGACACAGGCGAAGGTGATGCGGGTTAAGCGGCGGCAACGCGCAGAGGAAAAGGCCATGAAGTTGCCAGTGAAGGTGCTTTTCCCGCTGTTGTTCTTCATCTT
Organism: Arthrobacter sp. Soil_C_60; assembly: GCF_057656375.1. Lineage (NCBI taxonomy): Bacteria > Bacillati > Actinomycetota > Actinomycetes > Micrococcales > Micrococcaceae > Arthrobacter > Arthrobacter sp. Soil_C_60. Next base: position 267,748 of record NZ_JBDGKM010000001.1, on the reverse strand, counting down.
CCCGGTGCTATTCATCGCGATCCTCGGTCCTGCTGTGATCAATGCTATTGCCACATTCAGCGGCCAATGACCACTCGAATTAGGCTCGAATGGTGAATCTCCTCCTTCTTGCCTCCTGCGCCGCCGCTGGACTCGCGGCTAGCTGGCTGGTGTTCCCTCTGGCACAGCGCGAGGGGCGCACCTCACTGCCAGATGACTGGCGTCTGCCGCTAGCAGTACTGGCTGGGTTACTGTGCGGGCTGCTGGCACGGATTTTCGGCGCCGATTCCGTCCTGCCTGCGTTATTGTACCTTGCGGTGATGGGAGTGCTGCTCGGTGTGATCGATGCTCGGCACAAGCTGCTGCCGAACCGGCTGGTGTTGCCATTCCTACTCGGCGCGTTCGGCTTGCTCGGACTCGCCAGCTTGGTCAGCGGCGCATGGCTGGACCTGATTGGCGGCGTAGTTGGCGGGGCCGGCATGTTTGCCGTCTACCTGACCATGGCGCTGATCAGACCGGGTGGCATAGGCATGGGCGACGTGAAGCTCGCCGCCGTTGTCGGGCTTTATGCGGGTTACCTTGGGCTGAACGCTTGGCTACTGGTACTGGTTGGAGCTTTCGTCCTGAACGCACTGGCCATAGTGGTCCTCATGCTGGGACGTGTCCTAAACAGGAAGTCCGAGATTCCCTTCGGCCCTTCGATGATTGCGGCTACGCTGCTGGTACCGCTGGTTTTAGGGGTCGGGTGAACGACGGACTTCGATCCCACCGTCAGTGGCGCGCGCTTCGTAGACGGGCTGCGGATTGCTCGCGGGGCCGCGGACAATGCCGCCGTCAGACAGGCGGAAGGTGCTGCCGTGCCAGGGACAGGTGACGCAGCCGTCGCTGACAGTTCCTTCTTCCAGCGGCCCGCCCATGTGGCTGCACACGCTGTCCAACGCCTGGATCTGCCCGCCGTCGCGGTAGAGCACCACGGACACCCCGTCCAGATCCACCTTTCGCAGACTGCCCTCACCCAGCTCAGCCTCCGCAAGCACGGCTTGCCATTCGGTTGGTCCTTCGCGCCAGGCGGTGCGGTTGACGTTAACTCCCTTGGAGTAGGCCAGATGGCCGCCAAGATAGCCGCCTGCCATCAGGACGCCGAAGCCGGCCAGTCCGAGAACCTTGCCTGCTCGGCGATTGCCCTTCTTGCGGGCGATAAGTGATGCCGTATAAAGGCTCACCGCCGTCGAGTTCGACAGTGCGTGCACCAGTCCGATCCGGCGCTCCCTGCCCTGAGTATCGGACCAGTCGTTAGAACCAGATGCAGCAGTCGGAACCGCTGTGATAATCCCAGCCATAACCAACAGATCAGCTGCCGGTTCGGAAGACTCGCCGCCGACGCCATCGAGGAGGGTGGCCATACTCCACGCGCCGATGGGCAGGTCGGTTAGCAGCGGATGCAACGCGTGCCCCACGTAGGTGCCGCTGAGCACATTGCGCAGGATTTGCGGCTTCAATACCCGGTGAACGACGGCAGCATACGGTTCGGCAATCTTGTCAAGGAATTCGAGGCGTTCCACGCTGTCCACTACCTGATGCAGTATCTTCATTGCAGTCTCCTGGTGCCGTTACCTGGTGCGCGGGTTGGAACGACGCCGCCACGACAGGCATCATCCCCGGTTCACCAGAGTCTGCCATCGCGGTCGAGGGCTTGCAAGGGATAGCAAACGTTTGGCAGGTCGGCGGAGCTTCGGGGAAGGGAAGACTCATGAAAGGTTGGCGCGGTCCTGGCAGGGCTGGGAGCTCAGTCCTCAGCGGTGCGCAGGGCCCGCGTCTGCTCGGCGCGGCCGAACAGTGCGGAGTTGTCCGGGTATTTCACTTCTTCGAGGACCAGCGGATGCGGCGGGGCGAGTATCGTCTTGGAGTCCCGCACCTTGGCGACCAGCCGTTCATGCAGCCAGTCCGGGTGCTCCTCCCCCGCCCCGACTGTCAGCGAAGCGCCGATCAGGGCCCGGACCATGTTGTGGCAGAAGGCGTCGGCGCGCACAGTGGCGACCACGACGCCGTCGTTATTGCGGGTGAAGCTGAAGTCCTGGAGTTCGCGGATGGTGGTGGAGAACTGGCGCGGCTTGCAGAAGGACAGGAAGTCGTTCACGCCGAGGATACGATCCGCTGCGGAGTTCAGGGCGTCAACGTCAAGGGCGTGCTTGTGCCAGAGGGTGATGTTGCGCGTCAACGGATCCCATGACTCGGCGCGGTCAGCAATGCGGTAGCTGTAGCGGCGCCAGAGGGCGGAGAAACGGGCGTCGAACCCGATCGGGGCGAGCTCGGCGGTGTGGACTTCGATGGCGCCGGCGAGATCGCGGTAGGGCACGGGTGCGCCGACCCGACCGCCGAGCACCTTGGTAATGACGCCGCGTAACCGGCGCAGCAGGGAGGCGGAAGGATCGATCATCCTGCCGCGGGCCAGCGATTCCCACTCCCCCGGTTCCAGGTCGAAGTGCACCACCTGGCCGCGGGCGTGGACACCGGCGTCGGTGCGGCCCGCCACGGTCAGCCGGATGGGCCGGCGCAGCAGCGTGGCCAGCGCTTCTTCCAGCACCCCCTGGACGGTCAGCAATCCCGGTTGGATCGCCCACCCACTGAACGGACCGCCGTCGTACGCTAAATTCATCCGGACACGCAGAAGCCCGCTGTCCGGTTGTGGGACAGCGGGCTTCTGGGAATGCATGCTCTAAATGCTAGCCGGATTCAGACGGGAAGAATTACTTCTTCTCGTCAGCTTCCGGAGCCTCAGCAGCTTCTTCGGCGGAAGGAGCCGAGGGAGCGGAAGCCGGTGAGTCAGCGGACTCAGCGGATTCTGCGGATGCAGACGAAGCGGATTCAGCCGAAACGGCCTCTTCCTCAACCGGAGCGGGAGCGGACTTGGCGGCAGCCTTCTCAGCTTCGGCCACAACGGCCTGCTTCGGGGAAACCGGATCCAGGACCAGTTCGATGACAGCCATGGGAGCGTTGTCGCCCTTGCGGTTGCCGATCTTGGTGATGCGGGTGTAGCCACCATCACGGTTCTCGACGGCGGTAGCGATGTCGGTGAACAGCTCGTGGACGATGCCCTTGTTGCTGATCAGGGACAGCACGCGACGGCGCGAGGCCAGGTCTCCGCGCTTGGCGAAGGTGACCAGGCGCTCGGCGTAAGGACGCAGACGCTTTGCCTTGGTAACGGTGGTGGTGATGCGCTTGTGCTCGAACAGAGCAGCGGCCAGGTTGGCGAGCATCAGTCGCTCGTGCGCCGGACCGCCTCCGAGGCGCGGACCCTTAGGGGGGGTAGGCATTATGTTTTCTCCTCAAATGGTGCCGCTCTTGGCGCTACAGAGCACCATGACGGCAGAATTCTTGCGATTTAGAGTTCGTCCTCGCCGAAGGCTTCTTCGTCCTCTTCGATGGCTGCGGCACGTGCGGCAAGGTCGAATCCTGGAGGGGAATCCTTCAGGGACAGACCAAGCTCAACAAGCTTTGCCTTGACCTCATCGATGGACTTCGCACCGAAGTTGCGGATGTCCATGAGGTCAGCCTCGGAGCGGGCAACGAGCTCACCCACGGTGTGGATGCCCTCACGCTTGAGGCAGTTGTAGGACCGCACGGTCAGCTCAAGGTCCTCGATCGGCAGAGCCATGTCAGCTGCCAGCGCGGCATCTGTGGGGCTCGGGCCGATTTCGATACCTTCAGCCTGGGTGTTCAGCTCGCGTGCCAGGCCGAACAGCTCAACCAGGGTGGTTCCGGCAGAGGCGACGGCGTCGCGCGGTGCAATGGAATCCTTGGTTTCGACGTCGACGATCAGGCGGTCGAAGTCGGTGCGCTGCTCAACACGGGTTGCCTCAACCTTGAAGGTAACCTTCAGGACCGGCGAGTAGATGGAGTCAACCGGGATGCGGCCGATCTCCGAGTCGCCGGACTTGTTCTGGCTCGCCGAAACGTAGCCACGGCCGCGTTCGATGGTCAGTTCGAGCTCGAACTTGCCCTTCTCGTTCAGCGTGGCGATGTGCAGATCCGGGTTGTGGAATTCCACGCCGGCCGGCGGTGCAATATCCGCAGCGGTGACAACACCGGGTCCCTGCTTGCGCAGGTAGGCGACCACGGGTTCGTCATGCTCGGAGGAGACAGCCAGGTTCTTGATGTTCAGGATGATCTCGGTGACATCTTCCTTCACACCCTGAACGGTGGTGAACTCATGCAGCACACCGTCGATCCGGATGCTGGTTACAGCAGCACCGGGGATCGAGGACAGCAGGGTGCGGCGAAGAGAGTTTCCCAGGGTGTAGCCAAAGCCCGGCTCAAGCGGTTCGATAACGAACCGTGAGCGGTTGTCGGCCACTACTTCTTCGGTAAGGGTGGGGCGCTGTGCAATGAGCACTTAGATTTCCTTTCAGCGAGCGTCCGCTATATGACGCAGCACGAATTGGTGGAAAAGAACGGCTAGACAGCCGGGAGCGGAACCTTCAGCCGCCGTCGTAATTCCCATTTACATGGGGACCGACGGCGGCCGAAGGAACCAAAGGCGGCTGGTTAGACGCGGCGGCGCTTCGGGGGACGGCAACCGTTGTGGGCGCTGGGGGTGACATCCGAGATGGAGCCAACCTCGAGGCCAGCGGCCTGCAGCGAACGGATTGCAGTCTCGCGTCCGGAACCCGGACCCTTCACGAAAACGTCAACCTTCTTCAGGCCATGCTCCTGGGCACGCTTTGCAGCGGACTCAGCAGCCATCTGCGCTGCGAACGGGGTGGACTTACGCGAACCCTTGAAGCCAACCTCGCCGGCCGAAGCCCACGAGATGACAGCACCGTTCGGGTCCGTGATGGACACGATGGTGTTGTTGAAGGTGCTCTTGATGTGCGCCTGTCCGAGCGCGATATTCTTTTTGTCCTTGCGACGCGGCTTACGTACCGCTCCACGAGTCTTGGGGGGCATATATTTCTCCTACAAAGTTGGTTGGTAGCTAGACCGGCTGTTTAGCGGGTCTTCTTCTTACCGGCGACGGTGCGCTTCGGGCCCTTACGGGTGCGAGCGTTGGTCTTGGTGCGCTGACCGCGAACGGGCAGGCCACGACGGTGGCGAATACCTTCGTAGCTACCGATCTCAACCTTGCGGCGGATGTCTGCGGCAACCTCACGGCGGAGGTCACCTTCCACCTTGTAGTTGCCCTCGATGTAATCACGCAGCTGCACGAGCTCTGCATCGGTGAGGTCCTTGACGCGGGTGTCCGGGCTGATGCCGGTCTCCGCGACGATCTGCTCTGCACGGGTCTTACCCACGCCGTAGATGTAAGTCAGGGCGATGATTACCCGCTTTTCGCGGGGAATATCTACGCCAGCGAGACGAGCCATATGGCGGTTCTCCTTGTTGTATCCGGAGGTCTGAAGCAATGCATCCCTGTTACCAGGTCCCCGGCCTCCGAGCCCGGGGGTGTGCAGGAAATCCTGCTGCACTGCCTATTGAATTACTACGCGTGGGTAGTTCCTGCTTCGAAGCAGGAAGCTTAGCCCTGGCGCTGCTTGTGGCGCGGGTTCTCGCAGATCACAATGACGTTGCCCTTGCGACGAATCACCTGGCACTTATCACAGATCCGCTTGACGCTCGGCTGGACCTTCATGGTTATCCTTTGCGTTTGCAGTTGTCGCTTGCGTAACTACCTATTACCGCGGTGGCCCGCGGAGCTAAGTCTTTACTTGTAGCGGTAGACGATACGGCCCCGCGAGAGGTCGTACGGGCTGAGTTCCACTACAACACGATCCTCTGGGAGGATCCTGATGTAGTGCTGACGCATCTTTCCCGAGATGTGAGCAAGCACAACGTGTCCGTTAGTCAGCTCAACGCGGAACATCGCGTTGGGCAGAGCTTCCTGCACAGTGCCTTCAATCTCTATGACACCGTCTTTCTTAGCCATATCCTCCGCTAACGTCAGTAACCACCACTTGCGTGGGGCTAGTTTTTGGGTGTTGCTTGCCACTAGACTTCCGGTGGAATGCGCTCGTTGAGCGGCCCCCGGCCCGGGAACGGGCACGAAAGTAGAGACAACCAACAGATAACTGTACTCCGCGCGCCGCTTTAAGTTAAATCGGGGTGCTTTGCAAGTACGACGGCGGGAGTCTCCACAGTCTCGGCACTCGCCACCGCGTCAAGGATGGCAAGGCGGACGGCTTCCGCCGCCAAAATCTGCAGTTCCAGGACAGGGGTGACCGGGCCCTCTTGCACCAGCTGCTTCTCGCCAGTGGCCAGGCCGAAGACCACGTCCCCGTCGCCCAGCGTGTGGGACGGATTTAACGCGCGGGCCAGCCCCGCATGGGAGGCCGAGGCGGTGCGTTTGACCTGCGCGGGATCCAGCACGGCGTTGGTGGCGACGACGCAAAGCGTAGTGTTCAGCGGGGCCGGCGTGGGTGGCGGAGCCTGACCGGGAGCCTGCGTATCGGTCGATCGCTGTGTCTGGCCGGGCAGCGGCGGCAGCGCGGGGGCAGCGCGCGAAACCTGTTCGGTGCCGAGCCCAACGGGCGCGCCGGCCGCGTTGACCACCGCGATCGCACCGATGACCACTTCCGAGTTGCCTCCGCTCATCCGCAGCGAAGCACTGCCCACTCCCCCTTTATAACGCTGATAGTCCAGCGCGGCTCCGGTGCCGGCACCGGCGTTGCCCCGCTGCACCGGCGCAAAGTCTAGAGAGGCACCTGCTGCAGCGGCGGCGTCGTACCCCATCTGCTCGGTGGGGCGGGCCTTGGCATCGCCGCCGCGGCCGAGGTCGAAGATCGCTGCCGCGGGCACGATCGGCACCACCCCGGCGTCTGTCCGGAAACCCCTGTCCTGCTCCTCGAGCCAGCGCTGCGCGCCGTGGGCGGTGATCAACCCGAACGCGCTGCCGCCGGTGAGGACCACCGCGTCCACCGTGGGGACCAGGGTGGTCGGGTCGAGCGCATCGGTTTCATGGGTGGCCGGGCCTCCCCCGCCTACATGCACGGAACCGATAGTTCCCGGCGGCGGCAGCACCACCGTCACACCGGACAGCCAACCGTCGCCGATCCGCTGGACCTGGCCGACCTTTATTCCGGGAACATCGGTGATGGAGGAAGTCATGCCTTCACTCTAGAGGGCTGCCCTGATCAAATCGGCGTTGTCGCCGAGCCAGGCTTCGGCCCTGGGCATCCGGTCCTTTACGCCCTCGTTCCACCAGCGCCGGAAGACCGGGTCGGCGTCGGCGGCAGCTTTGGCGGTGAGCGAGGCGTTGCGGCCGCGTTGGATGGCGACATCAACCAGCGTGCTCCTTTGCTCGGCGTTCATGCCGTAAGCATCGGAGAACAGCCGCACCCGTGCCGGAATGTCAGCTTCCACCAAGGCCGGAGCCCGGTCTGCCGGGTGCAGGAGCGGCGCCCACCAGTAGAGCGCGTTGACGATGTCGGCGACGCGGGTGGTTGGCCTGGCCAGGTCGAAGTCGATCAGGGCCGCCGGCACGCCGTTGCGGAAGACGACATTGCCCGGGCAGTAGTCCTGGTGGGATACCAGTTCGGGTGTGGCGAACAGGGGCTTGACATCTGGCGGACGGATACCGGGAAGGCTGCCGAACACCGCACCTTCCGGCGGCGCCCATCCCTGCGCGGCGTCATGCAACCGGCGGATGAGCCGGGCCAGCGCGGTCAGTACCTCCGGGCCTGTTGCCTCTGCGGGCAGCGGCTCCACCGGAATGTCGCCCGGGACGTAGGAGAGGACTTCCCGTCCGGTGTCGTCGTAGCCGAGCGGGACCGGCGCGGCCTCGAAGCCTTGGGCGTGCAGGTGCGCCAGGTACTGCTGGACGGTGGCGGTGAACGGGCGGACCGGACGGCGGACCGTGTCCCCGATTCTGACCACCTCGGTCCAGCCGCCCTCGCCCAGCTGCTGCCCGCCGTCGTCGTTCATTGGATCCTCAGAGCTTGGTGACGTCGATGGTCCCGGGCTTCATGTCGACGGCTTCGCAGAACTGCTCAACATTCACGGGCAGCCCGTCCGGCGTGGCGAAGACGGCGTAGCGCCAGTCATCCCGGATGCAGGTCACCATGGCCGGAGGTTCGTTTCCCGGGGCCTGCTGGTCCTGTCCCTCCTGGGGCAGGGCCTCCCCCGGCGCCGCTTCCTCCGGCGAAGACTGCCCGGCTTCCAGCGGCGCCTCCCGCCAGAGTGCGCCGCAGAGTTCCTGCGGGTCGATCCGCTGCGGCACGCCGGACAGATCCACCATGACGCTGCCGTCCGGATTGGTGCCGACGATCTCGCCGCCGCTGGCAAAGCCCGCCTCCTGCTGCGGGGCGTCGGGCGTGGAGCCCATGTAGCAGATCGCGGTGAAGCGCTTCTGGTCGTCGGTGAGGTTCAGAATGGCAAAGCCCGCGGTGGCGGAACCGGCCAGCACCGGCACGGCGACCGCAGCGGTGACGACCCGCCGTCGTCGTTTGTGGCGGGAGATGTCCTGCGTAATCCGCGCATTCAACGCCGAGCGCACGCGCGCTTTACTGAGCTGGAGTTCGTCCATTCCTATTCACCTTCTTCCGCTGTGAGCACGTCCGAAAACTGGTTCTTCAGCCGGTTGCGCAGGCGCAGCACCCGGTTTTTCACGGCGGCCTTGGTCAGGCCGAGTTCCTTGGCAATGTCGCCGTGCGGGCGGCCGCCGACAAAGTGGACCAGGAAGATCCGCTGGTCTGCTTCGGGCATGGCCGACACCGCGCGGTGGACCCGGTTGAGGGTGTCCTGCGCGATGACCTTCTCTTCGGTCGAAACCTCGGCGAGGACCCGCCCGACGTCCATCCGGTCGATGTCCAGCATGTGCTGGTTGCCCTTCTTGCGCAGGTGGTTCGCCGCCAGGTATTTGGCTGTGGTGTAAAGCCACGGGAACACGGAGCCATTGACGCACTTGATCCGCTTCGCCTTCTCCCACATGAGGAAGAAGGTTTCCTGGGCAAGCTCCTCCGCTGCCCCGACATCGCCGGTGATCCTGCCCAAGTACCGCAGCACACCGTCGGCGTGGCGCTCGTAGAGCACGCCGAACGCGTCTTCGTCCCTGCGTCCGCAGCGCCGGAGCAGCGCGGACTCATCCGGCGGCCCCTTGGCCGCCGGCTCGTCATCGGCCGCCATCTAGCCGAAGAAACTGGCTGATGAAGCCCGGTCATTGAAAGCACCGATCCAGCTCGAGAACTCGTAGTCACCATAGATAGCCCCTTCGCCGTCGCGGTCCTCGTGCAGCCGCACGTTGCAGCCGTTGTAGCCGCGGAAGGACGTGACCCGGTCATTCCAGCCGACGTCGGCCAGGTTGATGAAGGCCGAGCCGCCCGCGGAGCAGCCCCCGTAGTTCAGGATCCGGTACGAGGCCCCGGAGTACCCCGCGTTCGCGTACACAATGCCCGCTGTAACCAACGACGACGGCGGCGCCTCCTCGGTCACGGGCGCCGGCTCTGCTGTTGGCTGGGCGGCTATCGCGGGCTCCGCTGTTGCCGGCGTTGCCATCGCGGGCTCTGCTGTTGCCGGCGTTGCCATAGCCGGTTCGGCGGTTCGCTGCGTGGCCACGGCCGGCTCAGCCGTCTGGGTTGTTGCGGCGGGTTCAATCGTCTGGGTGGTTGCGGCGGGTTCAGCCAACTGGTCGGTTACGGTCTGCTCAACCGTCCCCGCCAGCTGGTCCACACCCAGCTGCTCCAGTGCCGCATCCAAGGCGGCTTCAGTTCCATAGCATTCGGACGCAGTAGTAACGGCGTTGAACCAGCAATGTTCCGCGCCGGTGAACGCATTAGTCGAGGTTGTCTCCGAGGTTCCGGAGGGAGCTGGGCTGACGGCGGCGACCGCTGGAACGGCGCCTATTCCGATCAGTCCTGCCGTGATCACTGCCGCGAAGACGGCATGCTTGCGCTGTTTCAGTACTTTGCGGCCCATGTTTCCACCATATAAGAGCCCCTTCCCGGGCTCCTAAAGCCCTGTGGATTGGAAGGAAAGGTGTGGTCCGGCCTACGGAGCGGTGAGCCGTTCGCTCCCACCGCCCCGCGGCCATACCCTCGATGACCCTCTCTCCATGCAATGCATCCTGACGGGCCGAAGCCGTTCGTTCCTCAGCCGGAATCAGGTCCCTTGCGGGCCATCTACTTAGTAAATGTGCCGGGGACGCAAAAGGTCTCGCCTGGAATGAAGGTTTTTTCATCCCGGGCGAGACCCGCGGAACGCAACGTCAAAGGCCAAGCCAAGAGCCGCCGTCGTTCGCTTGAAATTAAGGGCCGGTCAGTCCAGCGGAACCGGTGTGACGCCCAGCGGCGCCAGCTTGGCAACGCCGCCATCTTCGGCGGTGAGAACCCAGATGCCCTTGTCGTGCACGGCAACCGTGTGTTCCCACTGGCACGAGCGCGAGGCGTCGGTGGTGACGACGGTCCAGTCATCGTCCAGCGTTTTGGTCTCGATGTCTCCGCGGACCAGCATGGGCTCGATGGCCAGGCACAGGCCCGGACGGATCTTCGGGCCGCGGTGGCTGGTGCGGTAGTTCAGCACGTCCGGCGCCTGATGCATGGCGGTGCCGATGCCGTGGCCCACGTAGTCCTCGAGGATGCCCAGCGGCTTGCCCTCAACGCTGCTGACATAGTCATCGATGGCGTTGCCGATGTCGCCGACGCGCGAGCCGTTGGCCAGCGCAGCGATCCCCCGCCACATGGCTTCCTCGGTCACGTCGGAGAGCCGCTGGTCTTCGGGATCGGCCGTGCCCACAATGACGCCCCGCGCGGAGTCGCCGTGCCAGCCGTCGATGCTGCAGCCGCCGTCGATGGAGAGGATGTCCCCGTCCTGGAGCACCTTGGGGCCGGGGATGCCATGGACAACTTCCTCGTTCACCGAAACGCAGACGGTGGCCGGGAAGCCGTGGTAGCCCTTGAAGTTGCTCTTGGCGCCCGCCTCGTTGAGCACGGCTTCGAAGGCAGCGTCCACGTCGCTGGTGGTGGCACCGACGACGGCGGCGGTCACCGCAGCGTCGAGGGCGCGACTGACCACCAGACCCGCTTTGCGCATTTTGCGGATCTGGTCCTTGGTCTTGTACTCGATGCTGGGCTGGCCGAATGCCATGGTTTCTGTGTTCCTTCTGTTCTGCGAAATGCCACAGGCCCTGTCCAACGATTCCGAAGGATCAGGGCCTGGGCTTAGGTTGGAGCGGCAGCTCCTGTTGCTAAGCGGTGACGCTCTTGAGCGCATCCATGATGCGGTTGGTGACGTCGTCGATGGCGCCCAGCCCGTCCACCTTGGTCACGATGCCGCGTTCCTGGTAGCGGGAGACGACTGCCTCGGTCTGCTCGTGGTACAGGTCCAGGCGGTGCCGGATGACGGTTTCGTTGTCATCGGCGCGGCCTTCCTGCTTCGCGCGGCCCAGCAGGCGCTTGACCAGTTCCTCGTCGTCGGCGGTCAGCTGCAGGACTACGTCCAGCTGATCCTCGCTCTCGGCCAGGATGCTGTCCAGCTCATCCACCTGTGCTGTGGTGCGCGGGTAGCCATCGAGCAGGAAACCCGGTTCGACGTCGTCCTTGGAAAGGCGGTCGCGCACCATGTTGTTGGTGACGCTGTCCGGTACGAAGTCCCCGTTGTCGATGTACTTCTTCGCCTCGAGGCCCAGCGGGGTCTCTTCCTTGACGTTGGCGCGGAAGATATCACCGGTGGATATGGCGACGATGCCCAGCCGTTCGGAGATACGTGAAGCCTGGGTTCCTTTGCCGGATCCGGGCGGGCCAATAATGAGCATCTTTGTCATCGCAGTAGTCCTTCATAGTGACGTTGCTGTAGCTGGGCATTAATCTGTTTCACGGTTTCCAGACCAACACCAACCATGATGAGGATCGAGACGCCGCCAAACGGGAAGTTCTGGTTCGCATTGATCAGCACCAGGGCGATCAGCGGAATCAGAGAAATCACGCCGAGGTAGAGCGCGCCCGGAAGGGTAATCCGGGACAGCACGTAGGAGAGGTATTCCTCGGTGGGGCGGCCGGCCCGGATCCCCGGGATGAAACCGCCGTACTTCTTCATGTTGTCCGCCACCTCTTCGGGGTTGAAGGTGATGGCCACATAGAAGTAGGTGAAGAAGACGATCAGGCCGAAGTACACGGCCATGTAGACCGGGTGGTCGCCGCTGACCAGGAATGTGTTGATCCAGTTGACCCATTCCGGCGGCGGAGTGGTGCCGTCCGTCGGAGTGTTGAACTGGGCTACCAGCGAGGGAAGGTAGAGCATCGACGAAGCGAAGATCACCGGGATAACACCGGCCATGTTCACCTTGATCGGAATGTAGGTGCTGGTGCCGCCGAGGGTGCGGCGGCCGATCATACGCTTGGCGTACTGGACCGGGATGCGGCGCTGGGATTGCTCCACGAAGATGACCGCGGCCACGGTGAAGAGGCCGATGATGATCACGCCGATGAAGATGTTGACGCCCTGAGCGCGCAGGATTTCACCCAGCGAGCTCGGGAAGCCCGCGGCGATGGAAACGAAGATCAGCAGGGACATGCCGTTGCCGACGCCCTTTTCCGTGACCAGTTCACCCATCCACATGATCAGGCCTGTACCGGCCGTCAGGGTCAGGATGAGCAGCACGATCACGATCAGGCTGTCGTCCGGGATGATCGGCACCGGGCAGTCGCCCAGCAGGGCACCGGAGCGGGCCAGCGAGACGAGCGTGGTGCCGTTCAGCAGGCCGAGGGCAATGGTCAGGTAGCGGGTGTACTGGGTCAGCTTCGACTGGCCCTGCGCACCTTCCTGATGCAGCTCCTGGAAGCGGGGAATGACCACCCGCAGCAACTGCACGATGATGCTCGCCGTAATGTACGGCATGATGCCGAGGGCGAAGATGGACACCTGCAGCAGGGCGCCGCCGCTGAAGAGGTTGACGAACTGGTACAGCCCGCCGCTGGTGTTGCCGAGCGCCAAGCATTGCTGCACGTTTCCGTAATCAACCCCGGGGGCAGGGATGAAGGCACCCAGGCGGTAGATGGTGATGATGCCGAGGGTGAACAACAACTTGCGCCGCAGGTCCGGCGTCCGGAAAACCCGGCCAATTGCGCTGAGCAAGCGTCCTCCTGAAAAGTCTTTTGATGCCGCCGAGCGGCGATGCACAAGAACCGAGTCTATCTGCTCGGCCGCGTCCGGAATAACTCGCGGACAAAAAGTAAACTGCCTTTAACCCAATGAAACTCTTGGTGGCCGGAATACACCGACCACCAAGAGTTTAGTCATTGGTTGTGAGAGATCACTACCGAAGCCGTTTGGCTACAGCTCCGTGATGGAACCGCCGGCGGCGGCAATCTTCTCAGCAGCACTGGCGGAGAAGGCGTGAGCCTTCACATCAACCTTGACGGTGATGTCGCCGGTGCCCAGAACCTTGACGAGCTGGTTCTTGCGAACCGCGCCCTTTTCGACCAGGTTATCCACGGTGACCTCGCCACCCTCGGGGAACAGCTCGTTGAGCTTATCCAGGTTCACAACCTGGAATTCCACCTTGTTCGGGTTCTTGAAGCCACGCAGCTTCGGCAGGCGCATGTGCAGGGGCAACTGGCCGCCCGCAAATCCTGCCTTGACCTGGTAGCGCGCCTTTGTACCCTTGGTACCACGGCCTGCAGTCTTACCCTTGGAGCCTTCACCACGACCAACACGGGTCTTGGCGGTCTTGGCGCCGGGGGCAGGACGCAGGTGGTGGACCTTCAGAGTGTTGTTCTCTTCTGCCATCTCTACTTCGCCTCCTCAACCTTTACCAGGTGAGAAACAGTGTTGAGCATGCCCACGGTCACGGCGTCCGCGTTACGGACAACGGTGTGTCCGATACGCTTCAGGCCCAATGAACGCAGCGTGTCGCGCTGATTCTGCTTGCCGCCAATGACGGACTTAATCTGGGTGATTTCCAACTGTGCATCAGACGCAACCAAGTTGTTACGAGTCGTCTGGATCATTACGCACCTGCCTTCTGCTGCTGCATTGCGCGGAGCAGGATCGGAGGAACAACCTCATCCAGCGGCAGGCCACGACGGGCTGCTACTGCCTGAGGCTCTTCGAGACGGCGCAGTGCGTCCACCGTTGCGTGCACAATGTTGATCGCGTTGGCAGAGCCGAGCGACTTCGAGAGCACATCGTGGACACCGGCGCACTCAAGTACGGCGCGGACCGGGCCACCGGCGATAACACCGGTACCGGCAGCGGCCGGACGGAGCATGACGACGCCTGCAGCGGCCTCACCCTGGACACGGTGAGGCACCGTGCCGCCGATGATCGGGACGCGGAAGAAGGACTTCTTGGCTTCTTCAACACCCTTGGCGATAGCTGCGGGAACTTCCTTCGCCTTGCCGTAACCAACGCCGACCAGGCCGTTGCCGTCGCCGACAACTACCAGAGCGGTGAAGCTGAAGCGACGACCGCCCTTGACGACCTTGGAAACACGGTTGATAGTAACGACGCGCTCGAGGTACTTGTCCTTCTCGGCATCGCGTGCGTTGTCGCGGCCACCACGGCCACCACGCTCGCCACGGCCACCGCGGTCGCCACGCTCTCCACGACGGCCGCCGCGGCGGTCATCCTGGGAAGAAGCAGCTTTATCGGCGGTACCCGCGGTTGCGGTGGTCTCAGTTGATTCAGTCACCTGAGTATCCTTTTCGTTATTCTCTGCGGTCACAGTGCCAGCCCACCTTCACGTGCGCCTTCGGCAACAGCTGCGACACGGCCGTGGTACTTGTTACCACCACGGTCGAAGACAACGGCCTCGATGCCGGCAGCCTTGGCGCGCTCGGCTACGAGCTCGCCAACGCGCTTGGACTTTGCGGTCTTGTCACCTTCGAATCCGCGCAGATCGGCTTCCATGGTGGAAGCCGAAGCCACGGTGATGCCCTTGCTGTCATCGACAACCTGAACGAATACGTGGCGTGCGGAGCGGTTGACTACCAGACGCGGACGGACCGCGCTGCCGGTGATGCGCTTACGGACGCGCAGGTGGCGGCGGCCGCGTGCAGCGGACTTGCTCTTACCCTTAATTCCGAGAGCCATGGTTACTTACCAGCCTTTCCGACCTTGCGGCGGATCTGCTCGCCTACGTAACGGATGCCCTTGCCCTTGTAGGGGTCCGGCTTCCGCAGCTTGCGGATGTTGGCAGCAACCTCGCCGACCTGCTGCTTGTTGATTCCCGATACAGAGAGCTTGGTCGGACCCTCTACTGCAAAGGTGATGCCGTCGGGGGCCTTGATGGCAACCGGGTGGCTGTAGCCCAAGGCGAACTCGAGGTCCGAGCCCTTGGCCTGTACGCGGTAACCGGTTCCAACGATCTCGAGGTTCTTCTTGTAGCCTTCGGTCACACCGATGATCATGTTGTTGATCAGGGTGCGGGTCAGGCCGTGGAGGGACCGGGATTCGCGCTCGTCGTTCGGGCGGGACACGGTCAGCGTGCTCTCGTCCAGGGCCACCTGAATCGGGGAAGCAACCGCGTGGGTCAGTTCTCCCTTGGTGCCCTTGACGGAGACAACGTTGCCGTCGACCTTAACCTCTACGCCGGCGGGAACGGTGATGGGGAGACGTCCAATACGTGACATTTTATCTCTTCCTTTCCGTTACCAGACGTAAGCGAGGACTTCGCCGCCCACGCCCTTCTTGCCGGCCTGACGATCAGTCATCAGCCCGGAAGAGGTGGACAGGATTGCGATACCCAGGCCACCCAGCACGTGCGGCAGGTTGGTGGACTTCGCGTAAACACGGAGACCGGGCTTGGAAATGCGGCGGATACCGGCGATAGAACGCTCGCGGCTCGGGCCGAACTTCAGTTCGATGGTCAGCTTCTTGCCAACCTCAGCTTCCTCTTCCTTCCAGCCGGCGATGTAGCCTTGCTCCTTCAGGATGTCGGCAACGCGTGCCTTGAGTTTGCTGTACGGCATGGACACGGATTCGTGGTAAGCCGAGTTTGCATTGCGCAGACGAGTCAGCATGTCTGCGACAGGATCTGTCATAGTCATTGTGGGCTCTTGCCCTTCCTCGTAACGGTTTCCTTGTTCCGGCAGGCTCAACCAGCGGAACGGGACCTTTTACGTAGTTGAATTAATCTTCGGTCTTGAACGGGAAGCCAAGCGCCTTGAGCAGCGCACGACCCTCGTCGTCGGTCTTTGCGGTAGTCACTACAGTGATATCCATACCGCGGACGCGATCGATCTTGTCCTGATCGATCTCGTGGAACATCGCCTGTTCGGTCAGACCGAAGGTGTAGTTACCATTGCCGTCGAACTGCTTGCCGTTGAGGCCGCGGAAGTCGCGGATACGGGGCAGAGCCAGGCTGACCAGGCGGTCAACGAATTCCCACATGCGGTCGCCACGCAGTGTTGCGTGCGCGCCGATCGGCATGCCTTCGCGCAGCTTGAACTGTGCGATGGACTTGCGGGCCTTGGTGACCTGGGGCTTCTGACCGGTGATCTGGGTCAGATCGCGCACAGCACCGTCGATGAGCTTGGAGTCCTTGGCGGCATCTCCAACACCCATGTTCACAACAACCTTGACAAGGCGGGGAACCTGGTTGACGTTGACGTAATTGAACTCGTCGCGCAGAGTCTGCTTGATCTCTTCTGCGTAACGGGTCTTCAGACGGGGGACGATCTTGGTGACGGTCTCAGTCATTAGAGATCCTTCCCGGAGCTCTTGGCAACGCGGATACGCACAGTGCGCTCACGGCCATCACGCTCGACGGTCTCGGTGCGGTAGCCAACACGGGTCGGCTTTTTGGTCTCGGGGTCAACAACGGCAACGTTGGAGATGTGCAGCGGGGCCTCTACGGTCTCGATGCCACCGGTCTTCGTGCCGCGCTGCGACTGACCGACCTTGGTGTGCTTGGTGACGGTGTTGACGCCTTCAACCAATACGCGGTTGGTCTCCGGGAAAACCTTGAGGACCTTGCCCTGCTTGCCACGGTCGCCGCCGCGTTCCTGCTTGGCACCGGTGATGACC
This sequence comes from Arthrobacter sp. Soil_C_60, assembly GCF_057656375.1. Lineage (NCBI taxonomy): Bacteria > Bacillati > Actinomycetota > Actinomycetes > Micrococcales > Micrococcaceae > Arthrobacter > Arthrobacter sp. Soil_C_60. The sequence continues at coordinate 250,816 of NZ_JBDGKM010000001.1, read as the reverse complement.
TGAACCAGGTCACCCTTCTTGATCTTGAACTTTGCAGCCATGAACTACAGCACCTCCGGAGCAAGCGAGATGATCTTCATGAACTTCTTATCGCGAAGCTCACGGCCAACCGGGCCGAAGATACGGGTACCGCGGGGGTCACCGTCGTTCTTCAGGATCACTGCAGCGTTTTCATCGAACTTGATGTAGGAACCGTCCACACGGCGGCGTTCCTTCTTGGTACGAACGATGACAGCTTTGACGATGTCACCCTTCTTGACGTTGCCGCCGGGAATTGCATCCTTGACGGTGGCAACGATGACGTCGCCAATGCCTGCGTAGCGACGTCCAGATCCACCGAGAACGCGGATGGTCAAGATTTCCTTGGCACCCGTGTTGTCGGCGACCTTAAGCCGCGACTCCTGCTGAATCACTTATTACTCCTGTCGTCGCGCTGGTTCTCATCATGTGAGCCTTGCGGAACGGATATGGGATACCCCCACCCCGAGCTCCCCCTGCCCGCGCTCAAGCGCGGACCGAAGGCGGAAGTGGGAATTTGCCTATTCTGTCCATACGGAAAGGTGGATAGTCTTTCCAAACGGCACAGGCAAGATTACTAGTTTATTACTAAGACACCCCAGACGCGAAATTCACCGGATTTTCCCGAGAACTAAGCGGCCAGGGGCTCGTATTTTTCAAGAGGATCGCTCCCCTTCAAACCCAGTCCCGACCGGTTTGCGGCAACTGCCGGAAACCAGCTATGGGCGGGAAATCTAAGGGGTTGGGCCCGCCCGCCGAAACGGACGGGCCCAACCGTAAACCCTAGGGTCTACTTGGCCTTTTCGACGATCTCGACCAGACGCCACCGCTTGGTAGCGGACAGCGGGCGAGTCTCGGCGACGACGACCAGGTCGCCGATGCCGGCGGTGTTCTGCTCGTCATGGGCCTTGATCTTGGAATTCCGACGAAGAACCTTCCCGTAAAGGGCGTGCTTCTTGCGGTCTTCGATCTCGACGACGATGGTCTTATCCATCTTGTCCGAGACAACGTAGCCGCGGGCGGTCTTCCGGTTGCCACGAGCCTGTGCTGCTTCAGTCACAGATGCTTCCTTCTCACTCATTTGGCATCATCCTCGGCGGCCGGAGTCTCTGCTTCTTCTGCAGACTCAGCCTTCGTGGACTTCTTTGCCTTCTTCTCGGTCTTAGCTTCCTCAACGGGAGCTACGACCTCGGGGCGGATGCCCAGCTCGCGCTCACGCAGCACCGTGTAGATGCGGGCGATGTCGCGCTTGACTGCCTTGAGGCGGCCGTGGTTCTCCAGCTGACCGGTGGCGGACTGGAAACGGAGGTTGAACAGTTCCTCCTTGGCCTTGCGCAGCTCTTCTACGAGACGGTCCTTATCGAAAGTCTCGAGCTGGTCAGTTGCCAATTCTTTTGAACCAATTGCCATTTCTATTCACCACCTTCGCGACGCACAATGCGTGCCTTCAACGGGAGCTTGTGGATCGCCAGGCGCAGTGCCTCGCGAGCTACCTCTTCACTGACACCGGAGAGTTCGAACAGAACCCGGCCCGGCTTGACGTTGGCAACCCACCACTCCGGCGAACCCTTACCGGAACCCATACGGGTTTCGGCCGGCTTCTTCGTCAGGGGGCGGTCCGGATAAATGTTGATCCAGACCTTACCGCCACGCTTGATGTGGCGGGTCATAGCGATACGGGCTGCTTCGATCTGCCGGTTGGTGACGTATGCAGGCGTGAGCGCCTGAATACCCCACTCGCCGAAGCTGACCTGGGTGCCGCCCGTTGCAGCGCCGGAACGACCCGGGTGGTGCTGCTTACGGTGCTTGACTCGACGTGGGATAAGCATTTAAGCCTGTCCTCCTTCGGCAGCCGGAGCGGCAGCTGCTTCAGCAGCCGGAGCCTCGGCCTTGGGAGCTGCATCGGCCGAAGCCTGTGCAGGACGGTCATTACGACGACGGCGTTCGCCACCGCGGTCTGCCGCCGGGCCGCGGCCCGGACGGTCTCCGCCACGGCCACGGGACGGAGCTGCAGCCTGCTGCGCAGCCAGTTCCTTGGCAGTAACGTCGCCCTTGTAGATCCAGACCTTCACACCGATGCGGCCGAAGGTGGTCTTGGCTTCGAAGAAGCCGTAGTCGATGTTCGCGCGGAGGGTGTGCAGGGGCACACGGCCTTCGCGGTAGAACTCCGAACGGCTCATTTCGGCGCCACCCAGGCGGCCGGAGCACTGAACGCGGATACCCTTGGCGCCGGCCCGCTGTGCGGACTGCATGGCCTTCTTCATCGCGCGGCGGAAAGCCACGCGGGAAGTCAGCTGCTCGGCGATGCCCTGGGCAACGAGCTGTGCTTCGATCTCGGGGTTCTTGACCTCAAGGATGTTCAGCTGAACCTGCTTGCCGGTCAGCTTTTCGAGCTCGCCGCGGATGCGGTCAGCTTCTGCACCACGGCGGCCGATAACAATACCGGGCCGTGCGGTGTGGATGTCCACGCGGACACGGTCACGGGTGCGCTCGATCTCAACCTTGGCAATACCTGCCCGCTCCATGCCCGTGGACATAAGCTGGCGGATCTTGACGTCTTCGCGAACGAAGTCCTTGTAACGCTGGCCGGCCTTGTTGCTGTCAGCGAACCAGTGGGAAACGTGGTCGGTGGTGATACCGAGTCGGAATCCGTGCGGGTTTACTTTCTGTCCCACTTACTGGTCCTCCTCTTTCTCCGGGGTAGCGACAACAAGTGTGATGTGGCTGGTCCGCTTGTTGATGCGGTAAGCGCGGCCCTGGGCACGCGGCTGGAACCGCTTCATGGTCGGGCCTTCATCGACAAATGCTTCGCTGATATACAGGTCGCTCTCGTCAAAGGCGACGCCGTCACGGTCCGCGAGAACGCGGGCGTTGGCGACTGCCGATGCGAGTACCTTGCTGACCGGCTCCGAAGCTGCCTGCGGGGCAAACTTCAGAATTGCCAGAGCCTCATTCGCCTGCTTGCCACGAACAAGGTTGACGACGCGCCGGGCCTTCATAGGCGTCACGCGAATATGGCGCGCAATAGCCTTGGCTTCCATTGCTTTCCTTCTCTCGTCTTCTGCCGTACGAGCGAGCGCCTAGCGGCGCTTGCCCTTACGGTCGTCCTTCACATGGCCGCGGAAGGTCCGCGTCGGGGCGAATTCGCCGAGCTTGTGCCCGACCATCGACTCGGTGACAAACACCGGAATGTGCTTGCGTCCGTCGTGTACGGCGATCGTGTGCCCGAGCATGTCGGGGACGATCATCGAACGGCGGGACCACGTCTTAATGACGTTCTTGGTGCCCTTTTCGTTCTCTGCAGCTACCTTGACAAAGAGGTGCTGATCGACGAAGGGGCCTTTCTTCAGGCTGCGTGGCATGTCTCCAGGCTCCTATCGCTTGTTCTTGCCAGTACGACGGCGACGCACAATGAGCTTGTCGCTTTCCTTGTTGGGACGGCGGGTGCGGCCCTCAGGCTTACCGTTCGGGTTGACCGGGTGGCGTCCACCGGAGGTCTTACCTTCACCACCACCGTGCGGGTGGTCGACCGGGTTCATGGCCACACCGCGGACGGTCGGGCGAACGCCCTTCCAGCGCATGCGGCCGGCCTTGCCCCAGTTGATGTTGGACTGCTCGGCGTTGCCGACCTCACCGATGGATGCGCGGCAGCGCACGTCAACGTTGCGGATTTCGCCGGAGGGCAGACGGACCTGGCCGTACTTGCCTTCCTTGGCAACGAGCTGTACCGAGGCACCGGCGGAGCGGGCCATCTTGGCACCGCCGCCGGGACGCAGTTCAACGGCGTGGATAACAGTACCCACGGGGATGTTGCGCAGCGGCAGGTTGTTGCCGGGCTTGATGTCGGCGCTGGCGCCGGCCTCAACAACGTCGCCCTGCTTCAGCTTGGCTGGAGCAAGGATGTAACGCTTGGTGCCATCAACGTAGTGCAGCAGTGCGATACGGGCGGTGCGGTTCGGATCATATTCGATCTCGGCAACCTTGGCCGGTACGCCGTCCTTGTCGTGACGACGGAAGTCGATCAGACGGTAGGCGCGCTTGTGGCCACCACCCTTATGGCGGGTAGTGATCTTACCGGAGTTGTTACGGCCGCCCGACTTGGTCAGGGGACGAACCAACGACTTTTCCGGCGTCGATCGCGTGATTTCAGCGAAGTCGGCAACGCTAGAGCCTCGGCGGCCCGGCGTAGTCGGCTTGTGTTTACGGATTCCCATAGTTTATTTCCTCGTTAAAGTGGTCTCCGCTTAAGAAAGCGGACCGCCGAAGATGTCGATTGTGCCTTCCTTCAGGGTGACAATTGCGCGCTTGGTATTCTTGCGCTGTCCCCATCCGAAACGGGTGCGCTTGCGCTTCCCGGCACGGTTGATGGTGTTGATCGAGTCGACCTTGACGGAGAAGATTTTCTCCACGGCCAGCTTGATCTCGGTCTTGTTCGAGCGCGGGTCGACCAGGAAGGTGTACTTACCTTCGTCGATCAGGCCGTAGCTCTTCTCCGAAACGACGGGTGCAATGACGACGTCGCGGGGGTCCTTTACGGTGGTCGCGCTCACTTGGCGTCCTCCTTGTTGACGAAAGCCTCGTAGGCTGCCTTGGTGAAGACCACGTCGTCGGAAACCAGCACGTCGTAGGTGTTCAGCTGATCTACGTAGATCGTGTGAACTTCCGTGATGTTGCGCAGGCTCAGGGCCGCAACATCGTTGGCGCGCTCGATAACAACGAGCAGGTTCTTACGGTCAGAGACGGACCGCAGGGACTCGAGGGCACCCTTGGTGTTCGGCTTCTCGCCGGCAACCAGAGACTCGAGAACGTGGATGCGGCCGTTGCGTGCCCGGTCGGACAGGGCGCCGCGCAGGGCAGCAGCCTTCATCTTCTTGGGGGTGCGCTGGCTGTAATCGCGCGGGGTCGGACCGTGGACAACGCCACCGCCGGTCATGTGAGGTGCACGGATGGAACCCTGACGGGCGCGGCCGGTGCCCTTCTGCTTGAACGGCTTGCGGCCTGCACCCGAAACCTCGGCGCGGGTCTTGGTCTTATGCGTGCCCTGGCGGGCGGCAGCGAGCTGCGCGACGACAACCTGGTGCAGCAGCGGCACGTTGGTCTGTACGTCGAAGATCTCTGCAGGCAGATCGACATTTACAGTGTTAGCCATTGAACTAGGCTCCCTTCACAGCGGAACGGACGAGAACGACCGAGCCGCGGGCACCGGGAACGGCGCCCTTGATCAAGAGCAGCGACTTCTCAGTGTCCACAGCGTGAACGGTCAGGTTCAGCGTGGTGTGGCGGACGGCGCCCATGCGGCCGGCCATTTTGAGGCCCTTGAAGACGCGGCCCGGGGTGGACGCGCCACCGATGGAACCGGGCTTACGGTGGTTCTTGTGGGCACCGTGGGAGGCACCAACACCATGGAAGCCGTGACGCTTCATAACACCGGCGAAGCCCTTACCCTTGGAGGTACCGACGACGTCGACCTTCTGGCCGGCTTCGAAGGTCTCCACGGAGAGCTCCTGGCCCAGCTCGTAGGTGTCTGCATCTGAGGTGCGCAGTTCAACTACGTGGCGGCGGGGGGTGACACCGGCCTTCTCAAAGTGGCCAGCCAGCGGCTTGGACACCTTGCGGGGGTCGATCTGGCCGAAGCCGATCTGAACGGCGGTGTAACCATCAACATCTGCATTGCGCAGCTGAGTGATGACGTTGGAGTCAGCCTGGACGACAGTTACCGGCACAAGGCGGTTGTTCTCGTCCCAGACCTGGGTCATGCCGAGCTTGGTGCCCAGCAGTCCCTTTACCTGGCGTGTAGTGGTAGACATATTTATCCGCACTCCCCTACAGCTTGATTTCGATGTTCACGTCAGCAGGCAGGTCAAGACGCATGAGCGAGTCAACGGCCTTCGGCGTGGGGTCAATAATGTCGATCAGACGCTTGTGAGTACGCATTTCAAAGTGCTCACGGCTGTCCTTGTACTTGTGCGGCGAACGAATAACGCAGTACACGTTCTTCTCGGTGGGCAGCGGCACGGGGCCGACTACCGTTGCGCCTGCACGCGTGACCGTCTCAACGATCTTCCGTGCTGAAACATCAATGACCTCATGGTCATATGACTTCAGACGGATGCGGATTTTCTGTCCCGCCATGGCGTCTCCGCTCTCTTTCTCAGTGCTGCTCTGTTAATTTCCGGTCTGCGCCCCTCCGGCCGGATCAAGTCCGCACCTGGCGCTCCTCCAACAGACTGAATCCGGATATTTCCGGGTTCCTCACCCTGCCGAGGCTCCGACCCCCGCGCTCGGGCGTGTCGCGAATATTCTGCGCACGAACCCATGCAAAATTGGGGCGGGTTATATTTGGGCTTCTCCGCCTAGTGGAACCTGACCCTGGCCCCGGGCATTATCCCGGGCGGGACGCGGTTTCGCACGACGACATAAGGAAGCGCTTGAACAACTCATCTAGTGTGGCAGATATCGGCATGAAACGCCAATCTGCGCCGGGTTGCCGGGCATCTGCACCGGCCGGGTATACACTCCGGCCCGACGGGAACAACCAATGTGTTCCTTCCCAACCATAGCCATTTGGCTGCGGACGCCACAAATTGCCGTGACGCAGCCGTCGTGAAGTGAGATGCTTCTGATTATCGACGGCTCTTCCGGCCGCCGGCGGCTTGATCTAAGGACTTGATCATGGGCATGACACCGCAGAGCCTGGCAGCACTGATCCCGCCCGACTTCACGCTGGGAGTTGCCACGGCCGCCTTTCAGATTGAAGGTGCCGTGGCCGAAGACGGCCGCGGGCCCTCGGGCTGGGACGCCTTCTCCCAGCAGGAAGGCCACATCGTCAACGGTGACCGGGCCGACGTCGCCTGCGACCACTATCACCGGATGCCCCAAGACGTCGAGCTGCTGCACGCGCTCGGCGTCGACTCGTACCGTTTCTCTCTTTCCTGGCCGCGTATCCAGCCCGACGGCCGCGGTCAGGTCAACCAGGCAGGCATCGATTTCTATGACCGGCTCCTCGACCAGCTGCTCGAGCGCGGCATCTCCCCCATGTGCACGCTCTACCACTGGGACACCCCGCTGCCGCTCGAGCAGGCCGGCGGATGGCTCAACCGCGAGACCGCATATCGACTGGCTGACTTCGCCGGGCTCGCCGCGGAGGCCTTCGGTGACCGGGTCCACCGCTGGGTCACTATCAATGAACCCACCACCGTAACCCTCAACGGCTATGCCCTGGGGATCCATGCCCCGGGTTATCCGGGCCTGTTCGAAGCCTTGCCCGCGGCGCACCATATGATCCTGGCCCACGGACTGAGCGTCCAGGCACTGCGCAGCGCCAACGTCCCGGGCGAACTGGGCATTACCAATGTGTACTCACCCGTTGTCTCCGCCCGCGGCGGCTTTGCCAACGACCTGATGGTGGAACTCTTCGATATCCTGCACAACGCGATGTTCTCGGACCCAGTGCTGCTCGGCCGGTACTCGGACTTCAATCCGCTGCTGACGCCGTTCCTGCACTACCTCACGGATGTTTCCGCGGAAGACCTGGCGATCATGAGCCAGCCCTTGGACTTCTATGGCCTCAATTACTACTTCCCGACCCGAATCGCGCCCGGCCCGGGACCTAACACCGGCCCGCATGCAATCCCGGAGGGGGTTCCGGAGCATATGCTCGCAGACAGTCCGGACCTTCCCTTCCACATCACCGGTTGGCCTCAGTACGACCGCACGGCCTTCGGCTGGCCGATCGCACCGGAGTACTTGGCAGTGGCCCTGACGGAAATGGCCAACAGATATCCAGGGTTGCCCCCAGTCTTCATCACTGAGGGCGGCGCAAGCTTCCCCGATGTGGTGGTCCAGGATGCACTGACATCGGAGCCGCACGTTGCCGATGTAAACCGGATCAATTACCTCGGTGACCATCTGGCGGCTGCCTTGAATGCCACCGCACCCGGCGGGCCTGCCGAATCAATCGACCTGTGGGGCTATTACGTCTGGACGCTGATGGACAACTTCGAGTGGGCCGCCGGCTACAGCCAGCGTTTCGGGCTGGTTTACGTGGATTTCGAAACCCAGCAGCGCATTCCGAAATCCTCCTATAACTGGCTGCAGGAAATCACGTCGCTACGGGCAGCTGACACCAGCAGCCTCCGGCGCTGAGGTGCCGGCGACGGCAGCCTGCAGCCTCCAGCTCGGCACCGACCCGCGCTTTGCGTCTTGAACCCGTGCGCGCCTAACGTTCGCCGTCCTGGTTGGCGCGACGGATCCGCTTGGCCCGGTCGATTTCATGCCGAAAGTACTTGCGGCCCCACATGGCGGCGCCGGCCACGGCCACCACAATGCCGATTACGATCCAAAAGACTATCCACTCCATGGTTCGATCCTACTGCCGCTCCGTGTCCTGCTTACCGTGCCGCATCAATTTCCAGATGGCGAAGGCCAGCAGGGCCAATGCGGCGACGGCCAGCAGCAGGAAGGTAAAGCCGCGCATAAACCACAGCAGAGCCAGGGCAATACCCACCGCTCCCCACACGGTGAACAGTTTGCGCGACAGCATGACTCCCGCGACGAGCAGCCCGCCATGGCCCAGCAATGCCCAGACCTGCTTGCCGGCGTCGCTCAGAATGATCGTTCCGAAGCCGGACAGCGACAGCCCGCCGGCTGCGACGGCCAGCACAACCGTGCCGCGTTGATCCCGACCGCGGACGAACTCGTAGGCAGCCACCAGAGCGCCGGCAACCACCCACCATTGCAACGCCCAGAACGGATCGATCCAGCCCGCGGCAACCGCATAGAGACGTTGCACAGCGAGGACGAACACAAAGAAGGCCCCCTCAGCCGCCGCCTCGCGCACCCGCTCCGGAGTTTCGATCACGGCCAGAGCGGCCGCCACGATGATGGATAAGGACGCCGCAATAGCAGTGGGTCCGGGGAAAATGGCAAGCAATGAAACCAAGCCGAGCACACCAAGAGCCACACCGGTCAGGATGACAGCCCGCACCGGATCCGCATCTTCCCGTTCACGCAGCGTGAGCCGGAAGCCGTATAGCAGCACAGCCGCGAGCCAGGCTGCGGCCAGCCATTGTGCAGGCCCGCTGGCAAAGTCCAGCAATGCTGATTCCTGCAGTCGCTGCATCAATGCAAGCGCGGCTGCGAGGACTGAAACGGCACCACCAGCGTAAAGCCAAGGCAGCTGCTCGCGGTGCGAAAGTACGAAGAACAGCACCGCTGCCCCGAGCAAGGCCACCGGCGTCATCCAGGCATCTTCCACCAGCGACAACGCCAATGCCTCCAAAGTGAAAACAGCCGTGGCGGCAAGGAGTAGATAGCGCAGCCGCTGCCCCGGCCTGAACACGCGCAGAACTGCAGCAACGGTCCCGAACAGCAGTGCTGCCACCGAGCCGCCGTCCGCCGACAGCAGGGCCGGCAGCCATCCCGTTTCTGCCAGCGGAGCCGCATCGGTGACGGCGGCAACGAGCGCAGCCAGGCCGTACACGCTGACGTACCCGCTGGATCCGGCGCCCTGCCGCTGCCCGAACCGGGCGGCGGCAACGGCGATCAACAGGAGCAGCTGCAGTACGACGACGTCGCGCTGCGGCGCAGCAACTGCCGCGGCATATAGCCATGGCAGAACCGCCAGCAGGGCAAGCCCCAGCCACGCAGAAACTCTTTGCAGCCCGTACTCCCCCAGCCGCCGCCGGATGAGCAGCCGCGCGGTTTCCTGGAGTGCAGTTGTGCAGGCGACGAGGACGAAGAGCACATGGATGCTAACGTCCAGATCCTGCCCGATCAGTGCCACCAGTCCGGTCAGCGACAGCTGGGCTGCGAGCAGATACACGCCCTTACGCCCACGGTTGCGCAAGACGGCGGCCATGGCCGCGGCGTAAACCAAATCAACGCCGACCAGGATCTCGTATCCCCGGATGCCGAGGAATGATGTTCCAAGTAACGCCCCTGCGGCCAGGACGACGGGGGCCAGCGGCTCCATCAGTCCGACTGGCGCATCCAGCGTGGTCTCTGCCCGTCTTTCGGACTTGGCGGGATCGTGCCGAACCCGCGGCGTCAGCATAAAGGAAGACGCCACACCGGCGGCAGTCCAGGCCCAGAAGGCCGCGTACCCCAACTGGACGCCGCTGTCTTGAAGGCCCGGGTCTGCGGAGAGTTCCGCAGCTACGAGCCCGCAGGTGGGCCCGAAGCCTAGTGCCGCGGAGACGAGCACGGTCAGCCGGGGTGCCGCACTGCCGACGCCGCGGTCCAGCAGCACGGTGCTTGCGACCTGGTTCGTCACGAAGCCCAGCGCCAGGACGAGCAGGGCCGCTCGTCCTGTCAGATCCTGCTCCATGCCCAGCTGGGGCAGATGGGTCAGGGCCATGATCGGCAAGAGCAGCGTCGCCGCGGCACGTGCCGCAGACACGGCCCAAAGCCGTTCCTGCCCGGCCGATGCCCGGATGCGGGCCAAGAGATAGGCCAGGGCCAGACCCAGTAGCAGTTCCTGCCGCCACGGGTTATGCCACTCCAGCAGTACCACGGCTGAAAGGACAGGCAGCACTATCAACGGCTCAGTCCAGCCACGGAATTTCCACGCGATCGTGAAGGCGGAAGCGGCGAGGACCAGCAGCATGAGCACCGGCTCCGGCCCCGGCCTGCCTGCCGCGCCGATGCCATCAAGGATCTGGAGCAAGGTCAGCAGCATCTGGAGGACGACGACCGTTCCCAAATCAATACGGAAGATCGATTCGGCCGGGCCGGAACCGTCCGACGTCCGGTGCCGCACCCACGGTTGGTCCTTGAGGAACCGAAGCCAGACCGGGCCGAAAACCGCCATCGCCGCAGCCTGAAGCGCCAGCGCCGTGGCCACAGTGAACAACGCCCAGGGCCAGCTGCCGCCGGCGGCCACAACTAGATACATGGCAGCCAAAGTCACCGCGATGCGGAGCCCGTAGGTATTGGCCAGTTTGTCCTGCCCGCCGCCTGTGAACAGCATGGTCCCGTAGTATCCCGTCGCCATGGCGAGCAGCAGCGCGTAGTCTCCCGCCTGCAACTGGTCCCCCACGAAGAACGCGGCAAGCACGGCTAGAGGTGTGAGGTAACGGTGCACCTCTACCAGGGCCGCGGAATACACGCCGGGCATCCACCGGGGGCGGAAGTAGGAGACGAGGCTGGTCCCGACCGCCAGGGCAATGGAAAAGGTGAAGTACCAGACCAGCGCACCGCCCAGCACGGCCACAGCTGACCAAGCGATGGAGATAAAGAATGGCAAGCTCAGGTACGCAACCACCCGGCTTTGCATCCGCACGGCGGCGTAGGCGTAGGCCGCTGTGCCCACCAGTGCCGTAATCAGCCAGCTGCTGGCGGCATCGGCGAGGACGAAGTTGTACAGCGCCAGGCCTGCCACTGGCAGCAGTGCCAGTCCGGTACCGGTGAAGGCCATGCCGGCCGGGCGCAGCCGTGGTGCTCGCGAATAAACGCCCAAGCCGGCAGTGTAAAACAGCAGGGTCACGGCAAAAATCGTGACCGCCCGGGCACCGGCAGGCACCGCGGAGCCGATGAACAGCGCCGCCGCGGCCACGAGCAGCAGGCTCGCCGAGTAGAGGGTGATGTTGATATTGCGCAGGTCCCGTCGCTGCTTAGCCCGCACCCGCTTTCGTTCCTCCTCTTCGCGGTGACGCGCGGCCACTGCAGGATCGAGGACTGGAGTCTGCTCCGCCCTTCCGGGCGGAGCGATATCCGGCCCCAGAGCGTTCGGCACGGGGTGTTGCCCTGGCAGGGGCCCATATCCGGGCAGAGGTTGTCCCCGATGAACGCCGGGCTGCTGCCCGTCCAGAGGCACCTGCGGCATGTCCTGCGAAGGCGGGCTAAAAGCGGGACTGGGCTGCGCCGTCGTAGTCTGCGATGACGGCGCCAGTTGCGTGGGAACCGGTGGCGGCGGTGCTTCCCCAGCGGATGCAGCTGGAACGCCGGCCGGCTCCATTGCTGCCTGTGCATCAAGGAATCCCTGGCGGTAGCCCTCCTCATACACCTGGGCCGGCGGAGGCAGCTTGGCCGCCCAATTTCCCGGGGTTTCTCTGGCACCGGCATTGCGAAGGCTGATGAACCATCCCGCAACAAACGCCACGCCGGCCAGCACGATGACCGCAAATAGCTCCATATCCCCCGGACCTCTTCATTTTTTTGAGACTGTTCCGCCAGTATATGTAGCCGCTTGGCGGGGCAACGCAGCTGCATTCCATGGCTGTGGATATCCAGCAGCACGTCCGCCGGCAGGGCCGTTTCAAGCAGTCCGGTGCATGCTGAAATTTGTCGCTGTTGGGCCGGTCCGAAGAGCGCCGGAAAGACTATTCTGTAGGTGTCCGCACGCCGATTGCACGAAGGGAGTTGGACGCAGTGCTCAGCACTACCAAAATGACCGCGGTCCTGCCCGTGAAAGATCTGGACCGCGCACGCGATTTCTACGAGAAGTCCCTAGGTCTCGAACCCCAGGGCCTCATGGATGACGACACCTTCATTTTCTCCACCGACGGAGCTACCGCGCTCGAACTGCTGCGGCGGCCGGATGCCACTCCGTCGCAGAACACTGCCGTGAGTTTCGAGGTAGCCGATCTGGAAGCAGAGATGAAGGATCTTGAGGGCCGTGGCATCAAGTTCGAAGACTACGACCTGCCGGGTCTGAAGACCATCAACCACATCGCAACCAGCGACAATCTCCGCTGCGCGTGGTTTGCGGATCCGGAAGGCAACGTTCTCTGCCTCCACCAGCCCGTCTGAGAGGAGTCCTGCCAGCACGCACCACTCCGACCAGCCGGAAATATTCCGGATCAGCCGGGGCCCGCCAACGGGTGTTAAGACAGAAAACCCCCGCTGCATGAACAGCGGGGGTTTTCCTGGTCTCATTCCGGTGCAGTTGCACCGGGCCGATTATCCAAGAACCAAGTAATTACTTGATGATCTTGGTAACGCGACCGGATCCAACGGTGCGGCCACCCTCACGGATAGCGAAGCCGAGGCCCTCTTCCATAGCGATCGGCTGGATGAGCTCAACGGTCATCTCAGTGTTGTCGCCGGGCATAACCATTTCCGTGCCTTCCGGCAGGGTGATAACGCCGGTTACGTCCGTGGTACGGAAGTAGAACTGCGGGCGGTAGTTCGAGTAGAACGGGTTGTGGCGGCCGCCTTCATCCTTGGACAGGATGTAGACGTTGGCCTCGAAGTCGGTGTGCGGGGTGATGGAACCCGGCTTCACAACAACCTGGCCACGCTCTACGTCTTCGCGCTTGATACCGCGGAGCAGCAGACCACAGTTCTCGCCGGCCCATGCCTCGTCGAGCTGCTTGTGGAACATCTCGATACCGGTAACCGTGGTCTTCTGGATCGGACGGATACCGACGATCTCGACCTCGGAGTTGATGGCGAGGGTACCACGCTCGGCGCGGCCGGTAACAACGGTACCGCGGCCGGTGATGGTGAAGACGTCCTCGATCGGCATCAGGAACGGCTTGTCCTTGTCGCGGACCGGGTCCGGAACGTTTTCGTCGACGGCTTCCATCAGGTCCTCAACGGACTTGACCCACTGCGGGTCGCCTTCCAGAGCCTTCAGGCCCGAAACGCGGACTACCGGAGCGTTGTCGCCGTCGAATTCCTGCGAGCTGAGCAGTTCGCGAACTTCCATTTCGACGAGGTCGAGGAGCTCTTCGTCTTCAACCATGTCGGACTTGTTCAGCGCGACCAGCAGGTAGGGAACACCAACCTGGCGGGCCAGCAGAACGTGCTCGCGGGTCTGAGCCATCGGGCCATCGGTAGCGGCAACCACGAGGATTGCGCCGTCCATCTGAGCTGCACCAGTGATCATGTTCTTGATGTAGTCAGCGTGACCGGGGGCGTCTACGTGTGCGTAGTGGCGCTTCTCGGTCTGGTATTCGATGTGCGAGATGTTGATGGTGATACCGCGCTGGCGCTCTTCCGGGGCAGAGTCGATAGCTGCGAAGTCACGCTGCTCATTGAGATCGGGGTACTTGTCATGAAGCACCTTGGAAATAGCAGCGGTCAACGTGGTCTTACCGTGGTCAACGTGACCGATGGTGCCAATGTTGACGTGCGGCTTAGTCCGCTCGAACTTTGCCTTCGCCACGGGTTCCTCCTAGAACGTTTTGAGAAGAATTGCTCTTCGGTAACGCTTTTCGTTACCGAAACCTGAACAAGTCTACTTCGGGCTTTTGTATTTGGTGAAATTACAGATTTCTTCAGGTACCGGCAACTTGCCGTTACCCTCGGCCTGCGGTGCAGCGGGCCGTCCACCGGGGTGACCGGCCCACTGCGTTTGGTTTTGCCCCGGCGAACCGGGACGCTACCGAAATTTACTCGCCGCGCGTCTTCTGGATGATCTCGTCGGCAACTGCCTTCGGGACCTCAGAGTAGCTCTCGAACTGCATCGAGTACACAGCACGGCCCTGCGTCTTGGAACGCAGGTCGCCGATGTAGCCGAACATTTCGGACAGCGGCACGTTGGCGCGGACAACCTTCACACCCGAGGCATCTTCCATGGACTGGATCATGCCACGGCGGGAGTTCAGGTCACCGATGACGTCGCCCATGTATTCCTCAGGGGTACGTACTTCAACGGCCATCAGCGGTTCGAGCAGGACCGGGTTGGCGCGCTTGACGCCTTCCTTCAGCACCTGGGAACCGGCGATCTTGAACGCCATTTCCGAAGAGTCGACGTCGTGGTAGGCGCCGTCAAGCAGAGTGGCCTTCACGCCGACCAGCGGGTAGCCGGCCAGCACACCGAGCTGCAGGGCACTCTGGATACCTTGGTCCACCGAGGGAATGTACTCGCGGGGGATACGGCCACCAGTGACCTTGTTCTCGAATTCGTAGAAGACGCCTTCGGAAGTATCCAACGGCTCGAAGGCCACCTGGACCTTTGCGAACTGGCCGGATCCACCCGTCTGCTTCTTGTGGGTGTAGTCGACCTTGTCGACGGCCTTCTTGATCGTTTCGCGGTATGCAACCTGCGGCTTACCGACGTTGGCCTCAACCTTGAACTCGCGGCGCATGCGGTCCACCAAGATATCCAGGTGGAGCTCGCCCATGCCGCCGATTTCGGTCTGGCCGGTGTCTTCGTTCAGGCTGACGGTGAACGTCGGGTCCTCAGCGGAGAGCTTCTGGATAGCCGTGGACAGCTTCTCCTGGTCGCCCTTGGTCTTCGGCTCGATGGCCACGAAGATCACCGGCTCCGGGAAGGACATCGATTCGAGGACGATCGGGGCATCGGGAGCACACAGGGTGTCGCCGGTGGTGGTGTCCTTGAGGCCGATGACGGCGTAGATGTGGCCGGCATGCAGCTCGTCGACCGGCATTTCCTTGTTGGCGTGCATCTGGAACAGCTTGCCCAGGCGCTCCTTCTTGCCCTTGGTGGAGTTCAGCAGCTGCTGACCCGCCACGGCCTTACCGGAGTAGACGCGGATGAAGTTCAGCTGACCGAAGAACGGGTGCGCGGCGATCTTGAACGCAAGCGCGGAGAACGGCTCGTCCTCGCTCGGCTTACGCGTCAGTTCCTTTTCCTCGTTCTGCGGGTCGTGGCCGATCATCGACGCAACGTCCAGCGGGGAAGGCAGGTAATCGATGACAGCGTCCAGCATCGGCTGCACGCCGCGGTTCTTGAACGCGGAACCACAGAAGACCGGGTAGATCTCCGAGTTCACGACCATCTTGCGGATGCCGGCCTTCAGCTCTTCGATGGTGGGCTCTTCGCCCTCGAGGAACTTGTTCATCAGCTCATCGGAAGATTCTGCAACATCCTCGACCAGCTTGGCGCGGTATTCCTCGGCCTTGGCCTGCAGCTCCGCCGGAATCGGGCCGGTCTCGTAGGCAGCACCCATGGTGACGTCACCCTTGGCATCGCCGGGCCAGGTCAGGGCCTTCATGGTCAGCAGGTCCACGACACCGACGAACTCGCTCTCGGAGCCGATCGGCAGCTGCATAACCAGCGGCTTGGCACCCAGGCGGTTGATGATGGTGTCAACGGTGTAGTAGAAGTCCGCACCGAGCTTGTCCATCTTGTTGACGAAGCAGATACGCGGAACTTCGTACTTGTCGGCCTGGCGCCACACAGTCTCGGACTGCGGCTCGACGCCTTCCTTGCCGTCGAACACTGCAACGGCGCCGTCGAGGACCCGCAGGGAGCGCTCGACCTCAACCGTGAAGTCCACGTGGCCCGGAGTGTCGATGATGTTGATCTGGTTCTGGTCCCAGAAGCAGGTCACCGCGGCAGAGGTGATGGTGATGCCGCGTTCCTTTTCCTGCTCCATCCAGTCGGTCGTCGAAGCACCGTCGTGCGTTTCGCCGATCTTGTGGCTCACACCCGTGTAGAACAGGATGCGCTCCGTAGTGGTGGTCTTGCCGGCATCGATGTGGGCCATGATGCCGATATTGCGGACCTTATTAAGGTCGGTAAGCACGTCGAGTGCCACAGTTTCTCCCTTTTTAGGTGAGCCCCAACCAACGACGGCGGTGGGCAGCTGAGCCAGCCAGCCACCGTCGTCGGTAGAGGTTTTTTACCAGCGGTAGTGAGCGAAGGCCTTGTTGGACTCGGCCATCTTGTGGGTGTCTTCGCGACGCTTCACAGCGGCACCCAGACCGTTCGAGGCGTCCAGAATCTCGTTCATGAGACGCTCGGTCATGGTCTTCTCGCGGCGGGCCTTGGAGTAGCCAACCAGCCAGCGCAGGGCCAGAGCCGTGGCACGGCCCGGCTTGACCTCAACGGGAACCTGGTACGTGGCGCCACCGACACGGCGGGAGCGGACCTCGAGGGTGGGCCGGACGTTGTCCATGGCCTTCTTCAGAGCGGCAACGGGATCGCCGCCGGTCTTGGTCTGGACACCTTCAAGGGCACCGTAAACGATGCGCTCTGCGGTGGACTTCTTGCCGTCGACCAGAACCTTGTTGATCAGCTGGGTGACCAGGGGGGAACCGTGGACGGGATCTACAACTAGCGGCCGCTTGGGGGCCGGACCCTTGCGGGGCATATTACTTCTTCTCCATCTTCGCGCCGTAGCGGCTACGAGCCTGCTTGCGGTTCTTCACGCCCTGGGTATCGAGTGCACCACGGACGATCTTGTAGCGGACACCCGGCAGGTCCTTAACACGGCCGCCGCGAACGAGCACGATGGAGTGTTCCTGCAGGTTGTGGCCTACACCGGGGATGTAGGCGGTAACTTCGATGCCACCGTTGAGGCGGACACGGGCTACCTTACGAAGAGCGGAGTTCGGCTTCTTCGGGGTGGTGGTGTAAACGCGGGTGCAGACGCCGCGCTTCATGGGGCTGCCCTTAAGCGCGGGCGCCTTGGTCTTATTGACCTTGGGTGTGCGGCCCTTGCGGACCAGCTGGTTAATCGTAGGCACTTACGTGATCTCCGTTTATCTAGGCTTTGCCCCGCCACTTTTGCGAGGCCAGGCACTTTCCAGTCGTCTCCACGCCTACTGCGGATTGAAACGACCGTAGGCATGCAAAGGTGTGGCATTCACCGCGCAAGAACCCCGCGGACCGGAAACAGGCTCCATCCCAAAATTCCCAACCTGCGGAAACTTCGGAACGGCCTTCATCCACTGCCACACAAAACAATCGGGTAATAGTCTATCAGAGATTAACGAAGCATCTGACAGCAGGTTCACTGCGCCTCTTCAATGGCTGCCAGCAGCTCTTCCTCAAGCCGGGGCGCCAGCGTCTTCATGTAGGTCCTGGTGATGTGGTTCTTGTCGGCGTAGAGCAGCACGTTGCCGATCACCGCGGGGCAGGAATCCTCCCCGCAGAAGGCGTCCGAGAGATCCAGCACCCGCGCTCGGGGTGCCAGTTCCGCGGCTTCCCGCGTAAGGTCCTGGTCGTCGAACCCTTCGCTGCGCGGCTGGTTGCACTCCTGCGGTTCCTCATAGGACTGCGCGACACAGTCCGGGGCTATGGCCCCTTCGCGCGGCCGGGGAGTATCAATCAGGGGATAGACCTCGATCCCGGCGTCGGCCAGCGCGTTCCAGTTCTCGGCAAAGCCGGCAGCTCCCGGGCGGTGTCCGGTACCGGAATCCACGAAGTTCACGTTGGCATAGTAGGAGGTCACGACGGCGTCCACGTCTCCCCTGTCGATGATCCGGTCCAGGGTTTCGCGGTTCGGCTCGGTGCACTGCAGGTCCTCGTCCCGTTCGGCCACCCGCATTTCCGTGGTGAAGGGGCACGAGTTGTGCAGGTACGTCACCACCCGCCAGTCCTGTTTTTCGGCAACCGGCTCCAGCGCGGCAAACCATTGCGCGGCGTGCGAGTCCCCGACCAGCGCCACGGTCTTCGCCGCGTCCTCGTCCCCGAATTCGCATTCCTTCGTCTCCGGATCCGATGCCAGCGAGGCGCAGTCGCCGACGTCGAAATTATCTTCCTTCGCCAGACTGGGGTCCGGCACGATCACCTCGGAGTCAGCGGCGAACGCACGGTCCGCGGCCGGCGACATTGCCTCGGCGCCGAAGTCCTCCGGAGGCGCGGCCAGCAGTGCCGATGTCTGGACTGCGCGTTCCGCCAGGATCCGCTCCTGCTGGTTGCCCGGAACGAAGGCCAGCGTACCCACCAGCGCGGTGGCCGCTGCTCCCGCGGCCAGCGGGCGCCAGGCCTGGGTATTGAGCCAACCGAACCGGCGCACCGGGGTTTCCACATAGTAGTAGCTCAGCGCGGCCAGGCCGAAGGATCCCGCCAGGAGCACCAGGCTGGCCACCGGCCCGGGCTCGCCGCCGGCCACCGTCTTGTAGAAGACGATCAGCGGCCAGTGCCACAGGTAGAGGGAGTAGGAGATGTTGCCGGTCCACTGCACCGGCTTCAGGTCCACCAACCGGTGCAGCGACAGCTCTCCGCCGGTGCGTCCGGCGGCAATAATCGCCATGGTGCCCAGGACCGGGAGCAGCGCGGCTGTGCCGGGAAAGGGCGTCGAACCGTCCAGCAGGAAGGCCGCTGCCAGGATCATGGCCAGGCCCGCGGCCGCCAGGACGCTGCGCAGATGCGGCAGGCGGTCCGTGTAGGTCAGGGTGAGTGCCAGCAGCCCGCCAAGCCCGAGCTCCCAGATCCGGGTAGGCGTAATGAAGTAGGCAGCCGGGCTGCCGCCTGCGGTGTACCAGATCCCGAAGACCAGCGAGGCCGCGGTGACCATCGCGAAGAGCAGGCCCACACAGCGGGTGACCGAGTAACTCGCACGGCGCAATTGCCCGCCGGCCTGCAGTCGCGCGTTGGACTTGCGGACCAGGTAGGCCGCCAGCAGGACCAGCAGCGGCCAGAACACATAGAACTGTTCCTCCACAGCAAGCGACCAGAAGTGCTGGAGCGCGGTGGCGGATTCTGTGGCGGCCAGATAGTCCACCGAGTTGGAGGCCAAGGCCCAGTTCTGCACGTAGAAGGTGGAGGCCAGCGCCTGGATGCCGATCTGCGGCCACTGCGTCATCGGAGCGATCATCAGTGTGACCACCAGGACAACGACGACGGTGAGCAGCGCCGCGGGCAGGATGCGCCGGATGCGGGCGCCCCAGAAGTGGCGCAGCGAGACGGTACCCGTTCGGGCCACCTCGCGCAGCATGTGTCCGGTGATCAGGAAACCGGAAATGACGAAGAAAACGTCGACGCCGACAAACCCGCCCGGCAGCCACCGCGGCTCAAGGTGGTAGACCACCACCATCAGCACCGCCAGCGCCCGCAGGGCCTGGATTTCGGGCAGGAACTTGCGTACTTTTCCTTCCGCCTGTTTGGTCTCCATGAGTGCTAAGTCAGTCATGCCCAGGTAAACAAACGGTGCACTCGACATGAACGCGGCATACTTCTGCTAGTTTCACTCCGCCTTGGCGGCCTCGAGCTCCTCCCCCAGCCGGTCGACCAGGGTCAGCATGTAGGTCCGGGTGACGTGGTTGAAGTCGCGGTAGAGCATGACGTTACCGATGACCATCGGGCAGGAATCCGCGCCGCAGAACTTGTCCGAGAGGTCGACCACCCGGGCCCGTGGCGCCAGGGCGGCTGCCTCGCGGGTAATGTCCTTGCCGTCGAAGCCCTCCGCCCGCGGCTGGCTGCAGCGCTCGGGCTCGCCATAGTGCAGGTCCACGCAGTCCCGCGGGTCCGCTCCCGGCCGCGGTGCCGGCGTGTCCACGATCGGATAGACATCGATTCCGGCATCGGCCAGCGTGTTCCAGTATCCGGCCATGCCCGCAACTCCAGGCCGGTGGCCGGTAGCCGTGTCCTCGAAGACCGAGGAGGAGAAGTAGGACGTGAGGACCGCATCCACATCGCCCCGGTCGGCCAGCCGCTGAAGGGTCTGCGCGTTGGGTTCGGTGCAGACGGATTTGCCCTCGGCCTCGAGCACCCGCCGCTCCGGCGTGAACGGGCATGAGTTGTGGATGTAGGTGACCAGGTTCCAGCCACGCTCCTTAGCCAGGACGTCCAGGGCGGGCGCCCATTGCCCCGCATGGGAGTCTCCCACCAGCGCAACGGTGGGTCCGCCGTCGTTCTTGCGGTAGTCGTATTCGCACTCCGGCGTCTCGGCGTCGCGCTGCTGCGCCACGCAGTCGCCGAAGTCGAACTCGTCCTCCACCGCCTTGTTCGGATCCGGCACGATGGCTTCGTTTGCGCCGGCGAAGCTTTTATCGGCGCCGGCGTCCATCGCCTTCGCGCCGAATTGCGACGGCGGGGCCTCCAGCAACTGCTGCGTCTGCACTGCGCGCTCGGCCACCAGCTGCTCGCGCTGCTGCCCGGGGGCCAGCGCGAGCGTCCCGATCAGGCCCATGGCCACAACGCCGGCGCCGATGGGACGCCACGGATGCGCCGACAGCCAGCCAGCCTTGCGGACCGGGGTCTCGATGAAGTAGTAGCTCGCCGCCGCCAGTCCCAGTGAGGCCGCCAGCAGGAGCAGGCTCTCCCACGGGCCCGGCGGCCGGTCCGCGAGGGTGCGGTAGTACACCACCAGCGGCCAGTGCCAGAGGTAGAGGGAGTAGGAAACGTTCCCCAGCCACTGCACGGGCCTGCGGTCGATGACGGTGTGCAGCGACGCGGCGCCGGTGGTGCGGCCGGCGGCGATGACGGCCATGGTCCCGAGCACGGGCAGCAGCGCGGCAGCACCGGGGAAGGGGGTGGCGCCGCTGAAGGCCAGGCCAGCGGCAAGAATGGCGGCAGCTCCGGCCAGCGCCAGGACCTTGCGGGTGCGCAGCCAGCGGTCTGTGTAGGTCAGGGTCGCCGCGAGCAGCCCGCCGAGGGCGAGTTCCCAGATCCGGGTGGGGGTGATGAAGTACGCAGCCGGACTACCCGTGGCCGTAAACCAGATACTGAAGACCAGCGACGCCGCTGCAACCACGGCGAAGACCGGCACCACGGCACGCAGTTGTCGCCCGTGTTTTCCGCGCCAGCGCCGGCCGAGCGCCACGGCAAGCAGCATCAGCAGCGGCCAGAACAGGTAGAACTGTTCCTCCACGGCCAGCGACCAGAAGTGCTGCAGCGGCGTGGCGCTGTTGCCGGCTGCCATGTAGTCGGTGGAGTCGGCGGCGAGCACCCAGTTCTGCGTGTAGAACGTGGAGGCCAGCGCCTGCGAACCGATCCTGCCCCATTGGGTCGCCGGGCTCAGCAGGAAGGTGGCCAGGCAGACCGCTGCGATGGTCACCAGGGCCGCGGGCAGGATGCGCCGGGCCCGCGCCGCCCAGAATGCGGACAGCGAGAGTCTGCCCGTCCGCCGGACCTCGCGCAGCATGTGCCCGGTGATCAGGAACCCGGAGATGACGAAGAAGACATCGACGCCGACAAATCCGCCGGGCAGCCAGCCGGGCTGCAGGTGGTAGATCACCACGAGGAGCACGGCAAGGGCGCGCAGGGCCTGGACTTCGGGCAGGAATTTCCGCCGCTGCGGCTTGGCAGCGGGCTGCTCTCCCCCGGTTTCGGCGGCTTGTCTGGTCAATTCAGGCATAGACAGCCAATATAACAAAAAGATAACAGGCAGGAGCCGGGCGAGGTCCGGATCGCCGGCGGAACGGCATTGGATTCCGCCGGCGGCAGAAAACCGCCGGTAAAAATCCGGCGGCAGAAAGTTAGTGCTGGGCGCGCAGGGCGTCGGTGATCTTGGCGGAGACTGCCTGGAGTTTGGGCAGCGCCTCGAAGACGGCCTGGTCCAGGTCCGTGCCGTCGGCCAGCGAGGCCTGCATGGACATGTTCAGTGCGGCGACCACCGTGCCGTCCGGCTGGAGGATCGGGACGGCCACGGAACGCAGCCCGTTTTCGAGCTCCTGGTCCACCAGCGCCCAGCCCTGCGTGCGGACTTTGTCCAGTTCGGTGCGGAGCCTCCCGGGGTCGCTGATGGTCCGCGGGGTGAGTGGCTTGAGCTCTGCCCGGGACAGGTACTCGTCCAGCTGGTCGGCCGGCAGCCCGGCGAGCAGCACCCGTCCCATCGAGGTGGCGTAGGCCGGGAACCGGGTGCCCACCGTAATGCCGACCGTCATGATCCGCCTGGTATGGATGCGTGCGATGTAGACGATGTCGTCGCCGTCGAGAATCGAAGCCGAGCTGGATTCGTGCAGTTCCTCGGAGAGCTCTTCGAGCAGCGGCTGCACCAATTGGGGAAGGGACTGCCCGGCCAGGTAGGAGTATCCGAGCTGCAGCACCAGAGCCGTCAGCTCGAACACCCGCCCGTCCGTCCGCACGTACCCCAGGTCAACCAGGGTGTGCAGGAAACGGCGGGCCGTGGCGCGGGTCAGTCCCGTTCGTTTGGAGACCTCGCTGAGGGTCATGCTGATGTGATCGGCGTCGAAGGCACGGATCACGGCAAGGCCGCGGGCGAGCGACTGGACGAACTGGTCGCCCGGCAGTTTGGTCTCGGTCATCATTCCCTACTGCGCGGTGCGCAGGTCAGTTGCGGTTATTCGGCCGGAAGCAGCTTCACTTCCATCTTGGCCTGCAGTTTCTCAATGGTGGTTCCGAAGGTTTCGCGCACGCGGACGCCATCCTTCGTAATCAGGAATACAGCCTCATTAGTGTATATCCGGGTCACGCAGTTCACGCCCGTCACCGGGTACGTGCATTCCGGAACCAGCTTGGACTGGCCGTCCTTGGTGAACAGGGACATCATCACGTAGACGTCCTTGGCACCCGTGGCCAGGTCCATGGCCCCGCCCACGGCCGGAATGGCGTCCGGGGCGCCGGTGTGCCAGTTGGCCAGGTCGCCGGTGGCGGAGACCTGGAAGGCCCCGAGCACACAGACATCCAGGTGGCCGCCGCGCATGATGGCGAACGAGTCAGCGTGGTGGAAGTAGGACGCCCCGGGCAGTTCCGTGACCGGAATCTTGCCCGCGTTGATCAGGTCTTCGTCGATCTCGTCGCCCTGGGCTACCGGACCCATGCCCAGCATGCCGTTCTCGGTGTGCAGGGTGATGTCCTGCTCCGGGGTCAGGTAGTTCGAGACCAGCGTCGGCTGGCCGATGCCCAGGTTCACAAAGGATCCGGGCTTGATGTCCTTGGCTACAAGTTGGGCCAGCTCGTCGCGGCCGATTTTCTCGCTCACTTGCTTACCTTCTGTTCTGCCGCGGCGGTTGCAGGCGCCGCAATCTTGACGACGGTGTCCACGTAGATGCCCGGGGTGACAACCACCTCGGGATCCAGCTGCCCGGTTTCCACGATCTCGGAAACCTGCACAATGGACTTCTTGGCGGCGGCTGCCATGATCGGGCCGAAGTTGCGGGCGGTCTTGCGGTAGACCAGATTGCCCGTCTTGTCCGACTTCAGGGCCTTGATCAGCGCGAAGTCGGCGTGGATCGGCGTCTCGTAGACGTAGCCCCGGCCGTCGATCTCGCGGGTTTCCTTGCCCTCGGCGAGCATGGTGCCGTAGCCGGTGGGCGTGAAGAAACCGCCGATGCCGGCCCAGGCGGCACGGATGCGCTCCGCCAGGTTGCCCTGCGGCACCAGTTCCAGCTCGATTTCGCCGGCCCGGTAGGCCGCGTCGAAGTGCCAGGAATCGGACTGCCGCGGGAAGGAGCAGATGATCTTCTTGACCCGGCGTTCCTTGATCAGCAGCGCCAGGCCGGCGTCGGCCTGGCCCGCGTTGTTGTTGACCACGGTCAGGTCCTTCGCGCCGCATTCGAGCAGCGCGTCGATCAGCTCCATCGGCTGGCCGGCGTTACCGAAGCCGCCGATCAGCACGGTGGCGCCGTCATAAACGCCCGCCACCGCTTCCTGGGCTGTTTGTGCAATGTTGAGCATGCTCAAGCCTCTCTTGATTACTTACTTGGCGTTGACGTTTTCAAGCACGACGGCGAGGCCCTGGCCCACACCGATGCAGATTGCGGCCACGCCCCAGCGCTGGCCGCTGGCCTGCAGACGGCGGGCCAGGGTGCCGAGAATGCGGATGCCGGAGGCGCCCAGCGGGTGGCCGATGGCCACGGCGCCGCCCCAGGCATTGACGATCGCCGGGTCGATGTCCCAGGCGTCGATGCACGCCAGCGACTGCGCGGCGAAGGCCTCATTGA
Organism: Arthrobacter sp. Soil_C_60; assembly: GCF_057656375.1. Lineage (NCBI taxonomy): Bacteria > Bacillati > Actinomycetota > Actinomycetes > Micrococcales > Micrococcaceae > Arthrobacter > Arthrobacter sp. Soil_C_60. Next base: position 226,312 of record NZ_JBDGKM010000001.1, on the reverse strand, counting down.
GTTCGACGGCGGCAACGTCGCCCCAGCTGATGCCGGCGCGCTTGAGGGCCTGGTTGGCGGCCTCGACCGGCGCGAACCCGAAGAACTGCGGTTCCAGTGCGGCGGCGCCGCGGCCGGCGATGCGGGCCAGCGGTTCCATGCCGAGCACCTCGGCGCCGGCTTCGCTGCCCAGCAGGGCCGCGGAGGCGCCGTCGTTAAGCGGTGAGGCGTTGCCGGCGGTCACGGTGCCGCCCTCGGGGCCGTCGCCGACCGGGCGGAACACGGTCTTCAGGCCAGCCAGGACGTCCGATGTACTGGTGGGGCGGATGCTCTCGTCCCGCGTGAGGTCGGTGCCGGGAACGGGAACCACGAGGTTCCCGTACTTGCCCTCGTTCCAGGCGGCGTCGGCCAGCTTGTGCGAGGCGGCGGCGAATTCGTCCTGGCGTTCGCGGCTGATGCCATGGCGTTCGCGCATCTGCTCGGTGGCCTCGCCCAGCGAGACAGTCCATTCCTTGGGCATGTTCTTGTTCACCAGGCGCCAGCCGAGCGTGGTGGAAGCCAGCGTCATGTCGCCGGCCGGGTAAGGCTTGGCGGTCTTGGGCAGCACCCAGGGGGCGCGGCTCATGGACTCGACGCCGCCGATGAGCGTGACGTCGGCTTCACCGGCATTGATCTGGCGGGAGGCGATGATGGCTGCGTCCAGGCTGGAGCCGCAGAGGCGGTTCACCGTGGTCCCCGGGATGGAGGTGGGCAGGCCCGCCAGCAGGGTGGCCATGCGGGCCACGTTGCGGTTTTCTTCGCCGGCACCGTTGGCGTTGCCGAAGATGACTTCGTCGATGCGCTCCGGGTCCAGGCCGGGCGCCCGCGCTACGGAGGCCTTGACTACCTCGGCGGCCAGATCGTCAGGCCTGACGCCTGCCAATCCACCGCCGAATTTACCGAAGGGGGTGCGGATAGCGTCATAGAGGTACGCCTGGTTCACTACGGGCTCCTTAGACCGCGGCCCTTCGCTCGGGGCGCGGATTCAGTCCCGGCCCCGGCCGCGCAGCCTTACTCAGGATGTGCGGCCGGGCCGGATGAAGTGCTGAAAAAGTTCTCGCCTCTGTCCGCCGGCTGGCCACCGGAACGGTGTTCGCTTCACGAACAGATGTACGTGATATGAACTATAGCTACTTCGCGTGATCCTCGTCAAGGGTGGCGAACACGCCCTGGGCCACCTTGAAGGCGACATTGGCAGCGGGAACACTGCAGTAAATGGCGGACTGGAGGATGACTTCCTTGATCTCGTCCCGGGTCATGCCGTTGGTCAGCGCCGCCCGCACATGCATGGCCAACTCCTCCCAGTAGCCGTTGGCGATCATGGCGGTCAGCGTGATGGCGCTGCGGGTGGTCCGCGGCAGCCCTTCGCGGGTCCAGATGGTCCCCCAGGCGTAGCGCGTGATCAGTTCCTGGAACTCCTGGGTGAATTCGTCGATCGAGCTGTTGGCCCGGTCCACGTGCGCATCGCCGAGCACTTCGCGGCGTACCTTCATGCCGCCGTCGTACACGTCCTGCTGGGTCTGGGCCGGATCGAATGTCGGGGTTGTTTCGCTCACCGGTGGTGCTCCTTGTTGGCTTGGTGGTGGTGGTTCTCTTCAGGTGGCTTGGCTTTGGTGCTAGCCGGCGAGGAAGAATTCGCGCAGCAGCTTGGCCGTTTCCTCCGGCGCCTCCAGCGGCGCCTGGTGGGCTGCCGAATCGACGACGGCGGCGCGTCCCTTGCGTACGCCGGCCGCCGTTGCTTCGGCGAAGGGCGGCGGGCAGACCTCGTCCTGGCCGCCGGCAATCGCCAGCACCGGGGTGGAGATTTCGCCGAGCTGCCCGCGCACGTCGAAGCCGGCCAGCGCCTCGCAGCAGTGCGCGTAGGCAAAGCGGTCCGCGTCCTGCAGGGTGTGCAGCAGGCGGGTGGTGGCTTCCGCGTTCTTCTCGATGAAGCCCGGGGCGAACCAGCGCTGCGCCGATCCGGTCACCATGGTGGGCGTCCCGGACGCCCGCACGGTCTCTGCGCGGTCCAGCCAGGACTGCGGTTCGCCGATCTTGGCGCCCGAGCAGATGACGCCGATGCCGGCGAAGAACTCCGGGTAGTCCAGTCCGAGCTGCAGCCCCAGGGCGCCGCCTAGCGAGACGCCGGCGTAATAGATCTTCTGTTCCGCGGCGATGTCGCCAGCCGCGCGCAGCTTCTCCACCGCATTGACGACGCCGGAGGCGAGCTCGGCCACGGTGAAGGTTTCGGTGGAGGCGGGGCTGGCTCCGTGGCCGGGCAGGTCCACGCCGACTACCTGGAAGTCATCCAGGAACGGCACGGTGTCGATCCACAGGGCCTTGGTGCCTGTGCCGAGGCCGGCGCCGGCGATCAGGACCGGCTTGCCGCGGCCCTCGGACAGCAGCGTGGGGGTGATCTGGGGAATGGTCATGCTTGGCTCCAATCTGAAAAATGTTCAATGATCCGGGTGATCAGTTCATTGCTTTGGCCCAGATAGCCGGCCGGGTCCAGCAGCGCCTGCAGATCCGCATCCGGCAGCTTGTCCTCCGGCACGGCACCGCGCAGCAGCTGCGCGAACGGTGTTCCGCCGGAGAGGGACTCGTTGACCAGCGTCTGCACCTTGGGCTTGCCCGATCCGGGCACGCCCTCGTCCAGCAGCGGGGCGACGGTGGCCATGATCTTCTCGCTGACGACCAGTGGACCGGTGATGGCCAGGTTGTCCTGCATCCGGTCCGCGTGCACCACCAGGCCGTCCGCGAGTTCGGCCAGCTTGGCGGCCGCTCCCCCGGCCAGGCGCAGCAGCTGGCGCAGGGCCTGCCACTCCACATGCCAGGAACCATCCGGCCGTTCGTCGATGGCTCCCGCCGCGGCGGCCTGGACCTGGGCCAGGTGGCCCGGCGCGGCCAGGGCTGCACTGCGGATCAGGACGGAGAGCACCGGGTTCTGCTTCTGCGGCATGGCCGAGGAAACCCCGCGCCCTTCCGCCCGGGGTTCGGAGAGTTCGCCGAATTCGGGGCGGCTGAGCAGCAGCACGTCGTTGGCCACCTTGCCCGCAGCGGCGAGCACATCGGCCAGGGATGCGGCCAGCGCGGTGACCGGCAGCCGGTTGGTCTGCCACGGCGCCACCGGATCGGCCAGCCCCAGACGTTCGGCGAGCTGCGCCGCCAAAGCCAGCGCCCCGCCGTCGTTGTTTGCGGATTTGTTTTGGGGACCCTTGGCGGCCACGGAGGTCAGCGCCGCCATGGTTCCGGCAGCGCCGCCCCACTGCAGCGGCAGCCTGCCGGCCACCTCGGACAGCTGCACACCGGCTTGTCCGATGCCGGAGAGCCAGTTCGCGGCCTTGAGCCCGAACGTGCTCGGCAGCGAGTGCTGGGTCAGCGTGCGTGCCACCGTGACCGTGCGACGGTGCGTGTCGGCCAGCCGCGCCAGCGCCGAAGCGGCGGTCTTCAGGTCCGCGAGAATGACGTCGAGGGTGCGGTTGGCCATCAGCAGCAGGGCGCTGTCCAGGATGTCCTGGCTGGTGGCGCCCTTGTGGATCGCCGCCGCGGCCGCGGGTGAGGACTCCTTCACCCGTGCGCGCAGGTCGCCGAGCAGTGGGATGACGGGGTTGCCGCCGCCCTGGGCGCGTTCGGCCAGCGACGCCGCATCGTACTGTTCGGCGGTGGAGGCCGCTTCGACCGCGTGGATGAGTCCGGCGTCGATATAGCCGGCATCGGCGAGGACGCGGACCCATTCGAGTTCGACGTCGAGCATGGCCTGGATGAACTGGTAATCACTGGTTAAACGGGACGCTGCTGTCCCGGCCGTAGCCGGGGACAGCAGCCCGAAATCAGCGTTATCCGCTGGATTCATGTGTAGTTATGCTCCCGGGTAGCTCAGGAAGACCGTCTCGTTTTCACCCTGCAGGCGGATGTCGAAATACAGGTCTCCGTTGGCCTCGCGCGTGGCGATCAGGGTCTTGCGGCGCTCCTCCGGCAGCGAGGAAAGCAGCGGATCCTTGGCCAAGGCCTCGGTGTCTTCGGGCAGGTAGATGCGGGTGTGCAGCTTGTTCAGCAGGCCGCGGGCGAAAACCACCAGCGAGATGAACGGGGCTTTGCCCTCCTGGGTGGCGCCCGGGTTGACCGTGGTGAAGGTGTAGTGGCCTTCGTTGTCCACCGCCACACGGCCGAAGCCGGTGAAGGTGTGGTCGTCGCGTACCAGCGAGCCGGTCTCACGGGAAATGACACCGCTTTCGTCGGCCTGCCAGATTTCCAGCAGGGCGTCCGGGATGGGTGCGCCCTGGCCGTCGTAGACCACGCCGTGCAGCCGGATGGAGCCTGGGTGCGCCCGGTGGACCAACTGGCTGTCCTTCTCGTACGGCAGCGCATAACCGTAGAACGGGCCGATGGTCTGGCCGGGGGTTGCTACAAGCTGTGTGGAGTTCTGCGTCATTACTCTGCGTCCTCGTCTTCCATCCAGGTGCGGTTGCTGCCGGAGAGCACAATGTCCCAGGTGTAGCCGGTGGCCCACTCGTGGCTGGTGACATTGTGGTCGTAGGTGGCGACCAGGCGGTCGCGGGCCTTCTGGTCCGTGATGGACTGGTAGATCGGATCCAGGGAAAAGAGCGGATCGCCCGGGAAGTACATCTGCGTGATCATGCGCTGGGTGAAGTCGGTACCGAACAGCGAGAAGTGGATGTGCGCCGGGCGCCACGCGTTGTGGTGGTTCTTCCACGGGTACGGTGCCGGCTTGATGGTGGTGAACTCGTACGAGCCGTCGTCACCGGTCAGGCAGCGGCCGACGCCGGTGAAGTTCGGATCGATCGGGGCCGGATGCTGGTCGCGCTTGTGGATGTAGCGGCCGGCGGCGTTGGCCTGCCAGATTTCCACCAGCTGGTTGCGGACCGGCCGGCCGGCGCCGTCGAGCACTTTGCCTCGGACCACGATGCGCTCACCGAGGGGCTCGCCGTTGTGCTGGATGGTCAGGTCCGCCTCCAGCGCGTGCACGTCGCGGTGACCGAAGGCGGGCGACCACAGTTCGATGGTCTCCGGATCCGCGTGGTGCAGGTCCTTCGTGGGGTGGCGCAGCACGGAGCTGCGGTACGGGGCGAAGTCGATCCGCGGCTGCGTTTCCTCCGGCTTCCCCTCGGCCTTGCCCTGCTGGTACTCATCGTGGATCTTGGTGATCTGGTTGGTGATGAAGTCCTGGCTGTCAGCGGCTGCGTCGGAATCAATCACGGCGCTGTCATTTTCGATCACGTGGCTCTCGTCAAACGTCTCGTCGGTATTTGCTGTCATGGTCGCGCTCCTCTCTTAAGGTGCTTGTGGATGGTGATTAGCTGTGCGGCCAGCCCGTGTAGGACTCGGCAAGGTACTGCTGCCCGTAGCGCGAACTGGTCACGGTCTCCAGCTCCCCGAGCGCGCGTTTGAGCGAGAACGGATCCGCGTTCGGCGAGGTGTGCAGCATGGAGGTCATCCAGTAGGAGAAGTTCTGCGCCTTCCAGACGCGCTTGAGCGCCAGGTCCGAGTACCCCTGCAGCAGCGCGTCATCCTTGGTGGAGTAGAAGGAGTCGATCGCCTCGAAGAGGACCTTCACATCGGCCAGCGCGAGGTTCAGGCCCTTGGCACCGGTGGGCGGAACGGTGTGGCCGGCGTCGCCGACCAGGAACATGCGCCCGTGGCTCAGCGGTTCGCGGACGAAGGAGCGGAAGCCCAGCACCGTCTTGTCGAAGATCGGGCCGGTCTTCAGCTGGAACCCGTCCGGTCCGTCCACGCGCTTCTGCAGCTCGGTCCAGATCCGGTCATCGCTCCACTGGTTGACGTCCTCGTCCGGGCTGCATTGGAAGTACATGCGCTGGACGGTCTCGCTCCGCTGGGAGATCAGCGCGAAGCCGTGCGGGGAGTTGGCGTAGATCAGTTCCGGGGCGCTCTTCGGTGCTTCGGCGAGGATGCCGAACCAGGCGAAAGGGTATTCGGTCTTGTAGTCCTGGGTGCCGGGAACGGCGCGGCGGCAGAAGCTGCGGGAGCCGTCTGCGCCCACGAGGATGTCGCAGTGGACCTCGATCGTGGCGCCGTCCTTGTCGGAGAAACGGAACTTCGGGGTCTCGGTTTCCAGGTCAAACACCTCGGTGACCTCGGATTCGTAACGTACGTCGCCGCCGTCGCGCTTGCGCGCCGCAGCCAGATCGACGAATACTTCGTTCTGCGCGTACAGGGTGACGGTGGCGTCAACCAGATCGCGGAAGTCCAACGGGTGCGACTCGCCGTTAAACCGCAGATCGATGCCGGCATGCTCGTCGCCCTCGGTCAGCACGCGGCCGTCCACGCCGGTATCGGTGAGGAGCTTGACCGAGCCTGCCTCAAGAATGCCTGCGCGATGGGTGTGGGTGATCGTGTCATGGTCACGGGATTCAACCACAATGTTCTCGACGCCGCTCTTCGCCAGCAGGTGCGAGAGCAAAAGACCGGCCGGGCCGCCGCCGACAATCCCGACCTGGGTCTTGATGATCTGAGCATTGGCAGCCATAGAGAATCTCCTCGAGGAATGTGGGGCACGTCTTGAACCAGTGTGACTGCGGCGACAGCGTTCCCGCGCCCCCGTTCGCATTGAATGAGAATTACGACAGGCCGTTAGTCCGGCAGTTCCCCCACTGCGCGGGCGATGCCACGGGCCCCGGCCATCAGCACCGGAACGATCGCGGTCAGGTTTTCCAGGCCGAGCGGCAGTACCACGCCGATCGCGGCGATGGCCTGCCCGTGCTTGCCCAGAACGGGAACGGCCAGGCCGGTGGTGTCGGTGTCCACCCGGCCATCGAAGGCGGCATAGCCGCGCTTGCGGATGTCCGCCAGATGCCGGCGGAAGTCGAAGGAAACCGCGTCCACCACGGCGACCGCTTCGGGGTGCCGGGCGAGGTAGGATTCCTGCACATGGTTGGGGGCATAGGCCAGCAGCACCATGCCCATCGCCGTGCGGTGTACCGGCATCCGGCCGGCGATTTTGGCCTGGTTGACCACCGATCCCCTGCTCGAGAGCCGCTCGATGATCAGTACTTCATCGTCTTTGAGGACGGCCAGCTGGGTGTGCTGGCGGACCACGGACTGGATGTCTTCCATAAAGGGCATGGCTGCCTGGCGCAGATCGAGCGCCGGCGAGCTGCGGTTGGCCAGCTCCCACAGCCGCAGGCCGAGCCGGACCTCCCCCGACGGCTCCCGGCTCAGCAGTTCATGACGGGCCATTTCGTCCACCAGCCGGTAGGTGGTGGCCAGCGGCACCTCGGCACGCCGCGACAGGGTGGCCACGCTCATGGACGACCGGGTGGCATCGAAAGCGCTGAGGATGCGTACAAACCGCTCCAGCATGGAGTCACCCGAACGCGAATTGGCCATGGCAACAGGTTCTCACAACAGCCGGTTCCCGCGGGAACGTCCCTGCCGGTACACCGGCTCTCGTGCAAGGGACGATCTCGGAGCCACGGAACGATCTCGCGTTCAAGAGCCACGGCCGGGAGCCCCGGGCCGGGCGGCCCTTGGCCTCAAAACCCGGAAGCGGCTCCGCGGTTAAACGCAGAACACCCCTTGCGCCCGTTTCCGGGTACAAGGGGTGTTCTGTTGCTACGTGCCTAGAGGCCCCGGGGTGGCGGCATTGCCGGCACGCCCGGGTCCGGTTCCTAGCGGTAGTCGTTGCCCATGTCGTAGTCATCCAGCGGGATGGCGTGGAACTCGGGGGTCAGACCGCCGTCGACACCGGGGTAATCGAAGTCGCTGAACGCGCTCGGGCCGGTGAACAGGTTGGCCTTTGCTTCCTCAGTCGGTTCAACGGTGACGTTGTTGTAGCGGTCCAGGCCGGTACCGGCCGGGATCAGCTTACCGATGATGACGTTCTCCTTCAGACCCAGCAGCGGATCCGACTTGCCTTCCATGGCCGCCTGCGTCAGGACGCGGGTGGTCTCCTGGAAGGAAGCCGCGGACAGCCACGACTCGGTCGCCAGCGAGGCCTTGGTGATACCCATGAGCTCGTCACGGCCGTTGGCCGGGGTCTTGCCCTCGGATACCGCCTTGCGGTTCTCCTTCTGGAAGCGGCTGCGCTCTGCCAGTTCGCCCGGCAGCAGATCCGTTTCACCGGATTCGATGACGGTCACGCGGCGGAGCATCTGGCGGACGATAACCTCGACGTGCTTGTCGTGGATACCAACACCCTGGCTGCGGTACACCAGCTGGACCTCGTCTACCAGGAACTTCTGTGCCTGGCGCGGGCCGAGGATACGCAGAACCTGCTTCGGGTCGATGGCACCGACAACCAGCTGCTGGCCGACCTCGACGTGCTGGCCGTCTTCGACCAGCAGACGCGCACGGCGCAGCACCGGGTAGGCGATTTCCTCGGAGCCGTCATCCGGAGTGACGATGAGGCGCATCTGGCGCTCCCCGTCCTCGATGGTGACACGGCCGGCAACCTCGGAGATCGGAGCAACACCCTTGGGGGTACGTGCTTCGAAGAGCTCCTGGATACGCGGCAGACCCTGGGTGATATCGCCTGCAGAGGCAACACCACCGGTGTGGAAGGTACGCATGGTCAGCTGGGTACCGGGCTCACCGATGGACTGTGCCGCGATGATGCCGACGGCCTCGCCGATGTCCACGGTCTTGCCCGTGGCCAGGGAGCGGCCGTAGCACAGTGCACAGGTACCGACGGCGGACTCACAGGTGAGTACGGAGCGGACCTTGATATCGGTGATGCCGGCGTCGAACAGCTCGCGGATGAGCACGTCGCCCACGTCGGAACCGCCCGCAGCCAGTACCTTGCCGTCGGCGTCAACGACGTCGGTGGCGAGGGTACGTGCGTAAGCCGAGTTCTCCACGTCCTCATGCAGGTGCAGCTCGCCGTTGGCGTCCGCTACTGCAATCGGGGTGTTCAGGCCGCGCTCGGTACCGCAGTCCTCTTCGCGGACGATGACGTCCTGGGACACGTCCACCAGACGACGGGTCAGGTAACCCGAGTTGGCGGTACGCAGAGCGGTATCGGCAAGACCCTTACGGGCACCGTGGGTAGCGATGAAGTATTCCAGAACCGACAGGCCCTCGCGGTAGGAGGACTTGATCGGACGCGGGATGATTTCACCCTTCGGGTTAGCCACCAGACCACGGATACCGGCAATCTGGCGGACCTGCAGCCAGTTACCACGTGCACCCGAAGACACCATGCGGTTGATGGTGTTCTCCTTGGTCATGTTCTTGCGCATCGCGTCGGCAACCTCGTTGGTGGCCTTGTTCCAGATGTCGATCAGTTCCTGGCGGCGCTCGTCATCCGCAATCAGGCCCTTGCCGTACTGGGACTCAACCTTGGCAGCCTGCGCTTCGTAGCCCTCCATAATGGCGGGCTTCTCGGCCGGTGCCTCGATGTCCGAGATAGCCACGGTTACACCGGAGCGGGTAGCCCAGTAGAAACCGGCATCCTTCAGGTTGTCCAGCGTTGACGCCGTAACAACCTTCGGGTAGCGCTCGGCCAGATCGTTGACGATCGTGGAGAGCTGGCCCTTGTCCGCAACCTTCTCTACCCAGGGGTAGTCATCGGGCAGCGTCTGGTTGAAGATGACCTGGCCCAGCGATGTCTCGAGGAGCACCGGCTGGCCGTCTTCCCAACCTTCCGGAGCCGGCTGGTCCGGGCTGGGCACGTACCCGGTGGAGATCCGGATCTTGACCACGGAGTTCAGGTGCAGTTCCCCGGCGTCGAACGCCATGATGGCTTCGGCCGGCGAGGTGAACACGCGGCCTTCGCCTGCTGAACCTTCGCGCTTGGTCGTCAGGTGGTGCAGACCGATGATCATATCCTGCGAGGGCAGGGTGACCGGACGGCCGTCCGACGGCTTCAGGATGTTGTTCGAGGACAGCATCAGGATGCGGGCTTCAGCCTGCGCTTCGGGGCTCAGCGGCAGGTGGACTGCCATCTGGTCGCCGTCGAAGTCAGCGTTGAACGCGCCACAAACCAGCGGGTGCAGCTGGAGAGCCTTACCTTCAACGAGCTGCGGCTCGAAGGCCTGGATGCCCAGGCGGTGCAGGGTTGGTGCACGGTTCAGCAGGACGGGGTGCTCGGTGATGATCTCTTCGAGCACGTCCCAAACCTGCGGACGGTAACGCTCCACCATGCGCTTGGCGCTCTTGATGTTCTGCGCGTGGTTGAGGTCAACCAGGCGCTTCATCACGAACGGCTTGAAGAGCTCCAGCGCCATCTGCTTGGGCAGACCACACTGGTGCAGCTTCAGCTGCGGGCCGACAACAATGACCGAACGGCCGGAGTAGTCAACGCGCTTACCCAGCAGGTTCTGACGGAAACGTCCCTGCTTGCCCTTGAGCATGTCGGACAGCGACTTCAGCGGACGGTTGCCCGGTCCGGTGACCGGACGGCCGCGGCGGCCGTTGTCGAACAGCGAGTCAACAGCTTCCTGAAGCATGCGCTTTTCGTTGTTCACGATGATCTCGGGGGCACCGAGATCCAGCAGGCGCTTCAGGCGGTTGTTGCGGTTGATCACGCGGCGGTACAGGTCGTTCAGGTCCGAGGTGGCGAAACGGCCACCGTCGAGCTGGACCATCGGGCGCAGTTCCGGCGGGATCACCGGGACGGCGTCCAGCACCATGCCCAGCGGGCTGTTGGTGGTGGTCAGGAACGCGTTGACAACCTTCAGGCGCTTCAGGGCACGCGTCTTGCGCTGGCCCTTGCCGTTCTTGATGGTGTCGCGCAGGGACTCTGCCTCGGCAACCATGTCGAAGGTTTCCAGGCGCTTCTTGATCGACTCGGCACCCATGGAGCCCTCGAAGTACAGACCGTAGCGGTCGCGCAGTTCGCGGTACAGGCCCTCGTCACCTTCGAGGTCGGCGACCTTGAGGTTCTTGAAGCGGTCCCAGACCTGCTCGAGGCGCTCGATGTCGGCATCCGCGCGCTTGCGGACATTGGCCATCTGGCGGTCGGCGGAGTCGCGGGCCTTCTTCTTCTCTGGTGCCTTGGCGCCTTCGCCCTCGAGACGGGCAAGCTCGTCTTCCAGGTCGCGGGCGATCGCGGCGATGTCCGAGTCGCGGGTGTCGGAGAGCTGCTTCTTCTCCAGGTCGTGTTCGGCCTGCAGGTTCGGCAGTTCTTCGTGGCGGCGCTCTTCGTCCACGCTGGTGATCATGTAGGCGGCGAAGTAGATGACCTTTTCGAGGTCCTTCGGTGCCAGGTCAAGGAGGTAGCCCAGACGGGAGGGCACGCCCTTGAAGTACCAGATGTGCGTGACAGGTGCGGCCAGTTCGATGTGGCCCATGCGCTCACGGCGTACCTTGGCGCGGGTGACCTCAACGCCACAACGCTCGCAGATGATGCCCTTGAAGCGCACGCGCTTGTACTTACCGCAGTAGCATTCCCAGTCCCGGGACGGGCCGAAGATCTTCTCGCAGAAGAGTCCGTCCTTCTCGGGCTTGAGGGTGCGGTAGTTGATGGTTTCCGGCTTCTTGACCTCGCCGTAAGACCAGTCGCGGATTTCTTCCGCGGTGGCAAGGCCAATTCGCATGAGGCCGAAGGAGGATTCGCTGGACATATGGTCCCTGTTCTCTCTTGTTCTCTAAATCTGAATGTCTTGTGTCGGGTACGGAAAGAGGTACGACGGCGGCAGCCGGCACGGGTTCCGAAGGTTCCGTGCCAGCCCGCTCATCTAGACCTCTTCGACGGAGCTGGGCTCTGCACGGGACAGATCGATACCCAGTTCCTCCGCGGCCCGGAAGACTTCTTCATCCGAGTCACGCATTTCAATCGTGGTGCCGTCGGTGGAAAGGACTTCCACGTTCAGGCACAGCGACTGCATTTCCTTGATCAAGACCTTGAAGGACTCCGGAACACCCGGTTCGGGGATGTTCTCGCCCTTGACAATGGCTTCGTAGACCTTGACGCGGCCGTGGATGTCATCGGACTTGATGGTCAGGAGTTCCTGCAGGGTGTACGCGGCACCGTAGGCTTCCAGAGCCCACACTTCCATCTCACCGAAGCGCTGGCCACCGAACTGGGCCTTACCACCAAGCGGCTGCTGGGTGATCATGGAGTACGGACCGGTGGAGCGTGCGTGGATCTTGTCGTCGACAAGGTGGTGCAGCTTCAGGATGTACATGTAGCCCACGGAGATCGGGTCCGGGAACGGCTCGCCGGAGCGGCCGTCGAACAGACGCGCCTTGCCGGAGGAACCGATCAGGCGTTCGCCGTCGCGGGTCACGTTGGTCGAGTCCAGCAGGCCGGTGATCTCATGCTCGGAAGCACCGTCGAATACCGGGGTGGCCACGGTGGTGGAACCGCTTTCGCGGGGCAGGTTCGGCAGGTTCTTGACCCAATCCGGGTCCCCTTCGATGGTCCAGCCCTGCTTGGCGACCCAGCCAAGGTGGACTTCCAGTACCTGTCCGACGTTCATACGGCCCGGAACACCCAGCGGGTTCAGGACGATGTCGACCGGAGTACCGTCTTCCATGAACGGCATGTCCTCGATCGGCAGGATCTTGGAGATGACGCCCTTGTTGCCGTGGCGGCCGGCGAGCTTGTCGCCGTCGGTGATCTTACGCTTCTGTGCCACGTAGACGCGGACCAGCTGGTTCACGCCCGGGGGCAGTTCGTCGTCGTTGTCGCGCTCGAAGATGCGCACGCCGATGACCGTACCGGACTCGCCGTGCGGAACCTTCAGCGACGTGTCGCGGACTTCGCGGGACTTCTCACCGAAGATGGCGCGCAGCAGGCGCTCTTCCGGAGTCAGCTCGGTTTCACCCTTCGGGGTCACACGGCCAACCAGGATGTCTCCCGCTTCAACCTCGGCACCGATGTGGATGATGCCGCGCTCGTCCAGCTGGGAGAGGACCTCTTCGCTCACGTTGGGGATGTCGCGGGTGATTTCCTCGGCACCAAGCTTGGTGTCGCGGGCGTCAACCTCGTGCTCCTCGATGTGGATGGAGGTCAGCACGTCGTCGGAGACGATGCGCTGGCTCAGGATGATCGCATCCTCGTAGTTGTGGCCTTCCCAGGACATGAACGCAACGAGCAGGTTCTTGCCCAGAGCCAGTTCGCCCTGGTCCGTGGAGGGACCGTCGGCGATGATGCTCTTGACCTCAACCCGCTGGCCTTCGGCAACCAGCACGCGCTGGTTGTAGGCGTTGCCCTGGTTGGAGCGCGCGAACTTCATGATCGGGTAGTGCGTTTCGGTGCCGTCGTCGTTCAAGGTAGTGACCATGTCAGCCGAAACCTCGGTGACCACACCGGCCTTCGCGGCAACCACGGAGTCACCTGCGTCAACAGCGGCGTAGCGCTCCATGCCGGTACCGACCAGCGGAGCTTCCGAACGCAGCAGCGGCACAGCCTGGCGCTGCATGTTCGCACCCATGAGGGCGCGGTTGGCGTCGTCGTGCTCGAGGAACGGGATCAGGGCGGTTGCCACGGACACCATCTGGCGCGGGGAAACGTCCATGTAGTCGATCTCGGTCGGCTCGGTCAGGATCGGCTCGCCGCCGCCACCGCGTTCGCGGCAGAGGACCAGCTCTTCGGAGAAGCGGTTGTCCTCGTCCAGCGGCGCGTTGGCCTGGGCGATCACGGCCTCGATCTCGTCATCCGCGGTCAGGTAGTCGATCTGGTCGGTGACCAGGCCGTCCACGACCTTGCGGTACGGGGTCTCGATGAAGCCGAAGGCGTTGATGCGGCCGTAGGAAGCCAGCGAACCGATCAGGCCGATGTTCGGGCCTTCAGGGGTTTCGATGGGGCACATACGTCCGTAGTGCGACGGGTGGACGTCACGGACTTCCATGCCTGCACGGTCACGGGACAGACCACCCGGGCCCAGCGCGGACAGACGACGCTTGTGCGTCAGGCCGGCCAGCGGGTTGTTTTGGTCCATGAACTGGGACAGCTGGGAGGTTCCGAAGAACTCCTTGATGGCTGCCACAACGGGACGGATGTTGATCAGGGTCTGCGGAGTGATGGCCTCCACGTCCTGGGTGGTCATCCGCTCGCGGACGACACGCTCCATGCGGGAAAGACCGGTGCGGACCTGGTTCTCGATCAGTTCGCCGACGGCGCGGATGCGGCGGTTGCCGAAGTGGTCGATGTCGTCGACCTCGACGCGGATCTCGTGGTCCTCGCCGTCGCGCTTGCCCGAGATGGACTTCTCGCCGGCGTGCAGGGCTACGAGGAACTTGATCATGGCGACAATGTCGTCATTGTTCAGAACCGATGCATCCGGATCATCCAGCGGCTTGTCGATGCCCAGCTTGCGGTTGATCTTGTAGCGGCCAACCTTGGCCAGATCGTAGCGCTTCGGGTTGAAGTAGAGGTTGTCCAGCAGGGACTGGGCAGCTTCCACCGTGGGCGGCTCGCCCGGACGGAGCTTGCGGTAGATATCCAGGAGTGCGTCTTCCTGGGTCTCGGTGGTGTCCTTCTCCAGCGTGGCGCGGATGGAGTCGTACTCGCCGAAGGTCTCCAGGATCTGGCCTTCGGTCCAGCCGAGGGCCTTCAGCAGGACGGTGACGGACTGCTTGCGCTTGCGGTCGAGGCGTACGCCGACCTGGTCGCGCTTGTCGATCTCCAGCTCGAACCATGCACCGCGGGACGGGATGATCTTGGCGGTGAAGATGTCCTTGTCACTGGTCTTGTCGGCGGAACGCTCGAAGTAGGCGCCCGGGGAACGGACCAGCTGGGAGACGACAACACGCTCGGTGCCGTTGATGACGAAGGTACCCTTGTCGGTCATCAGCGGGAAGTCGCCCATGAACACGGTCTGCTGCTTAATTTCGCCCGTGTTGTTGTTCATGAACTCCGCCTTGACGTACAGCGGAGCGGAATAGGTGGCGTCGCGGTCCTTGCACTCCGCCATCGTGTACTTCGGATCAGCGAACTCCGGCTCGGAGAAGCTCAGGGACATGGTGCCCTGGAAGTCCTCGATCGGGGAGATCTCTTCGAAGATGTCCGCCAGACCCGACGTGGTGGCCATGCCCTTCTGGCCTTCGGCCAGCGCCTGCTGAAGGCGGGTCTTCCAGCGCTCGTTGCCGACCAGCCAATCGAAGCTGTGGGTCTGCAGGGCGAGAAGATTGGGAACGTCCAGAGGTTCGTGAATCTTAGCGAATGAGATCCTGCGGGTGGCGCCATCGTTCGATGAAGCGTCAAGCAGGCTGTTAGCGGTATCAGTATTAGAGGTGCTCGAGGCGACCAAGAGAGGGATCCTTCCACAGACCTTCAGGCTTGTACGCGCTTCCGCACTACCGGCATCATGAGATGCCAAGCACAACCAGACCGGATCCGCTATATGATCCAGGCCCGCCCGGATTCCTGTTAAATACAGGAAGGCGTGGCAAAGCCCACCGCTATATGAAGGCTGAAGGTTAAGAGGGAAGACGCAGATTTATACTCTACGCCACGTCCCCTAAATTGTCCAGCAGGCAGAGTATCCCCTTGCCTGTCTGCGCCGGTGAACTGCCTCCGGCGTGTCGGGCCGCGGAAGCCGAATCGTAATCTCCGGCCCCGGCCCTGCTCCCTCCGCCAACGGAGCGCATTGTCTTCCGCGCGGCTCCCCTGCAGCAGCTTCCCTGCTTATCCTGCGGCGGCCATCCTGCGGAACATCTGCGGCTGTTGCCGCGTTCCACAGATTGGAAGCTTATCGAACTCCCGCGCCAGCTAACTGTAGCCTGTCGGGAACAGCTATTTCAAGGATGAAAGCGAGCACAGGACAGTGTCAGGTAACAGAAACGACGTGGTAATTCTCGGCGGCGCCCGCACTCCGCAGGGCCGGCTCAACGGACAGCTGGCGGCTTTCAGCGCCGTCGAGCTCGGCAGCAAGGCCATCGCGGCGGCCCTCGAGCGCTCCGGCGTGCCGGCGGAGAACGTCGACTCGGTCATCATGGGACAGGTCATCCAGGCCGGCGCAGGGCAGAATCCGGCCCGGCAGAGCGCCATCGGAGCCGGCATCGGCTGGGACGTTCCCACCGTGACCATCAACAAGGTGTGCCTCTCCGGCCTGGCTGCGATCACCGATGCGGCCCGCTTGATCCGCGCCGGCGAGGCAGAGGTAGTCGTTGCCGGCGGCCAGGAGTCCATGACCAACGGACCACATGTCCTTCCCGGTTCCCGGCAGGGCTGGACCTACGGCAACATCAACGTCGTCGACTCGGTGGCCCATGACGGACTGACCGATGCTTTCGACCACGAGTCCATGGGCGCCTCAACGGAACGGCGGAATACCGAACTAGCCATCGACCGCACCGCCCAGGACGAGGTCGCCGCGGCATCGCACCAGCGTGCCGCCGCTGCCACCGAGTCCGGTGTGTTCGATGCGGAGATCGTCCCGGTCACGGTCCCCCAGCGCAAGGGCGACGACCTGGTGCTGACCAAGGACGAAGGTATCCGCCCGCAGACCACGGTGGAATCGCTGGCGCCGCTGAGGCCGGCCTTTGATAAGGGCGGGACCATCACGGCTGGCAACTCGTCACCGCTTTCCGACGGCGCAGCCGCCGTCGTCCTGGCGACCCGCGGTTATGCCGAAGACAACGGACTCGACTGGCTCGCCGTCGTCGGCAAACCGGGCCAGGTGGCCGGACCGGACACCTCCCTGCATTCGCAGCCTTCCAACGCCATTGCCCAGGCCCTGAAGCGCGCCGGCTGGAGCACCTCGGACCTTGACTTCATCGAAATCAACGAGGCATTCGGTTCCGTTGCCGTGCAGTCGCTGAAGGATCTGGATTACCCGCTGGAGAAGTGCAATCTCCATGGTGGCGCCATCGCATTGGGGCATCCGATCGGAGCCTCCGGTGCGCGGCTGGCGCTGCATGCAGCCCATGAGCTCAAGCGCCGCAAGCAGGGCAAGGCTGCCGTTTCGCTGTGCGGCGGCGGAGGCCAGGGCGAGGCACTCCTGCTGTACCGCGACGAGGAGTAGCCAGTGGCTGACATTGCTGCCGGCAAGGACAGGTTCCTGGCCGACGCGGGAGACCGCGGGCTGGACGTGGAATTGATCGCACGTCCGGCGGCTCGGAGCCTGGTGGAGGCGGCGCAGCTGCTCGGGATCGCACCGGCGGACATCGTCAAGTCCCTCGTGGTAAAGCACAAGGACGGCACGTTCCTGTTCGCGCTGATTCCCGGGGACCGGCAGATCTCCTGGCCGAAGCTGCGCGCCTTGCTCGGAGTGAACAAGCTGTCCATGCCTGCTGCCGACGTCGCCTTCGAGGCCACCGGCTATCAGCGCGGTACCATCACGCCGCTGGGCAGCACCACGGCCTGGCCGGTCTATGCCGATGCCGCGATCGCCGGCCGGCGCATCTCCATGGGCGCCGGGGAGCACGGCTATTCGGCTTTTGTGGATTCGGATGCCCTGATCAAGGCACTGGACGCTACCGTCGCGGATATCAGCGACCCGGAATAGCGCCTCGGCATTCCGCCAGAGCCGACAAAAGAGCCCCGCACCTGAGTGCGGGGCTCTTTTGGGTGTTGCGAAAAGCTTACTTGACCGTGACGGTGGCGCCGGCAGCTTCGAGAGCTTCCTTGGCCTTGTCGGCAGCTTCCTTGGTTGCACCTTCGAGAACAGCCTTCGGAGCGCTGTCGACAACGTCCTTGGCTTCCTTCAGACCCAGGGAGGTCAGGGCGCGAACTTCCTTGATCACTGCGATCTTCTTGTCGCCAGCAGCTTCGAGGATAACGTCGAATTCGGTCTGCTCTTCAGCAGCCTCAGCGGCGCCACCGGCAGCGGGGCCGGCAACGGCAACGGCAGCAGCCGTGACGTCGAAGGTCTCTTCGAAGAGCTTCACGAAGTCGGAGAGCTCGATGATGGACAGTTCCTTGAAAGCTTCAATGAGCTCTTCGTTGGTGAGCTTCGCCATGGTTGGCGTCCTTCCTATAGGTGGTGTTCAGCGCATTGGCCGCGCACCAAGAGTTGTGGATTGGGAAGAGAGTCTTACTTCTCTTCGGCAGCAGCCTCGGCCGGAGCCTCGGTTGCCTCGGCAGCGGGAGCTTCTTCAGCAGCAGGTGCTTCTGCGGCCGGAGCTTCGGCAGCAGCAGTGTCTGCCGCACCGCCGTTCTCCTCCTGCTTGACGCGCAGTGCCTCGACAGTGCGGGCCAGGGCAGCCATCGGGGCCTTGAGGACGCCGGCAACGCGTGCCAGCTGGAACTCACGGGACTCGAGTGCGGCCAGCGCTGCAACACCGGGTGCGTCCAGGGCTTTGCCCTCGAAGAAACCGGTCTTGATGACGAGCTGCGGGTTGGACTTTGCGAAATCCGTCAGGGACTTTGCGGCTGCAACAGCGTCACCCTTGATGAAGGCGATAGCAGTGGGTCCGGAGAGCTGGTCATCGAATGCATCGATGCCGGCTTCCTTGGCTGCAATGCCAGTCAGGGTGTTCTTGACGACGGAGAACTTGGTCTCCTGGCCGAGAGAAACACGCAGCTCCTTGAGCTGTGCAACGGTAAGCCCGCGGTATTCGGTTAGGACTGCAGCATTGGATTCCTTGAAATCAGTGGTGATCTCTTCAACTGCTGCCACCTTGTTTGGCGTTGCCATAACCCTCCTTCCGGGGAATAGTGCCGGTGGTTCGGGTCGCACGCATAAAAAACGCCCCGGGCAGATGCACGGGGCTTGGCCTTCACACTACCGGCGGGACCGGAAATGGAGGATTGCTTCGTTCACCTGCGCAGGCCGTCCCAGGCATGGGACTTTCGGTTGAATTCTTAGGGGAAATCAACGACCGACGGTCTTTGGTAGTTCAAGCTTACGCGAAGGGATGACCACGGCCAAATCGGCCGTACTATCGTTCCGGTCAGCCACCGGCGCCCAGCCTTTTCTGCCATGCAGCTTCATACCCGGCGGGGGCAAAACCCAGCGCAACGTTGATGGCGAGCATGCGCTCGTTCTCGGCCGCGTTCCAGGTCAGCATGCGCTGCCCCTCAGGCCACAGCGTCCCGACCCGCAGCAGGTTATGCGCCTTCATGAGCATGCCAAGACTGTGGCCGCGGTGGGCACGCAGGACCAAAGTGTCCTCCTGGTAAACGACGTCCGGCTTCTCCGGGTAGTAATCCAAAAAAGTATGTCCGGCCAGTTCCCCACTAGGGTCATGCAGGGCGGCGACGACGAGAGAATGGCCGCCTTTACGTCGAAGTTCTTCTTCGCCTTGGCGGACCCTCGCGCGGTCCCAGGCCTCCTCCTCATAATCGATCTCACCCAACGGCACGTCCGTGCTCATTCTCTGGCGCAGCAAGGCATATTGGTCGACGAATTCCTCCGGGCAAGTGTCCTCCCAAACCACCAACCGGTAACCGGCAGCCTTCGCGGCCGCCTGCGACTCCAGGGACTCGACCTTGGCAACGTCCGCCGGCAGCCCAAGTACACTGAAGCGGTCCACCTGCTCCAACTCATATCCATGGGACTGGGCGAAGCGGACGGCCGCCGAATTGCCCGGCAACGACCCTGCACCGGTCTTCGGCCGCAGGACGTCCGCGGCGTCCGGGTCAAAGTCCGCCGGGTGCTCACTATATGACTGCAGCACACTTCTGCCGTGGTCTCGGGCCGAGGCTTCAGCTGTCCGCAGCAGCTCGCCTGCGATCCCCTGCCTGCGGAAGCCGGGATGGACCATGACGTGGACGTATGCGCTGTGCAAGTTGTCCTGTTTCGTCATTTCCAAGAGGGCACGGCCAACGTGCCTGTCCCCGTCCTTGGCCGCCCACAGCAACGACTGCTCGTAATCATTGGAACGGGCGCCCTCCAGCCGCACGGCAGGGCTGACCCACAGGTCGTTATTGCCCCACAGCAAACCGGTCACCAGATTGGCCAGCTCGGAGGAAGCAACGAAATCCTCTGCATCCCCGGTCTCCAATGAGACCGGAATGCGGATGGGCTGTACGGTGATCGACGTCGTCGACATGGCGTCCCTCGCTAGAGTGATTGACCTTCCCCAATCAGATTACCCGCTCCACCAATTCGATGCCAGCGGGATCCGGCCTTTCCGACAAAGCCTTTCCCAGGCGTCCCTCAACGGCCCTACGATGCAGTATGGAGCTCTTGAGCGGACGCGCTGGAAAACGAGCGGTGGCATACATCAGCCGCGGCATGCTGGCAGGAATGGCCGGAACGGCGGTCATGACAGCCTTCCAGAGGCTGGTGGAAATGCCGATCACCGGCCGCCCGGAGAGTTACGCGCCGGCAGAGCTCGCGGAGAAGTTCCTGCCGGTGGAGGTCGAGTCCATCCGCGGACGGAAACTGCTGAACTACAGTACACATTTCGCTATCGGAGCCGGGTGGGGAGCAGCCTACGGCACCGCCGCGGCACTGGGGCTGCACGGCCAGAAGGCCATCAATACCGTCTTCGCCGTCGTGTACGGAGGTGAGTTGCTGGGCGGATCGCTGTCCGGTTTCTCCCGGCCGTCCGAATGGAGCGCACAGGACTGGGCAGTGGACGTCGTGGACATCTACGTCCAGGCGCAGGCGACGGGGCTCGTCTTCGACCGCCTGCTGGGACCCAAGTCCTAGCAGGCTACCGACAACCGCGGCCGGGCCAGGGCCAGTGCCGCTTAGCTCAGTGCGGCTTAAAAGAACAGAACGGCCGCAGCGTGATGCTGGGCCGTTCTGTTATGGAAGATCCGGAAGGATTGCTTCCTTAGGCTTCGGTGGAAACCTTGGTGACGTTCGGGTCCATGGAGATGCCAGGGCCGAAGGTCGTTGCAACGGTGGCCTTCGAGATGTAGCGGCCCTTGGAAGCGGACGGCTTCAGGCGAAGGACCTCTTCCAGTGCGGCTGCGTAGTTCTCCACCAGCTTGTTGGTGTCGAAGGACACCTTGCCGATGATGAAGTGAAGGTTGGCGTGCTTGTCGACGCGGAAGTCGATCTTGCCACCCTTGATGTCGTTGACAGCCTTGGCCACGTCCGGGGTCACAGTGCCGGTCTTCGGGTTCGGCATCAGGTTACGCGGGCCGAGGACCTTACCGAGGCGTCCAACCTTGCCCATCAGGTCCGGGGTCGCCACGGCGGCGTCGAAGTCGGTCCAGCCGCCCTGGATCTTTTCGATCAGGTCATCGGAACCAACGAAGTCGGCGCCGGCCGCGATTGCGGCTTCAGCCTTGTCACCGGTGGCGAAAACCAGGACGCGGGCGGTCTTACCGGTGCCGTGCGGCAGGTTGACCGTACCGCGGACCATCTGGTCAGCCTTACGGGGGTCAACGCTGAGGCGCAGTGCAACCTCAACGGTGGCGTCGAACTTGGAAGGATTGCTTTCCTTCGCCAGGGTGATTGCCTCGACCGGGGCGTACTGCTTGTCCGCCTCGATCTTGGCTACAGCTGCCTCATATGCTTTGCTGCGCTTTGCCATCTGCTTTTTCTCCTTGTGCAGTTGTGGTCTGCGGACCGCGCCCGGCCCTGCCACTACGACGGCGTTGCCACCTTGGAAAGGTGACGTTTCGGCGCCGTCGTTCTTTAGTTTTGTCTTGTTTGCTTTCCGGCCCGGAAAAACCTGCAGCCGTTCAGCGGTAACGCCTAGGGGAATTAGCCCTCGACGGTGATGCCCATGGAGCGGGCGGTGCCGGCGATGATCTTGGCAGCAGCCTGGATGTCGTTGGCGTTGAGGTCATCCATCTTGGTGGAAGCGATCTCTTCAACCTGAGCCTGGGTCAGCTTGGCTACCTTGGTGGTGTGCGGGGTTGCGGAACCCTTCTGCACGCCAGCAGCCTTCTTGATCAGTTCTGCAGCCGGCGGGGTCTTGGTGATGAAGGTGAAGGAACGGTCTTCGTAAACCGTGATTTCAACCGGGATCACATTTCCGCGCTGGGCTTCCGTAGCGGCGTTGTACGCCTTGCAGAATTCCATGATGTTGACACCGTGCTGACCAAGTGCCGGACCAATCGGCGGTGCCGGGTTGGCGGCGCCTGCCTGGATCTGCAGCTTGATGAGGCCGGTGACCTTTTTCTTCGGGGCCATATCGGGTCCTTCTCTAATTTACGTACCGCAGACACAGGAGCGTGCCGACGGTGGTTTGGCCGCCATGGCGTGGCGGCCGCCCGCGCAGGTCCGGCTAAAGCGGGCCGGGCTGCGCGAAGTCTTTACTACTGGATCTTGGTGACCTGGTTGAACGAGAGCGTAACCGGGGTCTCGCGCTCGAAGATGGTCACCAGTACCACCAGCTGCTGGGATTCCGGCTTGATCTCGGAGATCGTCGCAGGCAGGGTCTCGAACGGACCGTCGTTGACCGTGACCGATTCGCCGACCTCGAAGTCCACCGTGATCGGGGCCGAGGGCTGTGCGGACTTGGAGGGCTTGCCACCCTCGGTCTTGCCTGCGGTGACGGTGTGCTCCAGCATGGAGAACACTTCGTTGAGGCTCAGCGGAACCGGGTTGTGGGCGTTGCCGACAAAGCCGGTCACACCGGGAGTGTGACGCACGGCGCCCCACGAAGCATCCGTCAGTTCCATGCGGACCAGCACGTAGCCGGGGATGCGCACGCGGTTGACGATCTTACGGGTGGTGTTCTTGATTTCCACGACCTCTTCCATGGGGACCTGGATCTCGAAGATGTAGTCCTCCATGTTCAGGGTCTGGATACGGGTCTCCAGATTGACCTTCACACGGTTTTCGTAGCCGGCGTACGAGTGGATGACGTACCAGTCACCCTCCTGGCGGCGCAGCTTTGCACGGAATGCCTCGACCGGATCCTCTTCAGGGGCTGCGGCGGGCTCCACTGCGGAAGCTTCTTCTGCGTCGGCGTCGGCCGGCTCTTCGCCTTCGGCCAGTTCTTCGCCTTCGGCAAGCTCTTCGCCTTCGGCCGGTGCGGTTTCAACGGTTGCTTCGTCGGCCGGTTCCGTTTCCTCGGAAACTTCCCCGGAAACGTCGGAAGCCGGTGCCTGATCGGCACCGGTCTCAGTAGCCTGATCCTCGGCTTCCAGATCAGCGGTTTCCTCGGTGGTCTGCGACTCGAGTTCCTGCTCGGACACTTAGCTTCCTGCTTTCTTCTTCAGCTCTGTTGATTCAATGGCGCCTGACGCTCAGGCCCGGCGCGTTGCCGTCTCCGGTGCACACGGCAGAATCCTGAGCAAAGACGCTACCGTTCGGGCGCTCCGTCACCGAAGATGTAGAGCGAGCCCTGGCCGAAAGCCAGATCCAAAACTGTCACGATCAGCATCATGATGACCACGAAGGCAATCACCACGAGGGTGTAATTCAGCAGTTCCTTGCGGGTGGGTGTGACCACCTTTTTCAGCTCACCGATTACCTGGCGGACAAAAAGGACGATCTTGCCGAAGAATCCGCGCTTGTCGGACTTCCTGCCTGAGGGGCGTCCCTTGGAGCTGTTGGCAGCCGTTTCGGTCAACCTGTGCCTCACTCATCTAGTCCGGTACACGGCCGCCGGCGGAGGCCGGCAACGCCGCTAGCTTCATACGTTGGATTGCTGAACTGCTGCTTCCCGTCCAAGACGGTTGTGCGCAGGGCAGACAGGACTCGAACCTGCAACCTGCGGTTTTGGAGACCGCTGCGCTACCAATTGCGCCACTACCCTATGCGTTGAAGCCAAGAGGCAAGCGTCCGGAATACGGGCGCAAACCATCATGGCGTTTTTCAACACCGAGGTCTAAGTCTACGTCAGGGAAACCCTCACGTCGAACCAGCCCTCATGCCGCCTTCACCAAGCGACTCTCCATTATGCAACATTTCCGGCGTCGTTATTAAACCGAACGGCTCGCAGGGCACTCATCTGGACGCTTTTGCCTGCCCAGGGCAGGACAGGCCGCGGGGCAAGCCCCTAAACTGGGCCATGGACCATTTGTTCTGACGCCTCAAAGACGGGAAATCCATGCCTGCCAACGCGCGCATCTCACAGCGCATAGCCTCCATCGCCGAATCCGCCACCCTGGCTGTTGACGCAAAAGCCAAGGCACTGAAGGCAGCCGGGCGTCCGGTCATTGGCTTCGGCGCGGGCGAGCCGGACTTCCCCACCCCGGACTACGTTGTCGAGGCCGCGGTGAAGGCCGCCCGCGAGCCGCGGTTCCACCGCTACTCCCCCGCCGGCGGGCTTCCGGAGCTGAAGCAGGCTATCGCCGAGAAGACGATGCGGGACTCGGGCTACCAGATCGACGCCGCTCAGGTGCTGGTCACCAACGGCGGCAAGCAGGCCGTCTACGAATCCTTCGCCACGCTGCTGGATCCGGGGGACGAGGTTCTGGTGCCGACTCCGTACTGGACCACCTACCCGGAAGCCATCCGGCTGGCCGGCGGTGTCCCGGTGGAGATGTTCGCCGGCCCCGAACAGCGCTACCTGGTGAACATCGACCAGCTTGAAGCAGCGGTGACCAAGAACACCAAAGT
The DNA here is from genome assembly GCF_057656375.1 of Arthrobacter sp. Soil_C_60. NCBI lineage: Bacteria > Bacillati > Actinomycetota > Actinomycetes > Micrococcales > Micrococcaceae > Arthrobacter > Arthrobacter sp. Soil_C_60. The sequence goes on along the minus strand of NZ_JBDGKM010000001.1, from coordinate 202,031 downwards.
CCTGCTGTTTGTTTCGCCGTCCAACCCCACGGGTGCTGTTTACTCGCCGGAGCAGGTTGCGGAAATCGGCCGGTGGGCCGCGTCCAAGGGCCTGTGGGTCATTACCGACGAAATCTACGAACACCTCACGTACGACGGCGTGCCGTTCACTTCCATTGCCACGGCAGCTCCAGAGCTCGGAGACAAGGTTGTGATCCTCAACGGTGTGGCCAAGACCTATGCCATGACCGGCTGGCGGGTGGGCTGGATGGTGGGCCCGACGGATGTCATCAAGGCCGCCACCAACATGCAGTCCCATGCCACCTCCAACGTCGCGAACGTCTCGCAGATGGCGGCGCTGGCCGCCGTCTCCGGGCCGCTGACGGCAGTGGAGGAGATGAAGGTCGCCTTCGACCGCCGCCGCAAGGCCATGGTCGATGGCCTCAACGCCATCGAAGGCATCGAATGCCCGACGCCGAAGGGTGCCTTCTACGCCTATGCGGATGTCCGCGGGCTGCTGGGCAAGGAGATCGACGGCGTCCGCCCGTCCACCTCTGCCGAACTGGCTTCGCTGGTGCTGGACAAGGTGGAGGTAGCCATCGTTCCCGGTGAAGCCTTCGGTCCATCCGGCTTCGTGCGCCTCTCCTACGCGCTCGGCGACGAGGACCTGGCCACCGGCATCGGCCGCCTGCAGGACTTCCTCGGTACCGCCAAGTAAACCAATCCAGCACCGCTATTCGGGTGCCGGCCTCCTTGCGGGGGCCGGCATCCCGTCTTTTAAACGCGTTCAGAGAATCCGGCGGTCCACTGCCCAGCGGGTCAGCTCGTGGCGGGAGGACAGCTGGAGTTTGCGCAGCACAGCCGACACATGGGTTTCCACGGTCTTGATGGAGATGAACAGTTCCTTGGCCACCTCCTTATAGCTGTAGCCGCGGGCGATCAGCCGCATGACCTCCAGCTCGCGGGCCGAGAGCTTGTCCAGCTCGTCGTCAACGGAAGCAACAGCGGCGGTGCCGAAGGCATCCAGGACGAATCCGGCCAGCCGCGGAGAAAAGGCCGCATCTCCCCCGGCCACCCGGACCACCGCATCCGAAATCTCCGCTCCGGAAATGGTCTTCGTGACATAGCCGCGCGCACCAGCCCGGATGACGGTCACAACGTCCTCGGCGGAATCCGAAACGCTCAGTGCCAGGAACCGGGTGGTGGCCAGCAGATCCGCACAGCCGGCGACGACTTCGGCACCTCCGCCGCCGCGGCCGCCAGGCAGATGCACATCCAGAAGAACGACGGCCGGCCTCACCTCGTGGATGACGGCAATGGCTTCGTCCACGGTTGCAGCCTCCGCTGCGACGTCGATCCTGGAATCCAGGTCCGCCTTCAATCCCGACCTGAAGATGGCGTGGTCATCAACCACGACGATGCGGATGGGGTCGGTCATGAGTGGTTTCCTTCCTCAGGATGCTTCAGGCTCAAATGTACTTCGGTGCCGTTTCCGGTGTTGCGGATACGGGCCTCGCCGCCATGGCGTTCCATCCTGCGGATCAAGGATTCCCGGACGCCCAGCCGGTCGGCGGGCACATTGGCGAGCTCGAAACCCGGCCCGCGGTCGCGGACAAAGACGTCCGTGCTGCCGGGCGTCTTTTCCAAGTAGACGGAGATGCTGCCGCCGGCGTGCTTGGCCGCGTTCTGCACCGCTTCCCGGGTGGCATGGATCAGGGCTTCGTGCTGTTCAGTCATCGGTGTATCGCCTACCGCTACCACGTCGATCGGGTGTCCGTACGCGTCCTCGATTTCCGCCGCGACTGCTTTGATCCGGTCCACCAGATTGCCTTCTTCCTTGCGCCGGTCCCGGTACAGCCATTCGCGCAGTTCGCGTTCCTGGGCACGGGCCAGCCGCGTGACGTCCTGTTCGGAGGCAGCCCGGTTCTGGATCAGGGCCAGCGTCTGCAGCACCGAATCGTGCAGGTGCGCCGCAATTTCGGCCCGTTCCGTCTCCCGGATCCGGCCGGACCGTTCGGTTTCGAGATCAGTCCAGTACTTGACGACCCACGGAGCCAGGACCAGCCCGACGCCGGCCAGGACGGCCAACGTGGCCAGCAGCGTCGGCCACATCACGTCCCAGCTGATGGAACCGGAGATCAAGATGAAAATGCCGGCCACCACGAAAACGAGTCCCGCAATGAGCCGTACTACGCCCTGCGCGCCAGTGGCCCCGGCGCGGTCCATGATGCCGTTACGCCTGGAGTTATCCAGCTGCATCCAGGCCAGCACCGCCCCGGTCACGATGGCGAGCATCGGCAGCCAGGTTTCCCACGGTACGTTGAAGCCTGCCAACTGGGCGACGAAGGCTCCGCCGGCCAGGACCAGCGCTGCACCGACCGCGATTTCCCAGCCGCCGCGCTGCATGATTTCGGCCGTGCGGGTCCTGCCACTGGGGCCAGCGGCAGCCGCCCCGGCAGCAGCCTGATTGCCGGCCGGGCGTTGCGCAGGCGGCACGCCGGTTCCCGGCTGGGGGCCAGGCGGCATTGGAATCCCCGCTGGCCTCGGTCCACCGAAGTTGCGGGCGAAGTTTTCGGCGATGTTGCGCGGGTTGAAGGCCGCGTTGTCGGCCCTGACCGCCTCGTCCGCCGTCGGAACCAAAAGCCACAGCCAGGCATAGAGCAACAGCCCGGCCCCGCTGGCCAGGGTGAGTACGGCCATCGAAATCCTGACCGCCTTGACCGAAAGCCCCAGATGGGCGGCCAGCCCGGAGCAGACGCCCGCAATGATGCGGTCGGCGGGACGGACAAGAGGTGCGTACATGCCTTAATCCAAGCATGCCCGGCGGCGGGTCTGAACCAGTCCGCGGGGATCTCAGGGCTTCTCAGCTAGCGGTCAGGGAAGCTTCAGGGTAGCCCCCCATAGAACCAACCGCCGCGGCTTGGAATGATCGAACTATGACCTCACACCCCTCTGAACCATCCCGGCCGGAAGGCTCCACGGACCGTCCCGGCGACGAGGGCGCCCGCGGCATGGAATCGCCGGCGCCTCCCGCCTACACGCCCCCGCAGCCGTCCGGCAGCAACAGCTTCTTCGCCTGGTTCCGCAGTCTGGGCACACCCCGCGGAGAGGACCGCTGGGTCGGTGGCGTGGCCTCCGGCATCGCCCACCGGATCGGGCTCGATCCGATTCTGGTCCGCGGCATCTTCGTGCTGCTGTTCATCTTTGGCGGCATCGGCGTCCTGTTGTACGGCCTCGCCTGGGCACTGCTGCCGGAGACGGACGGCAGAATCCACGCCGAAGAAGCCGGTCGGGGCCGCTGGACCTCGGGCATGACCGGAGCGCTGATCGTCACCGTCCTCGGGCTGTTCGCCTGGCCCTTCGGCTTCTTCTCCGAGGGCTGGGACTTCGGCGGCTTCCTCTGGGCGGTGATCTGGCTAGGCGCCATCGTCTATTTCATCTACTGGCTCGCTACCCGTAACCGCAGCACACTGCCGCCGGCTTACGGCCCGTACGGACCTGCGCCGCAGGGCTTCGCCGCCCCGGCCGCTCCCGGAGCTCCGGTTCCGCCTGCTTATGGCCCGGCCGCCGGTTCAGCCTATGACCAGCCCAGTGACGGCGCGACGGGACGGGAGCAGGATCCGACCGCCCCGCTGGGTCCGGTTGGCATGCCGCACCCCACCGCCGGCGATCCCTACACCATGGGATCCCGGCCGGCAACGGAACAGCCGTGGTCCGGTTACACACCCCGGCCGGTTCGTCCTCCGGTCCCGCCGAAACCGCGGCGGCGCGGTCCCTCCGGTGCCGATATCGCCCTCACGCTGGGAGCGGCGCTGCTGGCGGGCGGCATCCTGCTGGCCCTGAACCAGCTGGGCTACCTCTCTCTGGCCGGCGCCTGGCTGCCGGTAGCCACAGCGGCCGCGCTGTTGTGCATCGGCCTGGGCATCGTGGTTCTGGGCATCCGCGGCCGTACCTCGGGCGTCCTCGGTTTCCTGGCTGCCGTCGGCGTCGTTCTCTCGCTGGTCTTTACCGCCGGTGTGCAGTGGCAGACCGCCAACTATGCGCTGGGTACGAACTCCACCTGGACTCCCGAATCGGGGGCAAAGGCCAGCGAGGGCTACAGCGTTGTGGCCAGCAACGGAACCCTGGATCTGACCGATGTCACCGGCAGTACCTTCGGCGGCCCCGTGGTGGTACCGGTGAACGCGGCGGCGGCGTCCGTAACGGTGATTGTGCCCGAGGACGTTCCGGTAGAAGTCAAGGCCGCGATGGCGATGGGCAACGTCGAATATGAGGCGGACGGCCAAAGCCGGCAGACCGCGGGGATGTGGCAGCCGGGATCCTTCATCATCAACGACGACGGGTCCGGGCCGGACATTATCCTGCAGATCAAGGGCGCAGCCAGCGATGTGAACATTGTTGAATCACAGGGAAGGGAAGGCTCGCAATGAGCACCGAATCCAACAACAGGGGCATCACCGGCCCGAGCACGGGAACCATTGTCTGGGGCCTGATCGCGATAGCAGTGGGCCTGCTGGTCCTGCTCAGCGTGCTCTGGGACATCAGCTTCGACGTCGGCCACGTCCTGATTGCCCTGCTGATCGGTTCCGGCATCGCCCTGGTGGCCGGGGGCATCTGGAGCGTGCTGCGCAACAAGGACAATTCGGCCGACGCCGACGCCGGCGACAAGTGACAATCAGTCCCAAACACGAAAGCATTGATCCCATGGACACCCTTTACAAGACTCTCCGTTCCATCCCGGTCCGCCGCGGCCCCAACCGCTGGGTAGGCGGTGTCTGCGGCGGCATTGCCGAGAAGTTCGGCTGGGACGCCACCGTGGTCCGCATCGTTACCCTGTTGCTCTTCCTCTTTCCCGGCATTGGCGTCGCCGCCTATCTGGTTGCCTGGCTGCTGCTGCCCAAGTATGACGGCAGCATCGCCCTGGAGCGGTTGCTCCAGAGCAAGGGCACGCGCCGCCGCTGAGCGTAGTCATCGCCGGCTGCTGCCGCTGGCTTTCGCCGCCAGCTCCTGCCGCCCATACGGCCGAATGAAGGTCCCCGCGAGATCCGCCGCGGGGACCTTCTGCTGTTCCGGTGCGGCGTTTTTTTGCCTCTGCGGCAGGCGCATGCAGCGTCAGGGGTGCCCTCACCGGTGGAGTTGCCTAGAATCGAAGGGAGCCCGACGGTGCGCTCCGGAGACGATCGGCAAATCCCGCGACGAAAGTTGGACCTGAGTGAAAATCGGCATCATGACCAGCGGCGGCGACTGCCCCGGCCTGAACGCGGTGATCCGCGGCGTCGTGCTCAAAGGCATCAAGTCCTATGACCACGAGTTTGTCGGCTTCCGCGATGGCTGGCGGGGTGTCATCGACGGGGACATTATCGAGCTGCCCCGCCAGCGCGTGCGCGGCATTTCCAAACAGGGCGGCACCATCCTGGGCACCTCCCGCACCAATCCCTACGACGGGCCCAACGGCGGTCCGGAGAACATCACCGCCACGCTGGAGCGTCTCGGCGTGGACGCACTCATCGCCATCGGCGGCGAAGGGACCTTGGCTGGCGCGCGGGAACTGACGGACGCAGGCCTGCCGATTGTCGGAGTCCCGAAGACCATCGACAACGACCTTGACGCCACGGACTACTCGTTCGGTTTCGACACAGCCGTCCAGATCGCCACGGAGGCCATCGACCGGCTGCGCACCACCGGCGAATCGCACCACCGGTGCATGATCGCAGAGGTCATGGGCCGCCATGTCGGCTGGATTGCCCTGCACGCCGGTATGGCGTCCGGTGCCCATGCCATCCTCATCCCGGAGCAGAAGGTGACCACGGCCCAGGTCGCCGAGTGGGTCCGCGAGGCGCACGACCGCGGGCGCGCACCCTTGGTGGTGGTGGCCGAGGGTTGGGTTCCGGAAGGCGACGCCGAGCCCTGGGCCGAGCGCGGCACGGACGCTTCCGGCCGTCCCCGGCTGGGCGGCATCGGTGAACACCTAGCGCCGGAAATCGAGGCCCTGACCGGAATTGAAACCCGGGCCGCGACCCTGGGGCACATCCAGCGCGGCGGCGTCCCCTCCGCCTACGACCGCGTCCTTGCCACCCGGCTCGGCATGGCCGCCGTCGACGCGGTCTCGGACAAGCGCTGGGGAACCATGGTCTCCCTGCACGGCACCGACGTCGTCGTTGTTCCGTTCGAAGAGGCGCTCGGAAACCTCAAAACCGTGCCGCAGCACCGTTACGACGAGGCCGCAGTTCTCTTTGGCTGAGCCCGTGGGGAACTGTGTAGATGTAGGGTGGCAAACATGAAACTGGACTCAGGCACCGCGGATATTGTGATGCTGGCCTGGGCACGCATGCTCGGCTTCGAGGATTCCGCCTTCGCGTCGCCGTCGGGCCGGTTGACCCGGATAGACAACGACGCCGACACCCTCACCTTTGTTCGGCTGTTCGGCAGATCGGCGCTGGTCGGTCCGGAATGGGCCGTTGAGGCCGCGGCAGCCCATACCGACGCCGAGCTGGCCGAGTACCAGACGCTGCTCCAGCTGACCAAGGGCCACGGCGGCCACGGACTGGGCAAGTCCCAGCTGTACTTCGCGGACGACCTGCCGATGGTCCAGCCGGACGAGGAAGTCACGGTTTCCACCGCAGTTCAGGACGCCTCCCGGCTGGAGTCGCTGTGTCCGCCGGATGACATCCACGAGGTGGCACTCACCGCGATGGACAAGTCCTTTGTCCTGGTCAACGGAACCGAACCGATAGCCGGCGCCGGCTACAAGGAGTGGCAGCAGATCCTGGGCCATATCGGCGTGCTGACCGCGCCGAAATACCGCCAGCGCGGCATCGGAACGTTGATCGGGGCCATTGCCGGCCACGATGCGCTCACAGCAGGACTCATCCCGCAATGGCGCTGCCACGAAACCAACGAGGCCTCGCGGGCCACCGCGCTGGCATTGGGCTTCATTGAATCCGGCACGCAGACCTCTGCGCACCTGCAGGCAGGCGGCCCGGACTAACCCCCGGCCCCTGCCCGCGCGGCGGAGTCAACGGGTCAGCGCGGTCCGCCGCGAAGCAAGCCCTTGGGCCGGCCTACTACCGAGCCGGCGTCCGGAGCCACGATGACCTCCTGGGCGGCGTCGTACTGCGAGTCCTCATCGACCACCAGCAGCTGGGTCTCCGGGTCCACGGAGCGCTTAATGACGGCCAGCCCCACCGGGCCCATCTCGTAGTGCAGGGCCGCGGACGTTACTGTCCCGACTTTGCGCTCGCCCAGCCGGACTTCGCTGCCGGCGGCGGGGAGGGTGTGCTGCAAACCGTCCAGCTGCAGGAAGACGAGGCGGCGCGGCGGGTGGCCCAGGTTGTGCACCCGCGCGATGGTCTCCTGGCCCTTGTAACAGCCCTTGTCCATATGCACGGCAGTGCGCATCAGGTCCAGTTCGTGCGGGATGGTCTTTTCGTCGGTCTCGGTCCCGAAACGCGGGCGCCAAGCGGCAATGCGCAGCGCTTCCACTGCCAGTGAGCCTGCCAGTTCCTTGCCGTCCACCGCCGATTCGAGTTCCGCTGCGGGGACAAGGTATTCAAACCAGGTCCGTTCCCGGCCCGGGTGCTGCGGCTCTTCGATCCTGGTGTAGGCGAAGCCGCCAGCGCCGACCTCCGGCCACGGGTCCTGCCACACCAGCCGGTCCTCAAAGCCGGCAACAGCCTTCACTGCCCCAACGACCGCCCACTGCGACGAGACGTCCGCGATCTCCACGCGGAGCATGAACTTCATTTTGTTCAGCCACGCGGCCAGGCCCTCGGCTTCGAAGGCCTCCACAATGAGCCACGTTGTTTCGCCGTCGTCGATCACGCGGGCGTCGTACTCAATCCGGCCCTGGACAGTCAACAGCAGGGCTTCGCTGGACTCCCCCGGTTTCAGTCCCAGCAGCAGCTGGGAGGACAACCGATTGAGCCAGCTCAATCGGTCAGGTCCGGTGACCGTTACGACACCGCGGTGGGACAAATCCGCCAGGGCCTCGCCGCGCGCGAGCAGCCGCTGCTCGCGCATCGGATCCCCGTAGTGGGCGGCAACGCCGGCATCGGGGCCGGTAGCTTCGACGGCGCCGGGACGGGACAACAGAGGGCTTTGATAAGTCATACCAGCGTCAACGTCCTAACGGCTACGGTATTCCCGCGGCGTCGGCGCCGGCGGGACGAGGGAGGGTCAGGAGACCTTTTTGAGGATCGCGGAGGCGTGGGCTTCGAGCTCTTTGCCCTGGGCGGCTGCGACGTCCCAGCGCCAGAACAGGTCCCCGTTGACCAGGCCGAAGATCCGGGTGGCGGCGTTGTATTCCTTGGACTGCGAGCCACGCATGACCATGTCCGTGGCCAACTGGATCTGCGGACCCTTGATCTGGCCGTAGTACAGCTCGGAAATGCCGCCCGGGTGGACGATGGTGGCCGTGATATCAAAGCCGCCGTTGCCGTTGCGGAGTTCTTCGACCTCGTCCGCCGACTTCAACGCAGGGACGATATCGGCCGGAATCAGGCCCGGTCCGACGTCGGCGTCGTTGAGTTTGCGTTCCAAAGCCCAGAAGCCTGTTTCCACGGTCAGCGGACGCAGCTTGGTCCCGTCCTCGTCCATGAGCCAGCTTTCCGCGGTGTACTGCAGGAACGGCAAGCCGTTGTGCTTGAACGTGGCGGATTGGAAGAAATGTTCCGATCCCTCGTCACCGGCGCCAAGCCGCCCCGAGCCCTCCCAGGTACCCAGAAGCCAGGACAACGGAACGATTTCCGGTGTCAGGTCAGTAGGTATTTCCATGGCCATGGCTTGAAGGGGAAACCTTTACTTCTGGCCCTTGAACAGGCGCCAGACCACCAGGCCGGCGAACCAGGCCATGGACAGACCGGCGACAACGAGCAGGCTGATGAAGAAAATCTCAAGTGCTAGATGCGACATGCCTCCATACTAACCGGCGGCTGCCGGTGGTGCCGCCGCATTACGCACCGCGCCGTGTGACCTCGGTCAACCCGTTGATTCGGAGCGTGAATCAGCGAAGCAGCAGCTTTTCGAGGAAGTACACCAGCGCCCCGGAGGCCATAATCGGGGCGGACCCGATGGCGAGGATGGCCGGGATTTTGCGCGGCCCGCCGTCCGCGAGGACCAGCCGGCGAAAACAGACAATGACGGTGCCTCCGAGCGCGCCCACCACCGCGGCCGGCAGGAGCGAGATACTCGAGCTCAGCGCGGCACCGAGCGGCGCCGCCAGCGTTGCGAGTACGACGCCGAGCGGCGCCACGAGCCGGTCGGGCCAGGGCAGCACACACACGCCGATGGCTACCAGCATGCTCACGCCGGTGATAAGCATCATGCCCGAGTTCGCGGAATTGGCGGCCAGCCGTTCGGCCGCCACCCAGCCCGCCCCGAGGGTCGCCAGGACCAGGCCCGTGCTCGCCCCGAAGGTGGATTCGAGCCGGTGGGGCTGTCCCGTCCCGCGGACCAGCTGGATCAGGAAGACCGTCATCACCCCCAGCGCGACCACCACCACGGTCCAGGCCATGGACATGCCGGTAGGCGCAGCGGCGGCGAGCAGGACAGCGGCAATGCCGCCCAACGAGATGACCGTGGCCAGCGTCTTCTTGGCGGGCACGCCGAGCAGTTGCGGCCAGCCGATGCCAACGAGCAGGACTCCCACGCAGGCGATGACGACAACAGCCGTCTGCGACCAATAGGAGGCACCCACCAGGGCACACAACACTGCGGCTGAAGCGACCGCCACCATCCAGATTCTCACCCTTGTCATCCTGCCTTATCTCAAGAATCCGTGCGAGAACACGGTGACGCGGGCCACCGCGGCGTTATACTGGTGCGCAACCGTCCGGCAACTCCCACGGTCACAAGCAGGTATCTGCCGGGCGTTCGCCCGATGGTGTGCGCCAAAATGATCCCTGGAGGAAAATATGCCGCACATTCTGCTCTTGACCAACGCCCCGGGCCCTTCGGTTGGCGTTCTCCCCGCCCTCGAGCTGCTCAACCACAAGGTGCATATCCTCCCCGCGGAACCGACCGCGCTGCTGGAGACCGATCCCTCCGACGTGGTGATGGTCGATGCCCGCAAGGATCTGGTTGGCGCCCGGTCGTTGACCCAGCTGCTTAAAGCCACCGGCTTGAACGCACCCCTGATGCTGATCCTGACCGAAGGCGGCATGGCCGCCGTCTCGGCGAACTGGCTCGCGGACGATGTCCTGCTCGACAGCGCGGGTCCGGCCGAAGTGGAGGCGCGGCTGCGGCTGGTCATCGCCCGGGCCAACCAGCACGACGAGGAGGCCAACAGCGAAATCCACGCCTCCGGCGTCGTTATTGACGAAGCCAGCTACACGGCCCGCGTGGGCGGGACGCCGCTGAACCTGACCTACAAAGAGTTCGAGCTGCTCAAGTACCTGGCCCAGCACCCCGGCCGGGTCTTCACCCGCGACCAGCTGCTCCATGAGGTGTGGGGTTACGACTATTACGGCGGTACCCGCACCGTGGATGTCCATGTGCGGCGGCTGCGGGCCAAGCTCGGCTCGGACCATGAACAGCTCATCGGCACCGTGCGCAACGTAGGCTACCGGTTCACGCTGGCGCGCAACCCGGAGGCCAATGCCGCGGACCTGGAGCAATCCGCGTAAAGGTTCCTCCCGCAGCCACGGCACGCGGGTTACGCTGAAGGCATGAGTGCACAGACTTCTGCTGAATGGCCCGTGTTGAGCATCAAGGGCTCGCCGGATCCGGAGGTGCTCGGCGACATCCGCGCGCTGACCGACGCAGCCGCGGAGGCGGACGGCAACCCGCCGCTGTCGGAACAGACCTGGGTCAACCTGAAATCCGTGGACCCGGACAACCTGCTGGTACTCGCCTCCTATGCCGGCGAGGAACGCTCGGATCCGTCCACCGCAACCTCGCTGGCCGGCGTCGCCGTCGTTAATCTGCCGGCGCACGGCGAATCCAACGGAGTCCTGGAGCTCGTGGTGCATCCGACTTATCGCAACCAGGGCGTGGGCACCGGACTGGTTGCCGCCCTGCAGGAACACACGGAACTGCCTGCGCTGAAGGCCTGGTCCCACGGCGACCACGAGGGAGCCGCCAAGCTGGCCGGCCGGTTCGGTTTCGCTCCGGTGCGCGAACTCTGGCGGATGCGGCTGACGCACGCTCCGCAGCTTCCCGACGTCGTCCTTCCGGACGGGGTATCGATCCGCGCCTTCGTTCCCGGCAAGGACGAGCAGGCCTGGCTGGCGGCCAACGCCGCGGCGTTTGCGCACCACCCTGAGCAGGGCTCCACCACCCTCGCGGACCTGCAGGCACGGATGGCGGAAGACTGGTTTGATCCCGCGGGTTTCCTGCTCGCGGTGCGGAACAACGACGACGCCCTGCTGGGCTTCCACTGGACCAAGGTGCATCCGCGCACAGGCACCCATCCGTCCATCGGCGAGGTGTACGTAGTCGGAGTCACCCCCGAGGCGCAGGGCACCGGGCTGGGCAAGGCCCTGACCATTGCCGGCATGAAGCATCTGCACGAACAGGGGCAGCAGGCGATCATGCTGTATGTGGACGCGGACAACGAGGCTGCGGTCGCGCTCTACCACAAACTCGGCTTCACCCGCTGGGATACCGACGTCATGTACGGACCGGCCGGGACCGAGGGCAGCTGAGAAGCGGTTAATCTTGTAGGTACTGCTGCCCCATACAATGAGGGCTCCCCCAGCAACAGCACAGGAGACGCCATGGCCACTGAATCGGTAACCCCGGCCCCGGTCCGGCTCGGATCCTCGGAAGTGGCACCAGCCCGCGCCACACAGGACCGCATCGACATCCCGGAATTTGCGCCCTCGCTCCTGCCCGACGGCAATTTCAGCCTGGATGACCGGTTCCTGGACCGCGAAATGAGCTGGCTGGACTTCAACGCCCGGGTGCTCGAACTGGCCGAAGATCCGGACCTGTTCCTGCTGGAGAGAGTGAACTTCCTCTCCATCTTCGCCTCAAATCTGGACGAGTTCTTCATGGTCCGCGTCGCCGGTTTAAAGCGGCGCATCGCTGCCGGCCTGGCCGTGCCGTCCGCTGCCGGGCTCAGCCCGATCGAGCAGCTGGAACAGATCATGGTGGAGGCCCACAAGCTGCAGGTCCGCCATGCCCGGATCTTCGCGGAGATCATCCGGCCGGAGCTGGCCTACGAGCACATCTACATGGTCCGGTGGGAAGAGCTCACCGACGGCGAGCGCGAGTGGCTGACCAAGATGTTCCGGGAAAAGGTGTTCCCGATCCTGACCCCGCTGGCGGTGGACCCGGCGCATCCGTTCCCCTATATTTCGGGACTGTCCCTGAACCTGGCCGTGGTGGTCCGGAACCCGGTCAGCGAAAAGGAGCTCTTTGCCCGCGTCAAGGTTCCTGACCAGCTGCCGCGCATGATCTCGCTGGACGGTCCCCGTGCCGGCTCGATACCGGGGCGGACGGCCCGCTTCATTCCGCTCGAAGACGTCATCGCCCAGCACCTGGATCTTCTGTTCCAAGGCATGGAGATCCTGGAACACCACAGCTTCCGCGTGACCCGCAACGAAGACCTCGAAGTGGAAGAGGACGACGCCGAAAACCTGCTCCAGGCGCTGGAGAAGGAACTGTTGCGCCGCCGTTTCGGTCCGCCCGTCAGGCTCGAAGTCACCACGGACATCAACCCGAGCATCCGCGAACTGCTGGTGCGCGAGCTCGGTGTGGAGGAGTCCGAGGTCTATGCATTGCCGACGCCGCTGGACCTCCGGGGCCTGAGCGTCATCTCCAACATCGACCGCAATGACCTGCACTACTCGAAGCAGTTGGCGCATACCAGCCGCCACCTGAACGAAAGCGAAACGTCCAAGGCAGCCAACGTCTTTGCCGCCATGCGCCGCCGGGACATTCTGCTGCATCATCCGTACGATTCGTTCTCCACCTCGGTGCAGGCCTTCCTGGAACAGGCGGCGTCGGATCCGAAGGTCCAGGCCATCAAGCAGACGCTCTACCGGACCTCCGGCGACTCCCCCATTGTCGATGCGCTGATCGACGCCGCTGAGGCGGGCAAGCAGGTCCTGGCACTGGTGGAAATCAAGGCCCGTTTCGACGAACAGGCCAACATCGACTGGGCCCGCAAGCTCGAGCAGTCGGGCGTGCATGTGGTGTACGGCATCGTTGGGCTCAAGACGCATTGCAAGCTTTCGCTGGTGGTGCGCCAGGAAGGCGACAGGCTGCGCCGCTACAGCCACATCGGCACCGGCAACTACCATCCCCGCACCGCCCGCTACTACGAGGACCTGGGCCTGCTGACCTCCAGTGACCAGGTGGGCGAGGACCTGTCCAAGCTGTTCAACCAGCTCTCCGGCTACGCCCCCAAGTCCACGTTCAAACGTCTGCTGGTGGCACCCCGGTCTGTGCGCAGCGGGCTCATAGACCGGATCGAGAAGGAAATCACCAACCGCAAGGCCGGTTTGCCGGCCCGCGTGGTCATCAAGGTCAACTCGATGGTGGACGAAGCAATTATCGATGCCCTGTACCGCGCATCCCAGGCGGACGTGCAGGTGGACGTCATTGTCCGCGGCATCTGCGCCGTCCGGCCCGGTGTGCCCGGCTTGAGTGACAACATCCGGGTGCGCTCCATTCTGGGACGGTTTCTGGAGCACTCACGCGTGTTCGCCTTCGCCAACGGCGGCGATCCGGTGGTATTCATCGGGTCGGCGGACATGATGCACCGGAACCTGGACCGCCGGGTGGAAGCGCTTGTGCAGCTCAGTTCGCGTGAAGACATTGCAGACCTGGTTTCTTTGATGGACCGGTACATGGATCCGGGCACCGCGAGCTGGCATCTGGACAATCAAGGCCGGTGGACCCGGCACCACAAGGACGCCGAGGGCAACCCGCTCAGCGACGTGCAGTCCTGGCTGCTGGCTTCGCGCGCGCGCCAACGAGCAGTGACGCGCCGGTGATGACCGAATTGAAGACAACGGACCGGACCGAAGCCCCCGCCAAAATCAGCGTCACCGCGGCCGGCGCATTGTGCTGGCGTGTCAGCCAGGGCCGTCTGGAGCTATTGCTCATCCACCGCCCGAGGTACAAGGACTGGTCCTGGCCCAAAGGCAAGCTGGACAGCGGGGAAACCAATCCCGAGTGCGCTGTCCGCGAAGTCGAGGAAGAAGTCGGCGTGCGGGTGAAGCTAGGCATCCCCCTGCCCACCATCCACTATCAGGTGCCCTCGGGGCTGAAGGAAGTGCTGTACTGGGCTGCCAAATTGGATAAGGCGACGCCGAAACCGGACGGCAAGGAAGTGGACAAGGTCCGCTGGAGCACTCCGGAGGAAGCAGCCGAGCTGCTGAGCAACCCCTCGGACAAGGAACCGCTGGCTGCTCTGGTCAAGGCCTACGAGGACGGTGACCTGGAGACGTACCCCTTCATCGTCGTGCGCCATGCCAAAGCGAAGCCCCGGTCGTCCTGGACCCGGGCTGAAGGTGAACGACCGCTTGCTGCCACCGGCCTGCGGCAGGCGCTGGCGGTCTGCCGCCTGCTCGCCTCCTGGCAGCCCAAACGGGTGGTTTCCAGCCCCTGGCTGCGCTGCATGCAAACCATCACGCCGTACGCCAATTCCCAAAAAAGCAAGATCCGTTCGGTCGAGGCAATCACGGAGCACAGTGCGCACCGGAACCCGCAGAAGGCCCGGTCGGCCATCGAATATCTGTTGGACAAGCGCAAATCCACGGCAGTCTGCACCCACCGGCCCGTCCTGCCCCAGGTCATCAAGGTCCTGCGTGACCGGCTGCCTGAGGACCTTGCAGAACAGCTGCCCACGAGAGACCCGTATCTGAAGCCCGGTGCGATGCTCGTCTGCCAGATCAGCGTCAAGAATCCGAGCAGAATCGTCTCTTTGGAGCACTTCGACGCCTACGACGACTGACACGTTCCGGTGCGGCGAGCGGCCGGCCGTTGGGCCGTTGAGAGGTCCGGCCACGGGAAATCTGGCTAGCCTAACCTGCCTATCCAAGACCAAGTTGAGGTCCTAGAGTGCTTGCATGAGCACATTCAACGAACTTCTCGCGGACCAGGTCGGCAACGAATTCGCTGCCTCGCAGCAGTACATCGCCATCGCCGTCTGGTTTGATAACGAAGACCTGCCCCAGCTGGCCAAGCACTTCTACCGGCAGTCGCTCGAGGAGCGAAACCACGCCATGATGCTGGTTCGCTACATGCTGGACCGGGACCTCAAGGTGACCATTCCGGCTATTAACCAGGTCCACAATGATTTCACCAACGTGGTGGAGCCGATCAGCCTGGCCCTGCGGCAGGAAAAGGAAGTCACGGCCCAGATCGAAGCGCTCTTCGCAGCCGCCCGGGCCGAGACTGATGCCTTGGGCGAACAGTTCATGCTGTGGTTCCTCAAGGAGCAGGTCGAAGAGGTGGCTTCCATGTCCACCCTGCTGGCCATCGCCGAGCGTGCAGACAATCTGTTCGACATCGAGAACTTCCTGGCCCGCGAATCCGTGGGCGACGAGGGCCGTGACTACGGCGCACCGGAAGCTGCCGGCGGCGCCGTCTAGGCACTTGAAGGCATCACAGCTGGCCAGTCCGGATCCCATTGCTGGCTGGTCTAGACTGGTCAGCGTGAATGCCATTCCCACTCCGTACGAAGACTTGCTTCGTGAGGTCATGGCCTCCGGCACCGAAAAATCGGACCGTACCGGCACCGGAACGCGCAGCGTTTTCGGCCGGCAGATCCGGTTCGATCTGGCCGAAGGCTTCCCGCTGATCACCACCAAGCGGGTGCATTTCAAATCCGTCGCCTTGGAGCTGCTCTGGTTCCTGCGCGGTGATTCCAACGCCAAGTGGCTGCAGGAACGCGGCGTGAAAATCTGGAATGAGTGGGCGGACGAGAACGGCGAGCTGGGCCCCATCTACGGTGTGCAGTGGCGCGCCTGGCCGACGCCGGACGGCGGGCATATAGACCAGATCGCCGAGCTCGTCGAGGGTTTGAAAAACAACCCCGACTCGCGCCGGCACATCGTTTCAGCCTGGAACGTGGCCGAGATCAAGAACATGGCGCTGCCGCCGTGCCATGCGTTCTTCCAGTTCTATGTGGCGGATGGCAAGTTGTCCTGCCAGCTGTACCAGCGCAGCGCCGACATGTTCCTGGGCGTCCCGTTCAATATCGCATCCTACGCACTGCTGACGCTGATGCTCGCGCAGCAGGCGGGCCTGGAACCCGGTGAGTTTGTCTGGACCGGCGGCGACGTCCACATCTATGACGACCATGTGGACCAGGTGAGTGAGCAATTGACCCGCGAGCCGTATCCCTACCCGCAGCTCCGGATCCTGCGGAAACCGGCCAGCATCTTCGACTACAACTTTGAGGACTTCGAACTGCTGAACTACCAGCATCATCCCGCTATCAAGGCACCGGTGGCCGTATGAGCCCCGCCGATACCCAGTCGGGTACGCATGCAGGCCGGAAGGAACCGGTACTGGGCCTGATCTGGGCGCAAAGTTCCAATGGCGTAATCGGCAAGGATGGCGACTTACCTTGGCACCTGCCCGAAGACCTGGCCCACTTCAAACGGACCACCAAGGGCCATCCGGTCATCATGGGGCGCAGGACGTGGGACTCCTTCCCCGCGAAGTTCCGCCCGCTGCCGGGCCGGACCAATATCGTCATCAGCGGCAGCCCGGAACGGCGGGAAGAGCTGGCCAGTTCCGGCGCGGTCGCCGTCGGATCCCTCGAACAGGCGCTGGCCGAAGCCGCATCCAGCCCCGGCAGCGAAGAGGTCTGGATCATCGGTGGCGGTGAAATCTTCCGTAACGCCACCGCTTTGGCGAACACCGCCGTCGTTACCGTGATCGATCTGGAGACGGACGGCGACACTTTCGCTCCAAAGCTGGGCCCGGGATGGACATTCGACGCCGCCGACCCCGCCGAGGGCTGGCTCACCTCTTCCAACGGCACGCGGTACCGCATCGCGTTGTGGACGCAGCAGGTGGATCCGGCCAGCTGAGGCCTTTCTGGCTGCAGGAGCCGCGGCAGGATAAATTGCCCCTGCCGCCGGGCCGCTGAAATGGCTAGGATCGGTGGACGGGCGCCAACAGTGGCGCCGGTCCGCTGCGCAGGAGGAACCATGTCTGTTTCACACGAGAACCTCACTCTGGTCCAAGACTCCAGCCGGGGCCGCTATGAGCTCCACTGCGGCGGTACGTTTATCGGATTCGAAGGCTTCGAGACCGACGACGACGGCGTCATCACCCTGCAGCACACCATCATCGACGAGAAATACGGCCGCCGTGGCTTTGCCCGCGCCCTGGTGACCATGATCCTGACGGACATGCGGGCCAAGGGGCAGATGATGGTCCCGCTGTGCACGTACGTCCAGTCGTACCTTGAGCGTTTTCCGGAGTACGGTGACTTGGTCGTCGAACACGCGCGCTGAGTTACTACGACACGCACAACGATAGGTACAGACCGACCACGATATGGTGGTATACGTCACCTATTTGGGGGTCGGGCCAGAAACTGGCCTAAAATGGAGCGTATGACTTCTCCCGCAGCAAGTTCCACTGTCCAATCAGTCGGCCTTATCGGCTGGCGCGGAATGGTCGGCTCAGTCCTTATGCAGCGCATGCAGGACGAGGGCGATTTTAATCTGATCAACCCGGTCTTCTTCTCTACGTCCAACGCCGGCGGCCAGGCCCCTGCGTTCGCCGAAGGAGCCGGCACCCTTCAGGATGCCTACGATATCGAAACGCTGGCCAAGCTGCCGATTATCGTCACGGCCCAAGGCGGGGACTACACCGCCGAGGTCTACCCCAAGCTGCGCGACGCCGGCTGGGACGGACTCTGGATTGACGCGGCTTCCACCCTGCGGATGGACCAGGATTCCATCATCGTGCTGGATCCGGTCAACCGCGAAGTAATCGACTCCGGCCTGGCCCGTGGCGTCAAGAACTACATCGGCGGTAACTGCACGGTCTCCGCCATGCTCATGGGCCTCGGCGGACTGTTCCGGAACGGCCTCGTCGAGTGGGGCACCTCCATGACGTACCAGGCCGCTTCCGGCGGCGGTGCCCGGCACATGCGCGAACTGCTCAACCAGTTCGGCAGCCTGAACTCCGTGGTGTCCGACGAGCTGGCCCATCCCTCCTCCGCCATCCTGGAGATCGACCGGAAGGTGCTGGCCGAGCAGCGCAACCCCGAGCTGGATGCCTCCCAGTTCGGCGTGCCGCTTGCCGGTTCGGTGATCCCGTGGATCGACAAGGATCTTGGCAACGGCCAGTCCAAGGAAGAGTGGAAGGCCGGCGCGGAGACCAACAAGATTCTCGGTCTCGACGTTGCCGAAGGCAGCCGGATTCCGTTCGACGGGCTCTGCGTCCGGATCGGTGCCATGCGCTCGCACTCCCAGGCGCTGACGCTGAAGCTCCGGGAAGATCTGCCTGTGTCCGAAATCGAGCGGTTGATCGACGCCGACAACGAGTGGGCCAAGGTGGTTCCCAACACCAAGGAAGCCACCATGGAACAGCTGACCCCCGTTGCCGTCAGCGGCACCCTGGAGATCCCGGTCGGACGTATCCGGAAGCTCGAAACGGGACCGGAATACATCAGCGCCTTCACCGTCGGCGACCAGCTGCTGTGGGGTGCGGCCGAACCGCTGCGCCGCATGCTGCGGATCGCCACCGGCAACCTCTAGCGGCTCGGGCGCCGAGAGCCGCCCTTAGCGCTACAGCAGTCCGTTTCCTTCGGGAAGCGGACTGCTGCCGTTAACGGCCGGTGCCCACACGGCTTTGGACGAGCGGCCGGCACCGTTCCTCCACATCCCAGGCCAAGACCGCGGCTGTCCACATACTTCGAATACTCGTTCTATCCCAGCTTTCCCCCGGCATAGCGTGAAGGCATATCAGTATCCGCACGCCGGAAGGGGCTATTCGATGAAAACGCCAACAGCAGGCGAACTGCTGCACCAGTTTCTGGTTCAGTCGTGCGCCTGCAAACAGGAGGCGACGGCAGAGCGCTACCTGCTGGTCCACGCACAGCTGCGCCGCTATTTGGAGGAAACCGGACACCGGATCCTTGAGACACAGCAACTCCCCTATTTCCGCAGGGAACAGCACAAGGACCCATCCGATGCCTTCTGCCGGTCTTTCTATGCCGAGGAGGTCATCTACGCTCTGCCCGGCTTCCTTGCCCCACCATGGCTCAACAGCAACCCGGCAGACCGCCGCATCCAAATTAGCCAGACTGCTCGCCTGATGGGATGGCTGTGCAAAAGCGGTTACGTTGACCGCAGCTGGCACAGCTGTGCCGTGCTGGAGGTGGAGGGAGCAGTCCGCCGGGCGAGGGCTGAATCATGACTGGCAGCCCCAACGTCGACAAGTTGCTCAGGATGTTCTTCCTCAGGTACAACCTGAGCCAGAAGCCGGTGACCGTAGACCGGTGCAACCGGATCGAAATCCACCTCCGGCACTTCCTGGACCTCTGCGGCGAGGACTATCTGGCACCCGAGCAGCGTCAGCTGCTGGCGTTGGAACGCCAGTTCCAACCGTATGGTTCGGCTTTCGCGCGGCTGATGTATGCCGGCGAGCTGCTTGCGGCACTGCCCGAATTCCTCGCCCCGGAATGGCTCATGAACCATGGCGTGGACCGCAAGGTGCAGATCAGCCACAGCGACCGGTTGGTGCGCTGGCTCTGCGGGGAACGGCTGGTGGACTTCCGGGCCCACCGGATGGATCTGCTGCACTTCCGGAGCGCCCATGACCAGGCACTACGGGTCCAGCCGTGATCCGCGGTCAAACGTCAGCGTCAGAGGGCGCAGCCGATCAGCAGCGGTTCGGGAACCAGCCGGATTCCAAACTTATCCTGAACGCCATCCCTGACCGCGCGGGCAATAGCCACGATGTCCTCGGCGGAAGCGCTCCCTCGGTTCGTGATGGCCAAGGTGTGCTTCGTGGACAGTGACGCCCTGCCTCCGGCGATGGAATACCCATCCACGCTTCCGTTGGCCGTGCCCTCAAGTCCGAAGCCCTTGCCGAAGCCGGATTTGTCGATCAGCCAAGCGGCGCTGAGCTTCATCCTGTCGCCCACGGGCCACCGGGGCGCCGTTCCAGGCAGCTGGTCGGCCACTTCGGCAGCAACGATCGGATTCGTGAAGAAGGAACCGGTGCTGTAGGTATCCCGGTCGGCCGGGTCCAGGACCATGCCTTTCGAGGCCCGCAGTCGCAGGACCTCGCTGCGCACGTCATTGGCCTTGGCCCGCTCTCCGGCTTCGACAGCGAGGGACCGCGCCAGCTCCGCATAGCGGATGGGCGCGCTCATCCGGCTCGGGACGAGCTGGAACTGGACCGTCAGGACCACGAAGCGCGGCGACCCGTTGGTTGTCGTCTGCTTCAGGACCGAGTCACGGTAGCCGAACCGGAGGTCCGAGTTGGCAAACGTCTTAACCACGTTGGCTGCCCGGTCCCACGTCCGTACCGTGGCCACGGTCTGGGCGACGTCCGCTCCGTAGGCTCCGACGTTCTGGACGGGCGTAGCTCCGGTCAGACCAGGAATTCCCGACAGTGCCTCCAGCCCGGACCACGCGTGCAGCACAGTGGCCTCCACTAGTTCGTCCCACGGCTGCCCGGCTTGGACAGTGACCATAACCCCGCCGCGGGCCGCATCGGCGTCTTCCACTTCGTAGCCGGTGCTGGCAATCCGCAGAACCGTTCCCGGATACCCCTCATCGGCAATCACGAGGTTGGATCCGCCGCCGATAATCAGCAGGTCTTCGCCTGCCTCATCCGCGGCACGGACGCCGTCAATGATTTCCCGCTCCGTTGTGGCTTCGACGTAGCGCCGGGCGGGTCCACCGACTCCTACCGTAGTAAGAGGTGCCAGCTTGACGGCGGCTTCACCAGGCACGGACAACGGCCTGCGCCTTGACCAGGACCTTCTGCCCGGCAGCAGTCACGGTCAGATCCACGCGGACCGATGAGTTCGCCTCGTCGACAGCGCCGATGACTCCGGCGACCTCGAGAGTAGCGCCGGCTGCATCCAGATTCTCCACAACCACCGGTTTGGTGAACCTCGTTTGGTAATCGACGACCGCCGCGGGGTTGCCCACCCAGTCGGTTACGAGCTGGACAGCAGCTCCCATCGTGAACATGCCGTGGGCGATCACTCCGGGTAGTCCGACCTGCTCGGCAAACCGGTCATTCCAGTGGATCGGGTTGAAGTCGCCGCTGGCACCGGCATACCGCACCAAATCGGCTCGGGAAATATCGATGGATGTGGAACCGATTTCCTGTCCGACGGACAGATCGCTCAACGCAGGCATCACTGGCCTTCCCCTCTCACCAGAATCGAAGACGTTGCAGTGGCGGTCTTCTCACCATCGGTAGTGCTGATCTCCGCGCGGGTGGTGATCATGGCTCCGCCACCCATCGCCCGCACTTGGTCCACATGTAGTTCGGCTACCAGTTGGTCGCCAGCCACGATGGGGCGGTGATGGACGAACCGCTGGTCGGCATGGACAACGCGGGAGAAATCAATGCCAGCCTCGGGATCTTCAATCAGCTGTGCATCTGCCCGCTGCGCAACAATGATCGCGAAAGTCGGCGGCGCAATCAGGTCCGGGTACCCCAGGTCCTTTGCGGCTTCCACCTCGAAGTGGGCCGGATGCGTTGCCTTAACGGCCCGCGCAAACTCCCGGATCTTCTCACGGCCTACGGTGTAGGCTTCCCCGGCCGGATAAACGCGGCCGGCCAGTTGCGGGTTGACCCCGATCTGTTCTGACATGGATCTCCTTCTCAAGGACAGAAAGTCTCTTCAAAGCCTAGTGCAGGGGTGTATCAATTCTTCTGCGGCCGGGCGGCTGCCCGGCGGGCCCTGGCATCCCGCGCCCGAACTAGCAGGCCGGCCAGATGCGTGAGCAGGCCGGTGATAATGATGGCCAGAGCCGCCCATACGAGGGGCTGAAGGCCGGCACTGGCAGCGATAATGGACAGCAGGATACCGGCGCCGATAAGAACCATGGCTGAGATGACTAGTTTGCGGTAGAGCGGCGAGCCAATATCCCAGGGGTTCATACTTCAAGGTTAGCGGTTCAGAACAACGAAACCTGCACCGGGGGTAGCTGTGACTGATAGGAACCCAACTCGATACGCCTGCCCTTGAGCCCGTTCAGGTCGGCCAGATAGGCCGGGCCGTCCTCCCGGGTCCGGACCAAGGCAATACTGCCCAGAATTGCCTCCAGCATCAGTCCATGGCCACCTGCTGCCAGCTCCAGCGGATAAGACGTGCGTGAATCCGAACCCATGACCCGCCTGCCCGGTTCCGGCAGTTCCCACGTCTGGTCGACGGTGGCGAAGCCTTCCAGCTCCGCACCTGACAGCAGATTCCGGACAGTGCGGGCGTGCTCGGCGTTGATGCTGTCCAGCTCGGCCGGGCTCTGCGGTGCCTGCAGACCGGTCAGCTTCACTGCGGAACGCACAGCCTGGGTCAATTCTGTTTGCTGGGAAACCATGTCTTCCAGCACACGGACAATCCGGCCGTCCTCGGCCCTGGCCACGTAGCGGGCAGCCGCAGCTCCTTGCTCGGCAAGGCGGAGCCGCTTGCGCACGTCCGAGGCTGTACCCACCTTGCTCGTACCGGAGGCAAAGGTTGCCACGTACAGCCAGTGCGGCTGCGCAAGGTAGGCGCGCAGTCCGTCCGGGGCGACACCGCTGCGGTGCGCGTCGTGGAGGAAGCGCAGATCATCGTTCAGAAAACAGTTGATGCATTGGTAGCCCCGTTCGGCGGGGGTTTGAAGGGGGCACGGCACGTGGTGCCTGGTCCGCGGTCCCTGAACCCGGTGGCTGCCCAGACAGAACTTTCCAGCTTCTAGAACCCGAAAGCCGAGCAGAGTCCCCTTGGCGACATCCATAGCGGCAGCCGAGCCGTCAGGCCTTGCCAACGCCAGCTGTGGCCCCGGTGCGCTCCAGACAATGCCGTGGCACAGGAAAGTACCTCTCATGCAGCTACTCTAAGACGCGGGCTGCCCGTCATGCACCCGGCATCACGACACGGCAAAGCCCGACGACGGCGCACCCGCGTGGCGTCCGCCGTCGGGCGTTGAAAGTCCTTGGACCTTTTGCGGAAAACCCTAGGCTGTCTGGCCCCGGTGCTTGCCTTCGGCTATTTCTTCAACCAGTTTGGCGTTGAAGGCGGGCAGATCGTCAGGATTCCGGCTGGTCACCAGCCCTTGGTCCACCACTACTTCCTCGTCAACCCATTTGGCTCCGGCATTCTTCAGGTCGGTGGCCAGGGTGTGATAGGAAGTCAGGTTGCGGCCATCCGTTACGCCGGCCTCGATGAGAATCCAGGGGCCGTGGCAAATCACGGCCACGGGCTTCTGCGCATCGAAGAAGGAACGGGTGAAGTCCACTGCGGCTTTTTCCGCGCGCAGATGGTCCGCATTCACGACACCGCCGGGAATGACCAGGGCGTCGTAATCGTCGACACGGGCCTGGTCAACGGCCACGTCCACTGGGAAGGTATCAGCCTTCTCGGTGCCTTTAAAGCCTTGCAAGGTCCCGGATTTGGGCGCGACAAGGACGGGCTCCCCGCCGGCGTCCTTCACTGCCTGCCAGGGGCTGGTGAGTTCGACTTGTTCCACGCCGTCCGTGAGCAGGAAGGCGACTTTCTTACCGGAAATATTCTGTTCAGACATCATTCCTCCACTTCACAGGGGCCGATAGACGCCAGCCCCCTACCCTCCACGCTAGCCACAGAAGGATTCAGTAAGCAAGCTGACCATTGCGCCGGGCAAAGCTTCGACGCCGACGTCTGGATGCCCGCGGGCACCTCATCGTCGGTGAATAGTTAAACCTCCTAAACATGTAGCCTTTGAGGAGCAAGCAAGAGGAGTCCATGAAAAAGGGTTTTGCCGTAGTAGCCGGTTTGGTGCTGGTTGCGGGATGTTCAGCACCGGTCGATGAGACGCCCGAGCCAGCGGCTGCGGAGACGTCCCATCAGGCGGAAGCGAAACAGGAGTCAACCGAACCGGAACCTTCGGCCGAGCCGATGCCAGAAGCCAACATGCTTGACGTCCCTAGCGGGCCTGGAATCGAGCCGGGCGACTACGAAGTATTCCTCGCTGCATACAAAACCACTTTGGAATCGGGCTTAGAGAAGCGAGTAGAACAACAGCGCACCGATCAGGAGGCCATGGGACTCGCGGCCTATGTGTGCCGGCTAATCAATGCCGGCGAGGACCCTGCACGACTGAGGCTCGTCTACTCCATGGGTTCCATTGACCCGGAACCAACAGAAGACATGGTCCGAGATTATTCTGCGATTCTGTTGGCGGCAGACGAAACATTGTGCGGTCACGAGGACGAATGAGGTAGCAAGGACTGGCGATTAGCCACGCTTGCCCGATAACGGCAAAAAGAAAAGCCCCTGACTAGAGATGATTCCCAGTCAAAGGCCTTCTTATTGGTAGCGGTGCCCGGACTCGATCCGGGGACCTCACGATTATGAGTCGTGCGCTCTAACCAGCTGAGCTACACCGCCACGAATAGGAACGCCCGCGCTGCGTCTTTGCGACACAGACGCGGGCTTCGCTATTCAGAGCCCCCCACCGGAATCGATCCGGTGACCTCGTTCTTACCAAGAACGCGCTCTACCACTGAGCTAGGGGGGCAACGGAGAAAAACTTTACCAGCAGTTTAGCTCCGTGTGAAATCGGAACCGGCGGTTGTGGCCAGCCCCACATTTCCGGCCGCTAACAGCACCGCTGTTTCGTCTCTTCAAAGGCGCCACAAGGGGACTAATCGTCTCCGCCGTCGTCCCAGTCATCGTCGACATCGTCATCCCAATCGTCGTCGTCAACAACCACCGGCGGTGCAGGCGCGACCTGTTCCGGCACCGGGGCCGGGGCCGGCTGCGGCTTGGGGGCGGAGTCTTGTGCCGGCTTGGCCGGCTCATCCTTGCCCTTGGGCTCCTGCTGCTCCTTCTCGGGCAAAGGTTTCGCCGGCGCTTCGGGCTTGGGATCTGCGCTGGCGTCGGGATCGACAGCAGGGGTCGGTTCCGGCGGCGACGAGGCCTGCTGCAGATGCGAGACGTCAATGGTGGAATCCTCGGGCTTGGCCACGGCGACGTTCCACAAGAACACGCTCGCTGCTCCGACCAGCAGCAAAGCCAGTATGGACGAGAAGATTTTCACGAGATTGCCTTTCTTGTCTGGGACGCCAGCAAGCCGTCCAACCACGACTGGGCAAGATGCTGCCAATGCGGACGGAATGCGTAGACGCAGACCAGTCGCAGCTGGGTGGCCACGGTGTAGAGATCCAGCCTGCGGGCCGGCACCGACAAGTCTGCGGCGGCCGCGTCCACCGCCGCTTCGCCCGTCTTACGGGCCTCCGCGGTGACGCGGCCCTGGTCTGCCCGCAAACGCAGGTGGACGGCCAGGTTTGCCAGATCCAGCGCAGGCTCGGCCAGCGCAGCGGTGTCGAAATCCAGCAGTCCAAGCGAAGCCGTCTCTGCACAGTAGAGCAGTTGTTTATCGTGCAGGTCCCGGTGTGCAAGGCCTGCTTCCCCGCGTCCGCTCCCCTCCGACAGGGCCTGACACACCTCATCCGCGAGGCTCCGGACGGCAGCCGGATCGGTATCCAGCGCGCCGAAGTCCAGCAGATGAGCCACCCACTTGCGTACCGTAGCCGCTTCCGCCGCGCCGTCATGCAGCGGCAGCTCCTGCACCCGGGTAGCGCCCCGGACCAACGACGGCCACCGCTCCGCCCAGAGCTGCCAGGCACGGCCCCATGCGCCCAGGGTATCCGCGCTTCCGAGTTCATGGAGACTGGTTCCGGCCAGCGCGGCGGAGACCACCCGGTCCGGTCCGCAACCCATTACCTCGGGCACCGCGAAGCCTGCGCGGGTTCCTGCTTCATGCATCAGTGCGGACTGCCCGGCAACCATGGCAGCCTTACCGGGGGCCAGCAGCTTGGTGTAGCGGGTTCCGTCCGCGGACCGCAGCACAGCGCGGCGTTTATAACGGTGGACCAGGAGCTTCCCGCGGGCCTCCCCCAACCCCGGCAACGCAGGGTCCGTTCTGAAGCCGGCAACGGTGGTTTTCCCGCCGTCGTCAATCATGCCCGCCCGCAGGCGGCCGTATTGATCCACGGCTTCGAAGGTGAGCCGGCGTCCGCTCTTGGGCCATGCTCGGCGGACCGACAAGGCCGCGCCGGCCTGATCGTAGACTGTTGCAGGAACGACGGCGGTCATGCCAGCATTCCTTCGATCTGTGCCAGCCGGCCGAGGATGAGTTGCCGCCAGTCCGGCTCGCACGCACGGAACGGCTCCAGAATCCTCGAGAACAGGTGGCAGGCCGTCCAGACGTTCAGCTCGTCGGCGTCCAGCCCGGCGCCGGACATTCCGCCCTGGCCTTCCTGGTATCCCTCCAGCAGGGCCGCCGTCAACGTTCCCGTGCCGGTGTTCAGCAGCTCGACCGCTGCGAAGCAGCCTAAATCCGAGACCACTGCACCGTAACCGAACCGGTCCAGATCGATGATGCGCAGGCCTTCTCCGCCGACCAGGATCTGGTCGGCGGAGAAATCGCCGTGTACAAAGCCGGCCCGGCCCGGCCGGCGCAGCCGAACGGTCAGCAGCTCGGCGGCGTGATGCAGGCGTTCAGCAGCTGGGGGCACCAGCTGGCCGGTGTTGGCTGCCAGTTTCTGGAGTCCCGGCATGGCAATGTGGCCAGGCGCGGGAACCTTGGGATCGGTGCCGGCAGCGCCCTGGCCGGCCTTCGGCGGCTGGACGGGGCCCGGGCCCGCCCACGGCGGCTGGGTGTGGAGCAGCGCCAGGAACCGGCCCGCTTCGGCCGCGAGCGCCAGCGAATCGGGCTGGCCCGGCTCCGGTGCACCCTGATCCTGCTGGTGCAGTCGCTGCAGGTCCGTATCACCGAACCAGGGGTAATACACGGCGTGCCGGGCGTCCGTTCCGTCCGGACGGGCACCTGCCTCGTCCCGGGGAGATTGTTGTTCCAGGACCGGGACGCCGGCGTCCTGTAGCCGCCTCAGCATGTCTGCGTGCACCCGTGTAGGTCCGGCCGTGACCTTGGCGACGCGGCGCTGCCCGCCCTGGCCGAACGCTGCGACCAGACGGCGGTGGGGGTTGTAGTTCAGCACGTCGATCGCCCCGGCGCGGCCGGACAGCAGCCCGGTCCCGGCGAGGGCACGGTGCAGTTTGCCGTCCAGTGCCAGAGGCCCGGACACCAGCAGCTGTCCGGGGGCTTCGGGGAGCTCCACGGCTTCAAGCTGCACCCCCTGCTGCCCGGCGCGCTTGAAGGTCTTGGCCAGCTTCGAGTCCTGGCTGCGCGAGTATCCGGCGATCCAGGCGGGCCCGTCGCTTCCGGAAAGCCGGGCCACCACGGACACACCGGGCTTATAACGCACGTGCGCCGCGGCGACCCGGCGGCCGAACAGGGTGCTCAGGCGCTCCGGGTCCATTACGGCGTCCAGGGCCGGGAGGGCTGGATCAATTACGGGACCCACCTAGACCACCTCCGCCACGGCGGCGTCGGCGGGATGGCCGACGTCGACCCGTGCCTCGCTGGCATTGGCCGCCTGCTGTTGTTCCACCCAGGCCTTGAAGGTGCCGGAAGGATGACCGAGCAGGTCTGCGGGAGTGCCGTCCAGCACCACGTTGCCGTCCTGGACCCAGAGAACACGGTCGGCGGCCAGCGCCGGTCCGGCGTCGTGCGTAATCGTCACGGTGGTACGTCCTTCGGTCAGGGTGCCCAGCGCTGCGAGCACTTCACTTGCTGCTTCGGGGTCCAGTCCCGTGGTGGCCTCGTCCAGCACTACCACGGGTGCGTGCCGGAGCAAGGCACGGGCGATGGCGAGCCGCTGGCGTTGTCCGCCGGAGAGTGTGCTCCCGCGCTCCCCCACCACAGTGTCATAGCCGTCCGGTGACGCCATGATGAAGCCGTGGGCCTGGGCACGCCGTGCCGCCTGCTCCACTTCCTCGTCGGTGGCCTCCATCCTGCCGTAGCGGATGTTGTCGCGGATGGTGCCGGTGAAGAGCACCGAGTCCTGCAGCAGCAGGCTGACCTGCGAGCGCAGCGAAGCCAGCGTCACCTCCCGCAGGTCGTGTCCGTCGACACTTACGCAGCCGTGCACGGGGTCCATCATGCGCACCAGCAGCGAAGCCAGCGTGGACTTCCCGGAACCGGATGGCCCGACGACCGCCACCTTCTGCCCGGCCGGAATATGCAGGTTCACGTGGTGCAGCACGGGACGTCCGTCGCCGTAGGCGGCCCGCACGCTTTGCAGGCGGATCTCGCCGCGGACACCGGAAAGCTCCACCGCGCCCGGGGCGTCCTGGATGTCCACGGGTTCGTCCAGCAGGTCGGCGACGCGTTCGCCCGAAGCCGTAGCCCGGGCGATGCGTCCGGTGTACTTGGCCAGGTCCCGCAGCGGCTTCATGGCTGTCTTGAGGTAGGTCAGGAAGATGACCAGATCCCCGGGCGTCATGGCCGCTTCGGCCACCCGCATGCCGCCGCCGAAGAGCACTGCTGCCGTCGCGACGCCGACGATCACGTCGGTGCGGCGTTCCAGCCCGGCGGCCAGCCGGCGTGCCTGCACGCCTTCCGTCAGGGCCTGTTTGTTGCTATGGGAGAACTTGCCGGCGAGGATCCGTTCCAGCCCGTAGGCCTGGACCACGCGAATGGCACCGAGGCTCTCCTGGGCGGTGTTGGCCAGGGCACCTTCGCCCTTGCGGGTCTTCCGGGAAGCAGCGGTGATCTTGCCCGTGCTGCCGCGGGAGATCAGCAGGAACGCCGCCGCAGCGAGGACCACCACGAGGGCCAGCAGCGGATCCAGCCAGAACATCACGCCGGCCATCACCACCAGGGTGATCACGTTGGCCACCAGCGGCAACCCGGCCGTGACCGCAACTTCCTGGAGCCGGCCGATATCGCCCACCAGCCGCTGCACCGTATCGCCGGTCCGCGCAGAGGAGTGGTAGCGGTCGGACAACGCCTGGACATGGGAGAAAACGCGCACGCGCAGCGCCGCAGCGACCCGCGAGCCGGCGAGCGCAAAGGCCACGGTGGCCAGATAGTTCGCCAGCGCGCGGAAGCCGACAATGCAAATGGTGGCCAGGGCGCAGGAAAGCAGCAGCACAGGAGTAGCCGAGGGCCCGCTGCCGGCCAGGTCCGCGCCGAGGCTGCGCGTGACCGCGTCCACCACAAACTTGACCGGCCATGGCTCGAGCACCCGGAACACCACCTCGAACAGCAGGGCAGTGATGCCGCCGCCCATCAGGAGCTTATGCCGGCCCACATGCGGCCTGATGATGCCCAGGGTGCGCCGCAGGGCCGCGGGGTTGGCTTGTTTCCGGCTCATACCGTCAGCTCCTGGTTCTTGTCCGGCAGGCGGATTCCGGCCAGACTACGCTCCAGCACCTGGTGCCAGCTGTGCCGCGCGACCGCCTGCTCCCGGGCCGCCAGCGCCATGGCCAGGCGCCGCTCGGGGTGGGCCACCAAGCGGTCAATCGCGGCGGCCAGCGCGGCGGGGTCCGACGGTTCCACCAGCAGCCCGGTTGCCCCGTCGTCGATAATGTCCGGAATCTGGCCTACGTTCGAGGCCACCACGGGCAGCGCCGCGGCGAGGTACTCGTAAATCTTCAGCGGCGAGAAGTACTGGTCGGCGTCCGAGCCCATCGCCGGGTACGGCGCGGTGGCCAGCGAGCAGTCTGCGAGCACCGCGGGAATCCGTTCAGGCACCACGGCACCGGTAAAGTCCACAGCCATGCCCAGTTCCGCGGCACGCCGCTGGAGTTCTGCTGCCAGCGGGCCGTCGCCGACAATGCGCAGTTGCCACGCCTGCGAGGCCAGCGCGGCGGCTTCCAGCAGCACCTCCACCCCGTGCCACGGTTTGAGCGTGCCGACAAAGGCAACTACCGGCACGGCATCGGGGTCGGGGCAGGCAGACAGGATCCGGTCCGTATTCACACCATTAGGTACGACGGCGATGCCGCCGTGGTGGGCAGCATCCGTTTTGCTTTCCACCCACCGGGCAACCGGTGCGGAGACGCACACGGTGCGGTCCGCTGCGGCCACCTGTGCGCGCAGTGCAGCGGAGGCAGCGGCTTCGTCATGCAGGTAGCGGTGGGTGCGCTGCTCGTCGATCAGCGGGGCGTTAACCTCAAGGATGCTGGGAATCCCCAACGCCGCGGTGGCCTGGGCCAGCCCGGTGCTGAAGAGGCTGTAGCGCTCGTAGACGAGGTCGGCGCCGTCGTCGATAATTTTCCCGGCCAGCTCCGCGGCCGCCGCGGCCTGGGCGGCTTCGCGCTCGGGTCCCTGGCTTTTGGGGACCTTGAGCCAGGTCACCGGGAGGTCGGCCAGGTCCGCGGGAACATCGTCGCCGGTGCGCGTGCAGTAGACGCTCACCTCGGCGCCGCGTGCCTGCCAGGCGCGGATGATCTCCTGGAGGTGGACCGAGGCTCCCTTGGTGCCGAAGACCGGGATTCCCGGGTCCGCGCATAGATATGCCACTCGCATTACGCTACCTCCACGCTTTCTGCGGCAGGTACGGCGGGCACCGAGGCCTCCACCAGGTGCCGCAGCCGCCGTGCCTGCTTCGTCGAGTCGAAGTTCGCCTCAATGCACTGCCGGGCGGCTGCCGCGATGCCCTCCCGGTCAAAGTCCGGCCGGGCCGCCTCCTCAAGTGCGGCGGTCAGGTCCGCCACCACACCGTTGCGGATCAGGGTGCCGGTCCGGGCCGCGACGCCTTGGGTCGGATGGATGACCTCGGGGATGCCGGTGACATCGCTGGCGATGGCGGGCACCCCCATGGCCATGGCTTCCAGCAGGACCGTGGGCAGCCCGTCAGCATTGCCGTCTTCTCCGACCACACAGGGGGCGGCAAAGACTTCGGCCCAGCGCAGCAGGTCGGCGACTTCCTGCTGGGTCCGCGGGCCCAGCAGCCGAACTGTGCCTTCCAGACCGAGCGAGTCGATCTGATCGGCCAGCTCCGTTTCGAGCATGCCGCCGCCGGCAATCCGGACATCCAGCCGCAGGCCGAGGCTGCGCAATTCGGCAGCCGACCGAATCAGCAGGTCAAAGCCCTTCTTCTCCACGAGGCGTCCGACGGCCGCAACCCGGAGCGTCTGTCCGGGTACCTGCGGCGCGGTGTAGGGAAAGCGCTCAAGTTCCAGCCCGTTATAGACCAGGTGCAGGTTGGCAGTTTCGGCGGGATACATGGAGCGCAGGTAGCGGTAGTTGTATTCGCTGATAGTGACCACGTGCGACGCGTTGGCCAGGGTCCGGGCCAGGCGGCTGCGGTCCACATCCTGATGGAAGATGTCCTTGGCGTGAGCGGTGAAGGAATAGGTGAGGCCGGACAGCGCAGCCGCAATTTCCGCGGTGCGGGCCGCCAGCGAACCAAAGTGGGCGTGCAGGTGCGTGATGCCGCGCTCCAGTGCCATGGTGGCCAGCTCGATGCCCTGATGCACTTCCGTAGGGTCGTAACCGGCAAACTGGGGCAGCAGCTGCGCCCAGCGTCCGGCGAATTCCGGATTCAGTTCCTGGGCGCGGCCGACAATGGCCCAGCCTTCGCTGAGCTTGGCCGGTTTGGGTACGTAGTTGACCGGGGCCTGTACCCGGGCCAGTTCCGTGTGGAACCTTGGATCCGCCGGCGGCCGCAGCGAGAAGATCTCCAGCACTTCGCCGGAGGCTTCCCGAGCCAGGATCTCGGTGACAATGAAGGTCTCGGAAAAGCGCGGATAGACCTTGAGGACATAGCCGACTCTGGGCGTATTGGGCTTAGCCAGCAACACGGTTCAGCTCCTTCTGCCCCGCAGGGCTCACTGTGTTTTCGGCGCCGGCGGTTTGCAACAGGTGCGCGGCCAGGCGGGCCACCGAGGTGAGTCCGTCGAGCTCAATGCCGGTGCGGGCGGCAGCTGTTCCGGCAACCGTTTCGAACCAGTTGCCGAGGACTTTGCTGCTCAGCTGGGCCGGCTCGCAGACGTCCACGAGCTGGCGTTTGCTGAGCGAACGTGCGCGGATCAGCTGCTCCTGGCGGGGCCAGACCCGCGGCACCACGAGGGCAGGAGTGTCCGTACTGAGGATTTCGCAGACCGAGTTATAGCCGCCCATGGTCACGATGGCCGCAGCTGCATTGATCTCGACGAGCGCGTCCGGGACGCTGGCGATCACGTCGGTCCGCTTCCGGGCGGCATGCTCGACCTGGCGCCTTTGGTCTGCTGCCATCTGCGGGCCGGTAATGACCAGGTGGCGGTACCCCGCCGGAACCTTGGCACGGGCCGCCGCCATGGTCAGGTCGAATCCATCCGATCCGCCGCCGACCATGGTCAGCAGGTACGGCTTGCGGCCCTGGGGTTTGCGCGAAGAGCAGGGGCGGCCTGCGGCCAGATAGCCAGTGAAGCGGACCTTATCGCTGAGGGCCGCGGGAATTTCGCCCGAGGCCACCGGATTGTGCACGGCCGGGTCGCCGTAGACCCACAGCTCGTCGAAGGTACGCCGGACGTGGCACAGATCCCCGAGCGCGGCCCATTCGCGGGCAGCGACGACGGGATCGTCAAGGACCTCGCGCAGGCCGAGGATGACCTTGCAGCCGAGATTGGCTTCCCGCACCGCAGCCAGCGCATCCACCAGTTCCCCGTCCACGCCGAAGGCATGCCGGTCCACGATGACCAGGTGGGGCCGGAAGGCTGTCAGGGCTCCTTCGATCACTGCGGAGCGCAGGCTGATGAGCCGGCTCATCCGGACATCCAGGTGGCGCGGTGCGTAGTTGCCCTGGCGTTTGCTGATCCCGGGAATGACCATCCAGTCCCAGCCTTCGGGCCGCCGGTAGCTGGTGGCGGTTCCCTCGCCGGTCACCAGCAGGCCCGAGACTTTCCGTCCGGTCAGCGCCGGCAGCCGGGCAGCCAGCGCATGGGCGATGGCAAGGTTACGCCGGGTGTGCCCCAGGCCCTGGGAATCATGGGAGTAGAGAACTATCCGTAACTCACCGCTGTCTTGCTGGTTGGTATACATCGGTCCTCCGTAGATTTCATTCTCTTCGTGCGTGTTATTCACTTTGCCGCAGGATGATGAATCGTTTATGAAACCTTTATGAGAGAGTTCTCATGCTCGGCGTGGTGCGCCTCACATCGGCGTCGGAACGGGGCTGAGGACATGCCCCGGGAATGCAAAAAGGCACCCGTTCATACGGGTGCCTTTTTGCGTAAGGTTACTTCAGCCGCCGGTTCCCGGCAGGAGCTGCCGGGTCTGGCCGCGGCTTAGTAGCTCTTGTGTCGGGGCTTGCGGGCTCCGGCGCCTTGGCCGGCGAAGTCCGAACGCTCGCCGCGGTCCTTGCTGAAGCTGCGGTCGCCGTCGAACTTCTTCTTGTACGGACGGTCGCCATCAAACTTCTTCTTGAACGGACGGTCGCTGCCGTAGCCGCCGCGGCTGCCGCCGAAGTCGCCCTGGTCGCGGCGCGGCTTGCGGCCGGAGTCCAGTTCGAGGTGGATCAGTTCGCCGCCGATGCGGGTGCGGGACAGTGCGCGCAGCTGGTCCTGGGACAGGTCCGCGGGCAGTTCCACCAGGGAGTGGTCCGAGCGGATGTCGATGCCGCCGATCTGCGCGGCACTGAGGCCGCCCTCGTTGGCGATGGCGCCGACAATGGAGCCCGGCATGACGCGCTGGCGGCGGCCTACCGCGATGCGGTAGGTCGCATTGCCTTCGGTCAGTGCACGCGTCGGGCCGCGGGATCCCGTGGCATCCCGTCCGCCGGCGGCGCGCTCGCGCTGGCCCTTCGGGGCCTCCGGCAGGTCCTGGACGAGCAGCGGCCGTCCGCCCTGGGCCATCACGGCCAGTGCTGCGGCAATCTCCGCTGCAGGCACATTGTGCTCGGTCTCGTAGTTCGCGATCAGGTCGCGGAAGATCGAGACATCTTCGGACGAGAGGGTCTCAGTGATCTTTTCCGCGAACTTGCTCATGCGAAGGCTGTTGATGGTTTCCGCCGAAGGCAGGTGCATCTGTTCGACCGGCTGGCGGGTGGCCTTCTCGATGGCCCGCAGCAGGTACTTCTCGCGCGGAGTCATGAACAGGATGGCATCGCCCGAGCGGCCGGCACGGCCGGTGCGGCCGATGCGGTGCACGTAGGACTCGGTGTCGTGCGGGATGTCGTAGTTGACTACCAGCGTGATGCGTTCGACGTCGAGACCGCGGGCGGCCACGTCGGTGGCAACCAGGATGTCGATCTTGCCATCGCGCAGGGCCTCGACCGTGCGCTCACGCTGCTGCTGCGGGATGTCGCCGTTGATGGCGGCGGCGCGGTAGCCGCGGGACTTGAGCTTGTCGGCCAGGTCCTCGGTAGCCATCTTGGTGCGCACGAAGGCGATAACGCCGTCGAAATCTTCCGCTTCCAGGATCCGGGTCATGGCATCCAGCTTGTGCGGGCCCATGACCTGCAGGTAGCGCTGGCGGGTGTTGGTGCCCGTGGTGGTCTTGGCCTTGACCGTGATCTCGGCCGGATCCTTCAGGTACTTCTTGGCGATCCGGCGGATGGCGGTCGGCATGGTGGCCGAGAACAGGGCAACCTGCTTGCTTTCCGGAGTCTTCGAGAGGATCTGGTCAACTTCTTCGGCGAAGCCCATGCGCAGCATTTCGTCGGCTTCGTCCAGCACCATGTACTGCAGTTCCGAGAGGTCCAGGGAACCCTTCTCGATGTGGTCGATGACGCGGCCGGGAGTACCGACAACAACCTGTGCACCGCGGCGCAGGCCGGCAAGCTGGGGGCCGTAAGGGGATCCACCGTAAACCGGAAGAACGGTGAAGTTCTCCATGTGCGAGGCGTACGAGGAGAAGGCTTCGGCCACCTGGAGCGCGAGCTCACGGGTAGGGGCCAGCACCAGGATCTGGGTGTTCTTGGTGGGCGGCAGTTCGGCCATGCGGGACAGCGCGGGGACTGCGAAGGCGGCGGTCTTGCCGGTACCGGTCTGGGCCAGGCCCACGACGTCGCGGCCTTCGAGCAGCACGGGGATGGTGGCGGCCTGGATGGGGGACGGCTTTTCGTAGCCGACGTCGCTCAGGGCTGCGAGCACACGGCCGTCAAGACCGAAATCCGTGAACAACACGGTGTTTTCTTCTGTCGCTTCGGCGGCGCTGTTGTCCGTGGCCGGCTCAGTGGCGGCGTTTTCAGACATGGTGGCAGTGGGGGTTTCAGACATGGGGTTCCTCATATTCATTTGGGGACCGTGGCCGCGCAAAGCATCACCATTGGGCTCGATTGAGCTATGGGCGGTGATGATCGAGAGGCCTGTTGACACAAGTCCGGCGCTGTTCCAATCCCTTGGCAGGACTTCCCGCCATAACTTTGCTGGCTGCCTCACGGCAGTCTGTATGGCGTTTTCTCAGCCGGCGCTCCCAAAATGAAAACTGTCCGCGTTATGCGGACCCTACACACCATCAGACGCGTTTTCCGCGTCGAAATAAGGGAATACCGGAGTGGGGGATGTATCCAGTGTACGGTACGCTGCAACTTCTTTGCGCCCGAATGCACGACGGCGGCCGGTGACCTTGGGCACAGCCGGCGTCACAGGGCGTCGAGAGTCTGCTCCGCCCAGGCAATCCACGTCTCTTCGAACATGATGCCCGCCGTCAGCACTGCGCGCTGGAGTTCGTTCCCGCCGCTCCAGTTCCCGCGCTTATCGAGCTGCCGGTAGGTGGCCAGTTGCTCCCGGTGCAGCCTGAGGTGACGTTCCAGTTCGTCCGCGATGGGATCGCCGAGCACCGAGGCGGCGCGCAGCCTGATCATCAACGCCTCGCGGACCGGCCGGGGGTCCTGCTGTTCGGCCGTCCACCGCTGCAGCTCGCGGCGCCCCTCGCCGAGCACCTCGTAGTCCTTGGCCCGCCCCCGGCTCGAATCACGGCCGGTGGAGCGGATCAACCCGTCTTTCTCCAGCCGGCCGAGCTCGCGGTAGATCTGCTGGTGCGTGGCCGGCCAGAAGAAGCCGAAGGACTTATCGAATCGGCGTGCCAGCTCGGCCCCGGAGCCGGGTTGTTCCAGCAGCGCGGTCAGAATGGCGTGCGGCAGCGACATCAGATGGCCGCCGCCAGCCGGGTGCCCTGGTTGATGGCGCGTTTGGCGTCGAGCTCCGCCGCCACGTCCGCTCCCCCGATCAGATGGACCGTCTGGCCTGCTGCTTCCAGTTCCGCCTGCAGCTCGCGCTGCGGCTCCTGGCCCGTGCACAGCACCACGGTATCCACGGCGAGTACCTGGTCGGTGCCGTCCGCGCTGAAGTGCAGTCCGCCGTCGTCAATCCTGCGGTAGGTGACGCCGGGAATCATGGTGACGTCCTTGGCCTTGAGCTCGGCCCGGTGGATCCAGCCGGTGGTCTTGCCCAGGCCGGCGCCGATCTTGCTGCTCTTGCGCTGCAGCAGGTAGATCTTGCGCGCAGGCTTCGGCGGGTGTGGCCGGGCCAGGCCGCCGGGCGTTTCATACTGCGGGTCGATACCCCAGTGCTCGTAGAAGAGCTCCGGCTCCAGCGTGGCGCTCGGCCCGGACTGCGTGAGGTACTCGGCGACGTCGAAGCCGATGCCGCCGGCGCCCAGGACCGCGACGGTGTTTCCCACCGGCCTCTTTCCGCGCAACACGTCCGGGTAGCCGAGCACCGAGGGGTGATCCAGGCCCTCGATGCCGGGGAGCCGGGGCAGCACGCCGGTGGCGAGGATGACCTCGTCGAAGCCCTCGGCCAGCAGGGTTTGCACGGTGGCTTTGGTATTGAGCCGCAGGTCGATGCCGCGGAGTTCAAGCTGGCGGCCGAAGTACCTGATGGTCTCGTGGAACTCCTCCTTGCCCGGGATCTGTTTGGCCAGGTTGAACTGCCCGCCGATCTCGCCGGCGGCTTCGAAGACCGTGATCCGGTGGCCGCGCTCGGCCGCTGCGACGGCGAAACCGAGGCCGGCCGGGCCGGCACCAACCACGGCGAGATTCTTCTTCTCCGCGGCTGGCTCCAGGAGGATCTCGGTCTCGTGGCAGGCCCGCGGATTAACCAGGCATGAGGTGACCTTCCCGACAAAGGTGTGGTCCAGGCAGGCCTGGTTGCAGGCGATGCAGGTGTTGATTTCGTCCGACGTCCCGCGCGAGGCCTTGAGTACAAAGGCCGGATCTGCCAGCAGCGGGCGGGCCATCGAAACCATGTCGGCGCAGCCGTCCGCCAGCAGCTGTTCGGCTACTTCGGGGGTGTTGATGCGGTTGGTGGTGATCAGGGGAATGCCTACGTGCCCCACCAGCTTCCGGGTTACCCAGGCGAAGGCACCCCGCGGAACGGAGGTGGCGATGGTGGGGACGCGGGACTCGTGCCAGCCGATTCCGGTATTGATCAGCGTTGCGCCGGCGGCCTCGATCCCGTGGGCCAGTTCGAGCACCTCTTCGAAGCCGGATCCGCCCTCCACCAGATCCAGCATGGAAAGCCGGTAGATGATGATGAAGTCCGAGCCGACCCGTTCGCGCGTCCGGCGGACGATCTCCAGCGGAAAGCGGATCCGGTTGCGGTAGGAACCGCCCCAAGCGTCGGTGCGGTGGTTGGTCCGCGCCGCGATGAATTCGTTGATCAGGTAGCCTTCGCTGCCCATGATTTCGACGCCGTCGTAGCCTGCCGACTGCGCCAGGGCGGCGGCGTTGGCGAAGTCCTCGATGGTTTGCTCAATGTCCGATGTAGACAGCTCGCGGGGAGCCAGCGGATTGATCGGAGAACCCGCTGGACTGGGCGCCACAAGGTCCCGGTGCGCGGCATAGCGGCCGGCGTGGAGCAGTTGCATGGCAATCCGGCCGCCCTCGGCATGCACTGCATCCGTAACGACTCGGTGCTCGGCTGCCTCTTCCTGCGTCGTTATTTTGGCGCCGCCCGCCCCCAGCCGCCCGGCCTCGTTGGGCGAGATGCCGCCGGTGACGATCAGTCCGACTCCCCCGCGCACCCGTTCAGCGTAGAACGCGGCCATCCGTTTGAAGCCGCCGGGCAGCTCCTCCAGGCCCACGTGCATGGAGCCCATCAGGACCCGGTTGGGCAGTGTGGCGAAGCCAAGGTCCAGCGGCTCAAGCAACCGGGGGAAGGCAGACGATGTCACTATGCACTCCTTTGCACAACTAGTTGCATAAAGACTAGGGGGTCCAAAGGCTCCGGGCAATAACCGCGGGTCAGCCCCGGCGCAGCGCCAGCTTGACCGCCTTGTTGACGTTGCCGCCGATGCTGATTTCGCCGGCCGCTTCCGAATCCAGCAGAGCCTGCGCCTGAGCCTTGTCCAGCCCGCCGAAAACGTCCGCCACGCTCACGCCGTGGCCGGGCCTGAAGACCACTTTGATGCTGTCGCCCGGTGCAATTTCCCCGGCCTGCACCACCTTGCAGTAGGCACCGGGCAGCCCCTTGTGCAAGAAACGCTTGGCCCAGCCCGGTTCTGCCATGTGCCGTTCAAAGGTGGCGCAGGGAATCCGCGGCATGGTCACTTCGGCGGTGACCTTACTGCCGATCCGCCACCGCTCCCCCACCAGCGCCCGGCTGACCGGCAGGCCCTGGGTACGCAGGTTTTCGCCGAACAGACCGGCCGGCACCTCGCGCCCGAGCTCGGCCGCCCACTGCGCCGCGTCTTCCTCCGCATAGGCGTAAAGCGCCTTCAGTTCGCCGCCGTGGTGCTTGCGGTCCGCCTGCACATCCGTCCGCAGCCCGAGCTGGTGGACCAGCACCGGGCCTTCCACCGACCGCTTGTCGATGGCGGTCACGCCGACAATGCTCTCGTCGGGCTTTAAGGCATGGACAGAGCAAACAGCAAGCAGCGATCCGGAAGTCATTGCCCCAGTTTAGGGCCGTTACACCGGGGCTTCCGGCAGCAAAACCTTCACAACCAACGACGGCGGTGCCGGACTTCCAAAAGTCCGGCACCGCCGTCGTTGTCTTGGGTTTTGGACCGCTAGATCTGCTTGAACGCCTGCTCCAGATCGGCGATCAGGTCTTCGGTGTCCTCGATGCCGACCGAGAGGCGGATCAGGTTGGCCGGGACTTCCAGCTCCGTACCCTTCACGGAGGCGTGGGTCATCTCGGAGGGGTAATTGACCAGGGACTCGATGCCGCCCAGCGACTCCGCGAGAGTGAAGATCGTGGTATTTTCGGCAACCTTCCGGGCCGCTGCCTCGCCGCCGTTGAAGGAGACCGACACCATGCCGCCAAAGCCGCGCATCTGCTTCTTCGCCAGCTCGTGGTCGGGATGGTCCGGCAGGCCCGGGTAGTAGACAGCCTCGACCTCGGGCCGGCCCTGCAGCCATTCGGCCACCGCCTGCGCATTGGCCGAGTGCCGGTCCATGCGCACGCCCAGCGTCTTCAGGCCGCGGGTGGTCAGGAACGCGTCCAGCGGTGCGGACACCGCCCCCACGGCGAACTGGATGAAGCCGATCTTCTCGGCCAGCTCGTCATCGTTGAGCACCACGGCGCCGCCGACCACATCCGAGTGGCCGCCGATGTACTTGGTGGTGGAGTGCACCACGATGTCAGCACCGAGCGCCAGCGGGTTCTGGAGGTAGGGCGAAGCGAAGGTGTTGTCGACCACCAGCAGCGCGCCGGCGCCGTGCGCAACCTCGGCGAGCGCGGCGATGTCGGTGATCTTCATCATCGGGTTGGACGGGGTTTCCACCCAGACAAAGCGGGTCTTGTTCTCCTTCACGGCCGCCGCCACGGCGGACTCGTCGGACATGTCCACCACCGTGTGGCCCACGCCCCAGTCCCCCAGCACGCGGTTAATCAGGCGGTAGGTGCCGCCGTAGGCGTCGTTGCCCAGCACGATGTGTTCGCCCGGGGCCAGCAGCGCGCGGATCAGCGAATCCTCGGCCGCGAGGCCGGAGGCGAAGGAAAACGCGTGCTTGCCGCCCTCCACCGCCGCCAGCTGTTCCTGGAGCGAGTCCCGCGTGGGGTTGGTGCCGCGCCCGTACTCGTAGCCGTCGCGCAGGCCGCCGACCCCGTCCTGCGCGTAGGTGGAGCTGAAGTGCACGGGCGGGACAACCGCACCGGTACGCGGTTCGAAGGCCTGGCCGCCGTGCACGGCGCGGGTGTTGAAGCCTTGGTTCTTCTCTGCAGTCATGGAAATCTCCTTCAGCTCGTCAGGTAGGTCAACAGGTCGTGGCGGGTCAGCACGCCGATGGGGGCGCCTACAAAGGTCACCATCAGCGCATTGTTGGACTGGAGTTTTTCGCGGGCGGCGGAGATGGATTCCAGCGAGCCGATCAGCGGCATCGGTTCGCCCATGTGGTCGCCGATCTTGTCGGTCAGTTTGGCTTCGCCCTTGAACAGCTGGGCCGTCAGGGTGCGCTCATCCACCGAGCCGAGCACCTCGCCCATCACCACGGGCGGTTCCTGCGAGAAGACCGGCAGCGTGGAAACGCCGTACTCGTTCATGATCTCGATGACGTCGCGGACCGATTCCGTGGGGTGCGTGTGGACCAGTTCGGGCAGGCGCCCGGCCTTGCCCTTGAGCACCTCGCCCACGGTGGCCTCTTCGCCGCCGGCAATGAAGCCGTAGGACTTCATCCATTCGTCGTTGAAGATCTTGCCCAGGTAACCGCGGCCGGAGTCCGGCAGAATAACAACGACGACGTCGTCAGGTCCCAGCTCCCGGGCCACCTTCAGCGCGGCGACCACTGCCATGCCGGAGGAGCCGCCGACCAGCAGCCCCTCTTCCTGGGCCAGCCTGCGGGTCATGGCGAAGGACTCGGCGTCGTTAACCGCGATGACCTCATCCGGCACGGACTTGTCATAGTTCGCCGGCCACATGTCTTCGCCGACGCCCTCCACAAAGTAGGGGCGTCCGGTGCCGCCGGAGTAGACGGAGCCTTCCGGGTCGGCGCCGATGATCCGGACCGGACCCGAGGCACGGTCCGCCGAAACCTCTTTCAGGTAGCGGCCGGTGCCGGTGATGGTGCCCCCGGTGCCGGCGCCGATGACCACGTGCGAAACCAGCCCGTCCGTGTCCCGCCAAATCTCCGGGCCTGTAGTTTCGTAGTGGCTCAGCGGAGCAGCGGGGTTGGAGAACTGGTCCGGCTTGTACGCACCCTCCACCTCGCGGACCAGACGGTCGGACACCCCGTAGTAGGACTCGGGGCTGTCGGGCGCCACGGCCGTGGGCGTGACAACCACTTCGGCGCCGTAGGCCTTGAGCACGTCGCGCTTCTCCACACCCACCTTGTCCGGCGTGACGAAGATGGACTTGTAGCCCTTCTGCTGCGCCACCAGAGCGAGCCCCACGCCGGTGTTGCCGCTAGTGGGTTCCACCACGGTTCCGCCGGGCTTGAGCAGTCCGTCCTGCTCCGCAGTTTCAACCATCTTGACCGCGATCCGGTCCTTGATGGACCCGCCCGGGTTGAAATACTCCACTTTGGCCAGCACGGTGGCGCTGATGCCTTCGGTCACATTGTTGAGTTTGACCAGCGGCGTATTCCCGATCAGGTCCAGTACAGAATTGGCAAACTTCATGCGCCCAAATCTACCGGCCCGTCCACAAGGGTCATAGCCGGAACGAAACCCTGCGACTCAAGCCGGCCGCCCTGCCCTGCCCGACGCGTGCGACCATGGATAGGTGCCTTCCACGTTTGCCGCCACCGCTGCCCCGACCGCAGATGCCGCGGCAACGGTGGAACTTCCTGCCGGCTACGATCTGCCCGGAACCCTGGGCATCATTCCCCGCGGCAAGCAGGACCCTACCTTTCAAACCACGCACGACGGCGTGTGGCTGGCTTTCGCCACTGCCCAAGGGCCGGTGACGCTGCGCCTGGCCAGCGAGCAAGCGGGCTCCAATGGCGGCGCCGATCCGGCCGTCATCCGGGTCCTCGCGTGGGGCCCCGGCGCCGAAGCAGCCTTGCCCGGGTTGCCGGCCCTGCTGGGCGCCGCTGATAACTGGACGGCCTTCGACCAGGCGGCGTTCCACGCCACGCTCCCGAAGCTGGTCACCGAACCGCGACGGCGGCATCGAGGCCTGCGGCTGCCAAGTACCGGCCGCATCCTGGACGCCCTGGTTCCGGTGGTGCTGGAGCAGAAAATCACCACCATCGAAGCCCGCTATTCCTGGCGCTACCTGGTCAGCAAGTACGGTACGCCCGCTCCCGGACCGGCCCCTGCGGGACTGAAGGTCGCGCCTTCGGCGGAGCAATGGCGGCGCGTCCCGTCCTGGGACTGGCACCGCGCCGGTGTGGACGCCAAACGCTCCGCCACCATTCTTCGCGCCTGCAATGTTGCCTCCGGCCTGGAGCGGCTGGCCGCGCTCTCCCCCGGCCCCGAACTGGCGGCAAAGCTGTGTTCCGTTCCGGGCATCGGTCCGTGGAGCGCCGCCGAGATCGCCCAGCGCACCCACGGCGACCCGGACTCGGTCTCCGTTGGGGACTTCCACCTGGCCGCCTTCGTCGGCTACGCCCTGACCGGAAAGAAAACGGACGACGCCGGGATGCTGGCTTTGCTTGAGCCCTGGCGCGGGCACCGGCAGCGGGTGGTGCGGATGCTCTACCTCAGTGGCTTCCGCAAACCGGCCTTCGGCCCGCGGCTGGCCCCGCAGGACCACCGCTTCCACTGATCAAGCAAAAAGCTCCCCGCCGTATCGGAACGGCGGGGAGCTTTTCGACGCGCGGGAGCAGAGTCCTACTCGGCGTCGGCCTGCTGGGCCTGCTGCTGCTGGGCTGCCACCTGGGCGTGGACTTCCTGCATGTCCAGGCCCTTGACGGCATCCACCAGTTCGGTGAACTGGCCCGAGTTCAGGGCGCCGGGCTGCGAAAAGACAAGGACCTTCTCGCGGAACGCCATCAGGGTCGGGATGGAGGTAATCCCGGCTGCGGCGGCGAGGCCCTGCTCGGCCTCGGTGTCTACCTTCGCGAAGACAATGTCCTCGTGCTGTTCGGAGACTGAATCGTATACGGGGGCAAACTGCTTGCATGGGCCGCACCAATCAGCCCAGAAGTCCACGAACACAATGTCGTTCTCTTCAATGGTCTGGGGGAACTGGGCTTCGGTGATATTAATCGTTGCCATGCTTCCACGCTAACGGGATCAGCCGAATATGTCGCCCCCTGTTCGCTCAGCGCATGAGCGCTGGTGTCCGGCGCCCGGATCGTGCACGTGTTTTCCACAGGTCCGCCGCCGCCCTATCCGCCGCCTCGGGTGCCGCCTAATCTCGGTTTTGACGGATCAACCACAATCGAAGGAGCAACCGATGGAACGCCAGACTGCACTGATCCTGACCGAGGGTTCGACTATCGATGACGCGGTCGCCCTCAGCACGGCCCTGATTGATGAACTAGTGGAGGAGCTGCCCTTCGGCCACGATCCGTCCAGAACCGAGCTCTACGCCGTTGGCCGGGCCGCCTCGCTGAGGTCCAAGCTGGATTTGCCCAGGGGCAGCGCCGGCGACGATCCGTACGCGACTATCAACGGCAAACTGCACCACATTTGGTGCCGCGGCAGCTGGTATACACCGGGAAGCTGTCCGCCCGCTCCCGCAGACAATAACGGTGCCTCCGCTTGGAAATGGCTGCATTTCAACTTGATGCACGCTGTGGAGGCGGACGCCACCTGCTTCCTCTGGGACATCTACCCCCTCGCCAGGGCGGAGGCTGCTTGAAGCAGCCTCCGCCGGCCGCTACCTAGCGGCGGTTTTCAGGGCGCGGGTCGGCCGGCGGTGCGGGCTCTGACGGTACGGGTGGCGGAGCCCAGTCCAGGATGGCCGGAACACCGATGGCAGAGTCGCAGTCAACCTGCCTCACCTCCGGTTGCTCCTGCTCCTCCTCCCTGGGCTCTTCCTCGTCCTTGTCCTTGTCGTCCGAGTCTTCCGGCTCCGGCTTGGGCTTGGGTTTGGGCTGCTCCGCCGCCCTCCGGTTGTCAGCCTCGCACTGGGCCAGCGCGTTCAGATAGGACCGTTCGGCATACTCCTGGTCCCGGAAGAACTGCGCTCGTACCCCCAAGGCGCTTTCATAGGCCGCGTAGGAAACCCAGTAGGCATCCCAATCGGCGCCGATGTCCGCCCAGGCCTTGTTGACCTCGCGGACTTCCTTGGCATAGCCCTTGTAATCGTCCGCGGCCTGGCTGTACTTGTCGTACGCCGTCCAGTAGTCGAGCACGCTTTGCTGCCACTGCTGGGTACCTGCCGCCAGCTTCTGGCTGGCCTCCCGGCGCCGTTCGGTATTCGTCTGCTCAGCTTCCTTGGCGTCGAAAACCATGGGACTCATCCCGGTAAACGCCCAGCCGCAGCCGGGTCCTTGCTTGTCCTCTGCCAAGATCCTGATGCTGGCTTCAGTCACGGCTGCCTTTGCCGGGCTCTTCGGCGGTTCCGGAACGTCCATCCGTTTGGGCATCGGCGGCCATACCGCGTAGTAGGGATCCGCAGCCGGCTGGACGTATTCAACCTTGATCTTGGGTCCCGGCAGCGGAACGGCTTCGATCCCTGAGCCGGCGGGCACCGTGGGCAACGGCACGTCCCTGACCGCCACTGTGTCTTTGACTGTGTACGGCTTGTATCCGGCGGCGGACCACGGCGAGCGCGAGGCATCCGCAGCTACCGATTTCTGGTCTACGCAGACGTCTTTGAGCCCGGCGGCAAGATGATCATCCAGCTGCCTCGCGATCCGGCTCAGCGGAGCATCCGGCGCGCCGACCAGAAAGGCCAGCACATCTCCCCGGCGGAAGGAGACTACCTGGGCGGCGCTGCTGCCTTTATAGGTAAAGACACGATGCGCTTCCACGCCTGGATCTTTCCCGCCGACTTTGCTCTCGTTGATTGCCACGGCGCTGCCGGCACAGGACTGCGCCTCCTTCACCTGCTGCCGCATGACCTCGGCGCCAAGTCCCGCGGTATAGGCGGCAGTAACAACCTGGACA
This sequence comes from Arthrobacter sp. Soil_C_60, assembly GCF_057656375.1. NCBI lineage: Bacteria > Bacillati > Actinomycetota > Actinomycetes > Micrococcales > Micrococcaceae > Arthrobacter > Arthrobacter sp. Soil_C_60. The sequence continues at coordinate 157,204 of NZ_JBDGKM010000001.1, read as the reverse complement.
CGATCGCCGTCGACGCTGAACAGCCGCGACAGGGCTACCGACGGGGCGGTGTCGTTGACGGCGCAGGAGTACGGCACCGGCTGCGACGCCGAGCGCTGCAGCGTACCGGAAGGCCGCCATCCCTTCGGCGGCTCCGCCAGTGCTGCTGACAGTACCTTTTCCGCCGGCATGTCCCGGATCTCGGCGAAGACCGGTTTGGCGGCAGTGCTTTCTGACGCCTTTTCCTCAACGGAAACTTGTTCGGAGGCGACAAAAGGCGTTCCGGACAGATACAGGGCGCAGAGTCCGCTCCCTGCGACAGCCGTCAGGGCCAGGGCACCGGCTGCCAGTGCCATGCCTGGGCGCTTTTCGAAAACAGACACGATGGCTCCTCAACTGCTATTGGGCCGGAACACTGATCGAGGTATCGCTGCCGGCACTCAAAGTGATCGCCACTTCCTGCCGGTACTTCAAGGAGCTGCCGGGGCTCGGAGTCTGCGCGGTGACCGTATCCGGTGTATACAGGGGATTCTCCTTGGCCGGCTCTTCATTAATCACCGGTGTCAGGTTGTTCCGCAGCAGCACCGTGATGGCTTCGTCTACTTTCAGGCCGCGGACGTCGGGAATGGCTTTGGCCGTGACTGTCCCTACCCCGACGGGTGCGGATTCGGGCAGCGGAACCGCCGGCAGTCCCTTGTGCGCACCCTCCATCGTGGCCTTCCAAACGGGCCCCGCCACCTCGGAACCGGTGAGGTCGTAGAACGTGGTCCCGTAGGCGTCGACTTCGTCCAGTGGATACTGGCCGCCGCCGCGCGGGTCGCCGAGCCACACCGCCGTCGAGAACTGCGGCGTCATCCCCACAATCCAGTTGGCGGAGAAATCGTTGGTGGTACCCGTCTTGGCCCCGGCCTCGCGCCCCTTGAGTTTGCCCATGCCAGAGAGAGTGCCGCCGGACTTGAACGGCTCTTTCAGAGCGTCCGCGACCGTATCGGCAACGCCCGGATCAATGCCCTGATGGCAGTCGGCATCGGGAACCGGGATCTTCTCGCCGGTGTCGCTGCGGACCCCGGCGGTCACCGTTACCGGTTTGCACACCACGCCGCCGCTGACAAACGAGGCGTAGGCGTTGGCCATTTCCAGTGGCGAAATCTCATACGCTCCCAGTGCCAGAGAGGCTTCCCGGCCGCTGAGCTTGTCCGTGGGCAGAGACGTCACTCCCAGCATTTCGGCAAACTTGGCCACGTCCACCACCCCGGTCTGTTCGATCAGCCGAACGAAATACACGTTGATGGACTTGCGGATGGCCTCGTAGGCATCCACGCTGCCGTGGTTGATGTATCCGTAGTTGTGGAATCCCTCCACCGGATCATCGAGCGACGGCGAGTAGTACGGTCCGTTCGCCGAGTAACGCTGCGAGGCAGGAACCCCCTGGCTCAGGGCCGTGCCCAGCACAATCGGCTTCATCGAGGAACCGACTTGGAACTCGCTGGTGGCGTAAACCACCTCGGTTGCTCCCTTGCCCTTGCCCCACTTGCGGTTCTGGGTGATGGCAGCAACATGGCCGGTTCCCGGTTCAACGACGGCGACGCCGAGGGCGGCTCGGTTCTTATCGCCCAATGCTTTGGTCACCGCTTTCCGGGACGATTCCATGGCCTGCCGGTCCAACCCCGTTGTCAGGGTCATTCCGCCTCGGGATAGGCGGTCAGCCCTTTGCTCGGGTGTGGCTCCGAAGGCCGGGTTGGTCAGAATTTCCTCGCGGACCAGATGGCAGTAGAACGGATACTCCGAGTCGCCGCAGCTGGAGGGAACAGATCCCGGCTCAAGTCCCAATGGCGCTTCCTGAGCGGCATCCGCTTCTTCGGCGGTGATCGTCCCGCGGTGCTCCAGCACGGAGATCACGGTATTCCGCCGCATCGTCGCCGCTTCCGGATGGACCACCGGATCGTAGACTGCGGGCCCCTTGAGCAGGCCGACCAGCAACGCCGATTGCGTCAGGTTGAGTTTCGACGCCGAGGTGTTGAAGTAGATCCGGGCGGCCGCCTCGATGCCGTAGGCGCGGTTGCCGAAATACACCGCGTTGACGTACATCTTCAGGATCTCGTCCTTGCTCAGCTGCTGTTCGAGCCGGACCGCGTACTTCGACTCGCGGATCTTCGCGTTGTAGGTGTCTCCCACGGCGACCGATTCTTCGGTCTCGTCGCGCGCGTTGTTGACCAGGATGTTCTGGACCAGCTGCTGGGTGAGGGTCGAAGCTCCTTGCTGGCTGGCATTGACGGCGTTGTTCACGAACGCCCGCGTAATGCCGTACGGATCCACTCCGTTGTGCTCGTAGAAGCGTGCGTCTTCCGTATCGATCAGTGTTTCGAGGAACGTCGGTGACACATCCTCGACGTCGATGTCTATCCGGTTCTCGCTGTAGAAGCGGGCGAATTCCTTGCCGTCCTTGTCCAGCAGCACAGTGTGCTGGGGCAATGAGCGCTCCAGCGGCAGATCCTCGGGTAGTTCCTCCCAGAGGCTCACCAGAGTGTTGGCTCCCGCCGAGACCGCAACGGCTCCCGGCGCGACCAGCGTTCCTGCGCTTAGCGCAACAACCGCCACGGCACCGGCCCATACGGCCAGCCGTGCCGGCCAGGCACGTTCCTTCTCCGGATAACCCGACCGAGCAGACCCCATGAGTTCATGGAGACTTGTCAATGCCGCGTTTTTTCGTCCCATCTAGTACTCCTGACGACTGCGAACGCAGATCTGGCAAGACCACGTCACTGTGGCCACCGGCGAGCGGTATGTACAGAGTACGTCCTCGCACCCGGTGCACAAGGGAATGTTGCCGCAGTGTTGTAAGAGAGCCGAAATGTGACGTAATTGACATCTGGGACATATGAGACGGAGAGAAGTAGGCAGGTGGATCGTTAAGTAAAAATCCCGGAACCTCACAGTTGTGAAGTTCCGGGGATCTTACGTCCGGTGGCAGATGAGGGATTCGAACCCCCGTAGGCATTGCCAGCTGATTTACAGTCAGCCCCCTTTGGCCGCTCGGGTAATCTGCCGAACGTCTTCCTTGAAGACCGCCTCCGTAAGTGGAAGCAAGACAACCTTACAGAAGATCGGGCCGAGAATCGAATCGAACTCCTGACCCCCTGTTTTCCGAGCTAAAACCCGCGGTCAATGCGGGAGGCCAGCTGGGAAATGAAGCCGTCCGCCTGCCGCTGCGTCACCATCCCCCAGGCGACGGCCTGGTCCATCTCGGCACGCAGTCCCGCCAACCGCTCCTCACGTTCGGACTCCTGCTGGCCGCTGGCCAACCGGGCGTCCGCAAGCTGCTTCTCCAGCAGATCGGATTCCCGCCGGATGAATGTGCCAGTTCCGGCCACCGCGAGGTGGGAATGCACAGCATTCACTGTTGATGAACTTGCCGCCGCCGGTCCGGAACCGATGACCGTCAGGGTAGCCACCGTTGCGGCCGTGAGGAATGAGCCGGCGGCTACCCTCATTGAACGGACAAGGTACCGCTGGCGGCTGGACATCGGCTGTCTCCTTAGATGCTTCGCTTGGTGAATCAATTATTCGAGTCTTTCGCCGGAAGATGCATAGGGACTGAGCGGAGCCTGAGTGAGGGCTGTGAAGATACAGGCCGGGTCTGAGGACAGACAGTAGGCTAGTGGCAGAGTACGTTTCCCACCCCAAGGAGGAACCATGGCCAGTGAGTCATCATTCGATGTCGTCAGCAAGGTAGACACCCAGGAAGTTGCCAACGCCCTCAATCAGGCGCAGAAGGAGATCGCGCAGCGGTACGACTTCAAGGGCGTCGGCGCAGAGGTGGACTTCAGCGGCGAGAAGATCCTGATGAAGGCGAACTCCGAAGAACGGGTCAAGGCCGTCCTGGATGTCTTCCAGTCCAAGCTGGTCAAACGCGGGATCTCGCTGAAGTCCCTCGACGCCGGGGAGCCGTACGCTTCCGGCAAGGAGTACCGGATCGAGGGCTCGATCAAGGAGGGCATTGCCCAGGATCAGGCCAAGAAGATCTCCAAGCTGATCCGCGATGAAGGCCCCAAGGGAGTGAAGGCCCAGATCCAGGGCGATGAGCTGCGCGTGAGTTCCAAGTCGCGGGACGACCTGCAGTCAGTCATGGGGATGCTGAAGTCAGCTGACCTGGACGTAGATCTCCAGTTCATCAACTACCGCTAGAAACTCTTGGCGCGGCAGCGCTGTCCCGCTGCCGCGCCAAGTCGGCCCACCGGCCTGAATGCTTACTGGTCTTCCCGGGCGGGAACCGGATCACCCGTCGGCCCGTCGGTCAACGCATCCGCCAGCTCGGCTCCGCCCACGGCCTGGCCCATCCAAGTCAATGCCCTCCAGCCGTTGGCCAGACTGCCTTCAAGCACGACCACGCCGGTGTTACTGAGAATCTGACGCGCAACAAACGGAACACTCAGATTTCCCGCCCTCGCTCCGGCCCAGCTGCGGATCATGGCTCCGTGGCTGAAAATGGCGGCAGTTGCCAGCCCTGCGGCCTCGGCCTCGGCGACCACCTCATCGAAACGGCCGAACGTCTCGTGGCCGTCCGGCCCGCCCGGCATCCGCTGGTCCAGCTCTCCGCCCGACCAGGCGAAAACAGTGGTCATGTAGGTCCGCACCGATTCGGTGTCGCCGAGCATCTCGAGCTGTCCGGCGGAGATTTCCTTCACGCCGTCGCGAATTTCAACGTCCAGTTGCATCCCTGTGGCAAGCGGCGAGGCGGTCAACTGGGTACGGATCGCGGTGGAGGCGAACAGCGCGTCGATCGGCTCGCCGTCGAGGGCCTTTGGCAGTGCCCGGGCCTGCTTGTGGCCCAGCCTGGTCAGTTCCGGTCCGGGAATCGCAGTGTCCAGCAGGCCCTTGATATTCGATGGCGTTTGGCCATGGCGGATCAGCAGCAGGCGCATCGGGTCCGCTCCTTAGCCAAGGGTCCGACCCGCCATCCGTTCCAGCCGGGCCACACGATCGTCCATCGGCGGATGGGTGCTGAACATCTTCTTGAGTCCGCCGCCGCGGAACGGGTTGGCGATCATGAGGTGGCTGGTGTTGACCAGTTTCTGGTCCTGGGGCAAGGGCGCCTGCTGGGTGCCGTACTGCAGTTTACGCAGCGCGGATGCCAGTGCCAGCGGATCGTCGGTCAACTGCGCACCGTCTTCATCTGCGTCGTATTCGCGGGTCCGGCTGATGGACATTTGGATCAGCATGGCGGCGACCGGCGCCAGCAGCGACATGGCAAGCAGGGCAATGGGGTTGGCGTTGCGGTCCCGGCCGCCGAAGAACAGCATGAACTGGGCAACCGACGTGATGACTCCGGCGACGGCGGCGGCCACCGACGACGTGAGGATGTCGCGGTTGTAGACGTGCATCAACTCGTGGCCGAGCACCCCGCGCAACTCGCGCTCGGTGAGCAGGCGGAGAATGCCCTCGGTGCAGCACACCGCGGAGTTCTGCGGGTTGCGGCCGGTGGCGAAGGCGTTGGGCGCCTGCGTGGGCGAGACGTACAGCCGCGGCATCGGCTGGTTTGCGCGGGTGGATAGCTCGCGGACAATCCGGTACATCTGAGGCTGCTGCTGCTCGGTGACCGGGTACGCCTGCATGGCGCGGATGGCGAGCTTGTCGCTGTTCCAGTAGCTGTACGCCGTGGTGCCGACACCGATCAGGGCCATAATCCAGATCCAGCTGCTGCTGCCCGTGCCGCTGGCCAGCAGGGCACCGATGCCCAGCAGGATCGCAAACAGCACGCCGAGCAAGCCGGCTGTCTTCAAACCGTTGAAATGATTATGCACCGCGTCAGGTCTCCTTCTACGCCGGCCGTCGGCCGTCGGTGACCAGCGTGGCATGCCCGGCCATCTTCTGACCAGGCACTCCATATAACGTACAGCGGCGGCGCCGTGTTCCTTACGGCTCCGGGTTCCTATCGTCATACCGGGCAAAGCGCGGCTGCCATTTATGCAGCTGCCAGACCGCCAACATGCATGCCAGTCCCCCGGCGACGGCCGCGAACCCTTCGCCCAGCCACTCGCCGTTTCCGCCGGCCACCGCGTCCCCGAGCCGCGGCCCGCCGGCAACGACGACGATGAAGATGCCCTGGAGCCGACCCCGCATGGCGTCCGGCGTCGCCGACTGCAGGATGGTGTTGCGGAACACGCCGCTGACGGTATCCGCCGCCCCTGCCACCATCAGGCAGGCCACCGCCGGAACCAGCCAGGTGCTGACGCTTCCATCCGCCGCCGCTTCGGCCTTGCCGGCAAGAACGACGACGACGCCAAAGGCCGTGACCGCGGTTCCCCACACTGCCACGCACCACAGCACCGCCAGCCCTTGCCGGCGGATCTGGCCCAGCGGCCCGGAGAAGAGAGCCGCAAGAAACGCGCCCGCAGCAACCGCAGCCAGCAGGATTCCCGCCGTCGCTTCCCCGCCGCCGATGACCACTGCTCCGATGGCCGGCATCAGGGCGCGGGGCTGCGCCAGGACCATGGCGGCCATGTCCACCAGGAAGGTCATCCGGATGTTGGGCCGGGTGCGCAGGAACTGCAGCCCCTCGAGGACCGACCGGAGGCCGGCCTTGCGGACCTCGCCCTCCGGCGGGATCGGCGGCAGCCGGAACACGGCCCAGATGGCGGCGGTAAAGGTCACTACGTCGATGGTGTAGGTCCAGCCGAACCCGACGTTGGCCACCAGTACACCGGCGAGCAACGGGCCGATGGTCATGCCCAGTCCGAACGTCATCATGGTCAGGGCATTGGCAGCAGGCAGGATCTCCCGCCGGACCAGCCGGGGCACAATGGCGCTGCGGGCCGGCTGGTTGAGGCCGGCCGCGGCGGAGTGGATGGCAATCAGGAGGTAGAGCAGCCAGACCTGCCCCAGCCCCGACCAGGCATGCAGCGCGAACAGCCCGGCGCAGGCCCAGAGCACCAGACCGGAGTAGAGGGCGACCTTCCGGCGGTCGTGCGCGTCCACCACCGAGCCGCCGTACAGTCCCGCCAGCACCAGCGGGACCAGCCCGACAATGCCGATGGCACCTACCGCGAGGGTCGACTGCGTCAGCTGGTAGACCTCGAAGCTGACCGCCACGAGCGTGAGCTGGGCTCCGATCGAGGACAGCGAGGTCCCGATCCACATCCGCCGAAAATCCAGGCTCTCCTTGAGCGGAGTGGTGTCGGCGAAGAGTTTGGGCATGGACGAGATTCTAGTTGCCGGAAGCACCTTTCCCTGACAGCACGCTGCGGATCACCTCGAGGACCTTAGCGTCGCCGATGACGCGGAAGTGCCCCATCAGGTCCAGCTCGATATTCTCCGCGCCGGGCAGTTCGCTGCCGCCGGGGATGTGGGGATCAAAGGTGCTGTAGACCGAGGTGATTCGGTGGTTCACGGACAGTTCTGCGGCAAGGGAGCGCAGCGCGCCGTTGCGGGGCGAGAAGGCCCTGATGCTGGGAACCAGGAAGAACCGGGCGTAGACGGAACCGGAAAACGGAGTGTTGATGGCAACCATACGGGCTATGCGTCCGGCGGCACCCGGCATGGTCATGGCGTACTTGCCGATGAGCCCGCCTTTGCTGTGGGCCACGATGGTCACGTTCTTCAGGTCTGCTGCCGCCAGGTAGGCGCTGACCAGTTCCGCCATCCTGGCCACGGTGCCCCGGTTGTATCCGAGCGGCTCCACCACGTGGACCGGGTGGCCTGCCTGGCTCAGGTCTTCGGCGATGGGCTTGAGGAACTGCCATTTTTCGTAGATGCCGGGGATAAGCAGCACCGGTTGGTCCTCCCGACCTGCTGCCTGCAGATAAGGCGCAGGATCATCACGGAACAGGAAGCCGTGCACCTGCCAATAGGCCACATAGGCATAGTCCTGCAGCCATGCCCAGCCACGGCGCAGCGTCATTCCGACGCTTCGGGCCCGACCGTCGATCATGCCCGTGCGGCCAGTTCCAGGCAGTAGGCCGCGACTGTTCTGGGCCGGCGGAACATCGCCACGTGGGCCTCGCCCGGTACTTCCGCAATCCGCGCGCTAGGGCAGGCCCGTCCAAGTTCGGCAACCCACTCGCCCGGCGCGATCGGGTCGCGTTCACCGCGCAGCACCAGCGTGGGCACGTCAATCTTTGCCACAGTTTCCTCCAGCCGGTGTCCGACCATTTCGGGGACGGTGGTGAAGTACCAACGTTTGCTGGACCGCGCATAATCGCTCAGCACCACGTAGTTGACCTGTGGTGGTTCCCTCAGCGTGTCCTGGAACAGCCGCCACCCTTGCTGAAGGGCGCTTCGCTCCTTCCGGTTCGTCGTCGGCCCCAGCAGCACCAGGGCGCGCGTCAACTCGGGGTGGGCAACCGTCATCTCCGCGGTGATCTGGCACCCCATTGAATGCCCCACCAGCACCCCCGGGCCAATGCCGGCAGAATCCAGCGCACCCCGCACCAGCCGGGCGAAACCCGGCATCGACAGCGCCTGCCGTGGAGCCCTGGTACCGCCGAATCCTGGCAGTTCAACAGAGTGCACGGCACCGAAGGCAGCCAGTTCCTGGGCCAGCGGGGCAAAATACCGCGGCGAGACCCCGATACCGGGAACCAGGACGAAGGTTTCCGGCCCGCTGCCCCGCGTCAGAATCTTGAGTTCGCGTCCTTCTACCTGCACCGTGGATTCCTGGGCTGGAGCCATAAAGTGCGCACCTCCTCATGTGAATGTCATCGTAGGCTATGGGGCGGCGCCTGCGGACGATGATGGACCATTGGTGCGTCAGTAGAAGCGCCCAGCTCTCCCGTGACCCCCGACACGCCCGGAGCGAAATCTTTTCTGGACTCATTCCAGAAAACATGAAAGTATCGGTGCATGGTCGATATGAGGGAGCCGGAGGACTTGCTGCGTGAAGCCATGCTTCGCGTGACCCGTCCACGGACTGCAGTGCTGGAGGCCGTCCGTGCCCACCCGCACGCCGATGCCGACACCATCACTGGTGTGGTGAAGGCCGAACTCGGCACTGTCTCGAAGCAAGCCGTCTATGACGTGCTCGCGGCGCTGACCGATGCCAGGCTGGTGCGCCGGATCGAGCCATCAGGTTCACCGGCCCGCTTCGAGGCCCGGGTTGGCGACAACCACCACCATCTGGTGTGCCGGTCATGCGGAGGGATCGAAGACGTGGACTGCGCTGTTGGCGCCGCACCGTGTCTCTCGGCCTCCGATGACCACGGCTTCACGATTGACGAAGCCGAGGTCACGTACTGGGGCATCTGTCCGGCCTGCACTGCCAAAAAGACCTTCACAATGGAAGATCCGACAAGGAGCAATAGAACACATGGCTGAAAACACCAAGCCGCTGACAACCGTTGCGGGCGCGCCCGTCGCGGACAACCAGGACAGCCTGACCGCCGGCCCGCGCGGCCCCATGCTGCTGCAGGACGTCTGGTTCCTGGAGAAGATGGCGCACTTCGACCGCGAGGTCATCCCCGAGCGCCGCATGCATGCCAAAGGCTCCGGTGCTTATGGCACGTTCACGGTGACTAATGACATCACCAAGTACACCAGCGCCAAGATCTTCTCCGAGGTCGGCAAGAAGACCGAACTGTTCGCCCGTTTCTCCACTGTTGCCGGAGAGCGCGGCGCAGCCGACGCCGAGCGCGACATCCGTGGTTTCTCCGTCAAGTTCTACACTGAAGAGGGCAACTGGGACCTGGTCGGCAACAACACCCCGGTGTTCTTCTTCCGCGATCCGCTGAAGTTCCCCGACCTCAACCACGCTGTGAAGCGCGACCCGCGCACCAACCTGCGCAACGCCGAGAACAACTGGGACTTCTGGACCAACCTGCCTGAGGCCCTGCACCAGGTCACCATCGTTATGTCCGACCGCGGCATCCCGGCCTCCTACCGCCACATGCACGGCTTCGGCTCGCACACCTTCAGCTTCATCAACGACGCCGGTGAGCGGTTCTGGGTTAAGTTCCACCACCGTACGCAGCAGGGCATCAAGAACCTCACCGATGAGGAAGCTGCCAAGCTCGTAGGTGACGATCGCGAATCGCACCAGCGCGATCTGCTCGATTCGATTGACCGCGGCGACTTCCCGAAGTGGAAGCTCATGGTCCAGATCATGCCCGAGGCCGACGCGGAGACGTACAAGTACCACCCGTTCGACCTCACGAAGGTCTGGTCCAAGAAGGACTATCCCCTGATTGAGGTTGGCGAGTGGGAACTGAACCGCAACCCGGAGAACTACTTCGCCGATGTTGAGCAGGCCGCTTTCTCGCCGGCGAATGTTGTTCCGGGCATCAGCTTCTCCCCGGACCGGATGCTGCAGGGCCGCCTGTTCTCCTACGGCGACGCGCAGCGCTACCGCCTGGGTGTCAACCACCACCAGATCCCGGTGAACTACCCGCGCGGCGCCGGCTTGGTCAACTCCTACCACCGTGACGGTGCCATGCGTGTTGATGGCAACCAGGGTGCCACCCCGGGCATCGAGCCGAACTCCTACGGCCGCTGGCAGCAGCAGTCGGCGTACCGCGAGCCGGCACTGGCCGTGGGAGCACAGGCCGACCGGTTCAACTACCGCGAGGACGACGACAACTACTTCGAGCAGCCCGGCATCCTGTTCCGCGAGAAGATGTCTGCCGAGCAGAAGCAGGTGCTCTTCGAGAACACCGCGCGCGGCATCGACGGGGCTTCCGAAGCGACCATCGAGCGGCACATCGCCAACTGCACGAAGGCCGATCCGGCCTACGGCGAAGGCGTCCGCAAGGCCATTGAGGCACTGCGCGCCGGCAAGCTTTCCGAGACGGACGTAAACTCCGACTCGGTCTAAGGGCCAAAGAAGATGCCCGGGATCAGCCATGCGGCTGGTCCCGGGCATTTCTCATTTCTCGAGCAAGTGCTCCCGGCCGAACATCTTGGCTGCGTCGCGCGCGGTCGGCGTACCGGCATCGAGGTCGGCGCCCGCGGCCAGAAGTTTGACCACGACCGCATCTTCGCCCTTGAACAGCGCGCCGGCAATCGGCGACTGGTCGCGGACATTACGGATGTCAGGATTGGCTCCGCGCTCCAGCAGCATCGCCACAGTCTCTTCGTGCCCGTGGTAGGCCGCGAGCATCAGCAGGGTGTTGCGGTCCGAATCGAGCACGTCCACCTGCAGACCATGGTCGAGAAACTCCGAGAGTTCACCGGTGTTGCCTTCACGTGCCAGGTCCATGGCGAGTGCTACGACCCGGGCGGATTGTTCATCATTGAGTGGAATATTGTTCGTCACCGTTCCAGCGTAGGGGAAGACTGAGCGCACGAGAGGTAACGATCGAGCAATCGGCGGAAGGCCGCCGTCGTTTGCTGCGTCTGGCCTGTCAGTACGTGCTCATACAGCAGGCCGTGCACACCTGCGGCGAAAAGGCGGCCTTCAACCTCTGCAGCCTCCGGCCCCACCCCGTTCGCCTGTAGCCAAGCGGTGGCCACGTCCCGCCAGGCGCCATAGAGGTCGGCGGAGTGGCTGCCGAATGCCCCTTCCGGGTCCTGCATCGCCGCTTCGAAACCCAGCCGCTGGAGCTGCCGCCCGCGGGCCGTCATGGACCGGCTCCACAATTGGAGCATCTGTTCCCGGAACCCCTCGGGTGCCAGCTGGAGCATTTGGCCCCTCGGTGGCGCTGCCAGCCCGGACTGGACCTGGGCCACAATTTCGGCGACCAGCTGTTCCCTGGTACCGAAGTGGTAGACGAGCATGTAGCTGCTGATCCCCAGCCCTTCCGCCAAGGACCGGAAGGACAGACCAGCAAGGTTCTTGTCCTGCAAATAATCCAGAATGCCCGCCAGCAGCTGCGGCTTGCGCTGGAGATTCTGCGGTCTGGCCATGCCCCTGCGCGCTCCTCGTCCTCCGTGGCATCCTGGCTGGATGCTCTGCTGGACCCCAGCATAGTGCGGCGCAATATGAAGTTTGATTTTCACAACTTTTTCTAGGTGTGCCGTCCTAAGGTAGAGAGCAATGGCTCGCATACTGGTATAGGGACGGCACGGGGGTCGGACCAGCCGGAAACGGTTAAGCCATCAACTGAGGATGGGTATCGTGGCTACAACACAGACTTGGCTGCAACGGAGCACCGCTAAGCTGACCGGCCGACGCAGACCGGCCGAAGAAACGCGTTCGGGGCTGGCCGCTCAGGACAAAGGTCCGGAGCCGCTGATCAACAGCCTGCGGACGGTCTATCCGGAAGCGAGGATCAGTACTCCGAGCCGGAACAAGATCCGGCTCGAGCTGCCCAGCGGCGACGTCCTGCGCTTCTACGTCAATCCGTAGCTGACGGAACTAACTAGCGTTCGGGCGCACACGCTGCGTCCGCCCGACGTTCCCGGGTGTCAGCCGCGGGAGACGCGCACCATCTCGTCTCGCGGCACAACCTTGACGCGCTCGCGCTGGACGGCGGGAGCACCGCCGTCGTCGTTCGCCGCCGCGAAATCGGCACCGAGCTTGCGCTCATACTCATCCAGCTTCAGCCAGCCCTGCCAGGTGGTGTATTCGACGCCGCGCTCTTCGAGCAGCTTGATGATGGCGTCCTCGCCGGGGTTCTTCGCCGCAGGCAGATCCAGCCGGTCCTCCAAAAGGAAACCGATGGTTTCCAGCGCGTCACCCTTGGTGTGGCCGATGAGACCGACGGGGCCGCGCTTGATCCAGCCCGTAGTGTAGATGCCCGGCACCGGATTGCCTTCGGTGTCGATCACGCGGCCACCCTCGTTCGGGATGACGCCGCGGCGTTCGTCGAAACCGACCTCGGGCAGCTCTGAGCCAAAGTAGCCGATGGCGCGGTAGACGGCCTGGACCGGGTACTCGACAATCTCGCCGGTGCCCCGGACATTGCCGGTACCATCCAGCTCGTTGCGCTCGAATTTCATCGCGGCAACCTTGCCGGCGCCGTCGCCCGTACCCTCGACGATTTCCACCGGGGTGTGCAGGAAATGCAGGTGCAGCCGGCGGGAAGCCCCGGTGTCCTGCTCCTCCACAAGCCAGTTGGTGAGCGTATTGACCATCGTCTTGGTCTGGTTGTTGGAGCGGATCTGCTCGTCCGAGCCTTCGTCGAAGTCGAAGTCCTCCGGGTAAAGCACAATGTCGACGTCCCGGGAATGAGAGAGTTCGCGCAGCTCCAGCGGCGTGAACTTCACCTGCGCCGGACCGCGGCGGCCGAAAACGTGGACATCGGTCACCGGTGAATTCTTCAGGCCCCGGTAGACGTTGTCCGGTATCTCGGTAGTCAGCAGATCGTCGGCATGCTTGGAGAGAACACGGGCAACATCGAGGGCCACATTCCCGTTGCCGATGACCGCAATTTCCTTGGCCTCCAGCGGCCACTCGCGGGGAACGTCCGGGTGGCCGTCGTACCAGGAGACGAAGTCCGCGGCTCCGAAGGAGCCTTCAAGCTCGACGCCGGGAATGTTCAGGTCCGCGTCCTTAATGGCACCGGTGGAGAAAATGATCGCGTCGTAGAAGTCGCGGAAGTCCTTCAGCGTCAGGTCCCGCCCATAGTTGACGTTGCCCAGGAAACGGATGTCACCGCGGTCCAGCACCTTGTGCAGTGCGTTCACGATGCCCTTGATCCGGGGGTGATCCGGTGCAACACCGTAGCGGATCAGACCGTAGGGCGCGGGGTACTGGTCGAAGAGGTCGATGCTGACTTCGAAGTCGCGTTCGGCCTTGGTCAGAATGTCGGCAGCGTAGACACCTGCAGGGCCGGCTCCGATGATGGCGACCCGCAACGGGCGCTGCTCCCGGTCCGCAACTGAGTTAGACACTGATCGTCCTTCTTTCGGGGAATCCTGCTGCGCAATAAGCGCACAGTTTCCTATTCTAAATGCCGCAGTCGCTCACGTCCTAAAACGGTGGTGTCGGACACAGGGCGCTGACGCTACTTGCAGTCATGACCTTGTAAGCCCGCTGCCTTGCGGGCATCTTTCAGCCGGTCCCGGATCCGTAGTGCCCACAGCGCGTGCGACTCCTCGGCCGCCGACTGAATGCCTTTTGTACTGGACATCGGCCGTCGGCGTTACCTCCAGCCGTGTTCCTTGCTTGGGGCAGGGAGCATGCGGACATCATCGAACCGCTCTTAAACTCAGGACTCTCCCGGGACCGAACCAGCGGTTCAGCGCCGCCTTAGCTCACAAGCTCGGCGCAATGTCGCCCTAGCAGTTAACTCTTCCGGCACCCCAGAGGGTGATTCAACGGCACATACCGTCTGGCTGGATCCGGTCAACGCGCGAATTGCGCCGGGCGGAGCTGGGTTTCCTTCAGGTCGCCAACTTCGCTGCGGGCCGCCACAGCCCAGTAAACGCCGGCATCGGACTTATTCAGCTCCATGGCCTCCGCGAAGGAAGCGTCATGACCGATGTAATGCAACTTAAAAATGTCCTGCCCCTGCTGATCTCGCCCGTGAGCAGTGACCCGGCAGGGCAGACCGCGGAAGGTGCACGTCCAAATTCCCTCAAATAGGTCAGTAACCTCACCGATGTCTACCTTCTTTCGCCACAGCCCTCGAGCAGTCTGCGTCCATGGCTCCCAGAACTCGTCCTCATCCAGATCTCCTTTCTCCGGCTCCTCGTCATCGGGCCGCTCGGAGGCGCATAACACCACGGCTCCGCCACCGTCCACGACATCGGCTACATAGGGATTGAAATTCCAAACAGCAAGGGTGCCCAGCACATCCTCCGGCAACAACTTCTCCTGCGCCGCCGGGCCGTCCCATGCCACCGGCACCCAGCCGGAAGCTGCATCAGGGTAGACCCCTAGGAGGGATTCGGTGCCGTGGCCGCTGATCCTCCACAATTCCGCACCGGCGGGCACTCGTACCGGGTCCAAGTAGTACACGGGGACAGGCATGCCTCCCTCCCAGCCGGCGAATCCCGTCCCGGTATACGGAGGACGATCGCGCACTTCCGGTTCTGCAGCATCATGGAGAGACTCCCCTGACGGGGCGGGAAACCGGAGGACATCTACACACTCCGGGGCGGCAGGGAACGGCGATCCGGGAAACCCAAGCCCATGGACCGAGTGCAGTTGCGCCGGCGTCAACCCGGCGAGCTGCGCAGCAGGGAGCACAAACCCTGCCAGCAGATCCGCTGACCTGCCCAAATACTGTTCCAGGTCATAGCCGTGCACGGCTTTCTGCAAGATCGCTACCATAATGAGCATTCCCTTCCTTAAGCCGGCAATATCCCGGTCCTACCATCCGTATTTCCTGTTGAGCGCGAACACATCGCGGACCGTGGTCTCCCGCAAATCATGCAGTTCGGACAGCGGTACCGTCACACGGATGTCACCCGGCCCAACAAAGGAACTCTCTCTCCCCGACAGTGTGAGCGTCGAAATCGGCAACCATGGCTTAACGCTCTTGGCCTTCGAAAATCGCATACTGTCCGGCTGACCGGGCGCCATTGATCCGCGGGGTCATTGACGAATCTTCAGGCCGGGGGTTGCCTGTTCAGGCCCGTCAAAAGTAGCCGTGCGGTTTCCAGACGTCCGCAGGAACAATACGTCTGGGCATCGATCATTCGGATCCTCCTGGCAGTCCTCCACGGTCTCTGTCGAGGCAATAGCCTACTGGAGCGACAGGAACCCCACGTCACAAGGTTGCCGGTTCCTCATCACCAACCCCATTTCTTGTATTCGACGAAATTGTCGCGGATTCCTGTCTCCTGCAAGTCTGTTAGTTCAGATACGGGCACTGTTACCTCAATATCGCCTGGTCCATTGAACGAGTACTTCAACCCGGCTTGCTCCACGAGCGGCTTCAACTCGCGAAGTGCACGGTGCCAATCCGCGTCGGCATAGGCAACGGCCAGCCCATCATCAGTAAACGCAACAATCGTCAGTCGGTAGCCCTTCCAATTCGCCACCGCACCGATAGATTCCCATTTTTCTAATATCTTGTAGTCGACAACGCGTGTAAATCTAAATTGTCCTGCACCCACCGCTCGGTTCTTGGACCATCCCGGTCCGGGTGCCACCTTAGCGACCGTGGCCAGCATGATCGTGCGTGCTTCAGGATCTGCCACCGTGGCATCGAATTCACGACCTTCAAAGACCGCATACTCGCCGGCAGGACGTACACCCTTTACCCGCCGCGTCATAGGTGCTGCTCCGATCGCATTCGGCAAGACACCGCCGACGCTTGCACAGCTGCCAAGGCACTAGCACGGTCCTGCGATACATTCGGGCGAACGTTTGTCACTTCCGGCCTTTCTGCTTCGATCACACAGACGCGGTCATTGTGCATCCGAAACACAATCTAAACCGGCGCTCACTTTAAGCCTTCAATGCTGCTCAAGACGCGCCGCCACGTCTGGCTAAACCCGTCATAGACGCCTGCCAGTACTTCCTGCCCTGATGCATTATTCTCCCAAAGTTCAGCGCCATCCCTAAACTGGACAGCTTTGCCATTCCTCATTTCTGCCACTTCTTCAGGAACAAGGTCTGTGTCCAGGTCAGTGCTACCGGTGAAGCCATGGCCCATATTAGGTGCAGGGTCCCGTTTGGCGGACGGAACGTTGTAGTCCTCAATCTCCGGGACCCCCGATGGGCTCCCTCCTTGCTGCACAATATGGTCGTCGAGCCGTCCATCGGCAACACGGATCTGGTCCAGGCCGGTGTCACTCGTCCTAAACCGGATCGAGAAGACAGGCTTGGAGTTGTCGGGTAGATAAGGCGTTGATTCATAGTCCAGCCGCAGCCCGTCGTGGATTTGTTGGGGTGTGCGTAGTCCACTGGTGTGTTCGGCGCGGGAAATATAGCCGACAGTTCCCGTCCGGTATGCGTTGGAGGGGTCGAACAGCGCCTCGGCCTGGCCTTGGGTGACGACCTTTTGGAAGAGCGTATTCAAATCGGGGCTCGGGATGGATCGGCGTATGTTTCGGAGTGCCTCAGCGTCGGCAAGGGATAGATCCTCCGCGTCCGCGGCCACGGTCCGGCGCAGCCATTCTTCGTCCTTGCCGTGCTGCTCGAGCGCACCCCTGACATCTTCCCAGGCATCTGCTTGCCGCAGACTGCCCAAGTCCGTTGTGACGGTATGTTCCATTCCGTCGCGGAATACGACACGTTCGGGAGTCCCATCGGCCGCCCGGACCAAACGGCCCGGTCGATCATCGGCGCCGCCATTTCCATCCGGCTCGCGTTCCGGCGGTACGTCATCGGGAGAAGCCTCAGGCTCTCCAGCGCGCACTGCAGCGTCCTCAGTGTCGGCTGCCGAGGGCGCGGCTGTACCGGGCGGGGCCTCGTCCGGTCCCTTCACATCTGTTGGGGTCGAATCTGTACTTCGCCCGCTGCCATCGCCAGTGCTGGCGGGGTTCGACGTCGATCCGCCAGTCTGTTCCTTATCGGGAGTCTTCGTACCGTCGGCGCGAGCCGGATCTGGTGCGCCGGTGCCTCGAACCGGGGTGGTATCCGTGACGCTTCCGCGGCCGGGTCCGACGGGGCCTTCGGCGTCGAAGCGGTTGATCAGGTTGTCAATGCGGGTGCTGACCGGGCCCGGGCCATTGCCGGTGGACACCCCAGCGTAGGCCGGACGCGGACCGGAAAGTGAAGCCCCGACGTCGTTAATGAAGTTGTCCACGCGGACGGCGGCAGGTGCCACCCGGCCCAGGGTGACGCGGGCCGTGTCTGTAGCGAAGTTGACCGTATTGATCTTCAGCGCACTGCCCAGGTCGATGACCCGGCCGGTGTAGCCGGCGATCTTCGTCAGCCCGGTGGCGTTCACGACGCTGGCCACGCGGCTGCCGGTACTGCCGACCCGGGTCGCGGCCGAGGCCACGGAACCGGTCTTGGCCACGGCGCCGCCGCCGGCAGTGAGCAGGATGGAGGCCAGATCGAAAGCAGACGCGCCGGCCGCATAGGCAGGGTCGCGCTTCCAGTCATCCCAATGGACGGCGGCCTTGCCCACGGCAACCAGGCGCTCCGCCGATTGGTCCACGATATGTCTGTTCCCGGTCGCACGAAGGGCGACCTGGGCAACCGGCGTTGCAACGATCGCCACGTCCAGCGCCAGCGTGCCGATGCCCTTCCACGTCGCGGAGAAGGTCTCCATGTCCGTGAAGTTCACCATGTTCCACAGGCCGGTCACCGTGCCGGTGATGCCGCTCCAGACGCCCTTGCCGAAGGACACCACCCCGTCGAGGGCATCGCGGTACCACGGCTTGTCCCACTCGGTGGGCTCGCCCCAGGGAATGTTCCCCTCCGCCGCCGCGGCGTCGAGCTGGTCCGCGGTATACCCGTAGGCGACCTGGTTGGCTCCCGGCCCATCCTGCGTTGTCACCACATACGAAGGCCCATCGAAGAGACCGGAGATCGCCGTCGCGCATGTGCGTTCCGCTTCCATATGCTCGGCCAGCAACGCGTCGGCGGACTTGAGGATGTTGTTGTCGTCGTTGACCAGGTCTTGGTCCTCACGCCAGTCATCGCCGCCGTCGTCGATCCGCGACTGCACGGCGAGCCAGTCGGCGTAGAGGGCGTTGTAGCGCCGCTTGGCTTCCCTGGCCCACTCGGCGAAGGTGTCGACGGCGTCTGCGACGGCGTTCGCGTCCTCCAGGACAACTTCCGCCTCGGAGGCCACCTTGTTGAAGGCAGTGTGGACCTGCCAGTCCCCCGGGCCCTTGTACGCGGTGGACATGCCGGCCCACAGTGCGTGCGATTCCTCGGCCGCCGACTGGATGCCTTCTGCCTTGGTCCGCAGCTTGCCGGCGTGCTGTTCCAGCACATCGCCGTCCGGCAACGGAGGAAACTCAGAGGGATTCCAGGCCATGGTTCAATACCTCATGTGTGCGAGTAAGTGAATGAGTGAATGTGCGGCGACGGTGCAAAAGTCGTTCAGACCGCTTGGGGAACCGGACCGTTCCGGTGCGGCGCAGGTGCGGGCTCGGGGATGTAGGCGTCGTTGGCGGTGTCCTGGGCCGCCCGGACGTTCTGCTCCATCGCCTGGTCACCGGTGATGATGGCGTTGACCGCAGTGGACGTGGAATTGAGGGCCTGGACGCTGCGGCCCTGGACCTGCGTCATGGCTGCCTGCAGCTTCTCTTCGGACAATCCGACCAGCGCTTCACCGATGATCTGCGACTTCGAGGCTTCCATGATGGAACTTACTTCCGCGCCGAACTCCACAAACAGGTCCGCATACTTCTCGGTCTGCGTCTGCACCCTGCCGATGATGGATTGGATCGTCGCCGATTCAATGTCCCAGTCCGCTGCCATCTTTCCTCCATGCCTGGCGTGCCTGATCCGTACGAAAGACAACGCCGGGGTTTCGGCGCTGCCTTATCTGGCTGGTTAGCCGATGTTCTGGACGGCGGTACGGGCGCGGGCACCCGTGTTGGCCGCGGTCTGGTCATTCTGCTCAAGGGTGTTCCGGACCAGGCGGATGATTTCCTTGACCTCGCCGGCCGCGTTCTTCCAGCGGGATTCCACACCCTGGTATTCCTCGGAGACGCCGTCGGCCTGGTAATCCGACATGGCGGCGGCAACGGCCTTGTCGCGCTCGGCGATCAGGCTCTCGAGCCGGCCGACGATGGACTGGATTTCGCCCTGTACCTGGGCGGAAATGTCGGTGTCGTAAGTAAGACGGTCCTGGGACATAGCAGTTCCTTTCGGAGATCCGGCGGTAGCGCCGGGAGAAATGACGTCTGTAAGGGATGCCCGCTGCTGCGGACCGGAGTGGCTAGCGCGAGGAGCTGAAGTTGGCGGCGTCGAAATTCGCGGCGCCCTGCTGCTGCGAGGCGTTGTCGGCGGACTCCTGGTCGCCGGTGTGGAACGCCAGGTCCATTTCGCTCTGGCCGGTCAGGATTGCGGCGAGCGCGCCATTGAGGTTGTTGGCGATTTCGTCGGCGCGGGCCTTGAATTCGTCGAACTTCACGCGGGCCTGGCCGTTGAACTTGCCTTCGAGCGGCGCTACCGCGTCAACCAGGTTCCGGACCAGCTGGCCCATGTCCTCGTTTGAGCCTCCGGTCTGTGAGGTCAGCTGCGACAGGGTCTGTGAGCCCATATCAAATTTCATCATTACCACCTTCATGGCGCTTGGCTGCGCTCTCGTCTGTCCTGGTTGATCGTTTCGCAAGAATTACCAGCAGAAGCTCTGGAGACTGTAGGGGGTCTGCGGTAACTGAATAGTCCAATAGAATCCCAAACGTCACACCAGTCGCAACCGTTCAGCATGGGTAGAACTCCCCACTTGGTCTGTAATCCGGCGGTTTGGCGGTTCCGGGGTGACATGATGGATACGCGTTGCCCGGCCGCAGAGCCGACGAGCACCGCCAGCCACGAAACCGACGCCAGAAGAGGAGTGCCTGCATGGCCAACGACTACGACAGTCAGCTCATCGAGTCTGTGGTGGTCCGGCGCAACCGGCTGACCTCTGCCCTGCTGTACGGCGGGAATCCGAACCAGCGCCGCTGGATGGACAGCCTGAGGTTGTTCCTGTTCAGCATTGCACTGGCCGCACTGATTGCCGCTATCTGCGTGGGCTACTCCTTTGTCAGCAACCTGCTCGCCGAACAGCGGCAGAAGCAGCAGGAACGCTCGGCCTCGGCCTGGGTGCAGCTGCGTGAAGACCCCCAGCACGGGGTGCTGCCCCTTGAGAACCTACGTCCGGGAGCCTGACCGATGCCGCTCGCTTTTACCCGCGTCACGCTGATCGGCGAAAGCCGGCACCTGGATCTGCTGCTGCCGGCGGACCAGCCGGTGGGTACCCTGATGCCGCAGATCCTCGACCTGATGGCGGATTCCCCTCGCGACGAGGTCGCGGCCAAAGTGCTGGTCCAGGCCTCCGGCGAGCCGTTGCCCGACCAGGCGACACTGTCCGACGCCGGAGTCAGCGACGGCGGCAAGCTCACCTTGTTCAACGCCTCCGATGCTCCGCCGCCCGCCGTCGTCTACGACGTGACGGACACGGTTGTCGAGGAAACCGAGTCGGTGGGCGGTCGCTGGGACGAGCGCTTCCGCCACCTGATGGCCGGCGCCTTCGCCGCCCTGGGCAGCTGGGGCGCCGCCGAAATACTGCTGGGCTCGTTCGCGGGCGGCAGCAGCTGGTGGATTCTGCTGGCGGTTGCGGTTGTCCTGCTGGCCGGCTCCACTCTGTTCGGGCTGCCGCAGCGCAGGAACGTGGGGCTGACGCTGGCAGGCACCGGCTGGCTCTTCGGGCTCGGCTCGGTCCTGCATCTGGACCTCGGGATCGAGCTGAAGCTGCTGGTGCTTGCGCTGCTCTCCACCGCGGCCTTTGCCGCCGTCGGGGCAGTGCTGGGCCGGTCCAAGGCCATGTTCGGTGCGGCGGGAACGCTGGCCGCGCTGACCGTTATCTGGGCTGCGTGCGGCTTTTTCTCCGGTGATCCGGTCCGGGCAGCCGCCATCACCGGCACCACCAGCATTGTGCTGCTGGGCCTCACGCCGAAGATCGCCCTCTCCGTTTCCGGTCTGGCCACGCTGGATGACCAGCGTTCCCAAGGCGGTTCCATCCGGCGCGCCGATGCTCTGGACGCCATCCGCGCCGCGCACCGGACCCTGGCACTGGGCACCGTTCTGACGGCGCTGTCCATCGCCGCGGCACTGTGGATCCTGGGCACGGACTCGACCCGGCAGGCGTGGACGCTGCCGCTGCTGGCCGCACTGGTCCTCGCCGCAAGCCTGCGGGCGCGGTCATTTCCGCTGGCCGCCGAGCGGGTCTCGCTCTACATCGCCGCCTCAGCGGGAGTCGCCGCGCTTGCCCTGTCCGCCCTGCTGCTGCTGGACGGCTCCGAATGGCTGGTGGGCTTGCTCCTGCTGGTGACGGCACTGGCCGTCGGCTCCGTCCTCACGCTGGGCCTGCCGGCGCACACGGCAGCCCGCCTGCGCCTGGCCGGGAACAAGATCGAAACCATCGCCATTCTGGCCACTGTGCCGCTGATCCTCGGGCTGTTCGGACTCTTTGCCCAGTTGCTGACGAGCTTCGGTTCATGAGTCCGGCACCCACCGCCACAGCAGACCGGTCCGCAACTCCAGCCCGACCTCGCTCCTTGGGAAGGAAGCCCCAGTGACGTACGATCCGTGGACTCCCCAGCCGGCGCCGCAGACCCGGCGCGAAGCTCAGGCCGCCCAGGCCGCAGGAGAAGGCAGCTTCGGCGGCTTCGAAACCTCCACCGACACTTTCCGCCGCCGCCTGCGCACCCGCCAGGGACTGCCCGCCGGCGCCCGTGTTCTGCGCCAGCTCACCAGCCTCTTCCGCTCCGATGACTACCCGCAACGGCTCAGCGCGGCCGCCGCCGGAGCCCAGGAACCGGTCACCACCGGGCGCCGCATCGCCGTCATCAGTTCGCGCGGCGGGGCCGGCAAGACAACGACGACGGCGCTGCTCGCCTCCGTGTTTGCCGCCATGCGCCAGGACTCGGTGGCCGCCGTGGACAACGATCCTGGCCTCGGCTCCCTGACGCTGCGTCTTGGCCTCGAGCAGGCGCCGTCCGTCGATGAGCTGGCTTCCGCCGTCGTTAGCGGAACCCCTGCGAGCCACGCCGAGCTGGCCGGGCAGATGGGGGCAGCGGGAACCAATCTTTACGCCACCGGCGTCCGCTTGTGGCAGCCGCGCGCGGAGTACCCGGCGCTGGGAAACGCCCTGACGGCGGTCAGCCGCTACTTCCCGATCACGCTGCTCGACTGTCCCACCGGCATCAGCCATCCGGACAGCGTGTGGGCGATCAAGTCCTCGCACGCCGTGGTGCAAGTGGTTCCGGCCACCGTGTCCGGGGTCAATGACGCGCTCAGCTACGCCCGGGCCTGGCGGCAGGACCCGGCTACCCGCGCGCTGCCTTTGCTGACCGTGGTGACCAGCACCGATGCCGACGCGCCGCTGGATCCCGTCAAGGAGGCGGTCCGGCTCAGCCGCGAAGGCCTGGACGTGCTGGCCCTGCCCTACGACCGGCATCTGGCCGCCGGCGTCGAAATCGACCTAGGTCTGCTGGCACCGCAGACCCGGCTGGATGCCACTTCGCTGGCGTCCACGATCCTGCACGCAGCCAACGGGAACCGGTGATATGAGCGTCAAGCTGATCCACCGCCCCGCCCGGACCACACCGCCGGCCCGCACCGTGGAACCCTACGCCCTGGATGCGCCGCCGCCGGTGAACGAGGGCCGCAGCGGCATGAACATGATGTCGCTGGTGCCGCTGCTCGGCGCGGGCGCGTCCATGACGGTCATGATGCTCTTCCGCGGTTCCTCCCTGGCCGCCGTCGGCGCGTTGATGATGATTGTGACCATCCTGGCTTCCATCGCCATGATGGTCAGCCAAAAAGGAAAGCAGGCCCGGCAGAGCCGCGACCAGCGCGAGTACTACCTGGAATATCTGGAGCGCGCGCGGACCGAACTGCGCACCGATGAGCAGCGTGCCATCAAGGTTGCCCGGGTGAGCAGTCCCCCGCCGTCGGCCTTGTTCGATATCATCCGCAATCCCAAACGGATCTGGGAACGCCGCCGGCGCAACGAGGACTTCCTGGACGTGCGGATCGGCAGCGGCGAGCGGCAGAGCAGGGAGATCAGGGTTAATGACTCCGCTTCCGGCCTGCAGCAGACGGACCAGTTCATGACCACCGAACTGCAGATCCTGCGCCGGCGCTTCGAGGCCTCCCCCGAGCTGCCGCTGACCCTTCCGCTGGACTCGGCCGGCAACGTCAGCCTGGTCGGTTCACGCGAGTTCGCTTTGGCCGTCTGCCGGAACCTGCTGGTGGAGGCCGCCGCGTTCCACTCCCCCGAGGACCTGCACATCGCCCTGTCCGTGCCGGAGGACCGGTACGACGACTGGGCCTGGGCTACTTGGCTACCACATCTGGCGGACCAGTCGCGGACGCACCGCACCGGACCCGTCCGCCGGCTGGCACCCTCGCTGGATTCGCTCTCCGACCTGCTCAAGGACGACCTGCAGAACCGCTCCACCATCGCCGCCGAGGCGCGGAAGAACTACCTGAAGGGCGGCGTGGGCAATTCCATGCCGCGGCTGCTGATCATCGCCGACACGTACGGCGAGCCGCCGCAGGAACTGGCGCTGCCGGACAAGCTGTCCTCCCCCGGCCAGCTGGGTGCCACGGTCATCTACCTCGCCGACAACCGCCGGCATGAACCCGGCGAGGTGAGCATCCGGATCAGCGAAGCGGCGGCCGGGCCGCGCAGCTTCCTCAGCCAGAACTACCGCGAGGATCCGGTTGACGCGGTGACCGAGGAAGGCCTGCTGGACGAACTACCGCTGGCCACCGCGGAATCGCTGGCCCGCGAACTGGCGCCGATGCGGCTGTCGCCTGACTCGCTCGAGCACAACAGCGCCGAGAGTTCCGTGGGTTACCTGGAGATGCTGGGCCTCTCCCCTCGGCTCGACGCCGCGGACATCCGCAGGCTGTGGCAGCCGCGCAGCGAGATCGACTTCCTGCGCGTCCCGCTCGGCCCGGATGACCGGGGCAAGCCTGCCTTTCTTGATCTCAAGGAATCCGCTCAGTTCGGCATGGGCCCGCATGGCCTGTGCGTGGGCGCCACGGGTTCGGGCAAGTCGGAGATGCTGCGCAGCCTGGTGCTGGGGCTGCTGGCCACCCACTCCCCCGATGTGCTGGCGATGGTGCTGGTGGACTTCAAGGGCGGCGCCACCTTCGCCCCGTTCGAGGGCGCCCCGCAGGTCACCGGCATCATCACCAACCTCTCGGATGACCTGACCCTGATCGAGCGGGTCTACGCCAGCCTCAACGGCGAAATCCTCCGGCGCCAGGAGCTGCTCAAGGCCGCGGGCAACATCGCCAACATCACCGACTACCAACTGCACCGCCAGGAACGCTTGGCCCGCGGCGAAGAGATGGATCCGCTGCCGCATCTGGTGGTCATCATCGACGAGTTCGGCGAGCTGCTGACCGCCCGGCCGGACTTCATCGAACTGTTCCTCTCCATCGGCCGCATCGGCCGGTCCATCGGCGTGCACCTGCTGCTGAGCAGCCAGCGGATCGAGGGCGGCAAGCTGCGCGGCCTGGACACGTACCTGTCCTACCGGATCGGCCTGCGCACCCTCTCCGAATCCGAGTCCCGCACGGTGCTGGACACCCCCGATGCCTTCCATCTGCCCCCGGTTCCCGGTTTCGGCTACCTGAAGGTGGACACCACCACCTACACGCGCTTCAAATCCGGCTACGTCTCCGGCCCGGTCGAGGTGGAGGAACCGGAAGACGAACAGGACGAGGCCGAGGAACTGGTGCTGGCCGTCCCGCGCTACGCCGCCGTCCTCGAGGACGCCGCAGCCGGAGCGGCCGGCAGCAAGCCGGCAAAGTCGGGCCTGCGGACCAAGGCCTCGCAGCGCACCACCGGGCCCACCGTCATGTCCACGCTGATGGAAACCCTGCGCACCTTCCCGCGCTCGGTCCAGCCCATCTGGCTGCCGCCGCTGCCGAAGGGCATCGCACTGGACACCGCGGCCGGCTCCGCCGCCGCCACCAGCCAGGGCATCCGGCTGGCCAAGGGCGGCAACCTGCGCGTCCCCATCGGCCTGCTCGACGACCCGGCCAAGCAGTGGCAGGGCCTGTGGGAGCTGGACCTGAACAACGCGGGCGGCAACGCCATCATCGTCGGCGGGCCCCAGTCAGGCAAGAGCACCGCCCTGCGCACCATTGTCTGCAGCCTGGCCCTCACACACAGCCCTTCCGAGGTGGGCATCTACGCCGTCGACCTTCTGGGCAGCGGCTTGTTGCCGCTGGAGGGACTGCCGCACGTGGGCGGGGTCGCGGTGCGCACCAACCGCGAAGTGGTGCGCCGCACCATCGAGGAGATCGCGGCCATGCTGGACACCCGCGAGCAGCTGTTCGAGCGGTACCAGATCGATTCGCTGCAGACGCTGCGCCGGATGTGTGCCCAGGGCATGATCCCGGAACTGGCCAGCTCGGATATCGTGCTGGTGCTGGACGGCTACGGCCAGCTCAGCGACGAGTTCGACGACGTCGAAAAGAAGGTCCACTCGATCATCTCCCGCGGCGGCGGCTACGGAATCCACATGATCGTGACTTCCACCCGCACCAACGAGGTCCGTATCGCCCAGCAGGGCTTCTTCGGCAACCGGATCGAGCTGCGCCTGGGCGACCCGGCGGAATCGAATTTCGGCCGCAAACTCGCCGAGTCGATCAGCGCGGACCGGCCGGGCCGCGGCCTGATGGAGCAGAAGCTCATCGGCCACATCGCCCTGCCCCGGATCGACTCCGAGCCGGATCCGGACACCGCGGTCCAGGGTATGCGGGATCTGGTTGCCGCCGTCGCGGCCTCCACCGATGACCGCGCCATGCAGGTCCGCGTCCTCCCGCCGCTGGTGGGGGCGGAAACGGCCGTCACCCCGCCGCGGCCGGGACGGATCCCGCTGGGCCTGCGCGAGACGGATCTGGGCACCGAGCACTTGGACATGCACGTCAAGGACCGGCATCTGGTGGTCCTCGGCGACGACGGCGCCGGCAAGACCAACGTCATGCGCTCGGTGATCCGGCGGCTGGCCGAACAGCATACGCCGGAAAACCTGGTCTTCGCGGTCTTCGACCCCCGCCGCGGCCTCGCCGACGAGGTGCCCGAAGAGTACCTCGGCGGCTATGCCACCAGCCCCGCGCTGGCCGAACAGCTGGCCGGGGCCGTGGCATCGGAACTGGACAAACGCGTCAACGGAAACAACGACGGCGGCGCCAGCAACGGCGGGAATCCTCCGCGCGTTGTGCTCATCATCGACGACTACGACATTCTCACCGCGGGCGGCTCCTCCCCCTTGAGCCGGCTGACGCCCTACCTGCCGCTGGGACCCGAGATCGGCCTGCACGCGGTGCTCTCGCGCCGGGTCCGCGGTGCCAGCCGCGGCATGTACGAGGCCTTCTTCATGTCGCTGCGCGATTCGGGCAGCACCGGCATCCTGATGTCGGGCGACCGCGGCGAGGGTGCACTGCTCAACGGCATCCGCGCACGGGCACTGCCACCGGGCCGGGCCCAGCTGGTGCAGTCCGGCAAGCCCGTCAACACCGTTCAGCTGTACTACAACGCAACGGAGGCCGCCGCCGATGAGCAGTGACTGGACCGTCATCAGCCTGCGCGAACCGGACCAGCGCACCGTGGTCGAGGCCATGGTCGCCACCGTCCCGGAGCTCAATGTCAGGGAAACCGCGGAGAACTCCCTGCTGGAACTCTTCACCGACGACGGCGAGGTCCAGCTGGTGCTCGAACTGCCGCGGCTGGTCCGCGTTCCGCAGGAGGTGCAGCGGCTGCTCGCCGGCGCGGAAGTCTCCGCGGTGCCCGGTGTCCGCGTGCCCGCTGTCTTCACCCCCGGCACCGGAGACCCCGCCGCCGAACCGCTCTGGTGGCAGGACATCCACGTCCGCGACGGGCTCCGCCACGCCATGGCCAGGGCCGACGCCCTCTGCCACGCCCTTGCGCGCCGGTGCGAGGGCGCCGTCGTCGTTCCCGGGATGGTGCAGCCGTGAGCCACGCTTCCGCTTTCGACTTCAGCAGTGCCGCCACCGGCGTGCTTTTCCAGGACAAACCCGTCACCTTCCTCTCGCCCTGGATCGCCAAGTCGCACGCGGCGGCCCAGGAAGACGGACGGCACTTCGCCGTGCTGACACCGGGTACCGCCGCGATCAGCCTGCCGTTAAGCATGCTGCTCTCCGAACCCGGCTGCCAATGGCTGGCCACCAGCGCGGACGGCACGTTCTTCGACGGCTTCACCGGCCGGGTCCACGAATGGAACGGCGAGGTTTTCGAACCGCTGGACGAACTCGCAGAGGACTTCCTGCTGACCCCGCGCACGCCCGGCGGCCTGCTCCATGTCCGGGCCGAGACCATGCACCCAGCGAGCCTGGGCACCCGCATCGGGGACTTCACCGCGCAGCTGTTCACCGAACTCACCGGCCACCCGCCCGTCGGGTGGGGCCGGGCCGAACCTGTCAGCGAACCATGGGACACCGCGGCGATCACGGCCCACTGCTATGACCGGGCACCGGAAACCTCCGGGCTGGTCGCCGTG
This sequence comes from Arthrobacter sp. Soil_C_60, assembly GCF_057656375.1. Classification (NCBI taxonomy): domain Bacteria; kingdom Bacillati; phylum Actinomycetota; class Actinomycetes; order Micrococcales; family Micrococcaceae; genus Arthrobacter; species Arthrobacter sp. Soil_C_60. The sequence goes on along the minus strand of NZ_JBDGKM010000001.1, from coordinate 129,247 downwards.
GGGCAGCCGCGGGTGGGGACGGCGGCAGCTGCGATCGCCGTCGTCACGGTGGAACGATCCGCGGCCGGGGTCCACGAAAGCGTGGAACTCCTGGCGGAAACCGCCGATCCGCTGGGCCCGGACCAGCTGGACGCCTTTGCCGCACGGATGCACCGCAGCCACGCGCGGACCGCCGTCCTGGGCCACGCCGTCGGTTTCAGTAATCTTGCCCGCCCGGCGCGTTTCACCGGCATGTCCGTTCCGGCCTGCGCATTCTTCGGCTCGGAGGCGCTGCGGGACTTCGGCGCCCGGCAGGCGCTGGCAGCCGCGGGACCGCGCGCACGGCTGATCGGGGTTCCGCCGGTGCAGTCCCTGGCCGTTAACTACGCGCAGGAACCTGCCCCGGCGGAGAAGCACCCGCTGGAAGCCTGGGCGGAACTCGCGGGCAAGCTTTCCGGCCAACTGCCGGACTGAGGCCGCCGCCTTATGACCCCGCCAGCCGCCAGGTTGGAATACCCGGCCTGCCGGTGATGTTATGGGCTCTGTGTCAACTAACGACGGCGATCCAGCCTCCCCTCCCCACCAGCAGCTAACTGCCGTCGCCCCGGACCTGGATGCCACGGCGGAGACGGCTGCAGTAGCAGTCGGCACCAAGGGCAGGAAACCGCGCAGCGAACACAGCACAGGCTTGCTCTTCGGGCTGGCTGCCTACGGGCTGTGGGGCATCCTGCCGCTCTACTTCGCCATCCTGGAGCCGGCCGGTCCGCTGGAGATCGTGGCCAACCGGGTGGTCTGGTCGCTCCTGTTCTGCGTGCTGCTGATGACGGCCATGCGCAGCTGGCGCCCCTTCAAGGCTGCCCTCGTGGACAAGCGCACCCTGGGCACGCTTTCGCTGGCCGCGGCGCTCATCGCCGTCAACTGGTTGACCTACACCATTGCCGTGCTCAGCGAGCGCACGGTGGAGGCCTCGCTGGGCTACTTCATCAACCCGCTGATTTCCGTCCTGCTTGGCGTCCTCCTCCTGAAAGAACGGCTCCGGCGCGCCCAGTGGGTGGCCCTGGCGGTGGCGTTCGTTGCCGTCCTGGTGCTGGCCTTCGGTTACGGCAACGTGCCCTGGCTATCGCTGGTCCTGGCGTTCAGCTTCGGCTTCTACGGCCTGGTCAAGAAGAACGTCGGGTCCAAGGTGGACGCCGTCTCGAGCCTGAGCGTGGAGACCTTGGTGCTGACTCCCCTGGCCGGAGCCGTGATGGCGGTGCTGATGGTCCAGGGCCAGGCAACCCTGCTGGACAACGGGCCCGGGCATTTCTGGCTGATGGCAGCCGGCGGACTCATCACCGCGCTGCCCTTGCTGTTCTTCGGAGCTGCGGCCCGGCGTCTGCCGCTGAGCATGGTGGGCATGCTGCAGTATCTGGCCCCGTTGATCCAGTTCATCCTCGCGCTGGCCGTCTTCAACGAGCCGATGCCGCTGGAACGGTGGATCGGGTTCGGCCTGATCTGGCTGTCCCTGATCATCCTGACCACGGACATGCTCGCTTCCTACCGCAAGCTGCCCCAACCGGCCGCCGCCTGACCGGTCAGACATTGCCGGGCGCATCCAGCCCGTGCACGCCCTCCTGCGGAACCACGACCATGGGAACGGGCAGTGCCCGGAGCACCTTCAGCGCCGTACTGCCCAGGAACAGCCGGTTGCGCTGGGCGAGCCGGCTTGAGCCGATGATCACCAGTTCGCCGTCGTCCCAGTCCAGGCTGTCGATGGCCTCTTCGATGGTCCGTCCGTGCGCCACGGTCACGGTTGCGGTTCCGTCGAGCGCATTGGTGGCGGCTTCCGCCAGGACGGAGTTGGCGTGCAGATGGGCCTGGTGGATCGCCTCGCCGGAGTCCGAGCGTTCGTGCGTGTCCAGCGCCACGAGCGAGACCAGTCGCAGCGGCAGGCCACGGCGGCCGGCGGCGCGCAGTGCCACGTCCCGAGCCGTCTGTGCGCCCTGCCGCTCGCCGATGAAGGCCGTCAACCGGGTCAGTGGCCCCTTCCGCTGGTAGCCGCGCGGCGCAAGGGCCACGGGCACCGGCGAGGCGTGCAGCAAGGCGTTGGCGACGCTGCCTACCGAGAAACGTTTGAACAGCCCAGTGGAGGCGGCGCCGATGACGATGAGCGCGGCCGATTGCGCGGTGGCTGTCTCGATCAGGCCTTCGGCGAAGGAATCCGAGTCCACCACCCGGAATTCGGCGTCGATATCCGAAGGCACGAGTTTCAGCGCTTCGCGCCGCGCGGTCAGGACCTCCTGCTCGCCGGCGCTGACGCGCTTGCCCTGCGGATTGACGGCCACATAGGGCGCGTTTTCCGGCACCACGTAGACGATCTCCAGCCCGGTCCCCTGTGCCCGCGCAATGGCTACCGCCAGCGCGATGGCATCGGCTCCCCGGTCATCCGGCTGGTACCCCACGACATATCGCATCCGTTCCACCCTCCACCGCCGCGGCGGCTACCGCATGAGCATTATGAGGCGACTCTACCGTGAGGCAGGACACATTTCACCAGCCGCTTTCCGGAAGCACCGAGGGGACAGGGCCCGGCAAAGGCCGGCTCCTGTCCCCTCGGATAAATACGCTGGACCGTCAGGCAGCGGCTGCGCGGATGGCGCCTTCGAGCACGTCGAGGGCATCCGCCAGCAGGTCGTCGCCGATGACCAGCGGCGGCAGAAGACGGACTACGTTGCCGTAGGTGCCGCAGGTCAGGATGATGACGCCTTCCTTCAGGCAGGCGGCGGAAATCGCCTTGGTCGCTTCGGCGTTCGGGGCCTTGGTGGTCGCGGCGGTACCCGACTGCACGAATTCCAGCGCCAGCATGGCTCCGCGGCCACGCACCTCGCCGATGATGTCGACTTCGGCGGCCAGCTTCTCCAGCCGGGCACGCACCTGGGACTCGATCGAGCGCGCCCGGGCGTTCAGGTCCTGCTCCTTCATGGTTTCGATGGCAGCCAGCGCCGCGGCGCAGGCCACCGGGTTGCCGCCGTAGGTGCCGCCCAGCCCGCCGGCATGGACAGCGTCCATCAGTTCCGCGCGCCCGGTGATCGCGGACAGCGGCATGCCGCCGGCGATCCCCTTGGCCATGGTGATGATGTCCGGCACGATGCCCTCATGGTCGGAGGCGAACCACTCACCGGTGCGGCAGAAGCCGGCCTGGACCTCGTCCGCGATGAAGACGACGCCCTTGTCCTTGGCCCATGCGGCCAGCGCCGGCAGGAAGCCCTCGGCCGGGACGATGAAGCCGCCCTCGCCCTGGATCGGCTCGATCAGGATCGCGGCGACGTTTTCGGCGCCGATCTGCTTCTCGATCATGGTGATCGCGCGGCGGGCGGCGTCCTCGCCCTTGATATCGGCTTCCTCGCGGAAGGGGTAGCTCATCGGCACGCGGTAGATCTCCGGTGCAAACGGGCCGAAGCTGCCGGCCGGGCTGGACTTGTAGGGGTTGGCCTTCGCCGTCAGACCCATGGTGAGGTTGGTGCGGCCGTGGTACGCGTGGTCAAAGGCGACGACGGCGGTACGTCCCGTAGCAACGCGGGCCACCTTGACGGCGTTTTCAACGGCTTCGGCACCGGAGTTGAACAGTACGGTGCGCTTGTCATGGTCGCCCGGGGTCAGCTCGTTCAGTTGCTCGGCAACCGCAATGTAGCCCTCGTACGGGCTGACCATGAAGCAGGTGTGCGTGAAGTGCTCCACCTGTTCCTTGACCGCGCCGACGACGGCGGGATCGGACGCGCCGACACTGGTCACGGCGATACCCGAGCCCAGATCGATGAAAGAGTTGCCGTCGACGTCCTGGACGATACCGCCGTCGGCGTCGGCCACGTAGACCGGCACGCTGGAGGCGACGCCGCCGGCCACGACCTTCGCACGGCGGGCCGCGAGTTCAACGGACTTGGGTCCGGGGAAGTCGCCGAGGATTTTGCGCTTCTGCTCGAGCCGGAACTGGGGCTCGGTAGCCTGAGTGGTCATTTCTTAGCCTTTCAACTGGTTCAGGTAGGTAGGTTTGTTCGGTGCCTAAGCGTCCAGGGCGCTCATGACGTGCTTGATACGGGTATAGTCCTCGACACCGTACATGGACAGGTCCTTGCCGTAGCCGGACTGCTTGAATCCGCCGTGCGGCATTTCGGCCGTAAGCAGGATGTGGGTGTTGATCCAGACGGCGCCGAAGTCCAGGTCGCGGGAGACGCGCATGGCCGTTCCGTGGTCGCTGGTCCAGACGCTGGAAGCCAAGGCGTATTCGACGTCGTTCGCCATCTCCACGGCTTCGGCCTCGGTGCCGAACTTCTGCACGGTGATGACAGGTCCGAACGTTTCCTGCTGCACAATGTCATCCGTCTGCTTCGCGCCGGTGACGATGGTGGCTTCGTAGAAGAACCCCTTGTCGCCGGCGCGCTTGCCGCCCACCGCGACCGTGCAGTGTTCCGGCAGCGCGTCCATGACGGCGTTCACGGCGTTGAAGTGGTTGATGTTGTTCAGCGGCCCGAAGTAGTTCTCGGCGTCATTGTCGGAGCCGGTCCGGAGCGTCCTGGTGTGTTCGACCATGGCGTTGACCAGATCATCGTGGGCGGATTCTTCCACCAGCACGCGGGTAATGGCGGTGCAGTCCTGGCCGGCGTTGAAGAAGGCGAATTCGGCAATGGCCGCGGCACTCTTCTTGATGTCGGCGTCGGCGAAGACAATGGCAGGAGCCTTGCCGCCGAGTTCCAGGTGTGCGCGCTTCAGACCCTTTGCGGCTCCGCTGGCCACGGCGATTCCGGCGCGGACGGAACCTGTGATGGAGACCAGGCCCGGTGTCTTGTGTTCCACCATGGCAGCGCCCGTGCCAGCGTCGCCGAGGACGACGTTGACTACGCCGGCCGGGAAGATGTCCTTGATCAGCCGGGCCAGCACCAAGGTGGACTCCGGCGTAGTGTCGGAAGGCTTGAGCACCACGGTGTTTCCGGCGGCCAGGGCCGGGCCGATCTTCCAGACGGCCATCAGCAGCGGATAGTTCCACGGTGCCACCTGTGCGACCACGCCGATCGGCTCCCGGCACACAAAGGACGTGTGCCCTTCCATGTATTCGCCGGCGGACTTGCCTTCAAGCAGGCGTGCGGCCCCGCCGAAGAAGCGCAGCTGGTCTGCACCGGCGGCTACCTCTTCAGAGGCGATCATTTCCCTGACCTGGCCGGTATTGCGGTGCTGCGCCTCGACCAGTTCCTCGCTGTGGGCTTCCACCGCGTCCGCGAGCTTGAGCAGCAGCAGCTGGCGCTGGCTGGGTGTGGCGTGCTTCCAGGTCTTGAATGCCGCCGCGGCCGCAGTCATTGCATCATCGACGTCGGATTCAACCGAGACCGGGGACTGGGCCACCACTTCGCCGTTGGTCGGGTTGATGATGTCGAGCAGCTCGGTTCCGGCGGGAGTGACGAATTCGCCGTTGATGAAGTTCTGCAGGGTCTGAACCACGGTTTACATCCCTTTTCTGGCCTTAAGGCCGTAACGCGCATAACCGGTCAGCGGCTGTGATTGCCGCAACACTGCCGACAATATGCCCCCGGCCCGGCCCGCAGCCATAGCTTCCTGCACACGGACCAGCGCTGCCGTTCGTGCACTTGTCCAGCCAGGCACGCACCCCGGACGTGTCGATGCCCCGCTGCGCAGGCAACGGGGCATCGACAGAAGGAACGAACGGGCTCAGAGCTCCGGTGCGTGCTCCTCGGGCATTCTGGTGTCGTCCTCCGGGTGCCGCTGGAGGTTGACCAGCGCGAGGCCAAGGCCTCCCCAAACAGTCAGGATGGAAATGATCAGCATGACGATGGCCGCAGTGCTCATTTGCTTACCTCTTTCTTATTCGGCGCATCCAGCACAGGATCGTTGGCCGCGGATTTACTGCTCCACGGGATGAGGGACAGGACCAGGGCAACCACGATCAGCGCCACCACCATGCCCCAGCCAAAGACGCCCACAAACCACATTGGCATCTCGCCGTAGCCTTCCTGGATTTTCTTGATCAGTTCGCTGATCAGAATGTAGCCCAGGACGATCGGTGACAGAATGCCCACCAGGATCCGCCAGGGAAGCCCGAGCTTGATCGAGGACACGTCGCTGACGTGTCCGCCCAGCAGCGGCAGCTTCCGGAAGGCGTACGTCAGCAGCAGGACCGTGACGAACGCACAGGCCATAATGCCGAAGTTGTTGACGAAGGCGTCCGTGACATCCAGCAGGTTCAGTCCGGTGGTGGTCGGGAACAGCAGGATCGAGATCAGCGCCAGCGGGATACCGACAATCCAGGTCGTCTTGACCCGCCCCATGCCCAGCTTGTCCTGAACAGCCGAAATGATGACTTCGATGATGCTGATCAACGAGGTGAAGCCGGCAAAAACCAGCGACCCGAAGAAGAGGACACCGAGCAGCGCGCCCAGCGGGGCCTCGGAAATGATGGTCGGGAAGGCAATAAACGCAAGGCCGATGCCGCCTGCACCGGCAACGTCGCCAACCTCGGCGCCCGCGGTGAAGGCCATGAAACCGACGGCGGCAAAGACACCGATACCGGCCAGGATCTCGAAACCGGAGTTGGCGAAGGCCACCACAAAGCCCGAGCCGGTCAGGTCCGTCTTGCGCTTGAGGTAGGACGCGTACGTGACCATGATGCCGAAGGCCACGGACAGCGAGAAGAAGATCTGGCCATAGGCAGCCGCCCACACACCGGTGTTTGTCAGCGCACCCCAGTCCGGGGTGAACAGAGCGTCCAGTCCATCGGCCGCACCGGGCAGGAACAGCGACTGGACTACCAGAACCAGGAACATCACCAGCAGCAGCGGCAGGAAGATGATGTTGGCCCGGCCGATGCCTTTCTGGACGCCGGCCGCCAGGACCAGCAGCACCAAGGCCCAGACGATGACCAGCGGGATGAGCACATTGGGCACGAAGTCGAAGCCGATGTTGACGTTCTCGCTGACCTGGAGGAATTCCCCGAGGAAGAACCCTGCAGGATCGGCGCCCCAAGCCTCGGTGAACGAGAAGATCATGTACATGCCGGCCCACGCGATGATCACCGCGTAGTAGATGGAGATGATGAAGCAGATGGCTACCTGCCACCAGCCGAGCCCTTCGGCCTTCGGCGTCAGACGCCGGTAAGCCAGCGGCGCGGAGCCCCGGTGGCGGTGCCCCACCGCATAGTCGAGGAACAACAGCGGGATGCCGGCCGTCAACAGTGCGACCAGATACGGAATGATGAACGCCCCGCCGCCGTTTTCATAGGCGACGTAGGGAAAGCGCCAGATATTTCCCAGGCCGACGGCGGAGCCGATGGCGGCGAGAATGAACACTTTACGGGTGGACCACATCTCGCGCGGCGGCTTGGCCGGCGGCGCCCCCTTCGGGTGCGACAGATTGCTCATGCTGGGACCTCTTATCGATTGCAAAATGACTGATTTCGCCCATCATAGACCCGGCCCCATGCGCGAGGAACAGCACCTCGCTGGTCAACGCACAAACCGTTATCCCTGTTCGCTGTGAACCAGGTTGCTTTTCCCGCTGCGTCATCGTCTCTATGTAGTGCAGCTGCACAATGAATACCCGTATAGTGGCCCTATGGCTGTCTCTCTTGCCAATCTCCTGGCCCAAAAGTCCCTGCACCTGCGCGTCGTGGGGAAGGCATCCGGCAATCCCGATGCGGCCATCACCTGGGTAGCTACTACCGAACTGGAAGACCCGCTGCCTTTCCTCAGCGGCGGCGAGGTGGTGCTGACAACCGGGCTGCGCCAGAAGACCGCTGCCGCGCAACGGCGCTTCGTTGCGCGCGTCCACGAGGCCGGTGTTGTTGCAATCGGCTTCGCTTTGGGCCTCTCGCACAGCAAAGTGCCGCCGGCGTTCCTGAACGAGGCAGACCAGTTGAACCTGCCGGTATTCGAAATACCGTACGAAACGCCCTTCGTCGCAATCAGCCGAATGGTGGCCGATGCAATCTCGGCCGACCACTACCGCAAACTTGAGCGTCTGCTCTCCGACCACCAGGCTCTCTCGGCCTCGTTGCTGGGCGGCGGCGGGCTGCCGGCGCTGCTGCGCACCCTGGCCGGAATGGTGGGTACCGACGTCGAGCTTTCGCAGTATGGCGCCGTTCTGTACAGCACCGGAGCCGGCACCACCGGCAGTTGGAACAAGGTGCCCATCGCCACCGGTTTGAAAGACCGCTGCGCCCTTGCGCTGGCGGAACCTTACGAACGCAATGCCATCGTCGACTATGCGCAGAGCATGATCAGCCTGGAACTGAGCAACCAGGCCAAGCACCGGGCAGCCCAGCGCAATGCAGCCGGACAGATCCTGCAGGACATTGTCCGCGGCACCCTGCAGGGCCAGGATGCGACGCTGAGGCTGAACACCATCGGCGTCGACACCGCCCGGCGCCAGCTGGTCATGCTGGTCCAGACCGCCACCGGGCAGCGCCCCGCGCTGCGGACCTTGCCGCTGCCCGCCGCCTTCGAAGGGGCCGCCACCGGGCTCGTCGACGAGCGGCTGGTTCTGGTGGTCCGGGACGCCGAGTCCGGCGAGCGGCTCGGCGAGGAACTCAGCAGCTACCTGTACGACGCGGGCCTCACCGCCACCGTGGGTGTGGGCGGCAGTTATGCCCAGCCCAACGGCCTGCGCTGGAGCTACTTCGAGGCGAAGGAAGCCCTCACCCACGGCGCCCGGCTGAACGTTCCGCAGCGGCTGTCGCTGACCTCGCTGCTGATGGCCTCCGAAGACGTGCCGCTGGCCGACCTCGCCGCCGAGGCGCTTGATCCGCTGGCTGAGTTCGACACCGCCCACGATGCCCAGCTTATGTCCACGCTGGAAACCTATCTGGAACTGAACGGTTCGGTAGCCGCGGTCGCGGAGACCCTCGGGCTGCACCGGAACTCCGTGCGGTACCGGCTGGCCCAGATCATCGAGCTGACCGGCTACGACCCGGCGTCCACGGCGGACCGGGTCCATCTCTGGCTGGCCCTGACCGTGCGCCGGCTCGCGGCCGAATCCGGTTCCTCCTAGCCGCGGTCCGTGCCGGCGGCGGCCACTCCCCCGAAGGCAGCGGTGGCCACCGATGGACGGGAGATCCGGACCATGTCGTCCCGGGGTACTACCTTGACCCGTTCGCGCGCCACCGGGCCGGCTTCCGTTGCTTCGGCACCCAGTGCCCGCTCGTGGGCATCCAGTTCCAGCCAGCCGTCCCACGTGGTGTATTCCACCCTGCGGTCCCCGAGCAGTTCCAGGATGGCGGCTTCGTCCGGCCGCGCCGCAGCCGGTAGTCCGGCGCGGTCCGCCAGCAGATGGGTGATGGTTTCCAGCGCGTCGCCCTTGGTGTGCCCGATCAGGCCCACCGGACCACGCTTGATCCAGCCCGTGGCATACAGCCCCGGTACCGGATTTCCATCAGCATCCAGCACTTTGCCGCCGTCGTTCGGGACCACGCCTCGCTGGTGGTCGAATTCCACGTCGGGCAGCGCGGATCCGAAGTAGCCCACCGCCCGGTAGACGGCCTGGACCGGGTACTCAACGATCTCGCCGGTGCCGCGCACGTTGCCGGTACCGTCGAGTTCGGTGCGCTCGAAACGGATTCCCGTGGTCCGGCCGGCTGCCTCGCCGCTGCCGGCGAGGATTTCCACCGGGTTGTGCAGGAAATGCAGGTGCAGCCGGCGCGAAGCTCCGGTGTCCTGCTCTTCCACGAGCCAGTTGGTCAGCGTGTTGACCATGGTCTTGGTCTGGTTGTTGGAGCGGATCTGCCCGTCCGAGCCTTCGTCGAAGTCAAAGTCCTCCGGGTAGAGCACAATGTCGACGTCGCGGGAATGCGAGAGTTCGCGCAGCTCCAGCGGCGTGAACTTCACCTGAGCTGGACCGCGGCGACCGAAGACGTGGACATCGGTCACCGGCGAATTCTTCAGGCCCCGGTAGACGTTGTCCGGGATCTCGGTAGTCAGCAGGTCGTCGGCATGCTTGGAGAGCACACGCGCAACATCGAGGGCCACATTCCCGTTGCCGATGACCGCAATTTCCTTGGCCTCCAGCGGCCACTCGCGGGGAACGTCCGGGTGGCCGTCGTACCAGGAGACGAAGTCCGCGGCTCCGAAGGAGCCTTCAAGCTCGACGCCGGGAATGTTCAGGTCCGCGTCCTTAATGGCGCCGGTGGCGAAGATGACCGCGTCATAGTGTTCGCGCAGATCGGCCAGGGACAGGTCCGTGCCGTAGTCCACGTTGCCGAAGAACCGGATATCGCCGCGGTCCAGCACCTTGTGCAACGCCGTCACGATCCCCTTGATGCGCGGGTGGTCCGGGGCGACGCCGTAGCGGATCAGTCCGTACGGGGCCGGGTAGCGGTCGAAGAGGTCGATGCTGACCTGCACTGCGCCGGAGGCCACCTCGTCGCTTTTCGTGAGGATATCGGCGGCATAAACGCCGGCTGGACCGGAACCAACGACGGCGACGCGAAGCGGCCTTGCGCCGTCGGAATGAGGAGCCAGTGCAGCCTCCGGCTCGGATGACTTTCCTGCGCCTGACTGGGGCGAGGCAAGGGGGGATGTGGTCATGGGAGTGTTCCTTTCGGGATTCAGGCCAGTGGAAAGAGAGATTGTGGAAGGCGAGCATCGCTGGACTCAGGCCACACCGGACTTCAGCAGTCCCCGCCCGCGCAGCAGCCTGCGCTCCACGGGGGCGAAAACCAGCAATTCAATGACAATGCCGATGGCCAGGATCAGCAGAATGGCCGACACGACGATGGCCATATCGGACAGGTCCCGGCCCTGCTGCAGCAGCGAGCCCAGGCCGAAGCCCATGGACCCGCCGACCGTGATGATTTCGGCCGCCATCAGCGAGCGCCAGGAGAAGGCCCAACCCTGTTTGAGGCCGCCGATGTAGCCGGGCAGCGCGGCAGGGAGAATGATCCGGGTCGCCTGCTGCCAGCGGCTGGCGCCCAGGACATGGCCTACCCGCAGGAACTGCGGCGGCACCTGGTCAACGCCGGAAATGAGCCCATTGATGATCGAAGGCACGGCCCCCATGAGCACCACGAAGTACACCGTGGCATCGGTCAGGCCGAACCAAATGATGGCAGCCGGAACCCAGGCCACGGACGGCAGGACCTGCAGCCCGGAGATGAGCGGGCCGAACGCGGCTCGCAGCCCCTTGTGCTGGGACAGCAGCAGGCCGGCCGGGGTAGCGATCACCGCTGCGATCAGGAATCCGAGCACACCGCGTTCGAGACTGGTGAGGATGGTCTCCTGCGCCGCGCCGTCGCCCCACAAGGAGCCCAGCGCCGCGGCCACGTCGGCCGGTCCGGGCAGGATGTCCGGGCGCGGCTGCACGATCCAGATATACATTTGCCACGCATAGACGATGGCGGCGAGCGCGAACACGGGCAGCAGGGCCTTGCCGATGGCCGGCCTGACCGTTGGCCGGCCCGGTTGCTCGGCCTGCAGCGCATCCAGTCCGGCTTCGAGCCGGCCGACGTCGTCGTTGGATTCTGTCTCAAGCCGCATGACGGCGGATCTCCCGTCGCAACTCGGTGGTGATTTCGCCCGCCAGTTCGGCACGGTCCCGGGCGTCCAGCCCGTCTCCGACATTCCATTCGGCAACGATCCGACCGGGCCGGGAGGACATCAGCAATACCCGCTGCCCCAGCCTGACCGCTTCACGGACATTGTGCGTGATGAAGATGATGGTCCGCCCGGTCCGGCGCCAGATCCGTTCCAGTTCGTCATGCAGCAGGTCCCTGGTGATGGCATCGAGGGCGGCGAACGGTTCGTCCATCAGCAGCAGCTCACGGGACTGGGCCAGCGACCTGGCCAAGGCCACCCGCTGGCGCATGCCACCGGACAGTTCGTGCGGACGCTTTTTCCCGGCTCCGCCCAAGTGGACCAGCTCCAGCAATTCCCGAGCCTGTTCTGTCCGCTCCTGCCGTCCCACCCCGCGCAGTTCCAGCGCCAGCTCGACGTTGGCCTGCGCCGAAAGCCAGGGAAACAACGAGGCGTCCTGGAACATAAACGCCGCTTCCGGAGCTTTCAGCTCTCCTGCCGTTGGTTCTTCCAGACCGGCCACCAGGTTCAGCAGGGTGGACTTGCCACAGCCCGAGGCGCCGAGCAGCGCAACGAACTCGCCTCGCTCCACGCTCAGATTGACGTTGTCCAGCACCAGCGGGGCGTCCGGTCCGAAGCGTTTGGACAGGCCGCTGATTTCCAATTGGGCGCCGGTGCGTTGCAGCACACTGTTTTGGGAAGTCATGGTCCTTACTCCTTGCCCAGGCCGGCAGCAGGAACGGCAGGCTTGTCTTCCTGCGTCCGGAGACCGTTGAGGATGGACAAATCCAGGATGGTGCTGATATCGGCCTGCTCGGTGGTGCCGGCCGTGACGCCGTCCTCCAACAGCTGGGCCAGTGCGGTGGCGTGGGGATCCATGGTGAACGTGATGTTCGCCAGCGAGCGCCCGATCACCTCGTCGGTGAGCGGCAGGCCGTGAGCGCCTTCCAGCCCGGCATTGATGGCATCCGCCACCTCGGCCGGATCTGCTGCCGACGTCTCGTTGAGCCAGTCCACGGACCGCTGTTCGCCGGTGATCAGCGCCTTGACCTGCTCGGGATGCCGGTTCAGGAAGTCGGTGCCCACAATCAGCAGCGTGGTGGTGAACTGGCCCTCCGGCCACAGGTCCCGCTCATCGACCAGCACCTTCGCGCCGGCTTCGAGCACAAGCCGCGAGGCCCACGGTTCCGGCACCCACGCGCCGTCGATCTGTCCGTCCTTGAACAGCTGCAGGGTCCCTGCGTTCTCCGTCGGGTTGATGGCAGCGCCCGCCCGGCCGTCCGCGGCAATGGCAATCCCCTGTTCCTTCAGCCAGACCCGCAGGGCAACATCCTGCGTCCCGCCAAGCTGCGGCGTGGTCAGCGTGGCTCCCTCCAGGTCCTCGGGGTTGTCGATACCTTCGCGCACCACCAGCTGGGCACCCCCGGAACTCGCCCCCGAGACGATCCGCAGGGACCGTCCCTCGCTCTGCACATAGGAGTTGATCGCCGGATTGGGGCCGATGAACGCCGCGTCGATGGCGCCGGCATTCAGCGCCTCCACGGCGGCCGGACCTGCGTTGAAGACCTGCGTGGACAGTTCCGTCCCGCCGAGTTCCTCGGCGAAAAACCCCTTGTCCACTCCGATCAGGGCCGGTGCATGGGTCACGTTGGCGAAGTAGCCGAGCCGCAGCTCCTGCGCATTACTGACCGGAACCTCGGCCTCACGTCCACTGCTGCGGTCGGCTGCGCCGGAAGCAGCGACCGCCCCGGCAACAATCGCGACGGCCAGCCCGACGGCGAGCAGGATTTCGGACGTGCGGCTGGAGAGCAGGAGCCCTTTCTTCCGGGTCCGTTTAGCCGCCACGAGGCTCCCCCTCCCCGTCCGGAATCCCGCTGGCGATGCCGGCGGCGAGGGTATTGCCGTCGACGGGATCGATCACCAGGAAGGCCCCGGTCCGGCGGTGCCGTTCGTAGGCTTCAACCGGCAGCGCGGAGGCCAGCCCGATCTGCACGGTTCCGATGTCGTTGAGTCCCAGGTCCGCCGCCGGCTCCTGCGAAAAGCTGGCCAGATCAAGTCGGCCGGTGATGGAGCGGACGAGCCCCTGCACGGTCCTGCTGCCGTGCTTGATCAGCACCTTGGCGCCCTCACGCAGCGGCTTGGGCGAGAGCCAGCACAGCGAGGCGTGCAGGTCCTGGCTTGCCGTAGCGAAGGTGCCGGTTTCCACCAGCAGGTCGCCGCGGCTGATGTCGATATCGTCGCTGAGCCGCAGCACCACGGACTGCGGCGCGGAGGCCTCCGCCAGGGAGGTGCCGGCGAAATCGATGCCGGCCACCGACGTCGTTATTTGGGTCCCGGCGGCGGAGCCGAGCACGGTGACGCTGTCGCCGACGCGGACCACACCGGAGGCCAGTTGCCCGGCGTAACCGCGGTAGTCGCGGAACGCCTCGGGGTCCAGCCCCGGCGCCAGCGCCCCCTGCGGCCGGATGACCGACTGCACAGGGAACCGGAACGCTTCGAATTCGTTCTCGAGTTCGTCCACCGCGGGCAGCGTTTCCAGCACCTCGAGCAGCGCCGGCCCGGTGTACCAGGGCGTGCGGGCCGAGAGCTCGACGACGTTATCGCCTTCCAGCGCGGAGACCGGCACAACGCGCACGTCGGGCAGCCCCAGCTCCGCGGCGGCGGCCAGCAACTGTTCCTCCACATCCCGGAACACGCCCTCGCTGAACTCCACCAGGTCGATCTTGTTGACCGCGGCGACGATGTGCGGCACCCGCAGCAGCCGGGCCACGGCCAGATGCCGCCGGGTCTGTTCCAGCACGCCCTTGCGGGCATCGATAAGTACGATGACGGCATCCGCCGTGGATGCGCCGGTCACCGTGTTCTTGGTGTACTGCACGTGGCCCGGGCAGTCGGCCAGGATGAAGCTGCGCTTTTCGGTGGCGAAGTAGCGGTAGGCGACATCGATGGTGATGCCCTGTTCCCGCTCGGCGCGCAGGCCGTCGGTCAGCAGGGCCAGGTCGATCTGCTGGCCCTGCCCGCTGCCGGACGCGGTTCCGCCGAAGCCGCGCTCGGCGCTGGTGCGGGTGACCGCTTCGAGCTGGTCCGCGAGGATCGATTTGCTGTCATGCAGCAGCCGGCCCACCAGCGTGGACTTGCCGTCGTCGACGGAACCGGCCGTGGCGAACCGGAACAGCGTGGCGGTCTGGAAGTCGGTGGTGGTCATTAAAAGTAGCCGTCCTTCTTGCGGTCTTCCATGGCGGCCTCGGAGATGCGGTCATCGGCCCGGGTGGCGCCACGTTCGGTCAGGGTGGAGGCCGCCACTTCGATGACGACGTCGTGGGCGGTAGCGGCGGCGGATTCCACGGCGCCGGTGCAGGACATGTCCCCCACCGTCCGGTAGCGCACCGTCCTGGTCAGCACTTCCTCGCCGTCACGCGGCCGCGACACTTCGCCGACCGCCCGCCACATGCCGTCCCGCCGGAACACCTCGCGTTCATGGGCGTAGTAGAGGCCCGGCAGCTCGATGCCTTCGCGCTCGATGTAGCGCCAGACGTCCAGCTCGGTCCAGTTGGAGATGGGGAACGCGCGGACATGCTGGCCTACGGTGTGCCGGCCGTTGTAGAGGTTCCACAGTTCGGGGCGCTGGTTGCGCGGGTCCCACTGGCCGAACTCGTCGCGCAGGCTCAGGATCCGTTCCTTCGCCCGCGCCTTGTCCTCGTCCCGCCGGCCGCCGCCGAAAACCGCGTCGAACCGGTGGCGCGAAATCGCGTCCAGCAGGGGCACCGTCTGCAGCGGGTTGCGGGTGCCGTCCGCCCGCTCGGACAGTTCGCCGCGGTCGATGAACTCCTGCACGCTGCCCACCACCAGGCGGAGCCCCAGCCTTTCCACGGTCCGGTCGCGGAATTCGAGCACTTCGGGGAAATTGTGGCCGGTGTCCACGTGCAGCACCGGGAACGGCACCTTGCCGGGCCAGAAGGCCTTGGTGGCCAGGTGCAGCATCAGCACGGAATCCTTGCCGCCCGAGAACAGCAGGGCCGGCCGCTCAAACTCGGCGACCACCTCGCGGATGATGTGGATGGCCTCGGATTCCAGCGCGTCCAGCGAAGACAGGGCGGCGCGCGGGGCGCTGGCTGCCGTAGTGGGTGCCGCGGCGGGCGGGCGGTCTTCGGTCAGGTAAGTGGTGTTCATTGGTGGATTCCGCATTCCGTCTTGGCGAGGCCGGCCCAGCGGCCGGCACGAGGGTCTTCGCCCGGGGCAACCGGGCGGGTGCAGGGCTTGCATCCGATGGACGGATAGCCGTTGGACAGCAGCAGGTTTACCGGCACCCCGTTCCGGCCGGCGTACTCCAGCAGGTCATCGAAACTCCAGCCTGCCAAGGGGTTGACCTTGACCAGGGCGTGCGCGCTGTCCCAGGTGACGAGTTCGGTGTTGGTCCGCGTGGGTGCCTCATCGCGGCGGACGCCGGTGAACCAGACGCCGTAGCCGGACAGGGCCTTTTTCAGCGGGCGCATCTTGCGCAGTTCGCAGCATAAGGCCGCGTCGCGCGAGAACAGGTCCGTGCCGAGGCTGCGGTCCTGCTCGGCCACCGTCTGCTCCGGCAGCACGTCCACCACGTTGACGTCCAGCGAACGCGCTACCTCGTCGCGCGTGGCCTGGGTTTCCGGAAAGTGGTAGCCGGTTTCCAGGAACAGGACATCGACGCCTGGCAGCTGCTGCGCGACCAGATGCGGCAGTACCGCATCGGCCATGGAGCAGGCGACCGCGGCCTCGGCTGTGCCGAAGTTCCGTGCCGCCCAGGCGACAACCTCGGGTGCCGGGGCGTCCCACCCCAGTTCGGCCGTCCCGGCGTCGGCCAGCGCACGCAACTGCTCCTCGCTCCGGGAACGGGACGACGATGTTGCCATGGTTGGACGTGCGGTCATTTCAGTGCTCCTTCCTCGGCGCGGTGCGCCCATTCCGCGAAGGTCTCGCCGTCGTTCTTTGCGGTGGTGTACTGCCGGATGAGCCGTTCCACGTAGTCGACCAGGCCATCCGCCGTGACCTTCAGTCCGCGGACCGTCCGGCCCAGGCCCGGTTCCGCACGGTCCACCGCGGCCAGTCCGCCGCCGAGGTGGACCTGGAAGCCCGGGGTCTGCCCGCCGTTGCCGTCCGGCAGCAGCTGGCCCTTGAGCCCGATGTCGGCGGTCTGGATCCGGGCGCACGAGTTCGGGCAGCCGTTGATGTTCAGGCTCAGCTGCTGCGGCAGCTCCCCGCTGTCCGCAAGGTCCTTGAGCCGGGTTTCCAGCTCGGTGATCGCCGCCGCCGCGGTGGTCTTGGTGTCCACGATGGCGAGCTTGCAGAATTCAATCCCGGTGCACGCGATGGTGCCGCGGCGGAACAGGGAGGGTGCGGCGCTGAGGCCGAGCCTGTCGAGTTCTACCGTCAGTTCCGCCACATGTTCCTCGGCTATGTCCAGCAGCACCAGTTTCTGGTGCGGTGTGGTTCGCAGCCGGTAGGAACCCTTGGCCTCCAGCAGGTCGGCCAGCTGGACCAGCGTGCTGCCGGAAACGCGCCCCACCACCGGCGTGACACCGAGGTAGAACCGGCCGTCCTTCTGCCGGTGCACGCCGACGTGGTCACCGGGCGAAGTGGGCTTGGGCGCGGCAGGGCCGTCCGGCAGCGGGGCGGAGAGGTACTCCTCCTCCAGGACGGCGCGGAACTTCTCCGGCCCCCAGTCGGCCAGCAGGTATTTCAGCCGGGCCTTGTTGCGCAGCCGCCGGTACCCGTAGTCGCGGAAGATGCTGGTGACGCCGACCCACACTTCGGCCGTCCGCTCCGGCGGGACGAAGACGCCCAGCCGTTCGGCCAACCGCGGATTGGTGGACAGGCCGCCGCCCACCCAGAGGTCGTAACCGGGACCGAGCTCGGGGTGCACCACGCCCACCAGTGCGAAGTCGTTGATCTCGTGGACCACGTCTTGGCTAGGATGGCCGGTGATGGCGGTCTTGTATTTGCGCGGCAGGTTGGCGAAGGACTCATCTCCGATGTAGCGCTCGGAGATTTCCCGGATGGCCGGCGTCGGGTCGATGATTTCGTCCGCCGCGATGCCCGCCACGGGTGAACCGAGGATGACTCGCGGTACGTCGCCGCAGGCTTCGGTGGTGGAGAGTCCGGCCGCCTCCAGCCGGTTCCAGATTTCCGGCACGTCCTCCACCCGGATCCAGTGCAGCTGGATGTTCTGCCGGTCCGTCAGGTCCGCCGTGTCCCGGGCGAACTCCGTGGAGATCCCGCCGATCACCCGGAGCTGGTCTGTGCTCAGGGCGCCGCCGTCGATGCGCACGCGGAGCATGAAGTACTTGTCTTCGAGCTCGTGCGGTTCCAGCGTGGCCGTCTTGCCGCCGTCGATCCCCGGCCGGCGCTGGGTGTACAGCCCCCACCATCGGAAGCGGCCGTGCAGGTCGGTGGCCTCGATGGAGTCGAAGCCGCCCTTGGCGTAGATCTGCTCGATCCGCTGGCGGACGTTGAGCCCGCCGTCCTGCTGCTTCCATTCCTCGTTGCCGTTCAGCGGCTCGGTTCCGTCGATCTTCCACTGGCCGTGCGGCTTGGTGGGCGGACGGGACGGCCTGCCTGTTCTGGTCTCTGCGGATGCTGCTGGTGCGCTCATAGTGGACGAGCGTACGGAGCCCGCCGGACCGGCGACAATGCTCCCGAAACATCCGGTCACGGCCTGTTGCGCGACGTATTGTGCGGAAATATTGCCCGTCTTCCGACGACTTATTACGCGCTTCCCGTAATGAAAGCGTCGCATGCAAAACGTCGAAAGCGCGCTGCCCGGCCGCGCGGGGGCCGCCTGCCCGCGGCCGTGGTGCCGGCCAATCCGCAGGTGCTATCCGCGGGTGAAGTTCGCGGCCACGGCAGCGTCGTAACGGTCCAGCACCAGCTGGGCCAGAACCGGGTGCGGCAGCAGCGGCCCGGTGACGATGTCCGCACCGGCGCCGGCAAGTTTGTCGTGGAAGAACCCCGGCGCCAGCAGGTAGGACGCCACTGCCACCCGAGCAGACCCCACGCCGGCGGATCCCGCTCGGGCCGATTCCTGCCGGGCAGCAGCCACGGCCTCGGCCACGGACGGCCTCGCCGAGGCACCGAAGCCGGCGGTCACCGGACCAGACCGCAGCTTCCGCAGCATGCCGGCCAGTTCCGCCACGGCTCCCGCTGCCGCCGTCAGGCTGGACCCGGCCGCGGCCAGCACCACGGCGTCGTCGTTAGCTGCCCCCGACTCCGCCAGACGTTCCTGCAGCAGCGAGGCCAGCCGCTCATCAGGACCCAGGGGTTCGGCCGCACAGGTAGCCGGGCGGCTTTCCACCGCCTGCCGGATGTCCACGCTCGTGTGGTAGCCCGCGGAGAGCAACAGCGGAACAACGACGGCGCGGCGCCCTGCCGGCAACGCGGCAACGACGTCGGGCAGCGCCGGCTCCTGTACGTCCACGTAGGCCTCGCGCACCTCGGTCCCCGGCCGCAAGCGGGCCACCTCGTGGCGGAGGGCATCGATGGCGCGGCGGCCGGCCGGGTTGGACGTTCCGTGCGCGCAGGCAATCAGGACAGGTGGCATGAGGCACTACAATAGCGGCAGTTTCCCCGGCACAGCGCGGTCGAACGGCGCCTGGCGCAATGAACGGTCATGTGCCCGGCGCACTCCTGCCCGCCGTGGTCTTGCCATATCCGGGCACAGGCACAAGGCTTGGGCCATGGCACATGAAACGCATGAAAGCCGGACGCACAGCTGGCTGGGTGAGGACGACTCGAGCCGGGCGGATTCGGCCACGATCAACCTCGAGCCCGAGCGGCTGACCGCCCACGGCGCCTCCCGCACCTCCGAATACGCCGCCAGCTGGTCGCTGACCACCACGCAGAACTGGTTCACCGAGCGCCTGATGGTCACGGTGCACGGCCACGGCTGGAGCCGCCACCTGGAACTGTTGCGCGCGACCAACGGCGAGTGGAGCGCAGAAACGCGCGCCTGGGGCATCGTGGACCTGCCCGAGCCGGGGCTGGCGGATCCGTCCGCGCTGGTCGGGGCAGTGGACTGCGACCTGGGGCTGTGCCCGGTCACCAACACCATGCCGATCCTTCGCCTGGGCCTGGTCCATGACGAGCAGGTCTCCGCCGACCTCGCCGTCGCATTTGTCCGGATGCCCAGCCTGCAGGTGGTTCCCGCCCTGCAGCGCTACACCGGAATCAAGGCGTACGACGACGTCACCGGCACCGCGCTGGTCGGTTTCGATTCGGGCAACTTCAGCGCCGAAGTCACGGTTGACGCGGACGGCATCGTGGTTGACTACCCCGGGCTGGCGCAGCGCCGCCGGAACTGAGGCCGGAGGGGTAACAGGGCTGGCCAACGGGCACCCGCAGGTAGGATGGTGAGCGACCCACCCCACCAGTCAAGGAGCCCCCATGCCCGAAATGTTCGTGGACAAGTTCCGTGCCCTCGTCCCCAAGTACCTGGGCCGGAAGTGGAGCGAAGAAGACGGCATCTCCTACGACGAACTCGAAGGCCTCCTCGGCGAACACAAGTTCCAGATTCCGCAGGCGCTGGTGGAGTTCTACCATGCGCTGGGCGGCTGCGAGGACCTGATGGAGGCCCACGATTTCTTCTGGGATCCGGACGAGCTGGAAATCGAGGACGGCTACCTGCTCTTTCTCGACGAAATGGATGAAGAAGCCAACTGGGGCTTTCGGACCGAGCACCTTGCCGTTCCCGACCCCATCGTCTGGATCCGTACCAACACCGGCAAGCAGCGCTGGCAAAGCGAGGAATCCACCTTCAGCGAGTTCGTCTTCGACATGTTCGACTGGGTCTTCAATGACGATGAGAACGACGACGAACTGCAAGACTGACCCCATGATCTGGCCGAGCCACGCTCCCGAAAATTACCAGTGCCCCTTCTGCGACTTCGCCTCCGGGCAGTTCCGGTTCCAGGCGAACCTCTGCCGCCCGGAGGATCTGGTGGCCTCCACGGACTTGGCCATGGCTTGGATCGCGTCGCACGGCTTTGAGCCCGAACCCGGGCACGTGCTGGTGGGGCCGAAGGAACACTTCGAACTGCTCTACGACATGCCCGACGATGTCCTGGCAGAGATCGCGTCGCTGAGCCGTGACATCGCCGTCGCCATGAAGAAGGCCTGGCAGCCGGACGGTATTACCACCCGCCAGCACAACGAGCCCGCCGGGAGCCAGCACGTCTGGCACTACCACCAGCACGTGCTGCCCCGCTGGCACGACGACGGACTGTACTTTACGCCGCAGCGGCCCATCGTGGATCCCGCCATCCGGGCACGCAAGGCCGCCGAGCTCCGGGCGGTCATGGCGCAGCTCTAACAGGCCGGCGCCGGAGCGGGTTAGGCGTCTTCGCGGTTCGGATTCTCCAGCCGGAAGAAGTTGGAGTCGCTGCCGTCGGTGCGCTGTTCCTGATAGATGAAGTTCAGCCGGCGCTCGTCGAAGGTCTTGAACCATTCATCCCAGCTCACGTGCTGCAGGTCCTGGCTGTCCCCGCCGAAGTCGAAACGCAGGACGCCCAGGTGGTCATCGTGTTCGGTGCCGCTGACGGTGGCAGGCGTGGCGTTTCGCTCCTCTGCCCACTGCTTGATCACCTCGTGGTGCGTGGTGACCAGGCTGCGGCCCTCGCGCTCCGGTTCGTCTTCCGTGGACGTCACTTCCTGCGAATACTTCAGCGAGTCCGAGCTGTCCGGGCCGGTGCGCACCTTGCCATCGTCAGGACCGGCACCCACATCCCCGCTTTCGCTGCGGCCGCCGTCACCGTCGCCGCCGGAAGCCGGTTTGCCGCCGTCGTTCTTCGCCGCTGCCAAAGCGTCGACCAGGTCTTCCTTTTTCATGTCGTGGACGCCGCTGACACCGGCCTTTTTGGCCGCGTCGCGCAGTTCGTCCACCTTCATGTTGCGGAGTTCGGTCTCGCTGACGTCCGGGGTGTCCGGAGTCTGGTTGCCTGGTTTTTCAGCCACGGAAGCCGTCCTTTCCACAGAGGTTGCCTTTATCTGCGAACCTACTGCAGTTCCGCTCCGGCCACTAGGGGAAGTCCCGCATTGGCCAAGGCGGTACCGGGATCAGACGTCGCGGTCGACAACCGCCTCGGCAAATGCGGTCAGGGCCAGCTTGACGGTGCTTTCCGGCAGCCGTTCCAGAGCCGCTTTGGCGTCATCGGCCCATTTGCGGGCCACGGTCCAGGCTTCGGCGGTCACCGGGTGTTCGCGCAGTGCTTCGACGGCGCGGGCCAGGGCCGCGTCCGACGTCAGGTCCGCGTCCACCAGCTTGAGTACGGAGGCCGCCGAGTTGTCGCCGGCCGCGGCGGCCTGGCGCAGCAGCAGGACCGGCAGCGTGGGCACGCCCTCGCGCAGGTCGGTGCCGGGCAACTTGCCGGACTTGACCTTCAGCCCGGTGACATCGATGACGTCATCCGCGAGCTGGAAGGCGACGCCGACCTTTTCGCCGTATTCCAGCATCATGTCCACCACCTCGGGACCGGCGTTGGCGAACATGGCGCCCAGCTGGCCCGAGGTCGCGATCAGCGAACCGGTCTTGTCCGCGATGACAGAGAGGTAGTGCTCCACGGGATCTTCGTCTTCGCGCGGTCCTACGGTTTCGTGCAGCTGGCCCAGCACCAGCCGTTCGAAGGTACGGGCCTGGATCTTGACGGCTTCCGGGCCAAGCTCAGAGACCAGGATAGAGGCGCGGGCAAAGATCAGGTCGCCGGCGAGAATCGCCACCTGGTTGCCCCAGACCTCGTGGGCGGTGGGCGCGCCGCGGCGGTACGGGGCGGAGTCCATCACGTCGTCGTGATACAGGGTGGCCAGGTGGGTCAGCTCAACAACGACGGCGGCCTGCAGCACCTCGGGCACGGGGCCCTCCCCCAGCTGGGACGCCAGGATGGTCAGCAGCGGGCGGATGCGTTTGCCGCCGGCCTCGACAAGATGCCGGCTGGTGGTGTCCGCCAGCGGATCCGAGTGCGCGATGGCGGCACGCAGCCGCTTCTCCACTCGGGCCAGGGCCGTGGATACGGCGGGCCCGAGAGCGGGATCCTGGGCCACCGGGGCGAAGCCCGCCGGCAGGTTCAGGCTGGTGGCGAGGGCAGCGGTGGCCGTGTCCAGCTCCAGGGAGTCCGGCACGCCGGCGCCTGCAGGAGTCCAGCTCGGTTTTGCGTCAGTCACTGTATAACACTAACTAATCGTCGGGGCAGATGGTGTGCGGCTGTGCGTGGAAAGGCCTTGGTTGGACGCCGGCGGCGTGAGCTTCTCCAACAGATGAATAACTCTATCCTCAAAAGCCTTGCCATCCTGGTCCGTCAGGTTGGCAAGCATCCGCACCACAAAGCGCATCAGCACCGGCACCGGCATTCCGGTCCGCAGTGCCAGCTTCATGATGGCAGGTTTTCCGATCAGGCCTGCAAAAACGCGGCCGAGCGTGAAGTGGCTTCCCCAGTGGCCCTGGATGATACCGGCGTACCGGGCCAGCGAGGAGTCGAAGCCGGCCTGGCTGAGGATCTGGCCGTGTGAACCGCCCAGCCGGCCATAGGTGTCGGCGATCAGTTCCGCGGCGTAGCGGGCCGATTCCATCGCGTAGGAAATGCCCTCGCCGTTGAACGGGCTGACCATGCCGCCGGCGTCGCCGAGCAGCAGCAGCCCAGGCGAGTAGTGCGGGGTCCGGTTGAAGCCCATCGGCAGGGCCGCGCCGCGGATCTCGCCGACCTGGTTCTCCGGGTTGTAGCCCCACTCGTTGGGCATGGCGGCGGTCCAGTCCCGCAGCACCTGCTTGTAATCCAGTTTGCCGAAGGAGCGCGAAGAATTCAGGATGCCCAGGCCCACATTCGACGTGCCGTCCCCGACGCCGAAGACCCAGCCGTAGCCGGGCAGCGGGTTGCCCTGGGCATCGGGCAATTCCAGCCAGCCCTCCATCCAGTCATCGTCGTGCCGCGGACTGGTGAAGTAGGTGCGCACGGCCACGCCCAGCGGCCGGTCGTCGCGTTTTTCAATGCCGAGACTCAGGGCGGTGCGGGTTGAATTGCCGTCGGCCGCGAGGACGACGTCGGCGTTGAAGTCCTGCGTCTGCCCCGTTTTCCGGCCGCGTTCGTCCAGGATGTTGGCGCGCACCCCGGTGACCCGGCCGGCGTCGTTCCTCAGCGCAGTGGAAACGGAATGGCGTTCCAGCACCTTGGCCCCGGCCGCCTCTGCATGGCGGGCCAGTTCCTCGTCGAAACCCAGCCGGGTGCGGATCAAACCGTAGTCCGGGAAGTCCGAGAGCTCCGGCCAGGCAAGTTCCAGCCGCCGCCCGCCGGCGATCAGGCGCAGGCCCTTGTTGCGCCGCCAGCCGGCCGATTCCTCATGCGGCAGGCCCAGCAACTGGACCTCGCGGACGGCGCGCGGGGTCAGTCCGTCGCCGCACACCTTCTCGCGCGGAAACGACGTTTTTTCCAACACGGTAACTTCAATACCCGCTTTGGCCAGATAGTAGGCAGCGGTTGAACCGGCAGGTCCGGCCCCGACAATCAGAACGGACACGGTTACAGCGCAGCCCTCGTGCCCCGGCGGCGGAGCGCGGTCTGGGCGTTGGCGTTGGGCGCGTCGGTCCGGCCCGGCTTGCGGGCGCGGTGCACGGCCACGATGCCGCCGGTGAGGTTGCGGTAGGCCACGTCCTGCCAGCCCTCCTCGGCAATCCACTGGGCCAGCTCGTTCTGGTTGGGCCAGGCGCGGATGGATTCGGCCAGGTAGATATAGGAGTCCGGGTTGGACGAGATCTTGCTGGCGATGGCGGGCAGCATCCGCATCAGGTATTTGGTGTACATGGTGCGCCAGACCGGAAGGGTCGGCGAGGAGAACTCGGCGATGACCAGCCGGCCGCCGGGCTTGGTCACGCGCAGCATCTCCTGCAGCGCCTTGCGCGGTTCATTCACATTGCGCAGGCCAAAGGAGATGGTCACGGCGTCGAAGGAGTTGTCCGCGAACGGCAGGCTGGTGGCGTCCCCGGCGACGAAGTCGATGTCCGGGCGGCGGCGCTTGCCCACCTGCAGCATGCCCAGCGAGAAGTCGCAGGCCACCACGTGGATGCCCGCATCGGCATAAGGCTCGCTGGAGGTGCCGGTTCCGGCGGCCAGATCCAGGACGCGCTGGCCCCGCTTGGCACCGACCGCGTCCACCACAATCCGACGCCACCGACGGGTCTGCCCCATGGACAGAACGTCATTGACGACGTCGTACTTTGGGGCGACGTCATCAAACATGGCTGCTACTTCATCAGGGCGCTTGTCCAGGGATGCACGGTTCACCCGTTCATTGTCTCAAAGTTTGCCGCGCCGGTTTGCCGCGTCCCAAGACCCGGCGCGGGAGCCGCCGCCGTCGCCGCCCAACGGCGGGTGTGGGCCAGCTTGCACCGGTGCTTTGGCGCGCCGGAGGCGGGGTAACCTTGAAGTCATTATGACCTCCCTGCGCGCCGTCACCGTTGACCTCGGTGAGCACTCTTCACCGACCGGAATACTGGACTATCTGGTCCGCGACGACGTGCTCTGCTGGGTCCGGCGCGGCGGCGGACTGGTCGGTTTGGGCGAGGTCGCCCGGTTCACCGACGCCGGTCCCGGCCGGTTCCAGACCGCGGCCCGCTGGTGGCGGGAGCTGCAGCAGGACGCGGAGGTGGACAACCCCGTCGGCCTGCCCGGCACCGGACTGGTGGCCTTCGGCTCGTTTGCCTTCTCCAAGACCTCCGGCCACGCCTCGCGGCTGATTGTTCCGCAGGTTGTTGTCGGCCTTGGCGAGCAAGGCTGCTGGCTGACCTATATAACCGACGACGATGGCGCCGACCTGAGCGCCGAGACAGCCGAGGCCGCGCTGGCCGGCTGGCTGGATGAGATTTCCGCCGAGCGCGGTGCCGAAACCGCCGACCGCCTGCACCCCGGGCAGGTTTCCGAAAGTGCCTTCAAGGCCGCGGTCGCAGCCGGCGTGGAGAAGATCTCCGGCGGCGGATTGAGCAAGCTGGTGCTCGCCCGTGACGTGATCGCCGAGCTATCCTCCCCCATCGCCACCGCCCAGGTGCTGCGTGAACTGGCCATCCGCTACCAGGACTGCTGGACCTACGGGGTGGACGGCCTCATCGGCTCCACGCCGGAAATGCTGATCAAGGTCGAGAACAACGTGGCCCGCGCCCGGGTCCTGGCCGGGACGCTGGACCGCGCCAATACCCACAAGATCGACGGCGAGTCCGACGCCGCCTACGCTGAACGGGTGCTCGCCGGCTCGGAGAAGCAGCAGCACGAGCACGAGATCGCCATCGACTCCTTGACGCGCAAACTGGAGCCGTACACCTCCGAGATGACCTCGCACAGCGAACCCTTTGTGCTCGAACTGCCCAACGTGTGGCACCTGGCCTCCGATGTGTCGGCGGAGCTGTCCACCAATGGCGGCCACGCGCCGTCGTCGTTGGAACTGGCCGAAGCCGTCCACCCCACCGCGGCCGTCTGCGGAACGCCCACCGAGGTGGCCGGCGCACTGATCCGCGAGCTCGAGCAGATGGACCGCGGCCCTTACGCCGGTCCGGTGGGCTGGACCGACGGGGCCGGCAACGGCGAATGGGGCATTGCCCTGCGCGGTGCCGTGGTGGAAAACCCCACCCGCGTGCGCCTCTACGCCGGCTGCGGCATTGTCGACGCTTCGACACCGGAAGCGGAACTGGCGGAAACCTGGGCCAAGTTCAGGCCCATGATCGAGGCCCTGGGCCTGCGCCGCTAGTCTGCCCGAAACGCTCCAGCCGGTCGCGGCGGCATAACAATTTGTACACTTGAGCGAGTCCCGCTTGTTGACTAATAGGCAATCAATGTAGCCTGTGATGCATATCACCCGTTACCGAATGTTACGGCTAGACTTAAGCCGGATTTTTCATCAAAGAACAGGTAGGAAAGCCAATGCGCAAAAACGCATCCACCGCGGTCAAGGTATTCTCCATCCTTGCCACCGGCACCCTGGCCCTCACCGCGTGCGGTGGGGGCTCGTCTTCGGACGGCGGCTCCGAGGCTGCTGAAGGCAATGAGCTCGGCCTGGTAACCCCGGGCACACTTACGGTCTGCTCCGACATTCCGTATCCGCCGTTCGAGTTCGAGGAAAACGGCGAATACACCGGCTACGACATGGACCTGATCCGCGAGATCGCCACGGGTATGGGCCTTGAGACGCAGATCCAGGATGTCGGCTTCGACGCCCTGCAGTCCGGCGTGGTCCTCGCCTCCGGACAGTGCGACATCGGCGCCAGCGCAATGACCATCACCGAAGAGCGCGAAGAGAACATCGACTTCTCCGAGCCGTATTACGACTCGCTGCAGTCGCTGCTGGTTCCGGCCGATTCGGCTATCAAGTCCATCGAGGATCTGGCAGGCAAGTCCGTGGGCGTGCAGCAGGGCACGACCGGCGAGGCGTACACCCGCGAGAACGTGCCGGCCGACACTGAGGTCCGGGCCTACCCGTCCGACGCCGAACTGTTCCCGGCGCTGCAGTCGGGCGGCGTCGACGCCGTGCTGCAGGACCTTCCGGTCAACCTAGGCCACTTGGAAGGCGGCAAGTACGAGATCGTCGAGGAATACCCGACGGATGAGTCCTACGGTTTCGCTGTGAAGGAAGAGGGCAGCGAGGCTCTGCTGGAGGCAGTGAACGCCGAACTGGCCGAGCTGCGGGACAGCGGCAAGTACCAGGAGATCTACGACAAGTACTTCACCCAGTAACGCCCTTACAGCTTCGCCCCGGATCAGCTGTCCGGGGCGAAGCTTGTCCTGAAGACCTCTGGAAGGCCTGAATGTGCAACCGTCTACCCGTAGGCGCCTGTTCCGCGGCGTGCTCTACGCCATTTTCATCCTTGCCGTCGCCGCCGTCGTATTCGTCGCCGACTGGGAAGCAATCCAAACCAACTTCTTCAACCCCGAGGTTGCTGCCGCAGCCTTCCCCGAAGTCATCCTGATCGCCGCAAAGAACACGATTGTCTACACTGCAATCGCGTTCGTCGGCGGCTTGGTTTTCGGCCTGCTGCTGGCGCTCATGAAGCTCTCCCCGGTGGGCCCTTATCGCTGGGTGGCCACCGCGTACATCGAAATCTTCCGCGGTTTGCCGGCACTGCTGGTGATCTTCGGTTTCGCGTTCGCCGTGCCGATCGCCTTCGACTGGCGGCCGCCGGGCGGCAGCGCCGGTGCCGGTCTGATCGCGTTGATTGTGGTCTCCGCCGCGTACATCGCCGAGACCATCCGCGCCGGCATCGAGGCCGTTCCCCCAGGCCAGCGCGAGGCCGCCCGCTCCCTCGGCATGAACCCGAGCTGGACCATGGTGTCGGTTGTCCTGCCGCAGGCCTTCCGCATCATCACTCCGCCACTGACCAACGAACTGGTCATCCTGATCAAGGACACCTCGCTGCTGTTCATCGCCGGCATGGCGCTAAGCGAGCGGGAATTGACTACCTTCGCACGCGATGCCGTCTCACAGCAGGCGAACGCGACACCGCTGATGGTGGCGGCGCTGATGTACCTGATCATCACGCTCCCGCTCACCCAGCTGGTTGCCAAGCTTGAACGACACAACAAGAGAGGCCGGTAAGCCATGGCGACGGAGAGTTCCCTGCGAAAGGACCGTCCCGCAATCGAGGTCCGGGGCCTGTACAAGAGTTTCGGGGACAACGAAGTCCTCAAAGGCATCGACTTCCACGTCGACCAGGGCGAAGTGGTGTGTGTCATCGGGCCGTCCGGCTCGGGCAAGTCCACGCTGCTGCGCTGCGTGAACCGGCTGGAAGAACCCACCAAGGGGACCATTCTGGTGGAAGGCGTGGACATCACCGACGAGGAAACGGACCTGGACAAGATCCGTACCCGGATCGGCATGGTGTTCCAGCAGTTCAACCTCTTCCCGCACCTGAGCGTGCTGCGCAACCTCACCCTGGCCCAGCAGCGGGCCAAGAAGCGCGGCAAGTCCGAGGCCGTCGAAACCGCCCGGCGCAATCTGGCCAAAGTCGGGCTGGACAACCGGGAGAACGCGTACCCGGCCCAGCTGTCCGGCGGCCAGCAGCAGCGCGTGGCGATCGCCCGGGCCCTGTCCATGAACCCGGACATGATGCTCTTCGACGAGCCCACCAGCGCACTGGATCCGGAGCTCGTGGGCGACGTGCTGGAAGTCATGCGCCAGCTCGCCGACGAGGGCATGACCATGATGGTGGTGACCCACGAGATGGGCTTCGCCCGCGAAGTGGGCGACCGCGTGGTCTTTATGGACGGCGGAGTTGTGGTGGAGCAGGGCAAGCCCGAGGACGTCCTGGGCAACCCGCAGCACGAGCGGACCAAGGCCTTCCTCTCGAAGGTGCTCTAACCCTCGCCCAGCGTCCGGGGCATCTGAGCTGCCGGCCCTTGACCGGCAGCTCAGATTCAGATGGTGACGTTCAGCGAGGCGCTGTAGCCTTCGGCCGCGGAGCCAGACATCGTGGCCAGCTGGTAGATCCCACCGTCGTCGCCGAAGACGTTGTCCCTGGCCAACGGTGTGTTGGGAAAGTTCCGCCGGCTGACCTCGTACCCGGGGGCGGCGTAGGCGCCCCTGCAGGCCGCCTCCGTGAGGGCGATCTGCGAAACTTTCAGGATCTGCCCGGCACTCGTGGCGTTCGACACGGACTCGAAAACTTCGAAGTGGATATGCGGCCAGCGTCCGTTGTAGGCGCCGGGAAAGACGGTCGTAAACGTCACCTGTCCATTGGCATCGGCTTCCTGCACACCGCGCAGGAAGTTCTCGCCTTCCAGACCGGAATCGTAGATCGAGTATCGGCCCTCCCGGTCGCAGTGCCACACATAGACCGCGGCCCCGGCGAGCGCCTTACAGCCGTTGGCGTTGTCCAGCAAGGTCAGCGTGAACTTCAGCGGCACGCCCTCCGCCCTCGTTGCCGAACCGTTGAAGCTGGACGTGATGTCGCTCCTGACCACGCCGGATGCCTCCAGCACATTCGGGCCGTTCGTGCCGTCCCCGGGGAAGGGGCCGGCGGTTTCGTCCGGCATTTCCGCCCCGCACTCGGCGATGGCACGGGTCACCGTGGACGATGGCGTGGCGGCGCCGGAAGCAGATGCTCCACCTGATGCGGATGTCGAGCCGGACGCCGAACCGGTAGCGGGCGGCGATGTGGCCGCCGTCGTTGTTGAGCCGTTGGTTGTGCCGGGAGTGCAGGCGGCCAAGGCGGCCACCGTGCCGGCGCCTAAGAACAAGCCGAGCGTTCGCCGGCGGCTCAGCGTCGTTAGATCGAATTCGAGTCCGCGGTCGTGGTCAGGGTGGGGCATTTTGTGCGTCATGGGTTCCTTTCTAGCCGGGAACCCTATGCTTCGGCTATGGCTGGTCTGCGATCACGCACGATGTCAGCTGGGAGTTACCTGAGGCAACGTCCGGGGCCGCTCGGGCAGCCGGGCACGCAGCGCCGCTCCCACGGTCTCCGTGATCGCAGCATGCAACTGCCGCAGGGCTGCCCGGTCCGTGCGCACCTCGACGATGCTGCGGCCTGCCACCGGCTCCCGCAGCGCGGCCGCCAGCGAGGCTTCATCCTCCACCAGCCGGTAGCCCACTCCGTACGCTGCGGCGATCGCGGCCAGGTCCACGCGGTGCGGGGTGCCGAAGAGACGTTCGACGGCGGCGCTATAGTCAGCACGTCCGCCCACCTCGCCGTGTTCGAGCAGGGAGAAGATGCCGCCGCCGGCATCGTTGACCACGACGATGCGCAGGGCCGGCTCCGCTTCGCCGTCACCGAGGAACAGGCCGGTGGCGTCGTGTAGGAAGGTCAGGTCCCCCAGCAGGACGGTGGTCGGCCCGCCCGCACCCAGCGCGATGCCGGAGGCAGTTGAAATGGTGCCGTCGATCCCCGCCAAACCGCGGTTGGCGTGGACGAAGGCTGCTGGCTCCGGCGCCGGAGCGCCCATGAGATCCACATCGCGGATCGGGTTGGAGGAGCCGAGCACCAGCCGGCCCTGGGCGGTGGCCCAGACCGCCCGGCCCACATGCAGTCCGGTGAGGCCCGTTGCCTGCTCCAGCAGTTTCGCGATGGCCGGCACGGCTGTGACGGCGGCGTCCTGCCAGCGCTCCAGCCAGCCGGAAGGGCCGGTGCCGGAGAAAGTGGAGAGT
Organism: Arthrobacter sp. Soil_C_60; assembly: GCF_057656375.1. Lineage (NCBI taxonomy): Bacteria > Bacillati > Actinomycetota > Actinomycetes > Micrococcales > Micrococcaceae > Arthrobacter > Arthrobacter sp. Soil_C_60. The sequence continues at coordinate 98,591 of NZ_JBDGKM010000001.1, read as the reverse complement.
TCCGCCGGCTCGCTGATGATCCGTTCCCGGCGCCGGCCGGGTTCGAACCAGGCCACCGGCTCCGGCATGAACAGTGCCGTCTGGACGTCCTGCCTGGCTAGCAGGGCGGCCACTGGCCGGGAGAGCGTTGGCCGGCCGAAGACCACGGCACGCTCGATGTCCCTATCCAGATGCCCCAGCAGCAGCCGATACGCCGCGATGGCATTGGGACCGAACCGTGCATTCGACGATGGCTCGGCCAGCAGCGGCAGCCGGTGCGCGCGGGCGAAAGCCTCCGCCTGGGCACCGGCACCGTGGCCGGCAACCACCACCGTGCGCCGTTCCTCCGCCGGTTCAGCTGCAGGCGCAGCTGAAGCAGTGGACGCGGCCCCGGCGGACTCCTCCCTCAGGGCGGCTGGCTCCGACAGCGCGCCCGGCGCATGCTTCCCCTCGCCCTGCTGTACCCCGGCGGCAGGTGAGCCGAGGTGCGAAGCCGAAGCCCCGCCGTCGTTCATTGCCGGCACCAGCGGATCGCGGAACGCCAGGTTAACGTGCACCGGACCCACGGCGCCTTGGTGGTGGTCCGCCCCGTGCTGGCCCTGATGGGCCTGCGAGGGCGTGGCGGTCAGGGAATGTGTGCCCTGCCTGGTCTCCACCGGTGCGACCGGGATGCCCTTGCCCGCCAGCAGCCCAGAGCTGATGGCCTCGGCCGGGTCCTCACCCGCGGGCACATCCACGGCATAGCGGACATGCCGGCCAAAAATGCCCGGCTGGCTGGTGGTCTGGTTGGCGCCCGTGCCGCGCAGTTCCTCCGGCCGGTCCGCCGTGAGCACCACCAGCTCGACGCCGGCATGGTTGGCTTCCATCACGGCCGGCAGGAGTTCGCCGACGGCGGTACCCGACGTCGTGACCACCGGTACCGGGCGCAAGGATCCCAGCGAGAGGCCCAGCGCGGTGAAGGCCGCCGCCCGCTCGTCAATCCGCACGTGCAGCCGCAGCTCCCCGCGGGCCTCGGACTCGGCGAGCGCATAAGCCAGCGGGGCACTGCGCGAACCCGGTGCGATCACCACATCGCGCACCCCACCGTCCAGCAGGGCGCTGACAGCGGAGCGGGCGGCATCGAGGGCGTTCAGTTCAACGGTCACCTGTCCATCCTAGGCAGACGGCCGCGCCCACCAAGGTGGACGCGGCCGTGGGTCGCTGCTGCCGATGCGGCTGGGCGCTAGGGTGCTGAGTGCTACCGGCCGACGAAGCCGTTCTTGCCCTTGAACATTTGGATCACGGCCGGGCGGGGCAGGCCGCCCTTGCCCGACGGGGTACCGGCCGGCAGGTAGTCAGGGAACAGCGAGCGCTGCTTGTCCCAGGAACCGTCCTCGCCCGGGTGCTGGACCGCCACGAAGACCAGGCCGTCCTCGTCGTGGATGACCGGGCCGCAGGTTTCGGCGTCGATCGGGACCGCCATGAACTGCTCCACCTTGCCCATCTCGGGGCCTTCCATGGTGACGCGGTACAGGGCGTCATTGCGCTGGATGGTGCCGGGCTGGCCGTCGGTGGAGATCCACAGGTTGCCGGCCGAGTCGAACGCGAGGTTGTCCGGGCAGGAGAGCGGTTGGACCTGGTCGGCCGGGTAGCCGCTGAAGTACACGCTCTCGTCCACCTCCGGGTCGCCGGCGACCAGCAGCAGCTTCCAAGTGAACTGGGTGGAGGTCTGGTCCCCGGTCTCGGTCATTTCGACGATGTGGCCGTGGCGGTTGTTGGCCCGCGGGTTCGGCTCATCGGCCTGGGCAGCCGTGCGGTTGGTGTTGTTGGTGCAGGCCACGTAGATCTTGCCGTTGGCCGGGTTGATCTCCACGTCCTCCGGGCGGTCCATCTTGGTGGCGCCCATCTTGTCCGCGGCCAGCCGGGTGTAAACCAGGACCTGGTCGATCTCCATGCCCGGTACCAGGGACTTGTTGTTGTGGGTCAGCTGGATCCAGTGGCCCACGCCGTCGAACGCCCCGTCGCTGGGCAGCACGCCGGAACCGTCAATCTGGTTCGCCGGGGAGTTGCCGGAGAAGCTGGCCACGTAGAGGTCGCCCTCGGTCAGCAGCGTCATGTTGTGCTTCTTGTCGCCCTCGCGGTACGTGTCCTTGGAGACGAACTTGTACAGGTAGTCGAAGCGCTCGTCGTCGCCCGAGTAGGACACGGCATGGCCGGACTTGGCGATCGTGACGTTGGCGCCCTCGTGCTTGAAGCGGCCCAGCGCGGTGTGCTTACGCGGCGTGGACTTCGGATCGAACGGATCCACTTCCACAATCCAGCCGAAGCGGTTGTCCTCGTTCTTGCCGTCGGCGGTGTCCGTATCGAAGCGCGGTTCTTCGATGTGCCAGCCACGCGACGGATTGGTGCTCGTGAGACCGTAGCGGCGCTGCTCATCCGTCGGCGCCGAAACCTTGAAGTACTGGTTGAAGTTCTCTTCGCCGGAGAGGATGGTGCCCCAAGGGGTCGTGCCGCCGGCGCAGTTGTTCTGCGTTCCCAGCACAATGCGCCCGCTCGGATCCGCCTTGGTCTTGAGCAAGGCCGAACCTGCGGCGGGACCGGTCAACTCGTACTCCGTGTCCATCAGGAAGCGGCGGTTCAGCTTGGCCCCGCGGACGTACTTCCACGGCTGGCCCTTGCCCTTGCGCTCCACCTCGACCACGGACAGACCGTGCGCGGCCATGGCGGTCTTGCGGACCTGGCTGATATCCATGTCCGGCGGGAACATGATGTTCTCATTGGTGTATTCGTGGTTCGAGAACAGCACACCGCGCTTGCCGTTGCTGCCCTGAATCTCGATGATGTCCAGGTAGTCGCAGTTGTAGCCGAACTGGCCCGCCTGGGACTCCGGCGTCTGGTTCTCGGGATCGAACTCGGCGGAGTCGTGGAACAGCGGATCGCCCCAGCGGATGACCGGCTCCCAGTTGTAGCCCTTGGGCACAACCACGTCATCCACCGTGTTCCGCACACCGTCGATTCCCGCGAACTTCAGCTTGCTCGGGTTGCCGGAGCCGAACCCCTTCTTGGCCGCAGGTGCCAAGCCAGCCGCGGAGCCGTTGGCCGCAGCCGCTCCCCCGCCGAACATCAGCGCCACCACGCCGGCACCGCTGACGCCGAGCATGTTCCGCCGGGAGAATTCGGCAGAGACGATGTCGCGGAAGTAATTGTTGTCCGAGGTATTGCACACGCCCTTGGCGCAGGCGTTGTCGCACTTGAGCGCACAGGTCATGGCGCTGCGCTTGCCGGAGGTATGTCCCAGCATCGGCAGCAGGCGTTTTTTCAGATCAGACACTTCAGAGGCCTTCCACATCGAACGGTTGCGAACGGCTTTCACCATTTCAGCGCAATCCGACCAACAGGCCGAGGCTAAGTAAACAACAAGCAAACAAACAACGACGGCGGGGCGAACCCTCCGCGGTCAAGCCCGGCTTTCGCCGTCCGGCCCTTCCCCGGCCTCCTCCAGCCCGCTTCCAGCCCGCCTGTCCTACCCCTGTCATCTCCTATTCGGCCACTCCACTCGATCCCGCTACCTCCCCGCTGCCACCTCGGCGAGAGTCCTATAGGTACGTTCAAGCCGCTCGGTCCACCACTGCTGCCGCTCGGCCGGTGCCGCGTATCGTTCCAGCAAATCCTCATCTACCTCCACCGTGCGGACAGGCAGCTCGCCGCCTGCCGGCACCAGGGGCTGGTCCGTCACGTCGCCATCCATCAGCGAAACCGTGGCCAGGCCGCAGGCGTAGGGCAGTTCGGGCAGCGCCGCTGCCAGCGCAACCCCGGCGCTGATCCCCACGGACGAGTCCAAGGCGGAACTGACGACGGCGGGCAGGCCTGCCCGGGCGACGATATCCAGAGCCCGGCGAACCCCGCCCAGCGGTTGTGCCTTGACCACGATCAGGTCTGCCGCCTCTTCCCGTGCCACCAGGAGCGGGTCGCTTTCCTTCCGCACACTTTCGTCCGCAGCAATCAGGGTGCCTATGCCGCGCCGCCGGAGCTCAAGGCGCACCTGCCGCAGGCCATCGATGTCCGGAACGGGCTGCTCGGCGTATTCGAGCCCATACTCCGCCAGAAGAGTCAGGGCTTCGACGGCGGTGGGAACGTCCCAGCCACCATTGGCATCCACCCGCAGGGCCGAGCCCGGTGCGGCCGCCGACACCGCCGCCACCCGGGCAACATCATCCTCGAGGCTCTGGCCCCGCTCGGCGACCTTGATCTTGACTGTCTTCGGCCCGTCATAGCGCGCCAGCACCGCCGGCACGTCCTCCGGGGCAACCGCGGGAACGGTGGCATTAACCGGCACACTGCTGCGAACCGGCTTAGGGAAACCCTGCCAACCCGCTTCCACAGCCGCACGCAGCCACGAAGCCGCCTCGCCGTCGTCGTACTCAGTAAAAGGAGAGAATTCCGTCCAGCCCGCCGGACCGTTGAAGAGCATCACCTCGCGCCGGAGCACTCCGCGGAACTTCACTTTCATGGGCAACGACACCACCCGCGCCGTGGCCAGCAGTTCGTCCAAAGTCGGCATCCTAAGGGGCTCAATCGTCACCATTCCACTCTACGCTGGGGGCAGGAGGGCGTGGCTGTCGGCATCCGTCCAGCAAATTATGCGACCCTTGAAGGCGATGACTAACCAGCAGAAGCGCATGGCCCGGCCCGCCGCCGGCCGACGGGCGGGCAGAAGTCCCATCCTGTTCTGGCTCGGCGCCGTCCTCTGCGTAGCCGCGTTTGCCTTCACGTACTACGCCTTTGTCCGCACCACGCTGGGCCAGTTCGCGGACGAGTCCGCCTGGGCCGAAGCGGAAGCCGGCTGGCAGTTAGGCCGCGGGGTCTTCCTCGACTTCCTGGATTTGCTGCCCGATATCTCGGTGGCGCTCGCCGCCGTCGTTCTCTTGGTAGTGGCGCTCGCCCGGCGCCGTTGGCGGGCGGCCGGCATCGCCGTGGGCGTAGTTGCCGCCTCGGCCGCCAGCACCTGGATCCTGAAGAACCTCATCCTGGACCGGCCCGATCGCGGTGTCCCCACACTGGAACACAACTCGCTGCCCTCGGGCCACACCACCATCGCGGCGGCCGCGGCGATGGCCATTTTCCTAGTCGTATCGCCCCGCTGGCGGCCCTTCGCCGCAGCAGCCGGCGGTGCCTACGCCGTGCTCGCTGGCGCAGCCACCCTGATCAACGGCTGGCACCGTCCGGCCGACGTGGTCGCGGCGTTCCTGGTGGCCGGCTTCTGGGCCCTGGTGGCAGGTCCGCTGGTGCTGCGTTCGGGCGACGGCTGGAACTTCTTCCACGGCTACGGCAGCCACTGGTCGTCCTCGCCCGTGTGGCCGCGGCTGTGCTGGCTGCTGGCGCTCCTGGGGCTGGGCCTGGCCGCCACGCTCTACTGGTTTATCCAGCAAATTGGCGCCGCGCCGACGCCGGGCGACGGACGGCTGCCGCTGTTCTTCTGGGCCGGGATGGGCTTGATCGTCGGCGCCGGCATGTTGCTCAGCGCCCTGCTGATCTGGCTCTTCAGCTTCCAGTCCCGCCGGAAATAACCGGCTCCGGCTCGAGCGGCCCCGTGCGCGGGATCCAGTAGGCCATGGCCGCGGCGCCCAACAGTCCCAGCCCTGCGGTCATCCAAATGCCGGCGGACAGGGACACCGCGGCCGTCACGAGGCTGAGCAGCGCGGGCCCGCCCATGATGCCGGTGTCGCTGAGCAGGCGCCAGAAGCCGAGGAACTGCGCCCTGCCTACTGGCGGCGCATAGTCCGCGCCAAGGGTCATGACAATTCCCGAGCCCAGGCCGTTGCCCAGCCCGATCAGCAGCGCCGCGAGCAGGAAGCCCAGCATGGTGGCGGTGAACGGGATGAGGAACAGCGCGCCGCTCATGATGGTCAGGAACGGGATGGCCACGGCCAGCCGCCCCTTGAGGTCCATCAGCTTTCCGGCGGGGTAGAAGACCAGCATGTCTACCGCGCCGGAGAGGCCGAAAATAACCGACGTCGTCGCCGCATCCAGCCCGATGCTGTCGCCCCACAGCGGGATCACCACATTGCGCGACGCGCGGATGGCACCGATCAGCAGGATGCCGATCCCGATGGTCAGGTAGATGCGGCGGTGGCTGCGGGCAATCGAACGCATGCTCGGCCGCGCCGGTTCTTCGCCGTCGCGGTCAGTGCGGGCCACCTCCAGTTCGGGGACCGTCAACGAAATTCCTGCGGCCACGAGGAAGGCAACCGCGCCCAGCCAGTAGGCGCCAGCGGTTCCAGCCAACCCAATAACGACGGCGCCGGCGAACGGACCGATGAACATCCCGATCCGGTGCACGCCGCCGAGGGTGGACAGCGCACGGGCGCGGAAATTTACCGGCACGGCCTCGCTCAGGTACGACTGCCGGGCCAGCAGGAAAACGGATCCGCCCATGCCGATCAGGAAGACGGCCAGCGCGAAGACCGTGATGTTTGGGGCCGCCACCGCCAGGAACATCGAGGCCGCGCACCACAGCGACGCCGCTACCAGCGCCCACTTCTCGCCGAATCGTGCCGTGAGCATCGACGCCGGGATGTTGGTCACCAGCGAGCCGACGCCGAGCAGCGTAACCATCAGCGCGGCAAGAGCCACGGTGGTCCCGAGGTCCCTGGCGCTCAGTGCCACCACCGGCAGAATGGCGCCCTGGCCTACTCCGTAGAGAAGGGACGGGCCATACGCCGGCACGGCAATCCGGCGGAGGCTGAAACTCTCTTCGGGCCTCAGCTCAGCACCCCTTAACGCGGTGCTTGCTTCAGACGCGTGAGCAGCGCCCGTGACTGGAGCGGGCCGTACGGCAGGATCGGTATCGCCTTCGTAGTGTCCGCGGGCGTGTCCCTGCTGGCCTGCTCACCCATCCGGACAGCCAGCGACATCGTCTCCCACATACTCTTGACGAAAGCGTCGCTGACCGTTTGCCCGTGGCCAGGCACCAGCACATCGTATTCGTGGCGCAGACCGGAGATCTTGCGAAGCGTTTCCACCCAGTCGCGCGGGTAGGAATCCTCGAACGCAGGATTCGCACCCTGCTCCACGAGGTCGCCGGCGAAGAGGGTCGACGGCGTACCCACCAGCAAATCGCCGTCGGTATGGCCCCGGCCCAGGTAGAACAGCTTTACCGGCATGTCACCGAGGTTTACGGTGACTTCGGTATCCACCGGCTTCGTCGGGACACGGATGCGTGTATGCTCGCCGGTCCCCTCGGCCATCTCGGGCTCCGTATCCGCTACCTGTTCGCGCTGGAGCGAAGCAGTCTCAGCCATATCGTGCGCGCAGTTGCGGTGCGCATAAAAGTCATGGACTCCGTTGTCCGCGAAGAAGGCGTTGCCGAAGATATGGTCGAAATGCGAATGGGTATTGACTACCACCAGCGGCAGCTTCGTGAGGGACCGGACCGCCTTGTAGATCTGCCGTGCTTGCCGCGGGCCCGCCCCGGTGTCGATCACCATGGCTTTTTGCTTCCCGATCACCAAGCCGCTGTTGAGCGAGTAGCTCCGCGTTCGGATGACATAGTTTCCGGGTGCCACCTGAACGTGCTCGGCCTTGTCCTCGGTTTGCACGGTCTCGCTCATGCCGGCTATTTCCTCCTGGATCTGTTCCCGGACGCAGCGTCATTGCGTGTCCAACCCCAACCGTATCGCGGTGAGCGGGAAGGAAACAGTCACAGACCGGATAGCGCGTAACCGAACAGCCTCACTCGGGGTGGGGTGAGAACGGCAACCGATTTACTCGTCCATCAATCCCACATGTACCCTTCATGGATCTCGCCAAAAGGGACACGAGGATCGACCAGCGCCTGGACATGGTGCGACCCCGCGCCACGGATCAGAATCCCATGGTCGCCTTCCGCCACAGACTCGAGAAATACCGGACGAATGGCGTCTGCCTCGGCAGCACTCAGTCCGGCCAAATACAGTTCATAGGCCTCAGGAAGAGCTTTCATGTCACAAGGGTAGCCCGGGCAATGTCGACGGTACAGGGATTCGTACGGCCCAGGTTCGGGCCGACCCCGGGGTATGCATCGCAAGACCTCATCGGGCCAACAGCACGGCATTTCCCTCCAATCCAGCACCACCTTTCTGGTTATCCACCCCCGGACTAAACGCTTGTGCCCTCCACCACACCACGTTAGAATCGAATGTATGTTCGAGTCAATCGTTCCAGCAGAAATGGACCCGGTGAAGCCGGTTCCCGGCGATCCGGGTGCTGCGCTGGTCCGCAGCTGGGCCGTCGGACTCGCAGGTCTGGACCAGGACGTCTCCGAGGGGGTGCGGATTGACCGGATCAGCGCTTTGGAGGAACTCAAGGGCGCCCTCGCTGCCGCGCAGGCGCGGGAGACGGAAGCGTTTGTGGCTTCCCGCCGGGAGGCCAGGGCCGCGGCCGGGGTTCCGGCGGAGAGGCGGGGCCGGGGCCTGGCCAAGGAGGTCGGGCTGGCCCGGAAGGACTCCCCGAATCGGGGTGGGAAGCACCTGGGCTTGGCCACCACGTTGATCAGGGAAATGCCGCACACGTATGCGGCGTTGGCAGAGGGCCGGCTGAATGAGTGGCGGGCGACCATCCTGGTCCGCGAAACCGCCTGCCTGAGTGTGGAAGACCGAGCCAAGGTCGACCGGGAACTGTGTGCTGATCCGAAGACGCTGCACGGGTGCGGGGACAAGCGGATCGGGGCGATGGCGAAGCAGGCCGCGCTGCGGCTGGATCCCTTGTCGGTGGTCCGGAGGGCGGCGAAAGCCGAAACCGAACGCCACGTCTCCTGCCGTCCGGCGCCGGACACCATGGCCCAGGTGTCCTGCCTTGTGCCGGCGGGGCAGGGCGTGGCCGTCCTCGCCGCCCTGACGAAGGAGGCCGACCGGTTGAAGGTGCAGGGCGATGAACGCTCCCGGGGACAGCTGATGGCCGACATCTTCGTGGAACGCGTCACCGGCCAGCCCGCGGAGAACCCCGCGAAAATCGAAGTGCAGTTGGTCATGACCGACCGCACCCTGTTCCAGGGCGACTCCGAACCGGCCCACCTGACCGGGTACGGCATCGTCCCCGCCCAATGGGCTCGCGACCTGCTCCGCACCGGCGACACCGACACCGAGGTTGAGGGAGCGGCTGGCAGCGGCCATTCCGCCGCCGCAAATCCGGAAAATCGTGCCGCTGGCGAAGACGAATTCGTTGCCCGCGCAGCGGATGCCGTCGATGGGGGCGGTGCTACCGGTTCCGGTCCGCCGGCCAGCGGCGAACCGGAACCGCTCCCCGATGCTGGTGCCGGGAACACGGACCCCGGAACCGCCGGAAATGCTGGCTCGGCGGCCGGACCTCCCGGTGCGAAGCGAAGAGACCCCGGCGATGCAGCCGATGCTGGCGAGGTGGAAGTGTGGGTGCGCCGGCTCTACACCGCGCCGGGCACCGGGCAGTTGCTCGGAATGGATTCACGGGCGCGGTTGATGCCCGCCGGAATGCAGCGGGTCATCCAGGCCAGGGACCAACTCTGCCGCACCCCGTGGTGCGACGCACCCATCCGCCACCACGACCACGTCGTGCCCTGGCGTAACGCCGGAGAGACCAGCGAGATCAACGGGCAAGGCCTATGTGAAGCGTGCAACCTCGCCAAAGAAGCCGACGGCTGGCACGCCCAAACCATCCCCGGACCCCGGCACACCGTCGAAACCACCACCCCGACCGGGCACACCTACCAATCCACCGCACCGGCACTGCCCGGCACACCACCGGCAACAGAACAACCGGACGAGACGCCGGAGCCGGTGTCAATCTTCGAACAGGCACTCGGCCGCATCGACTTCCTCTACTACCGCGCAGCCGCCTGACTAGCAACAGCAAAGTCAGAGGTCGGCGAGAACCGATCCCGGGCTTTCAATGGCATCCGCTACGTACCGGAGGAAGCCGCCTGCTGTGCCGCCGTCACAAACCCGGTGGTCGAAGGCCAGAGTCAGCTCGGTGACTTTACGCACCGCCAACTGTCCATCAATGACCCACGGCTTATCAATGATCCGGCCAACCCCAAGTATTGCCACTTCTGGGTAATTGATGATGGCCGCGCTGCCGTCCACACCAAAGACCCCGTAGTTGTTCAGCGTAAAGGTTCCGCTGGTCAGTTCTGCCGGAGTGGCTTTGCCATCGCGGGCGACGGCAGTCAGCCGGCGTATCTCGGCATCGAGTTCACGGGCGCTGAGCTTATCGGCCCTGCGGATGCTGGGAACCATCAGCCCACGATCCGTTTGTGCTGCAAAGCCGAGGTTCACGCCGTCAAAACCCACGATCTCATCGTTTTCTACCCGAGTATTGAGTTCAGGGAATTTGGCCAGACCCGCAGTTACGAAACGGGCGATGAAAGCCAGGAGACCTGGCGTATTGTCCGCATCCCGCTTCTTTAAGGCTGCACGCATCTCAAGCAGCGCAGTGGCATCCACATCCACCCATACTGTGGCTTCCGGAATCTCCCGCCGGCTCTGCGACATAGCTGCAGCTACCGTCTTCCGCACACCCTTCATAGGCGTACGGGTAGCGATCCCAAGCCCCGTGCGTGCGTCACCAGCACCGGTGCCGTCGGCCGCAGTGATGGAAGCAGCGTCGGCCGATCCCGCAGGGCTTTCACTCAGGCCCGCAAGCGCCTTTTCGACGTCTCGTCGCAGGATCAGCCCACCGGGGCCCGAACCGTGCATCTCGGCAATACGGAGTCCACCGTCCCGGGCCAGTTTGCGCACCAGCGGTGAAATCACTTGCGGAGCCAGACCAACAGGTGCCGATCCGTTGGACGTCCCCGCAGCTGCCGGAGTCCCAAGTTCACCCGCTTCGACAGCTCGCACGGCCTGGGCGGCGGCGGCCCGAGGCGCACGATCGGGCGCTGCAGCAACCGCCGGCGCTGCAGCGGGGACTGTACGCGGCTCAGCCACAGGAGCGGCTGTCCCGGCCCACTCACCGGCGTTCCCCTTTGGCCGGCGGGTACGCTTGGCGCCGCCATGGCCACCCGGTGTTCCGTAGCCGATGAGGACATTTCCGGATCCGCTTTCTTCGGCGGGTTCAGCAGGCTCAGCGGGGGCTTGGACGCCGGCCCGCTCCTCGTTCCGGTACGCTTCGGCGTCGGGATGCGCTGCGGCCGTGCGTGCCACGCCGGCAGCTGAAGTGGAAGCCCCGGAGGGCCCGGCAGCACCCGCGGCTCCTGCCGCATCGACGGAAATCAACGGTTTGCCGACATCAATGGTGTCCCCGGCCGCGCCATGCAACTCGGCGACGGTGCCGGCGAACGGACTGGGTACTTCCACCATGGACTTGGCGGTTTCGACTTCGGCGATTGGCTGGTCGACCTTGATTTCATCGCCGACATTAACCAGCCAGTTGACCAACTCGGCATCGGTCAGCCCCTCGCCCAGATCCGGGAGGTTGAATACCTGACGTGACATGATTATGCGTCCTCCCACTGAAGATCATCCACGGCGTCGAGGATGCGGTCCACGCTGGGCAAGTAGAACTGCTCCAGCTTCGGCGCCGGGTAAGGAATATCAAAGCCGGTGACGCGCAGAACCGGCGCTGCCAGCGAGTGGAAGCAGCGTTCCTGCACCCGGGCCACGATTTCCGAGGCGACTGAGGCAAAGCCCGGGGCCTCGGCGATAACGACGGCGCGGCCCGTCTTGCGCACGGACGCGGCCACGGTCTCGTCGTCGAAAGGAACGATGGAACGTACGTCGATGACCTCCAGCGAACGGCCTTCTTCGGCAGCGGCCGCCGCAGCGTTCAATGCGGTGGACACCGAGGGACCGTAGGCAATCAGCGTGGCGTCGCTGCCTTCTCGCGCTACGACAGCTCGGCCGAAGGAGTCGACGGACTCGCGCAGGGACTCCAGTTCGAGGTCTTCCTTGGACCAATACAGCTTCTTTGGCTCCAGGAAAACCACGGGGTCCGGGTGGCGGATGGCTTCGCGGAGCATCGTATACGCGTCCTGCACGGTCGCCGGCGCCACTACCGTCAGCCCGGGCGTGTGCGCATAGTAGGACTCGGAGGAGTCACAATGGTGTTCCACTCCGCCGATGCCGCCCGCGTAGGGAATGCGGATAACCATGGGCAGCTTGATCTTGCCTTTGGTCCGGTTCGGCATCTTGGCTACGTGCGAAACTACCTGCTCAAAGGCGGGGTAGGCGAAGGCATCGAACTGCATCTCCACCACCGGACGCAGCCCGTTCATCGCCATGCCGATGGCCATGCCCATAATGCCGGACTCGGCCAGCGGCGTGTCGAAGCAGCGTTCCTCGCCGAAGCGGGCCGTCAGTCCGTCGGTAATCCGGAAAACGCCGCCGAGAGGGCCGACATCTTCACCAAATACGACGACGGTCGAATCTGATTCCATCTCATCGGCCAGTGCCGTATTCAGCGCCTTGGCAAACGTCAGTGTTGTGCTCATGGTGGGTTCCTTCGGTGGTAGCAGCTAGGCCGATTCGCGCGACAGCTCGTCGCGCAACTTGGCCGCCTGTTCGCGCAGCTGGCTCGTCTTTTCGGTGAATACGTAGCGGAACAGGTCTTCCGGATCCACCTCGGACTCGGCGTTCAGTCCGTCCCGCATGGCAGCTGCCACCGTCTCAGCCTTCTCGGCAATGTTCTTTTCCACTTCTTCGTCCAACAGATTGAGGTCAGTCAGATAGGTGCGCATGCGCTGGATCGGATCCTTCGGCACCCACTGCTGGACCTCGTCATCTTTGCGGTAGCGGGTGGCATCGTCCGCGTTGGTGTGGGACTGCATCCGGTAGGTGTGCGCTTCGACCAACGCCGGCCCGCCGCCGTCACGCGCCCGCTCGACTGCCTTGCCCAGGACGGACAGCAGTGCTGCGAGGTCATTGCCGTCAACCCGCTCCCCCGGCATGCCGTAGCCAATGGCCTTATGAGCTAACGACGGTGCTACGGTCTGGTGGTGCAACGGCACAGAGATGGCGTACTGGTTGTTCTGAACGAAAAACACCACCGGCACGTGGAAGACGGCTGCGAAGTTCAGTGCCTCGTGGAAGTCGCCTTCGCTGGTTGCGCCGTCGCCGCACATGGCGATTACAACGGTGTTCTCGCCCTTGAGCTTGGCCGCGTGGGCCACCCCGACGGCGTGCAGCAACTGGGTGGCCAGCGGCGTGGCCTGGATGGAAACGTTATGTTCATACGGGTCGTACCCGCTGTGCCAGTCGCCTCGCAGCAGGGTGAGCGCCTGGATGGGATCGACGCCGCGGGCGAGCACTGCGACGGTGTCGCGGTACGTAGGGAAGAGCCAGTCCTGCTTGTCGATGCAGACGGCTGCCGCAACCTGGCAGGCTTCCTGTCCGTGGGAGGACGGGTAGACGGCCATGCGGCCCTGGCGCACCAGCGCATTGGCCTGGTCATTGACACGGCGGCCGACGACGAGCTCGCGGTAGGCAGCCAACAGGGCTTCGCCATCCGGCAGAGGGTATTTGTCGTTGTGGACGTGGCGGCCGTCCGGATCCACCAGCTGGACCGGCTGCCCGGACGGCAGCATGTAGGACTCGGCGGTTGCCTGCTGATCCAGGTCCGAACGGCGGGAAGGGTCCTGCATCGATCCCTCGAGCGGGTTTCCGGTTGAGATAGTCATCGTTTGCTCCCTCGAATCCTTCGCATACTGTTGGCCGCCAGGCGGATTATCGTTCACCGCAGCTGTGCCGGAGAGTAGAAACTGTGTTGCTTTAGTATGCGTTCGGATGACTATTCGTATCCACTTCCGTCAAAAATCATGGAATTTTCAACGCAGAGGCCGTACTCTTATGGACGAATTGTAATTGTGAGCTGCCTAACTAAACGAGGTGTAGACGAATGACAGATGGCGATTCGCCGAAGCTGGACGACATTGACCGGAAGATCCTGTCTGAGCTCACCCGGGACGGCCGGCTGTCGGTAACGTCCGTAGCGGAGAATGTGCATATCTCCCGCGCACACGCGTATTCGCGTATCGCTCGTCTGACCGAAGCCGGAGTCTTGACGAAGTTCACGGCGCTGGTGGATCCGATCAAGGCCGGCTTGAAGTCTTCCGCCTACGTAACGCTGAAATTGCGGCAGCATTCCTGGCGCGAACTGCGGGAAGCGCTGCGAGCCATCCCGGAGGTCCATCACATCGCGCTCGTCGGCGGTAACTTTGACGTGATCCTGCTAGTGCGCGCCATCGATAACGTGGACCTGCGCCGGGTGATTTTTGACCAGATCCAGTCCATGCCCGGGATTCTGGACACGCAGACGTTCCTCGTGTTCGAGGACCTCGACACCCGATAATAGCCGGGCCCGGCAAGGAGACCTGGCCTATAAGCCGGATGTCTGAAAGCCGATATTAAGAAGCCCGAGTTAAACGGCAATGCCGCCGGATTCTTCCCGGCGGCTTTCCGTTAACCATGGTCAGGACTGGTGCGCTCCGACTGCAACAGCCTCGCGTCGCGGAACTGCCCTCCCCCATGTGGCCGCAGAAGCGGACCAGCCCTGCCATGCCTTGTGGGTTTCCCCAGCTCGGATCGTTTCATCGGGTTAGAAAATCGGTTTGATAAATTCTCTGCCCGGACGCATGACATGTCAAGGGTATGGAGGGGCCGGCAGTGGATCTGTCAGGAAGGCTGCTAGCCCTTGAATACCGGCTTGCGCTTTTCCTGGAACGCTTTGAAACCCTCGGCGTAGTCTTCGCTCTTGCACAGCTCGCCCTGGGCGGTGTTTTCCTCGTCGACGGCGGACCACAGTCCCAGCCGCTGGTCCCGGATGTTGGCCACCAGTTCTTTCGACGCGCGGAAGGCACCCGTTGCACCCTGGGCGACCTTGGCCACCGTGGCCCGGGTGCTGTCCAGCAGTTCGTCCGCCGGCATGGTCCGGCTGAACAGGCCGGCCCGGACAGCTTCTTCGCCGCTCATCAGGTCCGCCGTGTAGATCAGATCCAGTGTGCGGTGGGCGCCGAGCCGCTCGGTGAACAACCAGTGGCCGCCGGAGTCAAGCGTGGCGCCAATGTTGGCGAACGGCGAGCCGATCTTCGCGTTGTCGGCAACGTAAACCACATCGGTGGCGATGAGCAATCCCAGGCCGACGCCGAGGCAGGCACCTTGTGCCGCCGCGAACGTGGGTGCCGGGAAGGCAGCCATCTTCTTCAGCAGCGGCGTCACCAGATTGCCGAGGTAGCCGTACGCGTCATCGGTTTCGGGCACGACTCCGGAGATGTCGCGTCCGGCACAGAAGCCCCGGCCTTCACCCCGGAGCAGCAACGCGCGGACGGAACCGTCAGCGGCGGCCGCGGCGGCGTCGTCGTACGCCTTTTCCAGCTCAGCCAAAGCGTCTTCGTTGAGCGCGTTCATCTTCTGCGGCGCGTTCAGCACCACTTCGGCGACGTTGTTTTCGATCGACAACTCGATCATGCCCACGGTTTTCTCCTTCGGTGCAGGTGCAGTGCAGGTAACTTCAGCGGCGTTTACGCGTCGTAGTTGACGGTGATTTCATCGCCGGTGGGCCGGGTCTGGCAGGTCAGCACGTAGCCGCGCTCGATCTCTTCCGGCTCCAGTGCGTAGTTCTCCTCCATCTCGAAAGTACCGGAGACCACCTTGGCACGGCAGGTGCCGCAGACGCCGCCGGCGCAGGCGAAGGGAACGTCGGGACGGACGCGCAGTGCCGCGTTGAGCACGGTTTCGCGGGCATGCTTGGGGCTGGCCACCTGGGCGGAGAGTCCGTCGAGCTGGAAGTTGATTTCGTAGTTGTCCGCGGTCGGGTCCACCTCGACCGGGCGGCCGATGTTGCCCTGCGGCTTGTTCGGCTCGCCGGTGGTGAAGAGCTCGAACCGGATTTTCTCCGCCGGCACCCCGCGCTCGGCCAAGGTGTCCCGGCAGAGCTGGACCAATTCGAACGGACCGCAGAGGAACCACTCGTCGACGTCGTCAGTGCGCAGCACGTCATCGAAGAGGCTGGTGAGTTTTTCGGCGTCGATCCGGCCCGAAAGCAGCGGCGAGATGCGCTGTTCGCGGGAGAGCACGTGGTGCAGGGCAAAGCGGGCCGGGTACTTGTCTTTCAGGTCCGCCAGCTCCTCCACGAACATGACGTCCATGGCGGCCTTGTTTGCATACACCAGGTCAAAACGGACGTTGTCATTGGCGGCCAAAACGGTGCGGGCAATGGAGATCACCGGGGTGATACCGGAACCGGCGGCGAATGCCACGAAAACGTCTTCGGCGTCCGTGTCGATGGCCTCCGGGTGGTTGATCTCCGTCATCTGGTGCTTGGAGATGAACGCGCCGGTGGGGCTCATGACGTCCAGGACGTCGCCGGCCTTGAGGTTCTCGTTGGCCCAGTTGGAGAACAGGCCGCCGATGTCGCGCTTGATCGCCACGCGGATCTCGCCCGGGCGGGGCTCGGCGCAGATGGAGTAGCTGCGCCGGACCTCCTGGCCCTCCATCGTGGTGCGCAGCGCTACGTACTGGCCGGGGACATAGTCGTACTGGCCCTGCAGCTCCTCGGGCACGGCGAAGGTGACCTCGATGGCCTCGTCGGTGAGGCGGCGGACCTCGGCAACGCTCAGCGGGTGGAAGGAGCCCCGCTTCTTGGCCGGCGCGTCGGTGGCGGTACCGCCGGAAGCGTCGGAAGCTGAGGCCGGCGATGTGGAAGTAGTCATTTAGAGCACCTTGAAGTAATCGAAAGGTTCTTTGCACTCATTGCACTGATAGAGCGCCTTGCAGGAGGTGGAGCCAAACCGGGTCAGTTCACGGGTGTTGAGCGAGTTGCACTGCGGGCATTTCACACTGAGGCCCAGGCTGATCGGACCGGTGCGGAGGGCAGCCATGCCGGTGGGTGGCGCGATGCCGTACTCCTCAAGCTTGGCCTTGCCCGAATCCGTCATCCAGTCCGTGGTCCAGGCCGGCGCCAAGACGAGCCTGACCCGCACGTCACCGTAGCCTTGTTCGCCAAGGGCGGCAACGACGTCGTCCTTGATGGCATCCATGGCGGGGCAGCCGGAATAGGTGGGCGTGATGGTCACGTCCACCGCCGGGTTGCCGTTGTCGTCGAATTCTCCAGGCACGACGTCGACACTGCGCAGGATTCCCAGCTCGGCGATATTGATGACGGGAATCTCAGGGTCGCAGACCGTCGCCGCGATGTCCCAGGCCCGGGCTGCTTCAGCCTCGGCCGGGCGCACTGCTGTGTTGGTAGACATAACCTGCTCCGTTATCTTTCTTGACTCGTCTTGGCTGTTGCCGGTTTACCAGCTGGCGCCCGGGTGCTCGCGCGCGATGACCTGCATCTCCGCGAGGATGTAGCCCAAGTGTTCGCTGTGCTTGCCGGTACGGCCACCGGTCATCGCCGGCTGCACGTCGGGGAGCTCCAGCCCTGCTTCGTCCAGCACCTGCGCCACGAGCGCATCGAAGGGTTCGCGCATTTCGGACGGACGGGCTGCAACGCCGGCAAGGCGTTCGATGAGTTCGTCATCCTGGAACAGCTCCGCCACATAGGGCCAGACCGAGTCGAGGCCGGCCTGGATGCGGAGCTTGGACTCCTCCGTGCCGTCGCCGAGACGGATGGTCCACTGGATCGAATGGTCCCGGTGGTAGTCCACTTCCTTAAGTGCCTTGGCCGAGATGGCGGCGATGGTCTCGTCCGCGGAATCGACCAACCGCGAGTACAGCTCATGCTGGAAGATGGAGAACACCAACTGGCGGGCGATGGTCTTTCCGAAGTCACCGTTAGGCTGCTCGACCAGGAAGCAAGAGCGGAATTCCGCCTCGCCGCGCCAGTAGGCCAGGTCATCCTCTGACTTGCCCCAAGCGGAGCCGGCGTAGGTAAGGAACGAGCGCGCGTGTCCCAGCAGGTCCAGGGCGATGTTACCCAGGGCCACGTCTTCTTCGAGCTCGGGCGCACGGGAGATCCACCAGCCGAGCCGCTGGGCCAAAATCAGCGCGTCATCGCCGAGGCGCAGGGCATATTCGCCGACATCTTCGCCGACCTTGATACCACCGGCGACCCGCTCGGCTACGTCCTCGGGACGCAGGGCGTTGCCCGGTGTGATGCGTGTTGCGCTTTCGCCGCTCACAGGTGCTTCACCCCTTCGCTCTTCTTGTAATACGTAGCGTGCCGGTAGTCCTTGCCCTTGGGCGATTCGAAGAACTCACCCTTGGCATCCGGATCGCTGGCAATGATCGACGACGCCGGCACTACCCACAGCGATACGCCTTCGTTGCGCCGTGTGTACAGATCCCGCGCGTTGCGCACGGCCATCTCGGCGTCCGGTGCGTGCAGCGAACCTGCGTGCACGTGCGAAAGTCCGCGGGATGACCTGACGAAGACCTCCCAGAGCGGCCAGGGCGTCTTTTCCGGCGTGTGGCCGATTTCCGTGGCGGGGGTCTTGTCCGACGTCCCCATTGCGGTCTGGTCTGATGTTGCCATTAGGCTACCTGTGCTTTCTGTGCCTTCTTCGCTGCATAGGCAGCTGCTGCTTCGCGTACCCATGCGCCGTTCTCGTGCGCCTCGCGGCGGCGTTCCATCCGCTGGGCGTTGCAGGGGCCGCGGCCCTTGAGGACCTCGTAGAACTCATTCCAATCGAGCTCGCCGTACTCCCACTTGCCGGTTTCTTCGTTAAAGCGGATCTCATCATCGGGCAGGGTCAGTCCGAGGACCTTTACCTGCTCCTGGATCATGCCGACAAAGCGCTGGCGCAGCTCGTCATTGGAGAAGCGCTTGATGTTCCAGCGCATGGACTGCTGCGAGTTCGGGGATTCGTCGTCGTTCGGACCGAACATCATCAGCGCCGGAGCGTAGAAGCGGTTGACCGCGTCCTGGGCCATCTGCTTCTGCGCGGGCGTGCCGTTGGAGAGCTCGAGCAGGATCTCGAAGCCCTGCCGCTGGTGGAAGGACTCCTCCTTGCAGACCCGCACCATGGCCCGGCCGTAGGGACCGTAGGATGCACGGCACAGCGGCACCTGGTTGACGATGGCGGCACCGTCCACCAGCCAGCCGATGGCGCCCATATCCGCCCAGGTGAGCGCCGGGTAGTTGAAGATGGAGGAGTACTTTGCCTTGCCGCTGAGCAGCTGGTCGAAGAGCTCGTCGCGCGGCGTGCCCAGGGTCTCCGCCGCGGAGTACAGGTAGAGTCCGTGCCCGGCTTCGTCCTGCACCTTGGCCATCAGGATGGCCTTGCGCTTCAGCGACGGGGCGCGCGTGATGAAGTTCGCCTCCGGCTGCATCCCGATGATTTCGGAATGGGCGTGCTGGGAAATCTGCCGGGTCAGGGTCTTCCGGTACCCGGCCGGCATCCAGTCCGCGGGCTCGATCCGTGAATCCTCGGCGATGATCTTGTCAAAGTAGGCCTGGCCGGCCTCGTCCTCAGCGGACGGAACAGGCTGCAACTGTGCGTCCCGGGGGGATTGCGTCTGCGTTGCCATGATGGTCACCTCACTATGGGGGAAATTTCCGGCGCGAAATATTTACCGACCGTTCGTTCAGAATATAGTCACGTCGGCGAGACAGTCAAGCGTCGCGCGCCGAACGTTCGGTTCACCTGTGAGCCAAACCTGGCGGCCCTACACAGCCCGGTCTATATATTTGGGGCATGAGCCACTCTCCCGCAGACACCGCAGCAGACTCCCCCACCACCGGCACTGCCAACTCGACCGACCAGACCCCGTCCGCAGGACTGCCGCAGCCGCCGGTAGCCCGGAAGGAACCGGTGGAGCGCACGCATCACGGTGACACGTTCGTGGACAACTACGAATGGCTCCGCGAGAAGGAGGAACCGGAGGTTGCGGCCCACCTGCAGGCCGAAAACCAGTACACCGATGCCGTCACCGCCGACCAGCAGCCGCTGCGCGAGGCAATCTTCAACGAGATCAAGAACCGCACGCAGGAAACCGACCTTTCCGTCCCGGCGCGCAAGGACGGCTGGTGGTACTACGGACGGATGGAAGAGGGCAAGCAGTACGGTATCCACTGCCGGGTCAAGGCCCAGGACACCGGCGATACGAAGGCAGACTGGACGCCGCCGCAGGTTGAACCCGGCAGCGAAGTGCAGGGCGAGCAGATCTTGCTGGACGGCAATGCCGAGGCCGAGGGCCACCCCTTCTTCTCCCTCGGTGGCGCTGCGGTCACCCGGGACGGCAACCTCTACGCCTACGCAGTGGACAACGCCGGCGACGAGCGCTTCACCCTGCGGATCAAGGACCTGCGGACCGGCGAGCTGCTTCCGGATGTGGTGGAGAACGTGTTCTACTCGCTGGCACTCTCCCCCGACGGCAGCCAGGTCTTCTACACCGTGGTGGACGATTCCTGGCGGCCCTACCAGATCAAATCCCACACGCTCGGCACCAAGGTGAGCGCCGACGTCGTTGTTTATCAGGAAGACGATCCCGCGATGTGGACCGGCTTCGAGCTGTCCGCGGACCGTCGGCATCTGGTCATCGGGATCGGCTGCTCCGAATACAGCGAAACGCGCCTGCTTGATTTCGCGCACCAAGATGCAGGTCTGCGCACCGTTATTTCCCGCGACGAGCGCATCCTCTACGAGGCCGAACCGTTCCTGCTCGACGGGGTGGAGAAGGTCCTGCTCACGCACAACAAGGACGCGGTCAACTCCATGGTTTCCGTGGTGGACGCGGTCGAGTTCGCCAAGCCGCTGGCGCAGCAGCGCTGGGATACGGTGACAGCGCACGACGACGGCGTGCGGGTCAACGGCGCGGGGGTCACCGCTACGCACGTGGTGCTGTCCGTACGCAAAGACACGATCGAGCGCGTCCAGGTCATCCCGCTAGCGGGGCTGGGTACGCCTGGGCAGGCGCAGCCGGTGGAGCCAGACTTCGACGAGGAGCTCTACACGGCCGGCGTCGGCGGTTCCGACTACGACGCTCCGGTCATCCGGCTCGGCTACAGCTCGTTCCTGACCCCGCCCCGGGTCTATGACTACGAGCTGGCTACCGGGGAGCTGTTCTTGCGCAAGGAGACGCCGGTCCTGGGCGGCTACCGGTCCGAAGACTACGTCGCCGAGCGGGCCTGGGCCACTGCGCAGGACGGCACACAGATTCCGCTCTCGGTTGTCCGCAAGGCCACGGTGGAGCGCAATTCCGCCAATCCTGCCCTCATCTACGGCTACGGCAGCTACGAGGTCAGCATGGATCCGGGCTTCAACACCGCGCGGCTCTCGCTGCTGGACCGCGGCGTGGTCTTCGTCATTGCCCACGTGCGCGGCGGCGGGGAGGTGGGACGCAAGTGGTACGACGACGGCAAGAAGCTGGCCAAGATGAACACCTTTACCGACTTCATCGACGCCACCGACTGGCTCGCGGCTTCCGGCTGGGCTGATCCCGCGCGAATCGCCGCGATGGGCGGTTCCGCCGGCGGCCTGCTGATGGGTGCCATTGCCAACCTGGCGCCGGAAAAATATGCGGCCATTGTCGCCCAGGTGCCGTTCGTGGACCCTCTGACGTCGATCCTGGATCCGGACCTGCCGCTGTCCGCCTTGGAGTGGGAAGAATGGGGCAATCCGATCACGGACCCCGGAGTCTATGCCTACATGAAGTCCTACGCGCCGTACGAGAACGTGCACGAGGCTGCCTATCCGCGCATCGCGGCGGTGACCAGTTTCCACGACACGCGCGTGCTTTATGTGGAGCCGGCGAAGTGGGTTGCACGGCTGCGCGAGGCCACCACGGGCGCGGAGCCGATTGTGCTCAAGACGGAGATGGACGGCGGCCACGGCGGGGCCTCGGGCCGGTACGAAGCCTGGAAGGACCGGGCCTGGGACTACGCCTTCGTCCTTGCGGCCTTGGGTGCCCGCGAACTGATCCAGTAAAAGCTCCCTTTGGGAGAGTACGACGGCGGGCGGCTGCAGTTTCCGCGGCGGCCCGCTTGCGTCGCTGTGCTGCCGACCACCCTTCTGCGGAACCGGATGACTTGACTTGACTCACAATTCAGGATTACCTAATGAACATTCGGTAAAGAACAACGAGGGGTGCACATGACGGAAATCGACGTCGACACCAACCTCGGCGGGCAGCCCGACAGCCCCGCCGCGGAGTCTGCTGCGCCCTTCCACCCTGCCTTCGTCAACGATCAGGCCGCCGCGTGGATGGGCGTGGAACTGGTTCGCGCGGAGTTCGGTGATGTTGTCATCCGGATGCGCTTGCGGGACGAGATGCTCAACGGCTTCGGCATGGCGCAGGGCGGCATGATCTTCGCCTTCGCCGACGTCGCCTTCGCACTGGCCTGCAACGATCCGCACGGTGACGGCAGCACCATTACCGTTGCCTCCGGCGTCGATGTTAATTTCATGAATCCGGGGTTTTCCGGCCGTCAACTGACCGCCACCGCCACCCTCGTCAACCAGACCGGCCGCAGCGGTCTGTACGACATCCGCGTGACCCAGGAGTCCGGAAGCGGCGAGGAAGTCCTCGCCGAGTTCCGCGGCAGATCGCGTACCGTACCCAACCCCGCCGCCCAAAAGCACTAGCAAGGACCTCCTTAATGACCACCACCACCGGAACGAAAGCCCGCAAGTCCACTCCGGCTGAGCCCGAGACCCTCGATCCCGAGGAGCTGATGAGCCGGGACGAACTCGAAGCCCTGCAGCTGACGCGCCTGCAGCACACCGTGGCCTACGCCTACGAACGCGTGCCGATGTACAAAAAGAAGTTCGACGACGCCGGCGTGCGTCCGGAGGATCTGAAGGAACTGGCCGATCTGGCGAAGTTCCCGTACACGGACAAGGAAGACCTCCGCCAGTCCTACCCGTTCGGCATGTTCGCTGTTCCGCAGAACGAGGTCGCCCGAATCCACGCCTCGTCCGGCACCACCGGCCGGGCCACGGTTGTCGGCTACACCAAGGGCGATCTTGAACGCTGGGAGACGCTGTTCGCCCGGTCGCTGCGCGCCTCCGGCGTCAAGAAGGGCTGGAAGGTCCACAACGCGTACGGTTACGGCCTCTTCACCGGCGGACTCGGCGCCCACTACGGAGCCGAAAAGCTTGGCTGCACGGTCATCCCGATGTCCGGCGGCCAGACCGAAAAGCAGATCCAGCTGATCCAGGACTTCGAGCCGGACGCCATCCTCTGCACGCCCACCTACCTGCTGACCATCGTGGACGCCATGGAACGCAAGGGCCTGGACCCGCGCAAGACCTCGCTCAAGGTTGCCGTGCTCGGCGCCGAACCGTGGACCGAAGAAATGCGCCACGAGCTCGAAACCAAGCTCGACATCGACGCCTGCGACATCTACGGCCTCTCCGAAGTCATGGGCCCGGGCGTAGCCGGCGAGTGCATCGATTATAAGGACGGCTCCACGATCTGGGAGGACCACTTCCGCCCCGAGATCATCGATCCGACCACGGATGCAGTGCTGGCCGACGGCGAACACGGCGAGCTGGTGTTCACCTCGCTGACCAAGGAGGCCATGCCGGTCATCCGCTACCGCACCCACGACCTGACCCGGCTGCTGCCGGGCACGGGACGGGCAAGCATGCGCCGCATCGGCCGGATCACCGGACGCAGCGACGACATGATCATCCTGCGCGGCGTGAACCTGTTCCCCACCCAGATCGAGGAAATCGCGCTTCGGATTCCGGGCCTGAGCCCGCATTTCCAGCTCGAGATCACCCGGCCGGACCGGATGGACGAGCTGACCGTGAAGATCGAACGCCGGGACGACTGCACGGCCGAAACCGCCGCCACGGCTGCCAAGGACCTGCAGAAGCAGATCAAGATCCATGTCGGCTCCAGCTGCCGGATCGACATCGTTGAACCAGGCTCCCTCGAGCGGTCCAACGGCAAGCTCCGCCGGATCTACGACCTGCGCAAGAGCGAAAGCTGACCGACCGAACGTTCATGGAAAGATAGTTGTCATGGTGAAGGCGAAGAATCCGGAAACAGCCCGGCGCGGACGTCCGGGCTACGACCAGCAGTCGGTGCTGAGCGTAGCCGTAACCGTCTTCAACAAGCATGGCTACGAGGCAACCTCCATGGGCATCCTGGCGGAAAACCTCGGCATTTCCAAGAGCGCCATCTATCACCATGTTCCGTCCAAGGGCGATCTGCTGCGGCTGGCATTGGAGGAGGCGCTGGGCTCGCTGGAAGCAATTCTGGAAGAGCCCGGTGCTTCCGCCGGCCGGGCGGATGACCGGCTGGAGTACGTGCTGCGCCGGACCATCGACGTCCTGACGGAAAAACTCCCCTACGTCACCTTGCTGCTACGGCTGCGCGGGAACACCGAGGTGGAGCGCAACGCGCTGGAACGCCGCCGCGAATTCGACCACAAGGTCGCGGCCCTGATGGACGCGGCCCGCGAAGAGGGCAGCCTGCGCAGCGATATCGATCCGCGCACCACCACGCGCCTGCTCTTCGGCACGATCAACTCCATCGTCGAGTGGTACAAGCCCGGTGGAAAGCTGACCTCGCAAAAGCTGGCCGATGACCTGATTTCCATGATGTTCGACGGCCTTCACCTGCCAACGGCTGCCCGCGTTATCGCCTAACCGCTCTCCCGCCCCTGACCCCTGAACTGTTAGGCTGGCAGCAACCAACCGGCGTCAGGGGGACGTTATGGACTGGTTCGCGGATTTTCCAGGGGAAACCGGACCGTATATATGGATATCGCTGGCGAATATGGGTCTCACCATTGCCGGCATTGCACTCTTTGCCTACAGGTTTAGATGGGCATGGCTGTTTCCCGTCGCCACCACTGTGGCTTTTCTTAGTCTCAGCCTCCAGGCCCAAGGCATCAGGACAAGTTTCGGCCCGGTGCTCACGCTCACGGTTTGTGTCTACGGCCAATGGCGCTGGCAGCTGTACAAGGACGGAGCCACCGCCTCGATCCCGCTGAGGCGCGCCTATCCGGTGGAGTGGGGCATCGCGGCCGGACTGTTGATCCTCTTCACTCTGATCACAGGCTTTGCCGGCTTCGAACTGCTGTCGTTCGTCGGCCCGGGATACGTCCTGAGCAGCCTGCTGTCGTCCCTGCCACTGGTGATGTACCTCGGGTTCGCGCACGGTATCTTCGAGTCCTGGTATTTCGGTGCCGCTTTCGGGGCCCTGAACCTGGCCAGCCTGGCCGTGCTGGTCCCGGCCCCGCCTGCGGCATTCGTCTATACGGCCGTCGTCCTCGGTCTTTACGTGTTCGGACTGATTAAATGGAAGGCGGCCCTGAATCATCAGGGCCGCCTTGCTCCGGCAGCTCACCCTGCCGGCAGCTGATACCGCCGGGCAGGAGCAACCGTAACCGCTGCTACTTTTCGACGAGCGTCAGCACGTCGTAGGTGGCAACGATCTCATCGTTCTGGTTGGTCAGGACTGCATCCCAGGCAACCTCGCCGTACTCGTCCGTTTCACGCGGCGTGATCCGCTTCGCGGTCAGCGTCACGCGGATGGAATCCCCCGCTGCGACCGGCGTGATGAAACGCAGGTTCTCCAGACCGTAGTTGGCCAGCACCGGCCCCGGAGCCGGCTCCACGAAGAGGCCGGCGCCCCAGGCGAGCAGCAGGTAGCCATGCGCCACGATGCCCGGGAAGAACGGATTGGCCTCCGCAGCTTCCTGATTGGTGTGCGCGTAGAACGTATCCCCGGTCTCGTTCGCGAAGGCGGTGATGTCCTCCAAGGTGACCTGCCGCAGGTCCGAGCGCAGCGCGTCGCCGATCTTGAGTTCGGCGAGATTCTTCCGGAAGGGGTGCACCTCATCGAAGTTGCGGTCGGCGCCGGTATGCCAGACACCGGTGATCGCCGTGAGCATGTTGGGCGAACCCTGAACGGCGGTGCGCTGCATGTGGTGCAGCACAGAACGGATGCCTCCGAGTTCCTCGCCGCCGCCTGCACGTCCCGGACCGCCGTGGACCAGGTGCGGAACCGGAGAGCCGTGGCCGGTTGAGGTGCGCGCATCCTCGCGGTTGAGCACCAGCACGCGGCCGTGGTGGGCGGCGATTCCCGTCACCAGCTTGCGCGCCGTCTCCGGGTCATTGGTGGCGACGGTGGCGACCAGCGAGCCTGAGCCCATGGCTGCGAGCCGGATGGCGTCATCCAGGTCCTTGTAGCCGATGACGGAGGAAACCGGCCCGAAGGCCTCGCGCGAGTGCACCGCTTCCGCCTCGGCGTCGGCAAATTTCAGCAGCACCGGGGACATAAACGCGCCGTCGTCGACGCTCCCCACGGTTCCGTCCTGCAGGGTGACCTTCGGCGAATCCAACGTTCCGTACGCCAGTTCGCCGCCGGCGTCGAGCATTTCCTGAACTGCCGCGCGCACATCGGCAAGCTGCTCCAGCGAAGCAAGGGCCCCCATGGTCACGCCTTCGGCCCGTGGATCGCCGACGACAACCCGCTCCTCAATGCGCGCACGCACGGCGTCGATGACGTCCTGCACACGCTCCGTCGGGACGATGGTGCGGCGGATGGAGGTGCACTTCTGGCCGGCCTTGGCCGTCATTTCGGTGACCAGTGACTTGATGAAGGCATCGAACTCAGGGGTGCCCGGCACGGCGTCGGGACCCAGGATCGCGGCGTTCAAGGAGTCAGCTTCGGCCGTGAAGCGGATACCGCCCTGGGCGACATTCGGATGGGACTTCAGCAGGTTGGCGGTGGTTGCCGAACCGGTGAAGGAGACCGCGTCGCGGTAGTCAAGGTGGTCCAGCATGTCCCGGGCGGAGCCGGAAATAAGCTGCAGGGAACCGGCCGGCAGAATGTTGGACTCGATGATGAGCTTGACCGCGGCAGCTGTGACGTAACCGGTGGGAGTGGCCGGTTTGACGATGGTGGGAACGCCCGCAATGAACGCCGGCGCGAACTTCTCGAGCATGCCCCAGACGGGGAAGTTGAAGGCGTTGATCTGCACGGCCACACCCGGAATGCGGGTGTAGATGTGCTCACCGACGAAGGAACCATCCTTGGCGAGCACCTCGGCGGGCCCGTCGATGACAACCTGTGAGTTCGGCAGTTCACGCCGGCCCTTGGAACCGAACGTGAAAAGGACGCCGATGCCGCCGTCGATGTCGATCATGTTGTCGATCTTGGTGGCGCCCGAGCGGTGGGAGAGCTCGTAGAGGGCCTCACGGCGGCTGTTGAGGAACTGTGCCAGTTCCTTGAGTTTCAGCGCACGCTGGTGGAAGGTCAGCTTGCCCAATTCGGTCTGGCCGACGCTGCGGCCGTACCGCACCATTTCTGCCAGATCCAGCCCGTCCGTACTTACCTGGGCCAGCACATCGCCTGTGCTGGCGTCACGGACCTCGGTGCCGGTTACCCCGGATTCCGGCGTCCACCAGGCGTCCTGGACGAAACTCGGCACAAATTCAACACCAACGGAGGTTGTGGTCATCGTTGACTGCCCTTTCCTTCTCTGGGGACGAATCGCAGTATCGTCCACAGTATCGACAAGCATCTGAACAACGCAGGATAAACAAACTGAACGGTCGTTCGGTAACATGTCTACACTACATGAATGCGTCCTAAGCCGACAGGACGGAAGGGTCAGGATCGACTAATGCAGCCGGATATCAAGACAGAAACCGAGCAGGACCAGCCGTGGAAGATTGTCCTCGGTGAATTGGACGAGAAGATGGGCGTAAAGATTCTGGAAAAGTCCGCCCAGCGCGTGGTCGCCACCATGCCGGTAGAGGGAAACAGACAGTCTTTCGGCCTGCTGCACGGCGGTGCCTCGCTGGCGTTCGGCGAGGCTATCGGATCCTGGGCGGCCGTGATCCATGCCGGCAAGGGCCGCTCCGCCGTCGGCGTCGATGTCTCGGCCACGCATCACCGTTCAGCGCGCAGCGGTACGATCACTGGGATCGCCACCGCCATCCATCTGGGCCGCACCACCACCAGCCATGAGGTCGTGATTTACGACGACGAGGAACGCCGGCTCTGCTCCATGCGCATCACCAACCTGATTCTGGACCGCCCCAAGCCCGGCGAATAGCCGCCTGCTACTCAGGAAAGACCAGTAAAAAATCGAGTAGTGAAGATCCTCACTTCTCCATGGACTGGCCGGTAGTGTTTCAAGCACGAAGCCCGCACCGGCGTCAGCGGAGGCCCGGCAGACCGCCCAGCAGCAATGCTGACGGTAAAGCAGCCACCATCCGCGGACTCCAGCCCCGCACGTTCACAACGAACATGACGACGGCGGCGGGCGGACCGCCAGGTGCAGCACCGTGTAACGCATCACTCCCTCGGCGGCGTTGGGGAAGGCCGCGGTGGCAGCTTGGGGAAGCTGCCACCGCCGCCAGAGTCAGTCCAGGTGCAGCCGGTTCCGCAGCTGCCGCAGCTCCGTCTCGCCCAGGCCGTTCCGCAACAGGTACTGCGCGGCGTCGAACCCCTCCGCGGCTGCCTCCACTGCCGCGCGGGTGTCTTCGATCCGTGCGGCCAGCTCCGGCCCGGAAAGGTACCGTTCGATCGGATGCCGATAGGGACTAATGCGATGCCACTCATTGATGCCGCGCAGACCGAATTCGTAGTGGTCCGCAATAGTGCCCGTATCCGCGCCAAGGAGGTTCAGCAGCAGCATCGCGATGAGGCCGGTGCGGTCGCGTCCGGCGGAGCAATGAATAACGACGGCGCCCTCCGCCGCTGCGAGCGTACGGGCTATCGCCGTGATCTTGTCCGGAAAGAGCCGGAGATTGTCAGGGTAGGAACGCGGATGGCTCAGGTAGGGCCCGCTGAGCTCGCGGAACTCCGCGTGGTCGGGTTCTTCCGTCGGGCAGTTGAGCACGGTGAAGGGCGAGCGGGCTTCGACGGGGACCTCGGGATCCGTCTCGCGGCGCGAGCGCTCCCCTACGTTCCGCAAATCGACCACGGTGCGCACGCCGTCGTCGTACATCTGGCGCCACCCGGTTTCGGTCAGCCATTCCGAACGGCCCATGCCGAAAATGTCGCCGGCGATCCGGCGCGCATTGACCGCGCCGTCCCACTCCATTGGGCGGATCCGCT
This sequence comes from Arthrobacter sp. Soil_C_60, assembly GCF_057656375.1. NCBI lineage: Bacteria > Bacillati > Actinomycetota > Actinomycetes > Micrococcales > Micrococcaceae > Arthrobacter > Arthrobacter sp. Soil_C_60. The sequence goes on along the minus strand of NZ_JBDGKM010000001.1, from coordinate 69,717 downwards.
CCAGCCGTGCCGTCATGCCCTCAGCGGTTCCCTGCGTCGGGACGGACCTTGTCCAGCCGTGCCTGGAGCCCGCGCTTGACGATGGGCCACTCGGAATCGAGCACGGAGTAGACAACAGTGTCGCGCACGGTCCCGTCCGGCATTTTCGTGTGGTTGCGCAGCACGCCGTCCTGCTTCGCACCGAGCCGTTCGATGGCTTCGCGGGACTGGCGGTTCATCCAGTGGGTCCGGAACTCCACTGCTCGGCAGCCGAGCTTTTCGAAGGCGTGGGTCATCAGGAGCATCTTGCTGTCAGGGTTCGCGCCGGTCCCCTGCGCGCTGGCCCGCGTCCAGGTGTACCCGATCTCCACGCGCGGGGTGTCCGTGTCAATGTTGCAGAAAGTGGTCATGCCCAGGACGACGCCGTCGGAAAGCCGGCTGACGGTGAACGGCAGCATGGTCCCCTGGTCCTGTTTTTCCATCCGGCGCCGGATCTCCAGTTCCATGGTCTCCGGGGAGGGAACCCGCGTGTACCAGAGGTTCCACAGCTCGCCGTCGCGTACAGCATCCTCCAGCTCCGGCATGTGGCGTCTTCGCAAGGGCTGCAACCGGACGTACTTGCCGGTCAGGGTCAGCGGCTCGAACAGTGGCATGGACTCATCTTAGAACCTTGGAAAAACCTTAGGATCCTGAACCTGCCGTCGGCCTTCACCGGCGTGTCGAAAAGATTCGCTCGGGCGACACGGAGTGAAACGTGCCACGTCGGCAGCGGCCAAGGGTATTTTGGGACGCATGAATGCTAATTTTCGGGGCCGTACCGGCCTGCCTAAGCGCCTGGGGGCGCTGACAGTTCTGGTCGCCGGTCTTGTAGCCGGGTCTGTCGCTGCACCTGCCGTCGCCCATGAGGACTCCGTTGATCTGGTTGTTCTCGGCGACTCCTACTCCGCCGGCCTCGGCGCCGGCACACCCGCTCCGAGCACCGTTATCGATGATCCCAGGTGCTTGGTCACTTCCTCCGGATATGCTGACGCGCTTGCCGAGCGGCAGCGCGCTGTTGAACTCACCGCTAACGCCGCGTGCTCAGGTGCCTGGGCCGGCAGCGGACCGTCCGAGCCGGTCAACGAGGACGTCCCCGATGTCCCGCAGCAGATTCAGCTCGCAACGAAAGATGGCCTGCTTGGATCCGGAACGGACCTCGTGACCCTGACAGCAGGAGGCAACGACGTCCAGTTCAGCCGCATCATCGGTGCCTGCATGACGCAGGATTTGTCGATCTGCAAGGCAACAGTGAAGCACGCCGAAGACGTAGCCAGATACCAAGTCGTCACGGCGCTGGAAGACGACTACCAACTCATCAATGACTCAGCATCAAACGCGACCATCGTCGCACTCGGCTATCCGCACTTGTTCTCAACCGAAGGGGCCACGGCCTCGCCCCTGTCTCCCGAAGCCGCGAAAGTATTCAACGACGGCGTAGACACCCTGAACAACATCATCAAGAGGACGGCGGAAGATTCAGAGGCCAAGGTCGTGTACGTGGATGTCACCAAGCGATTCCGAAATCACGGGATCGGGTCTTCAGAACCGTGGATCAACTTCGATCCCACCAACTTGGGGGACTACAACAACTTCCATCCGAATGAAAAAGGCTATGAGAAGGGCTACGCGAAAGTCCTGAAACCGGTAGTCCGTTCCTTGCGGCACTAGTAGGCCGCCGCAACAAAAGTATAAACAATCGCCCGCCGGAGAAGCTCTCCGGCGGGCGATTGTTTGCCTGCTCAGTTCGTGGCGGTCGGGACGTGCCTAGCTATCCCAGCTGAAGAAACCCTTGCCGCTCTTGCGGCCCAGCTCGCCCTTGGCCACCTTGTCGCGCAGGATCTGCGGCGGCGCAAAGCGCTCCCCCAGGGTGGAGTGCAGGTACTCCGCGATACCCAGGCGAACGTCCAGGCCCACGATGTCCGTGGTCTTCAGGGGCCCCACCGGGTGCTTGTAGCCGAGCACCATGGCCGCATCGATGTCTTCCGCCGAGGCCACGCCCTCTTCAACCATGCGCATGGCTTCCAGGGCGATGGCCACACCCAGCCGCGAGGAAGCGAAGCCGGGGGCGTCATTGACGACGACGGCGGTCTTGCCCAGCGACTGGACCCATGACCGGGCTGCGGCGCCGAGTTCTGCCGAGGTTCCTTCGGCCAGCACTACCTCGACCAGCAGCGAAGCCGGTACCGGGTTGAAGAAATGCAGTCCGCAGAAGTTGGCGGGCCGCTCGAGCTGTTCGGCGAGCTTGCCCACCGAGAGCGACGAGGTGTTGGTGGCCAGCCAGGCGTTCGGCGGCAACTGCGCTTCCACGGCTTTGAGCGCCGTCGACTTCAGTTCGAAGTCTTCCGGCACCGCTTCGACTACCAGACCGCAGCTGCCGAAGGAGTTGTAGTTGACCGAAACCGCCAGCCGCTGGGTCAGCGCCTCAATGGTCTCGGTGGTGGTGCCCCGCTGCACGCTCTTGAGCAGCGCATCGGTTACCCGGCGGCGCGCGCCTTCGGCGGCGTCGTCGTCTCGTTCCACCACCACTACCTCGGCACCGGCGGTCAGGAAGGCGTGGGCGATGCCCGCACCCATGCGGCCGCCGCCGAGCACGCCTACTTTGCTAGGTACCGTATCTACTGTTTCCATGTGGCTTACTTGCTTTCTGTCTGCTTTTCCTTGGCCGCGCGCTTGGCAGCGCTCTTATCCAAGAACGCCTGCATGCGATCGAATTTGGCTTCGGATTCGAACAGGATTCCCTGCGCGATCGTGTCGATAACGGGATGGACTTCCCGCGGAGTGTGGAACACGCTCTTGGTGATCCGGACGGCCAGCGGGTCCTGGGCCCCGATCCGGTCCGCCAACGCGTGGGCGGCGTCGATCAGGACGTCGGCCTCGTGGACCTCCGTGACCAGGTGCACCGCGAGGGCTTCCTGCGCACCCAGGATGCGGCCCGCCAGCAGGATTTCCTTGGCCAGCGGTTCGCCGACCAGCTCCTTCAGGCGCCAGGTGGCTCCCGCGGCTGCCATGATGCCCAGATTGGTCTCGGGCTGGCCGATCTTCACGCTTGGCGTGGCCAGACGGAAGTCCGCGGCGTAGGCCAGTTCCGCACCGCCGCCGAGGGCATAGCCGTCAAGGGCGGCGATGACCGGCATGGGCAGCTGGGCGATCCGGTTGAAGATGGTCGAGTTGATCCCGGCCAGGGCATCTTCACGACGGCGTTCGCGCAGCTGCGCGATATCCGCACCTGAGGCGAAGATCCCCTTGCCGTTGACCTGCGTGCCGGAGAGGATCATGATCCGCGGCTGGCGCTCCAGCACCGCGCAGATGGCGTGCAGTTCATCGACCATGGCCTGGTCGATGGCGTTGCGGACCTCCGGCCGGTTCAGCTGGACATGGATGCGGTCTTCGCGCTCTTCGACCAGCAGGGTGGAGAATTCGTGCGCGTCGAACAGCATCAGACCCGCTCGATGATCATCGACGTGCCCTGGCCCACGCCCACGCACATGGTGGCCAGGCCGCGCTGGGCGTTCTCGCGTTCCATCCGGCCCAGCAGTGTCACCACCAGACGTGAGCCGCTGGAACCGAGCGGATGCCCCAAAGCGATGGCGCCGCCGTCGTTGTTCACGATGCTTTGGTCGATCTTCAGGTCGCGTAGCACGGCCAGGGACTGCGTGGCGAAGGCTTCGTTGAGTTCGACTGCACCGAGGTCCTCGACGCTCCAGCCTGCCTTGTCCAGCACCTTGCGGGTGGCCGGAACCGGACCGACGCCCATGATTTCCGGGGCCACACCGGCGGAGGCGCCTTCCACAATGCGGGCTCGCGGGGTCAGTCCGAACTTCTTCACGGCCGCCTCGGACGCCACGATGATCGCGGATGAGCCGTCGTTGAGGGAGCTGGAGTTTCCGGCGGTGACGACGCCGCCGGGCTTGATGATGGGCTTCAGGCCGGCGAGGACCTCCAGGCTGGTGCCCGGGCGCGGGCCCTCGTCCGTGTCGACGACGGAGGTGCCCTTGCGGCTCTTGACCGTGACGGGGACAATCTCGTCCTTCAGCCGGCCGCCCTCGATGGCCGCGATGGCCCGCTCGTGCGACTGCACGGCGAAGGCGTCAGCGTCCTCGCGGGAAATGCCGTAGACATCGGCGACCTCTTCCGCCGTCTCCGGCATGGAGTAGGTCATTTTGCCGTCGCGGGACAGGTCGCCCTTGGCGAAGCGCTCGTTGACGAACCGCCAACCGATGGACGTGTCGAACTGCTCGCCCGGCTTGGCGAAGGCCTTCATCGGCTTCTCCTGCACCCAGGGCGCACGGCTCATCGACTCGACGCCGCCGGCCACGACAATGTCCGCGGCGCCGGCCTTGATCATGTGCGAGGCCATGATGATGGCGCTCAGCCCGGACGCGCAGAGGCGGTTGACGGTGATGCCGGGCACGTGATCTCCGTAGCCGGCCAGCAGCCACGCCATGCGCGCAACGTTGCGGTTTTCCTCGCCGGCACCGTTGGCGTTGCCGAAGATGACCTCGTCCACAGCATCCGGATCCACGCCCGCACGGTGCACGGCTTCCTTGACCACGAGCGCGGCCAGATCGTCCGGGCGTACCGCGGACAGTGCGCCTCCATAGCGGCCAACCGGGGTACGGGCCCCGCCAATCAGGAATGCCTCAGCCATTGAATTTTCCCTCGCGCTCGAGTGTCTTGGATGACGATGTGCGGACGGTTCCGACGGATTTTGCCCGGCAGAAATTACCGACCGACCGTTCTATAAAGAATCCCACGCGCGCTGGCGAGGGTCAACTGAAGCCGCAGTCCAAGGCGTTACATGACACCGGGTGCTGACAACACAACGACGACGGCGGATGGCGTACTTACTGCCTGAGCGCCTGGCTGTAGTGCCGCACGAGTTCTTCAACGGACTGCCCGGTGTCGCCGGAACCATCGAGAAAAGTCGCCAACTGCTCGAGGCAGCCATGCCAGCCGGCAGCAACGTTGGCAACCATGGCCGGATCCTGAATGGTGTTCGTGAGCATCAGCAGACTGCCGCCGGCATCGGGCTGCAGCCGCCAGCGAAGCACTTCCTGGTCCCAGCTGAAGGCGAGCAGGTGCGGCGGATCCAGCTCCAGGACCTTGCCCTGGTCAGGTTCCTCGTCGGAGAAGCGGAATTCGATGACTCCGCCAACCCGCTGTTCCAACCGGACAGCACAAGGGAACCATGCCGAGAGTTCCGAGTCGTCGCTCAGCGCGCGCCACAGCCGCTCGATGTCCTGGCCGTACCGGCGGCGGAAACGCAACACCGGCTGGCCTTCCACCGTGCTGTCCAGACTGACATCCACCTTGAATTTTCCTGCCGTCATACTTCCTCCTCAGGCGCGGTTTTCGGCCTTGGCCGCGATGTCCTTCAAGTCCTGCGCCATAGCTTTGCGGGCCGCGTTCATGCCGAACTTGCCGAACACGGCCATCATCAGCTTGGTCAGCGCGCCCGGGCGGGCCTGCTCGGCACCGAAGAACATTGTCAGTTCCGTACCGCCCGGCACCGGGCGCAAGGTGAAGCGGGTGGTGTAGTCGGCGCCGCCGGACTGCGCCTTACCCGTGGTGGCATGGGGAGCCTGGGCGTCTGCAACCCACATCTCTTCGGTGGCTTCCTTCCCCATCATTTTCCGGGTTTCCCGCCAACGAAAGCCTTCGGTGTAGGGACCGGGCGTGAGGACTTCCACCTTGGTCACGCCGGACAGAGTTCCCGCGGCTCCCTCAATATCCGTCAACACCTCCCAGACGGCCTCGACCGGTGCGTTCACGTGCTGGGTCAATTCCAGTTGATGCGCCATTGATTCCTCTGGTTTCTAACAGGTGTATCCGCGTTGGTCTGCCCAACACAGTAGCCCATGGGTCAGACAGGCACTGGGAAGGACGCGACCCGGCCGGCAACCAGCCGCAGTTCCGCGCCGGGTCCGGTGCCGCCGAAGCGCCCGGCGAACCAGGCACCCAGCTGGCGGTCGTGGCTGACCATGACGAGAGTTCCCGCGTAGGCGGCGAGCGCTTCCTCCAGCTCGCCCTCCAACGCCGGAGCCAAGTGGTTGGTGGGCTCATCGAACAGCAGCACGTCGTAGTGTCCTACCATCAGCCGCGCCAGCGCCAGCCGGCGGTACTGCCCCACGGACAGCGCCCCGACGGGCACAAAGAAATCCGCCGTGCGGAACAGCCCAAGGGCCAGCAGTTTCTCCGCGTGCTCCTCGGTATCGCCGGGCAGCCCGGCGCCGAAGGCCTGCAGCAGCCGGTGCGCCGAGCGGGCCGGCGGGGCAAGCTCCTGGGGCAGGTAGCCCAGCCGCCCGCGCCGCGAGACAGTCCCGCTGCCCGGGACCAGCCGACCGGCCAGCACATCCAGCAGCGTGGTTTTACCCGCGCCGTTGGGGCCGGAGACCAGCAGTTTCTGCCCGGCCGACAGTTGAAGGCCGTCCACCTGCAGCCTGCCTTCAACAATGATGCCGGCTGCCTCCAGCATGGTTCCGGTTAGGTTGGTGCCGCCGAAGTCCGCGGCCAGCTTCAGCGGTTCGGGCGGCCGCTGGACCGGTTGGGCCTGCAGCCTGCGAAGCCGTTTCTGGGCGTTGCGCAGCCGGCTGGTCCGGGCCGACTCCACAGTAGTGGTCTTGTAGGAGAAGGCCATCTTGTCCTTATCCGGGCGGTCCGGAACGTCGCCGAACTGCTCCCGGTGCCGGGCGATTTTCGCCTTTTCCGCCGCCACCGCATCCAGCCACTTGCCGTAGGCCTGGGCCCAGCGCTGGCGCTCGGCCGCCTTCTCGCGCAGATAACCGGTGTATCCGTTGCCATAGCGCACCAAGGTGCGCCGGTCCGCGTCCACCTCCACCACTGTGGCGGCGACGCGTTGCAGGAAGGTCCGGTCATGCGAAACAGCGACGACGGTGCCCGGGTGCGCGGCGAGGGCATGTTCCAGCCACTCGACGGCGCTGTTGTCCAGGTGGTTGGTCGGCTCGTCCAGCAGCAGGACCGGCGCAGGATCCGCCAGTAGGCAGGCGAGCGCGAGGCGCCCCTGTTCACCGCCGGAGAGCGAGCCGATCATCCGGTCCCTGCTGACATGCCCCAGACCCAGCCCGTTCAGCGCGCTGTCCACGCGGGCATCCGCGGCGTAGCCATCGCGCAGCCGGTAAGCCGCGAGCAGTTCGTCGTACCGGCCGCCTTCCTGTTCCTTGCCACCGGCCATGGCGGCCTCGAGCCCGCGGAGTTCCGTTTCCATGGCGCGCAGCCTGGACAAGGACGCGTCGATGGCCTGTCCAACGGAGGACGACGGCGGCAGATCCAGCGTCTGCCCCAAGTAACCGTGGGTGCCATGCACGGCAACGGTTCCGGCGTCCGGCTGTTCGAGACCGGCCAGCAGCCTGAGCAAGGTGGACTTGCCCGCGCCGTTCTCGCCGATGATGGCCAGGTGTTCGCCGAACGGGATGACAAGGCTGACGTTGTCCAGCAGGAGGCGGCCGCCATAGCCGTGCGAAAGGTGTGAGAGATGAATATGAGCGGTCAACGTAACCCCATTGCGTCGAATACTTATGCCTGCGGGCGTATCCGTCAGAGGACCGGGTCGCAGCGGGCAGGCAAATGGACGAAAGCGGGTTACAGCTTCATGCCTCCCAGTGTGTGAGTGCCGGGACGGAGTTGTCAACGTTTCAGCGCCCCTCGGTGCAGCTGCGGGCAGTGGACGCCGCAGGTGCCGGATTAACCACCGCCTTCGCGGACAAAAGTTGTCCTGAAGACTCTGGCGGACGATTGGCCGGGCACTTACCGTCGAAGCATGACCTACAACTTGCAGATAGTCGTGGATTGCGCCGATGCCCATACCCAGGCCGACTGGTGGGCCGAAACCCTGGGCTGGACGCTGGAGCGAACGGACCCTGAGTTCATCAAGGAGATGATCGCCCAGGGCCACGCCCGCGAGGAAGACACCATCACGCATAACGGCATGCTGGTTTGGCGGGCCGGCGCCGCCATCTCTCCGCCGGAGGAAAAGGACTTGCCAGACCGCCGGCGGATCCTCTTCCAGCCGGTTCCGGAACCGAAAACGGTGAAGAACAGGCTGCACTGGGATGTGCGCCTTGCCGGCGATGACAGGGACGTGGTCCGGGCGCGGCTTGAAGCCCGCGGTGCCAAGTTCCTGTACGACGCCCAGCAGGGACCGTACAGCTGGTACACCATGGCCGATCCGGAAGGCAACGAATTCTGCCTCACGTGACAGGCCGGTTTTGGGCCCAAGGCTAAACTCGCTATGTGAGCTTTGAGAATTCTGCCCCCGCGCCCACCGCCGCCGCACCGGAAGCCAGCAACCACGCACTGGCCACCGCCCTGCCCGCAAAGGTGTCGGATGTCTTCGACCCCGCCCACTGGCGCGAAGTATCCGGTTTCGATTTTCAGGACATGACGTACCACCGCCAGGTGGAACGGGACGCGTCCGGCGCCGTGCTGCGCGATCTGCCCACGGTGCGCATCGCCTTCAACCGGCCCGAGGTCCGCAATGCCTTCCGGCCCGGCACGGTGGACGAGCTTTACCGCGCACTGGACCACGCCCGGATGACGCCGGATGTGGCGACCGTCCTGCTGACCGGCAACGGCCCCTCCCCCAAGGACGGCGGGCACTCGTTCTGCTCCGGCGGCGACCAGCGGATCCGCGGCCGCGACGGCTACCGCTATGCCGACGGCGAGACGCAGGAAACCATCGACCCGGCCCGCGCCGGCCGGCTGCACATCCTCGAAGTCCAACGCCTGATGCGCACCATGCCCAAGGTAGTCATCGCCGTCGTGAATGGCTGGGCGGCCGGCGGCGGGCACAGCCTCCACGTCGTCGCGGACCTGACCATCGCCTCCCGCCAGCACGGAAAGTTCAAGCAGACCGATGCCACTGTCGGCAGTTTCGACGCCGGCTACGGCTCGGCGCTGCTGGCCCGCCAGATCGGCCAGAAGGCCGCCCGCGAGATCTTCTTCCTGGCCCGCGAGTATTCCGCCGAAGACATGGTCCGGATGGGCGCCGTGAACGAGGCCGTGGATCATGATCGGCTGGAGGAGACCGCGCTGGAGTACGCCGCGGATATCGCCCGGCAGTCGCCGCAGGCCATCCGCATGCTCAAGTTCGCCTTCAACCTCGCGGACGACGGGCTTGCCGGCCAGCAGGTCTTCGCCGGCGAGGCCACCCGGCTGGCCTACATGACGGATGAGGCAGTGGAGGGCAAGGAAGCCTTCCTGGAAAAGCGCGACCCCGACTGGTCCCGCTTCCCGCACTACTTCTAGGGATGCCCGGATGAACATCGATCCGGCGCTGAAAGCGCTCTCGGCCGCGCTGGCAGGCGCGGGCCCCGCCGTCGAAATCGCACCCGATGGAACCCCCGAGCCGGTTGCCTCGGCGGGCCTGGCGCCGGAGACCGCAGCGGTAGTGCGGACCTCGGGCTCTACGGGCACGCCGAAGGCCACCATGCTGGGCATTGATGCGCTGGCTGCGTCCTCGATGGCCACGGCCATGCGGCTGCAGGGCGAGGGCCAGTGGCTGCTGACGTTGAGCCCCAACTATGTGGCCGGTCTGCAGGTGCTGGTGCGTTCGCTCTACGCGGGCACCCGGCCCTGGGTAATGGACCTGTCGGACGGCTTCACGCCGGAGGCGTTCACCACGGCGGCCGGCGAACTCACGGACAGGTTCCGGCTGGTCTCGCTGGTCCCAACGCAACTGCACAGGCTGCTCACCGACCCGTCCCCGGAGACGGTCCAGGTGCTGCGGCGCTTCGACACCATCCTGCTCGGCGGCGCCCGGATGCCCGACGACCTGCGCGCGGCGGCCCGGAAACATTCACTGCGGATTGTCCGCACCTACGGCATGAGCGAGACCTGCGGCGGCTGTGTTTACGACGGCGTCCCGCTGGACGGCGTGCAGCTGCGGCTCGACGAGGGCCGGATTTCCATCGGCGGCGACGTGCTGGCCTCGGGCTACCTCGACAATCCCGAGCTGACCAACGCGCACTTCAGTACCGTGCCGGACAAGGACGGCATTGCCGGCCGCTGGTTCCTTACCGAGGACCTGGGTGAAATGCACGACGGCGTGCTGACCGTCAGCGGGCGGGCAGACGATGTGCTCATCACCGGTGGCGTCAAGATCTCCGCCGCCGCAGTGTGTGCGGCCGTCGAGACCGTCCCCGGGGTGGAGGCCGCCCTGGTGGCCGGTGTCGAGGACCCGGAGTGGGGCACCCGGGTGGGTGCCGCCGTCGTCGGTTCTGCCGACGATGAGTTGATCCGCCGGACGGTCCGCGAGGCGCTGGGGCCGGCCGCGGTGCCGCGCATCCTCGTGCGGCTGGAGGCCCTACCGCTGCTGGCAAACGGCAAACCGGACCGGCTGGCCGTGGCGCGGGCGCTGCGCGAAGCCGGCTGATACGCACACCCCGCCGGCGATAAGCGAGAATAGTTCACTGCGGCCGGCACCGGATCCGGTCCGCCGCCATCATTACCGTTCACGAAAGCAGGATCTTCACGTGGCTACAGTTGCCCAATGGATTGAAGGCGCACGCCCCCGCACGCTACCCATGGCGGCTGCCCCGGTCATCGTGGGCAGCGCCGCGGCCTTCGACCTCGAAGCCTTCGACCCCACGCGGGCTTTGCTGGCGCTGCTGATCGCCCTGCTGTTCCAGATTGGCGTCAACTATGCAAACGACTATTCGGATGGTATCCGCGGCACCGACGACGTCCGGGTAGGTCCCATCCGCCTGACCGCCTCCGGGGTGGCCTCGCCGAAGTCGGTGAAGTTCGCGGCCTTCGGCTGTTTCGGGCTGGCCTTGCTCGCCGGCCTGGCCCTGATTATTTTGTCCCAGACCTGGCCGCTGCTGCTGGTGGGGGCCGGCTGTGTCATTGCCGCATGGGGCTACACCGGCGGCAGCAACCCCTACGGCTACCGGGGCCTGGGCGAAGTCTTCGTGTTCCTGTTTTTCGGCATCGTGGCAACCATGGGCACCACCTACACCCAGGCCCTACAGGTCAGCTGGGCTTCCTTCGTGGGCGCGGTGGGCACCGGGCTGATCGCCACGGCGCTGCTGATGGCCAACAACGTCCGGGACATTCCCACGGACCGCGAGGTCGGGAAGATCACGCTGGCCGTCCGGCTGGGCGACGAGGCCGCACGGATCAGCTACGTGATGATGCTGGCCGTTGCCATCCTGCTGCCACTGGTCCTGGTCAACGAGCATCCGTGGATCCTGCTGGTGCTGCTGCTGGCCCCGGTGTGCCTGATGCCCAGCTGGGTCATGCTCAAGGGCAAGAAGCGCAAGGACCTGATCCCGGTGCTCAAGCAGACCGGCATCATCAACCTGTGCTTCGCCGTCGCCTTCTCGCTGGGTCTGGCGCTGACCCGGCTGATGTAGCGGTCAGTCCGCCGTCGGCTTGTCTTCGGGTTTGGTGTCTTTGGGCTTGCGGTCCGAGTCCACTCGGAGCTCGCCGTAGCGGTCCACGGCCTCGTCTTCGGCCATCGCATCCGAGATCTCGGTCGAGGTCCGCAGGGGCGCGGCGTTACCGGAGAACCGATGCCGCAGGGACTCCGAAGCGGCGTCGCGCATTTCACGGAAGAACAGGTACGTGATGCACCATCCGGCCACGGCAGCCACGAGGGCGGAGAAGATCAGGCCTACGCCGAGCCACATGCAGATGACGAAGATAACGGCAACAATACCCAGCCGCAGAGCGGTAAATTTCCAGAAAGCCACCACACAAGTTTACGCTGTCGGCGCCAGCCGGGCCTCCGGTCGCGCTCAGAGCGGAAAGCCTGCTACACGGGCAGTGGCGACGCCCCGGCTCAACTACACTTAATGCATGGCCCGTGTCTACATAATGCTCGTTGTACTCGCAGTCGCAATCATTGTTTATGCGCTGATCGAGTGCATCCGCTCGCGGCCGCAAGAAGTCCGCAGCATCTCCAAACCGGGCTGGATCCTCACCATTATCCTGGTTCCGCTCATCGGCGCCCTGCTCTGGTTTGCCTTCGGGCGGCCGCGCGCTTCAAAACAGGCCCAGCAGGCCGCGCCGCGCCGGCCCATGGCTCCCGATGAGGACGTCGCGTTCCTGCGCAACCTGGACGTGCAGCGCCGGCAACGCCAGCGCGAGGAAGCGCTGAAAAAGCGCGAAGAGGAACTCAAGAAGCAGGCCAAGGACAAGGGCCGCAGCGGTACCAACCACAGCGGCACGAACCAGGTCAGCGAAGAGGATCCGGAAAATCCGAACACCCCGCGCTGACGGATTACGACGGCGGGCCCTCCTCGCCGCTGCCGCGCTAACCATCGCTGCGGGGCTGCTGGTCCGGTTCATCGGCAGCGGCACCTGGACCAACCACACCGGCGACGCGCTCTACGCGGTGCTGATCTACCTTCTGGCGGCCGTCGTGGCTCCGCGGATTCCGTGCGCGCTCATCGCAGCTGCCGCATTGGCGGTGTGCACCGCCGTCGAACTCTTCCAGCTTTCGTCCGTGCCCGCCGCACTCGGCGAAATCTTCCCGCCGGCGCGCCTGGTTTTCGGCACCACGTTCGGCATGCTGGACCTGGTGTCCTATGGAACAGGTGTGCTCGCAGCGAGTCTGCTGGACGCCGTGCTGCGCCGTCGTCTCAGCGGCCGACGTCCTGGCAGCCGGAGTCATGACGGCGCAGTCTCCGCGGACGCTTCAGGTCAGAATGTGCCGTAGGTAGCGCTCCGGCGCGTCCAGATAGGACTTCCAGTTGATGACCAGATCCAGCTCGTCCCAGTTCCTGCGGCCGATGCCGTGCTCGCCGGTCTCGTAAATGGTGGCTCCGGGTTGCCGCACACATCCTTCATATGCGCGTTGACACCTGTCCGGCCCTCCCCGCAGGCAGACCAACAGTAGTTCGGCGCCCTCCCAAGCCAGAATCTCTGATAGACGGACGCGACGAGGTTAGAGGCAGTAGAGACGAAGTCGATGTAGAGGAGGACACTGACGGCAGAGGCGACGCACGCTGAGCTGTGAATCGCAGCGCTAAATGGCGGCTTATCTGCGGCGCTAAATGGCGCCCCGCGCCGCGCGTAAGCCGCTCGTTAGTCGGTTGAGGAGAGGTGCCAGCTCGCAGTGTCGCATTGGCCGTCATCGCTGTTACCGGTCGCCAAAACGCTCCCATCGGAGCGAACGCCTAGCGTGTGAGTGGAACCAGCCGCAAACCGCCACGACGTCACACCACGCCACGCCACGCCACGATGCAACATCGCATTGCCCGCGACTGTTGGAGACGACCGCGGCGGCCTGCCCACCTTCAAAGCCGTATCCCTCGCGGCAGGCCACGCACTCGTAGTTGATGGCCCCGACATGGCCCCCGAAGTAGAGGCCGTGACAGGCGCGCACTTCAACGGGCCCAAGGACTTCCACCAGTGGTTGAAGCGTCAGGATGAAGCAACAGGCCCGCGGTGAGGCCTCCGCCTGCCAACCGGCCCGTCCGGTAGCCATCCCCAGCGCCCGACCCGATTCCCCTCCCCCGACATCCGCCCGCAGGTCTGCGCGCCGCGCAGCACGCCCTTAGGCTTGACCTTGACCCCAAGGGCAAGGTTTAGGGTGGCTGTGGAGGTGAAGAGATGAGAATTGGCCAGCTGGCCATCCGCGCGGGAGTGTCGACCAAAACCATCCGCTACTACGAGCGGATTGGCCTGATCACGCCCACGCGGCGCACGAACGGGTACCGCGACTTCGACGAGGACCATCTGCGTCTGGTGGCCGAAATCCGAGAGCTAAGCGGGAGCGGCATCGCCCCGAGCAGGGCCGCGCCGTTCATCGAGTGCCTGGACTCCGGACACGAACACAGCGACGAATGCGTGGCCTCGCTGGCCGTGTACCGCGACACCATCGCCGAGCTGGACCGCATGATCGCCGTCCTCACCACCCGTCGCGACGAACTCAAGCGCCGGCTCGATCACGGCGCATCCCGCACATTCGACAAGGAGACCATGATGACCGACTACACCACGCTTCCGGACAACCTTCCCGTTCCCCAGGACGATGGAGCGGCAGACCACCTGCCAGGCATGAACCTGCCGCCGCTAAAACTTCCCACCAGCGACGGGAAGGTCGTCGATCTCGCGAACCTGGGCCCCGGCAGGACCATCATCTACCTGTACCCACTCACCGGCCGCCCCGGGACCGACCTTCCCGACGGATGGGACGCCATACCGGGAGCGCGCGGCTGCTCGACCGAGGCCTGCGCCTTCCGCGACCACTTCGAGGACCTCCACACAGCCGGTGCCGCACGGGTGTTCGGCCTCTCCACCCAAGACACGGAGTACCAGGCAGAGGTCGTCAACCGCCTCCACCTGCCCTTCACAATGCTCTCCGACGAACGCCTGGCGCTGGCCGACGCCCTGAACCTGCCCACGTTCGACGCACCGGGCCACGACCGCCTCTACACGCGCCTGACCCTCGTGCTGCGCGACGGACAGATCGAGCACGTCTTCTACCCAATCTTTCCCCCGAACACCCACCCCCAACAGGTACTCGATTGGCTCGAAGCGCACCCCGCCAGCAGGTAGCCAGATCCGGCCAACCGGACCGGAAAGGAATCGAGCGCGGTCGTGAACCGGTCCTCGGCCGGGACAATCCAGAAGGCCGGCGCAAAGCGAGAGCGCCGCACCGAGTGAGCCTGCTTTGGTCTCGGTCTCCGTAAGCCGATCCCTTAGGGTGCTTCCGAACAGCTTCAAACGGCGGCCAGGGCATTTAGCCGGGCGCCGAGGCGTTCCTCACCGATCGCGCCTCGATCCCAGGACCTGGTGTGCGGCCGCTCGTCAGAAGATCCCAGTGCGGGACAGCTAACCCTTCTCCTCATCGTTATCGTCATGGTCGGCGTCGGCGTCGGCGTGATGCGGACAGCAGAAAGGGTCTTGTGTTGGATTCGCAACGCCGCATTTGGATCAGCTAGCGCTTGGCGCAGATCAGGTACTTGATGCCTTGACTGATATCGATCCGGGAGAGCCAGCCGCAGCTCCACGCTCCACGCAACCCCCGCCGTCGTAACGATTCCCCCGCTAGTTCGCGCGTCCCGATACTGGGTTGCAAGGCGGCTCCTTGCAGGGAACCGGAGGACAAGAAACGGGGCCTGCGCACTGGTTGTCCAGTGCGCAGGCCCCGTTCAGATAGCTAGTGTAGCGGTCCGCTTACTGGATCCCGGAGTAGCTGTGCAGCCCGGAGAAGAAGACGTTCACAATGGTGAAGTTGAAGACCACGCAGAGGTAGCCGACGATGGACAGCCAAGCGGCCCGGGTTCCGGTCCAGCCGCGGGTGGCGCGGGCATGCAGGTAGCCGGCGTAGACCACCCAGATCACGAAGGTCCAGACTTCCTTGGTGTCCCAGCCCCAGTAGCGGCCCCACGCCTTCTCGGCCCAGATGGCGCCCGCCATCAGGGTAAAGGTCCACAGCACGAACGCGATGGCATTCACCCGGTAGGCAAAGTTCTCCAGCGACAGCGCCGACGGCACAAGACGCAGGAAGCCCATTCGCTCAGGCTGGCCGGCACGGGCGCGGGCTTCCCTGTTGGCCTGCAGCAGCTGCAGCACGGACATGGCGAAAGTCAGGGTGAACAAAGCGGAGGCGATCACGGCGATCGAGACATGGATGATCAGCCAGTAGCTCTGCAGCGCCGGCACCAGATGGGCCACCGGCGTCGGGAAGCCGATCGCAGCCGCGCACAGCATGATGACAACCAGGCCGATAACAAACGAGCCCAGAAAGCGTACGTCCTTGCGGGTGAGGACCAGCAGGAATACGACGGCGACAACCAAGCCGCCGGTGGTGCAGAACTCGTACATGTTGCCCCACGGCACGCGGTGCGCCGCGATGGCCCGCGAGATCACGCCGGCCGCGTGGACGAGGGCAGCCACAACGGTAATGGCAACGCCAATACGAGCGGCAACACGGCGTTCCTTGGTGTAGACCATGGCTTCGTCAGCCGTCTCGACAGACGTGTCGGCCCCCGCTTTTCCGCCGGAACCGGCTGCTACGCCACCGCCTGCTCCGGCCAGGACCTTCTGCTCGGACTGTTCGCGGGCCAGGCGGGATTCGACCGACCGGATGGTCTTGCTGGAGGTTGCCAGGTCCCAGCAGAAGGCAATGAACGCCACGGTGTATGCCATGGCAGCCAGCAGGATGAACAGCTCGCTGTACTGGCCGAGCGTCTCGTCAATGGAGGGCATTGGAGGGGATCCTTAGGAGTTCTTTACGCCGACGGCGCTTTTGTTATTGTCTGCCTGCTGGTCCTGGTTGGCCAGCCATTCCTTCTCGAAGAGTTTGTGCAGGGCCGCAGATTCGCCTTCCAGCCTGGGGTCTTCGCCGCGGGCTAGCAGTCCCCACTCAACCATGGTCCGGCCGTCCTCGTGGGTACCGGCACGAACCCAGACGCGGCGGCGGCCGATGAACAGGGAGGCGCTCAGGCCGATGATAGCGAGCGTCGAGAACACCAGCGCGCCGGCCTGGCCCGGGTCGTGGTCGATGTCCAGGGCGACGTAGCGCTTCAGTCCGTCGAAGGTGACGGTGCCCAGCCCGTCCGGCAGCTCGTAGCTTTCGTAGGCGCCGAGGGAGAATTCGCCGGCCTCGTCCTCGCCGTCGCTCATCGACGTCAGGGTGGAGGTGTCGAGCACAAAGACGTTCTTCGGGTCGCCCTCGTCCAGGCCGAGGTCGCCGTAGTAACCGTTCAGGTACAGCCGCGGGTTGAACGGATCCGGGTCGCTGCCTACGGCCACGCCGTCGGAACCTTCCACCGCGGTGGGCAGGAAGAAGCCTACAAAGCCCAGCTGCTCCGGCTGGGCGTCCGGGACCTTGATGACCATGGTGGAGGTGTAGGCACCGTCGTTGGGCACCGAAACCACAGGACCCTGCAGCGCGATGTTGCCTTCGCCGTCGCGGATCGTCACGACCGGTGCATAACCGTTGCCAACCAGGTACACGCTCGTCCCGCCGATGGACAGCGGTTCATTGACCTTCAGCGTCTGCTGCTCCGGTTCCGCCTCGGGAGATTCCTTCGTCGTCAGGACGGCGGTGAAGTCCAGGGGCTGGCCGTAATGGGTGTCCGATTCACGGTCGAAGACCACGTCGAAACTGTCCAGCTGCATCGAATACGGCTCCAGCTGGTCCTCGTGGAAATTGCTGCCCGGGGAGAAGTTGTCGTAGCCCACCAAGGTGTTGACGAAGGACTCGCCCTCGACGATGATCTTCTGCCCGCGGTAGCCGAACAGCCCGCCCACGGCCACGGAGACCAGGACACCGATCAGCGAGACGTGGAAGACCAGGTTGCCGATTTCCTTCAGGAAGCCCCGCTCGGCACCGACTGAAGGCATGGCGCCGTCCTTGCCGCGCACCTCCACCCGGTAACCGCGGCGCTTGAGCAGGCGGGCTGCGTCGTCGACGGCGGATTCCCGCGTGACCTCCAGATCGGACGGCAGCGCCATCGAACCGTATTCCGGCAGCCGGGAGAGCCGGCGCGGGGTCCGCGGCGGCTGGGAACGCATGGCCTTCCAGTGCTGGATGGCGCGCGGGACTACACAGCCGATCAGGGAGATGAACAGCAGCAGATAGATCGCCGAGAACCAGACCGACGAGTAGACATCGAACAGCTGGAAACGGTCCAGCCAGGGGCCGGTTTCCGGGTTGTCAGTGATGTATTGGGTGACGACGGCGGGATTCGCCGGCCGCTGCGGGAACAGCGAGCCCGGCACCGCGGCGACGGCCAGCAGCAGCAGCAGGAACAGCGCCGTGCGCATGCTTGTCAACTGGGTCCACATCCAGCGCAAGGTGCCGACGAAACCCAAGGCGGGCAGGGCGACGTCGTTCTTCGCCGAAGGCATTTTGTCCTTCTTCGCCGGGCCCCAGCCGCGTGCGGCATCCGCCTTGCCGGCGGGTCCTGCCTGCTCCGTGCCCGGCGTCGGGGATGTCTCGGACGCGGGCTTCTCGGGAGTCTTAGGTGTTTCGCTCATCAGATGGGGAGCCTCACTTCATTTGCGAACCAGTCCTGCAATTGCGTTACCCAGGTCCCCCACATCCCGCTGGCCATCAGCACACCGAGAATCACCAGCAGTGCCCCGCCTGCCCGCTGCAGGAACAGCCGGTGCTTGCGGAAGAATGCCATGGCGCCCATGCCCCGCCGCACGCCGAGCGCGATCAACAGGAACGGTATGCCGAGACCCAGGCAGTAGACAAAGGCCAGGAAGGCCCCCTTGGTCGCATCGGCACCGCCGGAATATGCCAGCGCCTGGACCGCGGAGAATGTAGGGCCGATGCACGGCGCCCAGCCCAGTCCGAAGGTCATCCCTAGGACCGGGGCGCCCCAGAGTCCGGCCGGCGGGCGGGAATGGATCTTGCGGTCGCGCTGGAACCAGGACAGTCCGCCCATGAAGATCACGCCCATCGCAATAACGACGACGCCGAGTGCCTGCGTAACCCACGCGGCTTCGGATCCCTTCAGCCAGGCTCCCAGTTGCCCGAACACCGCCCCGATGGCCACGAAGACAATGGAGAAGCCCAGCACAAACAGGCCGATGCCGGCGAGCATCCGGCCGCGGCGCTGGCGTTCAAGGTCCACGCCGGTCAGTCCGGTCACGTAGCCCAGGTAGCCCGGGACCAGTGGCAGGACGCACGGGGACAGGAAAGACACCAGCCCCGCCAGCATAGCCACGGGGATGGCGAGCAGGACGGAGCCGTTCAGGACAGTATCGCCGAAGGCGCTGCCGATGCTCAGGGGGACGTAGGCCGCAGTCAGTTCCACGGTCAGGCGGCCGCTGTGTCTCTGATCAGCGCTTTCAGCGTGCCCTTGTCCGCGACGCCCAGGATGCGGGCAGCTACCCGGCCCTTCTTGTCGAGCACGAGCGTGGTGGGGACGGCCTGCGGCGGGACGTAGTTGGTCATTGCCAGCAGGATGCCGCCGTCTTTGTCATTAAAGCTGGGGTAGGTCACGCCGAAATTGCGCTCAAAGGCTTCGGCCGTTGCCTGTTCGTCGCGGATGTTCACGCCGTAGAACTGCGCCTCGTCGGCGAACTCCTCGCTCAAGGCCTGCAGGTCCGGGGCTTCCAGCCGGCACGGCGCACAGGCTGCGTACCAGAAGTTCAGCACGGTGACCTGGCCGGCAAAATCGGCGGCCTCCACGGTGGTGCCGTCGAAAAGCTTTCCGGACAGCTGGACCGGCTCGCCGCGGGTGGCGGCGTCGTATTCGGTCACCGAGCCGTCCCCGGCGATGTAGTTTTTGTTGTCGCCGGCGTTGGCCTGCTGGGCGAGGGAATCCTCCACGGTGCAGGCGGCCAGGGGCAGGGCAAAGACCAGTCCCGCACTAAGCTTCAGCAGGGAACGGCGGTTGAACGGCTGGGGGGTTTGGGCAGTCACAATCACACTTTTCTTCGTGGGCTGGGAAGTATCCCACTTCTACAACGCGTAGTAATTCTATTACGCTCCCGGGATATTCGCCGCACCGGGCAAAAGGTCGGCGCTGGGCTCGCAGTATTCGACCCCGACGAGGCGTTCGCCGTCGAACTTCAGACTGGTTACCGAGGTCAAAGTACATTGCCGACGGCGGGGGTCATGCCACAGCCTGCGGTGTTCGGCTGCCAGCCGGGTCACCCAGATGGGCAGCTGATGGCTCACCAGCACTGCTTCGGCACCCTCTCCGCCGCGTTCGACGGCGGCGTGCCGGGCATCCTGCACCGCTTCCATGACCCGGGCGACCTGCCCGGCGTAGGGCTCGCCCCAGGACGGCAGCATCGGGTTGCGCAAATACCGCCAGTGCCGCGGATCCCGCAGGTGCCGCTTGACGTCCGAGAGTCCCTCGAAACGGTTCTCCGCCTCGATGATCCGCTCATCGGTCACGATTTCGAGCCCCAGCGCGACGGCAGTGGGCTGAGCGGTCTCCTGTGCGCGGGTAAGCGGCGAGGCCACCAAGTAGCTGATCTTGGCGCCGTCTTCGGCCCGCTGGGCAAAGTAGTCCGCCGCCCGCTGGGCCATCTCATGTCCAAGCTCGGAGAGACGGAAATTAGGCAGCCGGCCATAGAGGACGCGGTCCGGATTATGGACCTCGCCGTGGCGGAGTAAATGCACAGTGGATAGGGGCATGGTCTTAATTCTCTCAAAGTCAAGGGGATTGCCCAAAGCCGGAGGGCGTGGCAAGAATGGGCACTGAGTGAAGATCTGCTGCTCAGCCCAGATGGAATCGTTTTTCCCACGAAGGAGATCGTTATGACATTGCCCCAAGGCCTGGCTCAAGGCGTCTGGACTCTCGACCTGGCGCACAGCGAAATTGGCTTCACCGTCCGCCACGCCGGGATCAGCAAGGTCCGCGGCCGATTCACTGATGCCTCGGCCGAGGCCCGTGTTGGTGAATCACTCGCCGAGTCCACGTTGCATGCCACGGTTAATACAGCCAGTTTCGAGTCCGGCGACGCCAACCGCGATGCCCATGTCAAGGGCTCTGACTTCTTCGATGTCGAGCAGTTCCCCGAGATGACCTTCGTCGCCACGGGCGTCGAAGGCGACGGCGAGGACTACACCGTTACCGGCGACCTGACGATCCGCGGCGTGACAAAGCCGGTGGAAGTCGAGGTGGAGTTCACCGGCGTGGCTGTCGATCCGTTCGGGGCGACCAGGGCCGGGTTCACCGGTGAAACCGAAATCAGTCGCAAGGAGTTCGGCCTGACCTGGAACGCGGCGCTGGAGGCCGGCGGCGTGTTGGTCAGCGACAAGGTGAAGATCAACCTGGATGCAGCACTGGTCAAGCAGGCCTGAGCTGCCCGATCCGATGCATGGATTTTGCCCGGCCGGGACAGCTGTTCCGGCCGGGCAAAATCATCCTTCAGAGCTAGTCCCTGCCGGTATGTCTGCGCTGTAGGGTTGCAGTAGGAGCTGTCCTGTCCTGGCTTGTCAACGCGGTACCGGCGGCTATCTGCAGTGTCGATCGACAGAAGAAGGATGCGACCATGTCCACTCCCGAAAACAATCCAAATCCGTCCGAGAAACCGGACCAGCAACCGGGACAGTCCGGCGAGAACGGCGACGTCGCACCCCGCTACGGACAGAACTCGCCCTATGGCCAGAACACGCCGCAGTACGGGCAGAACTCCCCCTACGGACAAAACCAGCCGTACGGACAACAGCCCTATGGCCAGAACACCCCGTCTCCGTACGGGTACCAGAATGCACAGCCGGGCCAGTACAGCTACCCGAGCAGCCAGCCCCAAGGCGGTACAGGGAAGCCCGAAGCTCCCAAAGAAGTCATGATCGCCTTCTGGCTGCTCATCGCGGCGGCAGCGCTGACCGCCATCGAGATCATCATTTCTTTGGCAACCATGGACACCGTGCTGGCCCAGCTGGCGGATGACCCGGCTGTCCGGGATGCCGTGGCCCAGACCGGCGGCCAGATCAGCGAACAGGAATTCATCGACATGGCCAGCGGTATGGCCGGCGTGGTCATGGTCGTCGTCGGGCTTATCGGCATCGGGCTCTACCTGATGGTTGCCTTCGGCGTAAAGGCCGGCAAGAACTGGGCCCGGATTACGGGTACGGTATTCGCCGCGCTGTCGCTGCTCGGCATCATTCCGTTTGGACTGCACACCCTGACGATCCTCCTTGGCATCGCCGCAATCGTGCTGCTGTTCATGCCGCCGTCGAGCAACTTCTTCAAGGCAGTGGCGGCACGCAAGTTCGGCATCTACGGCCGCTGACGTTTCCTACTGTGCCTTGCGGGCGCGGGTTTCGGAGTCCAGCTCCGCTTCCTGCGCCCGTTGTGCATGATAGGCCAGGATCTGCAGTTCGGTGGCCATGTCAACCTTCCGCACCTGCACATGCGGCGGTACCTGCAGCACAACGGGGGCGAAACTCAGGATGCTGGTGATTCCGGCAGCGACGAGCTTGTCGCAGAGTTCCTGTGCCACACGGCCCGGAACGGCCAGCACCACCATGTTCGCGCCGGTCCGGTGCAGCACCGTTTCCAAATCGGCCGTGTTGTGGATTTTCAGACCACCGATCTCGGTTCCGATGATCGACGGGTCAGCATCGAAGATGGCCGCAACTTCGAATCCACGCGTGGTGAAACCCGAATAGCCTGCCAGAGCCCTGCCGAGGTTACCGGCGCCGATGATGGCGACGCGCCATTCCTGGGTCAGCCCCAGTCGGGCGGAAATGGTCCGCGTCAGCAGCTGCACGTCATAGCCGACGCCGCGGGTGCCGTAGGAGCCGAGGTAGGACAGATCTTTGCGGAGCATCGGGGACTTCACCCCGGCGGCTTCGGCGAGTTCCTCCGATGAGGCACGCTCCACCCCCTCGGCAAGCAGGGAGTTCAGGGCGCGCAGGTAGATCGTCAGCCGCGCAACAGACGCCGGCGGAATAGTGCGGCCCGAACTTTCGGGATTCCCAGCGGTACCGGGAAGATCCTGCGTGGTCACGATGTGGCTCTCCATTGCTAGCTGTAGTCCCACTTTAGGCGCTGGGCAAAACGGCAACCAATCGGCTCTAGTGGGGTCAGGACGTCAGCAGGCGCCGCAGCCTCTCAGGGTCGATGCGCCAGAAATCTCGCTGCACGCCGTCGATCATGACCACCGGAATCTCCTCGGCGAACCGCCGTTCCAGCTCCGGATCCTCCAGAATGGACTTCTCCTGCCATTCCAGCCCTAGGTCATCGGCAACTGCCGACACAGTTTCCCGGGCCGCTTCACAAAGATGGCAGTCCGGCTTGGTGAGCAGCACCAGTTCATGGCTAGGGCGGGGAGCAGCTGAATCCGTCATAGCTAACAACGTAGCCCTACCGGGTCAGGAGTCAATAACCGGACGCCGCGCTGCCTCCGCCCACAGGGCGGCTCGGCATCGATGCCTTTGCCTCGTTAGACTCGAGACATGCCCTTAGCCGCCGCAGGTCCTGCCCATCGAAAGCCTGATCCCGCCGGCACAGAAACCGGGGCCGCGTTTTTCGACGTCGACAATACTTTGATGCGCGGGGCAAGCCTGTTCCATGTGGGGCGCAAGATGTACCAACGCGGTGCCTTCCGGATGCGCGACGTCGCCGGGTTCGCCATCAAGCAGGGAAAGTTCCTGTGGCGCGGGGAAAACCTGAAGGACATCCAATCCGTCCGCGATACCGCCATGGCGCTCGGCGCCGGGCTGATGGTGACGGATGTAAAGGCCCTGGGCGAGGAAGTCTATGACGAGATCATCGCCTCTAAGATCTGGCCTGGCACCCGCGCCCTCGCGGATCAGCATCTGCGTGCCGGCCGCAAAGTGTGGCTGGTGACTGCCACTCCCCTGACGGTCGCGGAGGTCATCGCGGACCGACTGGGCCTGGATGGGGCTCTGGGTACCGTGGCGGAAATTTCCGAGGGCGCCTACACGGGGGCACTGGTCGGTGAAATCCTGCATGGACCGGCCAAGGCCTATGCTGTCGCCGAACTCGCCAAGCTGGAGGGGCTGGAGCTGGAGAACTGCTGGGCCTACAGCGACTCCTACAATGATGTGCCGCTGCTGTCGCTGGTGGGCAATCCGGTGGCTATCAATCCGGACGCTAGGCTGCGCCGGCATGCCCGGGAACGCAACTGGCCGATTTACGACTTTCGCAGCGGCCGCAAGGCTGCAACCCTGGGCCTCAAAGCCGCCACAGGAGCCGGCGCCGTGTACGGGCTCTGGCGCGGGGTGCACAAGTTCCGCGGCCCACGCGGCTAAGCAGGTCCGCTGCGGCGTTCCCGCCACGGGGCAGTTCGGAGTTCCCGCACGGTTTAACGCAAACGGCCCGCCAG
The DNA here is from genome assembly GCF_057656375.1 of Arthrobacter sp. Soil_C_60. Taxonomy (NCBI): domain Bacteria; kingdom Bacillati; phylum Actinomycetota; class Actinomycetes; order Micrococcales; family Micrococcaceae; genus Arthrobacter; species Arthrobacter sp. Soil_C_60. The sequence goes on along the minus strand of NZ_JBDGKM010000001.1, from coordinate 45,957 downwards.
TTGCCTGACGGACCGAGAAGCATGCTGTAAAGCGGAAGCTCTACTTCTTATTGCGACGCTGGTGGCGTGTCTTGCGAAGCAGTTTACGGTGCTTCTTCTTGGCCATACGCTTGCGGCGCTTCTTAATAACTGAACCCACGAGTTCCTCACAAATTCACTTCGATTAACATCCGACTGCCACAGTTTGCCCTTGAGAACAGCAGTGGCCGGCGGATTCTTACGATGACGTAAAACGTTCCTTAACAGGGTACCGCCTAAATCAGGCGACAATTTACCGGCCGTTGGCGCCCGGTCCGTTGCCCAGATCCAAAACCGCCTAAGCGGTATCCGACTGGCCCTCCACAACGGCACCGCGAAGATACTGCTCCACGGCCGATTCCGGCACCCGGTAGGAGCGCCCGAAACGAACAGCAGGCATCTCTCCGGAGTGGATCAACCGGTAAACGGTCATCTTGGAAACACGCATCACTTCAGCCACTTCCGACACCGTCAAGAAGCGGACGTTCGAGAAGTTCTTCTCCTCAGCCATTTCCAAAATCCTTTACTCCGGTTGGGCCCAACGGCATGCCGCCTTGCCCTGCGAGTAATTTGCCGTCTAGCTAGACACTCTAGAGGGCCAAGTGACCAAAGTGAAAGTTGGCCTGTTGATTAAGCGTTACATGATTCGCGCGCCTTTTTCAGCGGGACACCCCGGCGCGCTGAACACTGCTCAAGGCCAGCTGGGCGAGGGTGGTAACCGTCATGTCCCAGTCCATGCATGCGTCCGTCACGCTCTGCCCGTAAACCAGTTCGGCGTCGCCTGCGGCCTGTTCAGCGACATCGAGTTTCTGCGCGCCGGCCACGAGGAAACTTTCCAGCATGATCCCGGCAATGGCGGAGGCGTTGTGGCCCGCCCCTTCCAGTTGGGCCGCCACGTCCAGCGCCACCTCTGCCTGCCGGTGGTGGCTCTTGCCGCTGTTGGCGTGGCTGGCGTCAACGATCAGCCGCGGGTTAAGCCCCGCTTCTGCCAGCAACTCCGAGGCACGGGCAACATTGGCGGCGTCGTAATTTGGTCCTGCATTGCCGCCGCGCAGAATCAGGTGAGTATCGGCGTTCCCCGCGGTCGAAACCATGGCGGCACGGCCGGCTTCGTCGATGCCCAGGAAAGTCTGGGCAGCCGAGGCGGCGGTGCAGGCATCAAGCGCCACCTGGAGCCCGCCGTCGGTCCCGTTCTTGAAACCGATCGGCATGGACAGTCCCGAGGCGAGCTGGCGGTGGATCTGGCTTTCCGTGGTACGCGCACCGATCGCTCCCCAGCTGACCAGATCCGCTAGGTACTGCGGGCTGATCGGCTCGAGGAACTCGGTGGCAACAGGGAGCCCGAGGTCGGCTACGTCGAGCAGGAACCGGCGCGCCGTCCGCAGCCCGCTGGCAACGTCATGCGAGCCGTCGAGGCGCGGGTCGTTGATCAGGCCCTTCCAGCCAACCGTGGTTCGCGGCTTCTCGAAGTACGCACGCATGACGATGAGCAGCTCAGAGCTGTGCTGCTGGGCCACCGCGGCCAGACGCCGGGCGTAGTCGAGCCCGGCCTCCGGATCGTGGATGGAGCATGGGCCGACGATCACCAGCAGCCGGTCATCGACGCCGTCCATGACCGCACGGATCTCGGCGCGGCCGCGTTCGACGACGGCGGACTGTTCGGCAGTTGCCGGCAGCTCTTCGACGACCTCCTGCGGCGTCGGCAGCGCGCTGAAGGAGGTGACCCGCAGATTGCTGGTCTGGATCTTGTCTGCATTCAGTACCGGATTCATGGTTTTCCCGTCCTATGGAGGCGGGAACCGAGCAGAACCCGCCGTGGAAATGGCGAAGGGCAGAGAATGATCTCTGCCCTGTTGGCTCTGAAGGTGTCGGTTGCGCACGCCGCTAGGCAGTCACGTTAGGCCCCTCCAGAGCCAACGGAAAATACGCATACCAACGGGTTGTCATGTCCACGAGCATAAGCCACGGTTTCCGCCCTGCGGCAATTGTGACGATTATGACTGCGGGTAATCCGGAGTTGGCGCGTCAGAACCCGCGCGGCTTACGCGTCCGGCCGGCTCATCGAGCAGGTCCACGCCATAGACCGGTTCCCGGTCCAGCTGGCGCACGTCGTCAATGCCGTACGGGGCAAGGGCGGCGGCAATGCCGGCAGCCAATTGCGGCACGTTCGCCCCTAGGCCGCCACCGAGGATAACGGGCCCGGAGATATCCAGCCGGCCGGCCACCTGCAGGATGAGCCGCCCCAGATCCTTGGCGGCAACAGCCAGCAGTTCCACCGCCACCGGATCCGCGGCGGCCTCGACAACCAACCGCGACCGCTGCGCCCAGTAGCGGCGGCCGGTGGGGCCGTGGAAGTGTGCGATCAGCTCTACCGGGTCCGCCAGCGAGCAGTCGGCCAGCAAGGCACGTGTCAGCGCATCGGGCTCCAGGCCTTGGTCGTGGCGGCGCAGTGCGTGCCGGACCAGTTCCCGACCCAGCCAGTAGCCGCTGCCCTCGTCCCCCAGCAGGTAGCCCCAGCCTCCTGCCCGGGCCTCGCGCCCGGTACCGTCGGTGCCCCAGACCGCCGATCCAGTTCCGGCGATGACCGCAATGCCGCGGCGGGCCCGTCCGGCGGCGAGCACCAGGCGTGAATCGTGTACGGCGCGGATTTCCGCATGCGGGGCAAAAGGCGAGATGAGCGCGGCCAGGGCACCGGCGTCGTTCGCTGTATCGATCCCGCCGGCCCCGGCGATCACCCTGTCCGCATCGCTGCCCAGGGCCGAGAAAACTTCGGCCAGCGCGGTGGACGCTGCTTCAGGGGAAACGTTCTGCACGTTGGCGCTGCCCGCAATGGCTTCGGCCGTGACGGCGCCGTCCTCCAGACGGATGGCATGCGTCTTGGTGCCGCCGATGTCCAGTCCGATCAGAATGTGCGCCATAGCGTTAGAGCTTACTGCCGCCCGGCGGGCCCGGAGTCCATGCCGGCCTCGGCATAATAGCCTTCGATGTGCCTGCGGATGATCCCGGCGGCTTCCTCTGCACGGCCATCGCGCACGGCTGCCAGCACTTGGCGGTGTTCCGCCAGCAGCCGGGCGGACGTGGCGGCCCAGTCGGGCAGGTTGTCGGTCAGGCGGTTGGCGTAGCGCTCGATGGATTCCCGCAGTGATGACATCATCGCGCCGACCAGGACATTACCCGCACTTTCGGCGATGGCGACATGGAACTGCGTATCCAGGCGAAGGAATTCCTCCACGTCAGTCCCGGGCAGCGCCATGGCCTCCACGAGGTCGGCGGCGCGCTCCAGCGCCGGATGAGCCGGGTCCGCATTGGCTGCCGCCCACGTTTCCAGCAGCACCCTGGTCCGGACAATATCCGACACCGGAAGGTTCGCGGCGGCGACGTGCATCCGCAAGGCGGCTCCCATGGCACTGGCCGGGTCGGCCGTGATGAAAGTACCGGCGGCAGGCCCGGAACCGACACCGGAACGCACAATCCCCATTGCTTCGAGTACCCGGATGGCTTCACGCGCCGAGGTCCGCGAAACACCCAGCCGTTCGGCCAGCGCGCGCTCCCCGGGCAGCCGGTCCCCCACCGTCAGCGCGCCGCCGTCCAACTGCGCTTCCATCCAGGCCAGCACCTGTTCGTGGGTTCTCATGCCAACATCATACTTGCCGTGGTCCTACCACATGCATTACGCTGTGGTTGGACCACACAGGTTTCCACCCACGAGGGAGCTAAGCCATGCATGAAGAATTGCCCCCGGCCCTCAAACGCCGGATCCCCAAAGTTGCAGATCTCGCCCCGCTGATGCAGTTCAAGCGGCCTACCTTCGGCACCGCCGCCCGGTTGCAGCGCGCCAACACCATCTGGGAGCTGCGTGCGATGGCCAAGCGGCGCACGCCCACCGCGCCCTTCGACTACACCGACGGCGCCGCAGAAGCCGAGATCACCCTGAACCGGGCGCGGGAGGCCTTCCTGGACCTGGAGTTCCGGCCAGGCATTCTGCGCAACGTCCAGAACGTGGACTTGAGCACCGAAGTGCTGGGCCAGCGGTCGGCGCTACCCGTAGGCATCGCTCCCACCGGCTTTACCCGGATGATGCAGTCCGAGGGCGAGTACGCCGGCTCCCGGGCCGCGGCCGCGGCTGGCATCCCCTACACGCTCTCCACCATGGGCACCGCTTCAATCGAGGATGTCGCCGCTGCCGCACCACACGGCCGCAACTGGTTCCAGCTTTACCTCTGGACAGACCGGGAGAAGTCACTGGCGCTGATCGACCGTGCAGCCAAGGCGGGCATGGATACGTTGATGGTCACGGTGGACACCCCCGTGGGCGGGGCCCGGCTGCGCGACGTCCGCAACGGCATGACGATCCCGCCGGCGCTGACCGCGAAGACCGTGTTGGACGCTTCCTACCGTCCCGCCTGGTGGTTCAATTTCCTGACGCATGAGCCGCTGTCCTTCGCCTCGCTCTCGCGCTACTCGGGGACCGTCTCCGAACTGATCGACTCCATGTTCGACCCCACCTTGAGCTTCGATGACCTGGCCTGGCTGCGCGACACGTGGAAGGGCAAGCTGGTGGTCAAGGGCCTGCAGACGCTGGAAGATACCAGGAAGGTGGTGGATTACGGCGCGGACGGAATCGTGCTCTCCAACCACGGCGGACGCCAGCTGGACCGCGCGCCCATCCCCCTGCACCTGCTCAGCCAGGTGGCGCGGGAGCTGAAAGGCAAGACGTCCATCATGCTGGACACCGGCATCATGAGCGGCGGCGACATCGTGGCAGCGATCGCGCTGGGAGCCGATTTCACCCTCATCGGCCGGGCCTACCTGTACGGGCTGATGGCCGGCGGCCGGATGGGCGTGGACCGCGCCCTGGAGATCCTCTCCGGCGAGATGGCCCGCACCATGCGCCTGCTCGGCGTCAACAAGGTCGAAGACCTGAACCCGGATCATGTGAAACTCCCGGCCGGCCTCTGACCGACCGGCACTCTTCCTGCTTCAAACACTGCTGCAAACAACGACGGCGGGGCTCACCTGGTGAGTCCCGCCGTCGTTCGCTGTAAATTCCCTTAGATGACGCCTAGGGCCAGCATGGCGTCCGCAACACGGCGGAAGCCGCTGATGTTGGCGCCGGCAACGTAGTTGCCGGGCATGCCATATTCGTCGGCCGTCGCGGCACAGCTTTCATGGATGCCCACCATGATGGCACCGAGCCGTTCCTCCGTGTGCTCGAAGCTCCAGGCGTCGCGGCTGGCGTTCTGCTGCATCTCAAGGGCAGAGGTTGCCACGCCGCCGGCGTTGGCCGCCTTGCCCGGGCCGAACAGAATACCGGCTTCCTGGAACAGTGCCGTGGCCTCGGCGGTGCAGGGCATGTTGGCCCCTTCGGCCACCGCCACCAGACCGGAATTGACCAGCTTCGCCGCCGCCTTGTCGTCGAGTTCGTTCTGCGTGGCGCAGGGCAGTGCCACGGAGGCGTCGACATCCCAGACCGAGCCGTCCTCGACGTAGCTGACGGAACCGCCGCGGCGTTCGGCGTACTCGGAGATACGGCCGCGCTCGACTTCCTTGATCTGGCGAAGGAGTTCGACGTCGATGCCGGCCTCATCCACGATGTAGCCGCCGGAGTCGGAGGCGGTGATGGCGGTGGCACCCAGTGCCTGTGCCTTTTCGATGGCGTTGATGGCCACGTTGCCCGAACCGGACACCGAAACCCGCTGTCCGTCGAAGGACATGCCCTTGGTCTTGAGCATTTCCTCGGTGAAAAGCACGGCGCCGTAACCGGTGGCTTCAGGCCGGACCAGGGAGCCGCCCCAGCCGATGCCCTTGCCGGTCAGCACGCCCGACTCATAGCGGTTGGTGATCCGCTTGTACTGGCCGAACAGGTAGCCGATTTCACGCCCGCCCACGCCGATATCACCGGCGGGAACGTCCGTGTACTCGCCGATGTGGCGGTACAGCTCGGTCATGAAGGACTGGCAGAAGCGCATGACTTCGCCGTCGGACTTGCCGCGCGGGTCAAAGTCCGCCCCGCCCTTGCCGCCGCCGATCGGCATTCCGGTCAGGGCATTCTTGAAGATCTGTTCGAAACCCAGGAACTTGACGATGCCGAGGTACACCGACGGGTGGAAACGCAGTCCGCCCTTGTACGGGCCGAGCGCGGAGTTGAACTCCACCCGGAAACCACGGTTGATCTGCACCTGCCCGGAGTCATCAACCCACGGTACGCGGAAAATGATCTGGCGTTCGGGTTCGCAGATGCGCTGAAGTATAGCGGCATCTGCATACTCGGGGTGCTTGGTCGAGAGGGGGACCAGGCTTTCAAAAACCTCGTTGACGGCCTGGTGGAATTCAAGTTCGCCGGGATTGCGGCGAAAGACTTCGTCCCGGATTTCGAGCAGATTCGCATCCATGGGGGTGGGTCCCTTCAATAGCTATCGGAGTGCGGGCAGGTGCATGTACGGAAAAACCTCGTGATTGAAAGACGCAGCTGCGCAACCTTCAAATCGAAACATACCCGGTGGGCAAGATGATAACGGGAACGAAATAACGCCCGCCAGCGGCGTAATGAATCCGGCCCTCCGCCGCTAGCCGCGGCGGCTGCGGCGTAGCTTCGGCAGGTGTGCAAAAAGGTCCGCCGCCTGCTTGGCAGCTTGGTTGGCCGCATGGCCCAGGGACCGGCCCAGCTGGGGCGGTATCTGGTTCTCTCCGTCACCGTCCAGCTCCGCGGCGGATGCCGAAACCAGCGACACTGCAGGCGCCAGCGGTTCCTCCACGGGCAGGTTTACCGACACCAGTCCGAACCCGGCAACCCAGTCCGCGATGTCCTGCAGCGGGTCCGTCTGCAGAGCGTAGAAACGCTTCTGTCCCTGGGCCCTCATCGACACCAACCCGGCCTCGCGCAGCACCTTGAGATGCTTTGAGACGGTAGGCTGGCTGACTTCGAGTTCCTCGACCAGTTCGCCCACGGATTTGTCGCCCTCACGCAGGGAGCCGAGTATTTCGCGGCGAGTCCCCTCTGCGATTACGGCGAAAACATCATCGATGACCATTCCATTACCCTAGCCACATATACCCGGTGCGGCATCCCCTGCCGTACCCGTGGCGGGCAACCGCATGGAAATCGTTATGCTCAGTCAAACCACGGGTCCAGCCCGTGATACGGGAACACTTCCTTGCGGGTTGCCATGACCGTGCGATCAACCGCGTCGTTGGGGTCGTAGCCGACTTCCCAGGAGCGCCACCAGAGTTGGGCGTCGTCGTTCATCAGCAAGGGAGCGGTCTGCCCGTATCGCTCCAGCACGTAGTCCCGCCAGCGTTGCGGTACTTCCGCCCGCAACGGGACAGGCTGGCCCGCGACTATGGCAACCAGATGGCTCCACGAACGCGGCACCACATTAAAAATGTCGTAGCCCCCGCCGCCGGTGGCAATCCAGCGGTCATCAGTCACCTCGCGTGCCAGCCCCGCAATGTCCAGCATCATCTGGCGTTGGGCGTCGACGCTGAGGCGGACGCTGCTGAGGATGTCCCGGGCATGGTTGTCGCAGCCGTGCTGGCTCACGATAACCTCCGGCTTGAAGGCATGTGCCAGTTGCGGGACCACCGCATGGAAGGCCCGCATCCAGGCCGCGTCCCCCGTGCGCGGAGGGACCGCCACGTTCACGGCGCTGCCCAGAGCGTCCGGACCGCCGATCTCATTCGCAAAGCCCGTACCGGGGAACAGCGACATTCCCGTCTCATGGATGGAGACAGTGAGCACCCGCGGGTCGTTCCAGAAAATGTTCTGCGTGCCGTCGCCGTGGTGCGCATCGACGTCGATATACAGGACGCGCTGGACGCCGCCGTCAAGCAGGCGCTGAATGCCCAGTGCGCAATCGTTGTAGATGCAGAAGCCGCTGGCTTTGTCACGCGCGGCATGGTGCATCCCCCCGCCGAAATTAACAGCGTGCACGGCCTTCGAGCTCATCAGGGCTTCCGCCGCCTGCAGTGTTCCGCCGGCCAGCCGGGCACTGGCCTCGTGCATCCCGGCAAAAGCCGGGTCATCCTCCGTGCCCAGCCCCCGGGACTCATCCGGCTCGTCCGGGTTGGCGCTGACGGCATGCACGGCCGCAACATAATCCGCGTCGTGCACGGCCAGCAGTTGATCATCCGTCGCGACCTCGGGGGCGACGACCGAAACGTTGTCCCTGTCGAAGAGGCCGAAGTCTGCCGACAGCCGCGCAGTCAGGTCCAACCGGATCGGCGACATGGGATGTTGCGGCCCAAAATTGTAAGCGAGCATCGACTCATCCCACATGACGTGAGTTGGAACACTGGCCGCTGGGTTCGCTTGCATCAGGGACAGGCTACGCGAAACGATGGCCGGGGTGCATGATTAGCGTCCCCGATGACGGCTGATAGATGATTTACTACTGCAAGGACCAAGTCCCCAAACCCGCCGAGAATCCATCAGCCCGTCAGAAGCGAACCGTATGACAATTAACCAGCCGTTCAGTCGGCCGGATCGGAAGCAAGGGAAGCTCTCCTTCCTGCTGAGCATCCGCGATTTTGTCGACAACGTCGCCAACAGTTCTCCGGCGCGGCTGGCTCTTATTGTCTATGCCGGCGTTATCTTGGTCTTCACGGGCCTGTTGTCACTGCCCGGCGCCGCCGCGGACGGAAACATCACGCCGCTGCACGACGCGTTCTTCACCGCCGTTTCGGCCGTGTGCGTGACCGGCCTGACGGTAGTTTCCACGGCCACCCATTGGACCTTCTTCGGTCAGGCGATCATTCTGCTCGGCATCTTCATCGGCGGGTTGGGCACGCTGACACTGGCGTCCATGCTGGCCCTGATGGTGAGCAAACGGCTGGGCGTCCGGGGCAAGCTGATCGCGCAGCAGGCCATGAATAATGCCGGCCGGCTCGGCGAAGTCGGCACGCTGCTGCGGATCGTCATCACCACCTCGGTGCTCATCGAACTGGCCCTGGCCCTGATGCTCATCCCCCGGTTCATCATTCTGGGCGAATCCTTCGGACAAGCTGTCTGGCATGGCGTTTTCTACTCCATCTCCGCATTCAACAACGCAGGCTTCACCCCGCACTCCGACGGTCTGGTGCCCTATGAAGAAGACCTCTGGATACTCACTCCCCTGATGATCGGGGTATTCCTGGGCAGCTTGGGCTTCCCCGTTGTCATGGTCCTGCTGGAGCGCGGCTGGCGGTTCAGCAGATGGAATCTGCACACCAAGCTCACCGTTCAGGTCACGTCCCTCCTGCTGCTCCTCGGGGCCATAGCCTGGGGCTTCATGGAATGGCAGAACGAGGACACGATCGGCGGCCTCTCCCCAACGGACAAAGGCATCCACGCGGTTTTCGCCTCGGTGATGACGCGCTCCGGCGGCTTCAACCTCGTAGACCAGAACGCCATGGAATCCCCGACCATGCTGCTCACCGATGCCCTCATGTTTGCCGGCGGCGGCTCAGCCTCGACGGCCGGCGGCATCAAGGTGACCACCATCGCCATCGTCTTCCTTGCGATTGCCGCCGAGGCGCGCGGCAACAGAGACGTCAATGCCTATGGCCGTACAATTCCCGAGGGTGCCATGCGTGTTGCGATCTCCGTTATCGTCATGGGAGCTACCTTCGTGGCCGTGGCTTCGGGCATGCTGCTGTCAATGACCGATGAAGATCTGGACCGCATCCTGTTCGAAGTGATTTCGGCTTTCGCGACCTGCGGGTTGAGCACCAATCTCAGCGCCGAGCTTCCACCTGAGGGCAAGTACATCCTCTCGGCCCTGATGTTCGCGGGCCGGGTAGGTACTATCACGCTGGCCTCCGCGCTAGCCTTGCGTGAAAGCCGACAATTGTTCCATTACCCGGAAGAGAGGCCGATCATTGGCTGACAAGTCGAACAGCAACCGCCCGGCGCACAACGCACCGGTGCTGGTGGTGGGCCTGGGCCGCTTCGGCGCGGCCACGGCGGAGCAGCTGGTGAAGCAGGGCCGGGAAGTCCTGGCCATCGAACGCGACCCTGCCCTGGTCCAGAAATGGTCCGGCCAGCTGACCCACATCGTCGAAGCCGACGCCACCAACATCGACGCGCTGCGCCAGCTCGGCGCCCAGGACTTTACGTCCGCCGTCGTCGGTGTGGGTACCTCGATCGAGTCCTCCGTGCTGATCACGGTCAATCTGGTGGATCTGGGTATCGAACACTTGTGGGTCAAGGCCATAACGGCCTCGCACGGCAAGATCCTCACCCGCATCGGCGCCAACCATGTGATCTACCCGGAGGCCGACGCCGGCCGCCGCGCCGCGCACCTGGTTGGCGGACGGATGCTGGACTTCATCGAGTTCGACGACGGTTTCGCGATCGTGAAGATGTACCCGCCGAAGGAAACCCAGGGGTTCACCCTCGGCGAGTCGGGGGTCCGCTCCAAGTACGGCATCACCGTGGTCGGCGTGAAGTCGCCCGGCGAGGATTTCACTTACGCACGGCCCGAGACCAAGGTGTCCAGCCGCGACATGCTGATCGTGTCAGGCCATGTGGACCTGCTCGAACGGTTCGCTGCGCGGCCGTAGTGCTCAGGCGAGTTCTCGGGAGATTTCCGCGGCACGGTCCGCAGCTGCACGCGCACCGGCGGCAATGATGTCCGGCAGCCCAGCCTCGTCGAAGGCGGCGATAGCGCGCTCGGTGGTGCCGTTAGGGCTGGTGACCGACTTGCGCAGCGCCGAAGGGTCTGCCCCGTCCTCGGCCAGCATGGCACCGGCGCCGGCAACCGTATCGCGGGCCAGCACCATGGCAAGCTCCGGATCAAGGCCGAGCTTTACGCCGGCTTGCGCCATGGCTTCGGCAAGATAGAAGGCATAGGCCGGGCCCGAACCGCTGACAGCGGAGACAGCGTCGAGGTTCTCTTCCGGAACTATGACCGTAGTGCCTGCGCCAGAGAACACTGCGGCTGCCGCCGCCAGCTGATCCTCGGTAACGTTGCTGCCGGCCGACAGCCCGACAGCGCCCCGGCCCACCTTGAGCGGTGTGTTGGGCATGGTGCGCACGAGCGGCTGGCCCTCGGGCAGCGCAGCCTCCATGGTGGCGATCGTGACCGCGGCAGCAACGCTGAGGACCACGGTTTGCGGCGACAGCGCGGACGCAATGCTGCGGCACAAGTCGACGATGCCGACAGGCTTAACCCCCAGCACCACCAGCGCGGCATCCTCCACCGCTTTGATGTTGGCCTGCGCGTCCTCGTTTTCGGCCAGCACGGTCAAACCCTCGTAGCGGCTGCGCAGTTCTTCCGCCCGCTCGCTCCGGCGGACCGTGGCCGTCACGTTCCTTGCAGCTGTGCCGGCCGCCAACAGGCCCGCGAGCACCGCTTCGTTCATGGAACCGCATCCGAGAAAGACGATCCGTCCGGTGGTTTCAATAGTCTGCGCAGTCATGCTGCCATTGAATCACGCGGCCGCTGGGCCCGGCATGTTCTGTGTCGGGATCGATTCACAGTCTTTTCCCAGCATCTTAAAGGCGATATCCCAACAAGGAAACCTACCGTGATTAGTACCTCATAAAGGTGCGAGTGATTATGGATCGGGTCTCCTGGTCCGGTGCCGGCAAACCCGCGGACGTCTCCCCCAACCGTCCGCAGGTGGTGCCGGCACCTTCTCTTTAACCAGCAGCTGGCTAAGGTATCGCGCTGTCCAGTCTTTCGACCGCCGGAGCGGGCTCCAGTGCCTTCTGTACGAGGGCGGTCCCCACCGGGCGTACCGGTGCATCGCTGTCGTACAGCAGATGGTCGAAACGCTTGAGGATGAGCCCTTCGCGCAGAGCCCACGGACAGATCACCATGGAGTTGATGTTGAACATCTCCATCGCAGCCTCCGCAACCAGTGCCCCTGCCAGCAACTGCGGGGCGCGCACAAGCGAAACCCCGGGCAAGTTAGCCCGGTCGTTGGCTGGCATTGCGGAAAGCCGCTGGGTCCAGAGGGATAGGTCCTCGCGGCGTAGTTCGCGCCGTATATAGGGTCCGGCCGCGGACGGAGCCGCTCCCGTTATGCGTGCCAGGGACCTGAATGTTTTGGACGTGCCGGCGACGAGATCAGGGAACCCAGCGCCGTCGAACTCTTTAACCGCCGGAGCAAGGGTTTCCCTGATGTAGTGCCTGAGGTCCTTGACGCTGCCGGCGCTGGGCGGATCTGACGGCAGCCAATCGCGGGTCAGCCGTCCCGCGCCCAGCGGAACCGACGCTGCCACGTCCGGTTGTTCATCATGCCCGATGGCCATTTCGAACGAGCCGCCGCCGATATCCAGGTCCAGAATGGTGCCGGCGCCCCAGCCGTACCAGCGCCTGACCGCTACCAGGGTCATCGCCGCTTCCTGCGGGCCGGTCAGTTCCTGCAGTGCGACGTTGGTTTCAGCCTGCACGCGGGCCAGCACGGCGTCGCCGTTGGCAGCCTCGCGGATGGCGGAAGTGCAGAAAGCCAGCATGTCCTCGGCGCTGTGCTGGCCGGCGAATGCCCACGCTTCCCGGATGAACCCGATCAACTCCTGTTGGCCGGCCCCGTTGATGTTCCCGTCGGCGTCCAGATAGGCCACCAGCGACAGCGGCCGCTTGTGCGAGGCAAACGGAACGGGCCGGGCACCCGGATGGGCGTCGACCAATAACAGGTGGACGGTGTTCGAACCGATATCGAGAACGCCTAGACGCATGCTCTTATTATGTCGGCTGAAAGCACGGCGGTTTGTCCCTTACTTCTTGGCTGTGGCCTTGCGCCGGGCGGCTGGCTTTTTGGCCGGACCCTTGGCACGCTTTTCGGCCAGCAGTTCAATGGCCTGTTCGCGGGTCAGCTCCTCGATACTCATTGAACGCGGCACCGTAATATTGGTCGCGCCGTCGGTAATGTACGGACCGAAGCGGCCGTCCTTGACCACGATGTTCTTCTCCGAGACGGGATCCGTGCCGAATTCGGCCAGCGGCGGCGCCGCGGTCCGGCCGCCGCGCTGCTTCGGCTGGGAGTAGATCTCCAGCGCCTGCTCCAGCGTGATGGTGAAGATTTCCTCTTCCGAACCGATGGACCGCGAGTCCGTGCCCTTCTTCAGGTACGGGCCGAAGCGGCCGTTCTGCACCGTGATCTCGTTGCCTTCGGCATCTGCGCCCAGGACCCTGGGCAGGCTCATCAGCTTCAGGGCGTCTTCCAGCGTCACCGTCTCCACAGTCATGGACTTGAAGAGGGAACCGGTGCGCGGCTTGACCTTGACCGGTTTCTTCGGCGGCTTGGGCTTGCCGTTCTTGTAGTACTCCACAGGCTGGTTCGCCAGATCCTCGGCCGTGAGCTCGGGAATGATCTCGGTGACGTAGGCACCGTAGCGGCCCTCTCTGGCCACAATAGTGCGGCCCGTCTCCGGGTCCTGCCCCAGCTCACGCTCGCCGGGGCCCTGGTTCTCCATCAGTTCCACGGCCTTTTCCGCGGTCAGTTCGTCAGGCGCGAGGTCGTCCGGAACATTCGCGCGCTGCGGGTCGGCCAGTTCACCGGTTTCCGGATCGAGCACGGCGGCCCGTTCCAGATAGGGGCCGAACTTGCCCACGCGCAAGGTGATGCCCTCGGCGATATCGATCGAGTTGATCTGCCGCGGGTCGATTTCGCCCAGGTCATTGACGATGGTGTTCAGACCCGTTTCCTTGCGGTCCCCGTAGTAGAACCCGTCGAGCCAGTCCACCCGCTTCGCCTCGCCGCGGGCAATGCGGTCCAGGTCCTCTTCGAGCGCGGCCGTGAAGTCATAGTCCACGTAGTCGCGGAAGTGCTCTTCCAGCAGGCGGACCACGGAGAACGCGATCCAACTGGGCACCAGGGCGGAGCCGCGGGTGCTGACGTAGCCGCGGTCCATGATGGTGGAAATGGTTGCCGCGTAGGTGGACGGCCGGCCGATGCCGCGCTCTTCCAGCGTCTTGATCAGCGAGGCTTCGGTGTAGCGCGGCGGGGCGGAGGTTTCGTGTCCGACGGCGGCAACGTCCTGGGCCTTCAGCGCATCCTTTTCGGCGAGCTGCGGCAGGCGGCCGGTGGCGGCGTCGTCGTCCTCGTCGCGGGCTGCGTCCTTGCCTTCCTCATAGGCGGCCATGAAGCCAGGGAAGGTGATGACGGTACCGGATGCGGAGAAGACCGCGTCCCGGCCGTCCGGAGCAACGGCGCCCAGACGAACGGTGGAGGTGGAGCCCTTTGCGTCCGCCATCTGGGAGGCAACGGTGCGCTTCCAGATCAGTTCGTAGAGCTTGTATTCATCGCTGTTGAGCTGGCTGCGGACCTGGCCCGGGGTGCGGAAGGAATCCCCGGCAGGACGGATCGCCTCGTGGGCTTCCTGCGCATTCTTGTCCTTGCCCTTGTACACGCGGCGGGCATCCGGCACGTACTCCGGGCCATACAGTTCCGAGGCCTGGCGGCGGGCAGCGTTGACAGCCTGGTCACTCAGGGCCGGCGAGTCGGTACGCATATAGGTGATGTAGCCGTTTTCGTACAGCCGCTGGGCCACCTGCATGGTGATCCGGGCCGAGAAACGCAGCTTGCGGGCGGATTCCTGCTGCAGCGTCGAGGTGGTGAACGGCGCGGCCGGGCGGCGGGTGTACGGCTTGTTCTCCACTGAACGGACGGCGAACTCCGCGGTGCGCAGTCCGTCGGCGAGAGACGAAGCAGCCACCTCGTCCAGGTGCACAGCGGACTTGGCGGTGAGCACGCCGGTGTCATTGAAGTCTTTGCCGGTGGCCACGCGGGAGCCGTCAAGCGAAACGAGCTTGGCCTTGAATGCGCCGCCCTTGGCGGTATCCTCGGGCTCGACCGTGGCCAGCAGATCCCAGTAGGAGGCGGAGCGGAAGGCCATGCGCTCGCGTTCGCGCTCGACTACCAGGCGGGTGGCCACGGACTGCACGCGCCCGGCGGAGAGCCCGGCCTTGACCTTGCGCCACAACACCGGGGACAGTTCGTAGCCGAAGAGCCGGTCCACTATGCGGCGCGTTTCCTGCGCGTCCACCAGGTCGGTGTCCACATCCCGCATTTCCTGCAGCGCGCGCTGGATGGCTTCGCGGGTAATTTCGGGGAAGGTCAGCCGGTGGACCGGGACCTTGGGCTTTAGCACCTCAAGCAGGTGCCACGCGATGGCCTCGCCCTCGCGGTCACCGTCAGTTGCGAGATAGAGCTCGTCGGCGTCTTTGAGCAGGCTCTTGAGCTCGGCGACTTTCTTCTTCTTGTCCGCAGACACCACGTAGTAAGGCTCGAAGTTCTTCTCAACATCGACGGCGAACTTGCCCACCGAAGTCTTCTTCAGCTCGGCCGGCAGGTCCGACGGCTGCGGCAGGTCCCGGATGTGGCCCATTGAGGCCGTGACCTCAAAACCCTCGCCGAGATAGCCGGCAATAGTCTTGCCCTTGGCAGGAGACTCGACAATGACGAGTTTCATACCGGTTTTTTCGCGGGCCTTGGGTGGCACGATTCTCCTACGTCAATTGCTGTGGCGGTGCGGCAGATGCATCCTGTCCCCGAAGTATCCGGGACAGCTGCCAGCTCTAGGTTAGCCCCAAGAATGGCACAACGAAGAAAATCAGTTGCAGGCACGGGGCCAGCGGGCGCTCTATGCGTCGTCGATATCCCCGGGCAGGAACGAGAATACGTAGTACAGCTTTTGGGCGTCTTCGCCCCGGTTTTCGGGATTTGTGGTGGGGCTGAACTCGAGCAGAATCTCGCCGATCCGGCGGCCCAGATCCGCGCGCTGCTCCTCGGTCAGATAAAAACGGCCCGTGCTCAACGCGGCGAGGTGGCCCTCCTGTCGCCAGGTGTCCGGGTTCGGCGCCTGCTTGTCCCGCTTGACGTATTTGGAGAGGCGCTGGCGCAGGTCATTGAGCTCAACATCGACGACGCCGAGGGTTGCCGCCCGGCTGTCCGCCACCGAGGTGACATCCAATCGTCCCGCGGCTGCCTGCCAGTGCCGCTCGCGGCCGTCGCCCTGGTTGGCGCTGCGCTTGACGAAGCCCCACTTTTCCAAGGCCCGTAAGTGGTAGCTCATGGCACTCGGCGTGAGCCCGTGCCGCTGCGCCAGCTCCGTCGCCGTGGCCGGCTGCTGCGTATCGAAGAGTTCCTCGATGACTTTCAGGCGCACCGCATGGGCAAGCGCCCGGATGGCCCTCGCATCTGAAATGTTGACCCGGTCCCCCGAGCCCGCCTGCGCCCCTGCTCCGGAAATTTCGCCGGGCGCTGGGTCGGTAAATGGCGCTGCACCTTTGGTCATGGAAGGTAAGTCTAATGCCCTTCAGAGCGCGGCAGTGAGCCGGTTCACTTGCGAAACGGCAACGATTAAGGCACCTATCCCCCGGCAGGAACGAGGAAGCCGTCCGCCACGAGGTTGCGCACGTCGGAGGTCAGCTGCTCGGCGAATTCCGCGTCCGGCCTCTCCAGCAGGGCTGCGAGCGCAGCCACCAGCTGGCCGACGGTCAGTTCGCCGTCGCTGGCAGAGACGAAGCCCGCCAGCTCGGAACTCATCAGATTGGTGCGGCGGAAGCCGGCTCCCTGGCGCAGCAGGATCACCCCCGGGTGCTCTGCCCCCGGGCGCTGATGGCGTTCCTCCGTGACATCATCGGCCGGCTGCAGCCGCTGGTCCGCGAAGTCCCCCGCGTGCGCCTCGAGCCAATCGTGACGCTGGACGGCGGCGGCCAGGTGCGGACCGATGGGCTGCTCGATCGCGTAGCCGATTTCCTCGAACCGGCGCAGCCGGGCGGCGCTTTCGCTGCGCCGCAGCCAGATCATGCCGAACCCCACGCTCTCCACATCGCGGGAAGCGAAGTCCTCCAGATACGCTGCATAGGAACGCCCGTAGAGACCCGGATCCCGGTTTTCCGAAGCGTCCCGCAACCAGGTCTGTGCGTACGACGACGGCGTCAGCTGTTCGCGCTGGATCACCCAGGCCTCGGTTTTCGGATCGAGCCAAACTTCGAGCCGGTCATGCCAGGAACCTGCACCGCGGGGAATCTCCCAGTTTCCCAGCAGCTGCGCCACCCCGCCTGTCTCCAGCGCCGAGGGCAGCCGGCGGACCAGCGTGGAGACAATATCGTCGCCGGGCAGTCCGCCGTCGCGGTAGGTGAACTGCTCCTCGTCGGCCGTCTCCTCGGTCCGCGGTGTGATGACGAACGGCGGATTACTGACCACCAGCCCGAACTGCTCGCCGGCCACCGGGTCGAGCAAGCTGCCCAGCCGGAGGCTGACCCGCGCGGCCAGGTTCCGCGGATCCAGATCCAGTGCGCCAGCGTTGAGCAGCAGGTTGAACCGGGTGAAGGCCAATGCGCGTTCCGAAATATCCGTGGCCGTGACATGCCGCGCATGGCCCAGCAGGTGAAAGAGCTGGATGCCGCAGCCTGTACCCAGGTCCAATGCACGTTCCACCGGAGCGCGGACGGTCAGTTGCGCCAGCGTCAGAGAGGCCTGCCCGATCCCGAGCACGTGGTCGCGCCGCAGCACCCCGGGCGCCTGGTGCGCGCCCAGATCGCTCGCCACCCACAGCTGCGTTTCGTCGAACGCATACGGCCGGAGGTCAACGGCGGGACGGAAGCGTCCGCCGTCGTTATTGATCAGCCCCAGCGCCAGCAGCCCTTCCGGCGCAACGGCGGGAAAGGCAGATGCCAGCTGGTCCCGGTCCAGTGTGCCGCCCAGCAGCCACAAACGTACGACGGCGGCCAACGGCTTGGGCCCGGCAGCGGCAAGTTCGCGATCGGTTACCAGCTGGGCCGGAATCAGCTGGTCCCGGTCCAAGGCCTCGTAGGCTTCGGCGCCCAGCAATTGCTGGACCCCGTCCACCGTGTAATCCAGCGCCGTCAGGTCCTTAGCCAGGGCAGCCATCAGCTGCAGGTCCGTACTCTGCGGGGCGTGGGGAACGTTGCCGCTATTGAACTCAGTCACGCCTCAAAGTCTAGGCGCGGGGCAGGAATGGTTAAATGGCGGCATGCTTGTTACCACCACCCATCTGGAACAGACCGCGCCCGAGCAGCTGGTTCCGGGATCGCGCCCGCTGCCGCCGGGTAGCCGGATCGAGCAGGTCCGCCGCATTAGTCCTGAGTTCAGCAAGTTCCTCTACCGGTCTGTCGGCAGCGGCTGGAACTGGTCGGATCGCCTGGCGCTGACGCGCGCCCAGTGGGATGAAGTACTGCGCACTCCGGGTTCCGAGACCTGGGTGCTGTGGGTGGAAGGCTCGCCGGCCGGCTACGTGGAACTGATGGGGCGTCCGGGCGCGGCGGGCACCGAAGTTGAGATCGTGTACTTCGGGCTCTTCCCGGAGTTCATCGGCGAAGGGTTCGGCGGCGCGCTGCTGACGGAAGGGATCCAGCAGGCGTGGCAACTGGATACCCGGTGGGAGCGCTTTGCGCCCGTCAACAGGGTATGGGTCCACACCTGCTCGCTGGACGGGCCGTCGGCACTGGACAACTACCAGGCGCGCGGCCTGCAGATCTTCAAGAACGAAGAAGAGGTCATCGAGCCGCTGGACGCCTCAGGCGGGCTGTGGCCCGAGGCCGGACCAATGGAATCCACCGGTTCCGCCCGCGAGCTACCGGTGGAGGCCTAGCAGCCGGCGCGCAAACCGGTCCTGTCTGCAGCGCCGGAGCTGAACCCGGCGCTGTACCCGCTTGCCCTCTTAAGCGGCGCAGCCGTCCGGGCAGCGGAGCTTCTCGGGGTTCGACGCGCACTCGGTGCAATACAGGGTGAGGTTGCGGCAGCTCGGATTCGAGCAGTTCTCGAACTTGTTCGTCGCCCCCTGACAGCGGACACATTCACCGATGGTCTTCGCTTCGGGAGTGAACTCCATATGCATACGCTTGTCGAAGACATAGAGCGAGCCTTCCCACAGCCCGGCGTCCCCGAACGTCTCGCCGTAGCGGACGATGCCGCCCTTCATTTGGTAAACCTCTTGGAAACCGCGGTTAACCATGAGCGAGGACAGCACTTCGCACCTGATTCCGCCGGTGCAGTACGTCACCACGGGCTTGTCCTTGAGATCGTCGTACTTGCCGGACTCCAGCTCTTTGATGAAGTCGTGGGTGGTGGCCACATCCGGGACTATGGCGTCCTTGAACTTGCCGATCTGAGCCTCGAACGCGTTGCGGCCGTCAAAGAAGACCACATCCTCGCCAGCCTGCTTCTTGGTCTCGACCAGTTCGTGCAGTTCTTCCGGCCTCAGGTGCATCCCGCCGCCGACCACACCGTTCTCGTCGACCTTGAGCTCTCCTGGTGCGCCGAAGGACACGATTTCGTCACGGACCTTTACGCTGAGCCTCGGGAAGTCCTCGGCACCGCCTTCCGACCATTTAATGTCCATCTTCTTGAACGCCGGATACTCGCGGGTGGCCTTCACATACTGTTTGACCGCACCGATTTCCCCGCCGACGGTGCCGTTGATGCCGTCCGCGGAGATCAGGATCCTGCCCCGCAGTCCCAGTTTTTCGCAGAGGGCACGCTGCCACAGCCGTACCGCTTCAGGGTCCGGCAAGGGGGTGAACGCGTAATAAAGCACAATTCGGTTTACAGCCACGTATTTAAGGGTAAGCGCAGATGGCAAACCGGTTATTGTGACCTTGTTGTCATCTACTTCGGATGCCGCCCACGCTGTTGGTTCGGTACTGTCTACCTATGGGCCTCGATTTCACCGCAGACGTACCTGATAACTTGCTCCCGGCGTGGGTTGCCGGATGGTCAGCCTGCCGCGGCTATTCCCCGGCTCGCGAAGCCGGGCATCCGGCCATCGTGCTCGCCGACAAGACCGGCGACTGGGAGTTCTTTGCCTATGAGCCCGGTGACGAGGAGTTCGCGGATCTCGCCAAGAACACGCTGGAATCGCCCAAGCGCATGCTCACCGTGCTGACCCGTGATCCGCAGCGCTACCATATGCTGGCGCCGCAGCACGGGCTGAGGGTCCATCACAGCGACCAGTCAATGATGGTCACCGACATGTCCGAACAGGACGCCGAGGATCCCTGGTACCGGGACACCGATTTCAAGACCGTCATCGATCGCGACGGCAACGTGCACCGCGCCCGCGTCATGTACGGCGAGGAGGAAGCAGCCCATGGCGTGATGGCTGTGGTGGATGGCGTCGCGGTCTTCGACCACATCGAGACCCATGACAACTTCCGCCGCCGAGGCCTCGCCACGCACATCATGCGCGCACTGGCAGCTTCAGCGTTCGAGCACCTTGTGGAAACAGGCCTGCTGATCGCCTCGCATGACGGCCGCATGCTGTACCAGCATCTGGGCTGGGACACGGTGTGCGACGTTCTGATCCTCAAGCCCTCGGACGCCGCTTAGCCGCACCATGGCAGGCGTGCCCCGCCATCCTTACTGCTGTCTGCTGCTGCTGCTCAGGTAGGCAGCGGCGCCGTCTGCTTCCGGCAGGTGACACAATGTTCGGGTGGCACTGCATGATTCCCTGATTCCCCTGCTCGGCTCCGGTCCGGATCCCGAACAGCTCATGCACGTCCGCGAACTGCCTGCACGGGATGCCATCCACGAACCCTGGCCCGATTGGGCGCACCCGGATGTCGTCGATGCCTACGCCACCTTGGGCATGCATCAGCCGTGGCGGCACCAGGTCCTCGCCGCCGAATCGGCCCACGCAGGCCGCCACACGATCATTGCCACGGGTACCGCGTCCGGGAAGTCGCTGGCTTACCAGCTCCCGGCACTGGACTCGATCCACCGGACATCGCTGGAGGACCAGGCCAGGCTGGAACCCACTGGATCCGTCGCGTTGTATCTGGCTCCGACCAAAGCGCTCGCCGCCGACCAGTTGTCCGCCATCAAATCCCTTAAGCTGCCGACGGTGCGGGCCGAAACGTACGACGGCGACACGGACCCCGGTGCCCGCCGCTGGATCCGCGATCACGCCAATTTTGTCCTGGCGAATCCGGACATGCTCCACTTTGGCATTCTGCCGAACCACACCTGGTGGGCCCGGTTTTTCCGCCGGCTCAAGTACGTCATCATCGATGAAGCCCACAGTTACCGGGGCGTTTTCGGTTCCCATGTCGCCAACTTGATGCGCCGGTTGCGTCGGATCTGCGCCAGCTATGGCGCGGACCCTGTCTTCATCGGTGCCTCCGCGACGTCGTCTGATCCGGCCTCTTCCTTTGGCCGGCTGATTGGTGCCGAAGTCAACGCTGTGACGACGGATTGCTCGCCCCACGGCGCCACCACCGTAGCGTTCTGGGAGCCCCAACTGACGGAGCTCAAGGGCGAAAACGGCGCCCGAGAACGTCGGACCGTAGTAGCCGAAACCGCCGATCTGCTGGCCAATCTTGTCTCCGCACGCGTCCGGACCATCGCCTTCATCAAGTCACGTCGCGGGGCGGAAACCATCTCCAGCATTACCAAAAGGCTCTTGGAAGAGGTCCATCCGTCGCTGCCCGGACGGATCGCTGCCTACCGCTCCGGCTATCTGCCCGAGGAACGCCGGGAACTTGAAAACAAGCTCCGGTCCGGTCAGTTGCTTGGCGTTTCTAGTACTTCCGCGCTGGAACTAGGTATCGATATTTCCGGGCTGGATGCGGTACTGGTCGCAGGCTGGCCTGGCACCCGGGCCTCGCTGTTCCAACAGATCGGACGGGCAGGCAGGGCCGGGCAGGATGCAGTGGCAGCGTTCGTGGCCAGTGACGATCCACTCGACACTTACCTCGTGCACCATCCCGAAGCGGTTTTCGACGTCTCCGTCGAAGCCACTGTGTTCGACCCGTCAAACCCTTATGTCCTCGGTCCGCATCTCTGTTCGGCGGCCCAGGAGCTGCCGTTGACTCCGGCAGAGCTGGGGCTCTTCGGTCCCACAGCCGAATCCCTGTTGGATAGCCTCACGGCGGACGGTTATCTACGGCGTCGTCCTGCAGGCTGGTATTGGACACACGCCGAAAGCGCAGCGTCCCTGGTTAATCTCCGAGGCGACGGCGGTGGTCCCATCAACATTGTCGAATCGGAATCGGGCATGCTGCTGGGCACCATGGACTCGCCGCAGTCCCATTACCAGGCCCACACCGGAGCCATTTACGTCCACCAAGGCACCACCTACATCGTGGACGAGCTCAATGAGCAGGACCATTGCGCCATGGTCACCCGGTCCAATCCCGACTACTACACGCAGGCCCGGGACATCACCCAGATCGAGGTTCTGGAAGAACTGCGCGGTGCAGACTGGGGCAGGGTCCGTGCTTCCTTCGGTGAAGTCAAAGTCACGACGAAGGTGATCTCCTTCCAGCGCAAGGCCTTCATCTCCAACGAGATCTTGGGTGAAGAACCACTCGAATTGGGTGCGCGGGAACTGTTTACCAAGGCAGTTTGGTTCACCATCGACGAGGCCGATCTTGCGGCGGCCGGTCTGGTTACGGCTAGGATTCCCGGAGCGCTGCATGCCGCCGAACATGCTGGGATCGGGCTGTTGCCGCTGGTGGCGTCGAGCGACCGGTGGGACATCGGCGGAGTCTCCACGGCCCTGCATGCCGACACCGGGAAACCGACCATCTTCGTCTATGACGGCCATCCGGGCGGAGCCGGTTTCGCTGAACGGGGTTACGATGCTGCCCGGACCTGGCTTACCGCCACCCGAGACGCCATCCGGGCCTGCGAATGCGAGTCCGGCTGCCCGTCCTGTGTGCAGTCACCCAAGTGCGGCAACAAGAACAACCCCTTGGACAAGTCCGGTGCCGTAATGCTGATCGACGCGCTGCTCGCCGCGGCCGACATGCCCGCGGCGGAAGCAGCACGCTGACCGATCAGGGCGGCGGACCAGCCCTGGCCCGCCCTTCAGCCTCCTTCCATGGCGCATGCACCATACCGAACAGCTGCGGTAACGGGACGGCGACGTCGATGTCGACTACGGCTCCCGCCGCTCCGTGCCGGCGGCAACTTTCCAGCTCGGCTCCATGCTCGCGGGCAACTTCACCCGCCAAACCGCACGGGTCCCCGGCCAGCAGCCCACGGGCGGCATCGGCGGATGCCAGGGCTGCGAGGTCCGCAGCCTTGGACGCGCGCGCGACAGCGGTACTGGCTTGCATTCCCGCAGCCAAGGCCGCCGCCAGAAAGCACATCAACAGGGCCGCTGCCGCCGCCATCACGGTGCCGGAACCGCGTTCGCGCAGCGGGGCGACGGCGTCTCGTGTCATTCCCCCGCTCCCGAGATCGTCGCCGAAGAAACCGCGTGCTGCTCGGCCGGGGCAGTCGCTTCGGCCGCCAAGGTCCAGCCGCCGACGTCGGCCCAGGGAACGGGTACCGCCGCAGTAGCCCTCACGGTGATCCAGCCTCCGGCGTTTCCGCTTGCCAACGTGGCCCCGCTGCCCGCAATCCTGCGGACGGCGGAGGCCGCCACTGCTGCCGTTTCGCCCCGGGCTAACTGCCGGGCGGCTGTCTGTGCTGCCTTCTCCAACTGCAATTGTGTTGACCCGGCGGCGGCCCCGGCCAGCAGCATGGCCAGCACCGCCACGATTGCCGGCATCACGATGGCTGTCTCGGCGGTGACCGACCCGCGGTCACCGTTCTGCCGGCGGGATGCCATGGCCTTTCCTGCTGCCGCGCCGGGCGTACGCTTTGCGCGGCAGCAGGAATCGTGTCGCTTGAGCACAGGTCTCACACCGCGGTCAGTGCCATTTCCACGAGGCCCGTTAAGAGCCCCCGCACCTCCCCGCTGCGCAGGATGAGCACCAGCAGCCCGGCAAAGCCCACGGCGGCAAGTGTGGCGATGGCGTATTCGGCGGTCGCCATTCCCGCTTCCGAACCAGTCAGCCCGCGCCAGCCGCGGCGGGTGGTTTCGTCCGCATGCGGGAGCGGAAGCTGGATGACCTCGGCGAGCTCCTCCGATTCGGCGGAAGCTTCTGCCGCGGCGGCGCCGTCGAAAGAACGGGAGAACTGGGTTGATCGTGACAAGGACATTTCTACCTCCTGATTGAGCCGCAGTGTTGCGGTACATATGAGCCTGCCGCCGCGCAAACCGGCGTAACACCGATGTTTTCCCTCAAGTGCACAAGCCCGCCTGGAAGAAGGTGTGTGGAGGATAACTGGCTCCGGAGCCGATTCACAGGTCGGGGAGCAACGAGATCAGCACCGGCACGATACCCAGGCTGATGAAGGACGGCAGCGCACACAAGCCCAACGGCAGGACCAGCCGCGTCCCCAAGGTTGCCGCACGCCGCTCGGCTTCCTGCCTGCGGCGGCGGCGCAACTGGTCCGCTTGGGCATACAGGATCGCCGCGGAGGGCGCGCCGGTGGCTGCTCCGAACCGCAGCGCCTCTTGTATCTCGTCCAGGCGCGTGTCCCTGCCGACGAGCCCCCAGGCCGTGTGCCACTCTGTTCCGAGCTGCAGGGCCGAGGCGACTTTATCCAGCCGTTCCCTGCTGCCAGGTTCGGCGACCTGGGCAAGCGTCGCCACCGCGGCAGGCAACGACGTACCGGATTGGATCATGGCCCCAAGCAGGTCCAGCATCAGCGCCGTGTCAGGTGCGCTCACCCCAACGTTGCCACCGGCGGCGCCTGTGTGGCTGGCTCCGGCATCGGACGGCTGCCGCTTCACAGCACGGAACCAGTGTGAGGTGCCGGCCGGGCCGCGATCCCACCTGCGTTTCCCCAGACGTGGCCAAGGACCCACGAGCAGCCACAGGGCCCCAAAGATGAGCAGCGGGGTAATCAATCCAGCCATGTCGGTCCTCTCCCTCGGCGCATGAGGATTACCCGTCTGCAGCGCGGCTGACCAGATGCTGGGACCAGAGCCGGCCCGCTGCCAGCAGCCCCAACCCCACCGCGAGGATGGCCCAGCCCGCCGGGGTTCCCAGAAGGATGCCAAGAGGATCGGCACCCATGGCAATGCCGAGGCCAAGGCCGAAGATCGGAAGCCATGTCAGCAGCGTGGTCGTGGCACGTGGGCCGGCCAAGGCAGTACGCCGGGCGGCTGCCCCGTCCAGGGTGTGCTGCAAATGAACGGCGTAATTCTCCAGCAGGACTGCCAGCGGGGCTCCGGTCTGTTCGGCAGCGTCCCAACAGGCAGCCAGGTCCTGCCACATGCGCCTGGCCATTGCGGCAGCCGGCAACCGTGTCCCGGCGCCGGGTACGTTGGCCTGGCGTAGGGCGAAGCCGACGCTTAATCCAAGCTCGGCCGCTTGTCCGGCCGACCGCATACCAGGCAGAAGCAGCGCGGCCAGGCCCTCCCCAGAACGGTCCGGCCGCTCTGCCCCGGTTGAAGTCTGGCTTGCTTCCGCTTGGAATTCGTCAGGTCCGTAAACCCGGAGAATGTCGGCCCACATCTGGGCAGGGGTACGTCCCGAGCGCAGCAAGGAAGCCATCTGGCGCACGAACATGGGCAGTTCATCGGCGCTGTCCCGGCCACTTTTGCCTGCACCCTGACGGGGTCGGGGTAGGCGTAGCAACCCGGGACTTATCGGAGTCAACCGGCGTTTCCCGCAGCCCAGGACCACAATGGCTGCCAGGCACAGCAGCATCACCAGCAGCGCCGTCATGATCCGGCTGTTCCCGCCTGGCCTGTTCCCGGTCCGAACAGCCTGGGCTCCAGTTCCCGCCAGCCTGGTCCGAATTCCATAGTGGTGCCGCGGGCCGCCAGTGCCGGCACCGTTTCGAGGTTTCCCGCCGGCGTGGCCCGCAGCAGCGCCAGCTCCCTGATCTGCCTGCCGGCAGCTGTGCGGTCCAGATGAATGATCACGTCCAGTGCCGTACTGGCCTGCAGGGCCAGCGCCTGGGGTTCCAAACCGGCGAGCGCTCCCATGGCCGCCAGCCTGGCCGGTACACCGGCGGCTGAATTGGCGTGCACAGTGCCGCCCGCCCCGGCATGACCGGTGTTCATGGCAGCGAGGAACTCGCGCACCTCCGCACCCCGGCACTCCCCCACAATCAGACGGTCCGGGCGCATCCGCAGGGCTTGGCGGACCAGCTCGCCGAGATCGACACTGCCGCTGCCTTCCAGATTGCTGTGCCGGCTTTGCAGACCGACAACGTGCGGATGGTCAGGATTGAGCTCGGCAGCGTCCTCGACCAATACCAGCCGTTCAAAGGACGCGGAGAGCCCGAGCAGCGCGGACAGCATCGTGGTCTTGCCCGAACCGGTGGCACCGCTGATCAGGAAGTTCAGCCGCCCGGCCACCACTGCTTCGAGGTACGGCAGCCAACCGGATGAAGA
Organism: Arthrobacter sp. Soil_C_60; assembly: GCF_057656375.1. Lineage (NCBI taxonomy): Bacteria > Bacillati > Actinomycetota > Actinomycetes > Micrococcales > Micrococcaceae > Arthrobacter > Arthrobacter sp. Soil_C_60. The sequence continues at coordinate 19,805 of NZ_JBDGKM010000001.1, read as the reverse complement.
CCCGACCAGTTCGGCGAGGGTAAACACGCGGGGCCTGCGGATGCGGATTGACAGCAGCGTTCCCTGGGTCGAAACCGGCGGCAGCACCGCATGGACCCGGTACCCGTCGAGGCGCACATCCACGCACGGGTTGCCGTCGTCGAGCCGGCGGCCACCGGCGGTCACCAGCCGGGTAGCCAAGGCGCGCACTTCTGCATCGTTACCGAAGGTGACTTGGCTTCGCTCCAGGCCCCGTTCCCCGTCGGTCCACACCTCCGAGGGCCCGTTGACCAGAATGTCCGTGACTGTCCCTTCCAGGGCCAGCCGCTGCAGCGGTCCGAGACCCCGCAGGTCAGCCGTCAGGTTCTCCACGGCCTCCAGCACACCGTCGGTGCCCAGAAGCTGGCCGCTCGACTGTACCGCCGCCGCCACGCGGGCTCCCGTGACTGGCGACGGATCGGACAACACGGCGTCCCGGAAGGGAGCCAGGTTGACCGGGGACCCTACAGGCCCGGTTGCGGCACGGCGGCCGCGGGAGCCAGCTGATATGGCCATGATCATCGCTCCTTGCTTGGAAGATGCATGATCTGTTGCGCCAGCCGTCTGACCGGCCGCCGGACCCTGCGGCCCTGGCCTTTTTCCAACAGCCTTCCGGTTTCCTGCACCAGCCCCATCCCGCGAAGCCGGGGAACATATCCCGCCAGTTCAAGCCCGGCCGAAGCCGCCGCCAACTCTTCGTCCAGCCCCGCCGGCAAGGGCCCGCGGACCACCGCACTGACAGTCAGCGGGTGCAGGATTTCCGCCGCTGCCCGGGCTGCGAGAACACCGCGGGTGCCGGAAGGCATCAACAGCAGGGCCTGATCAGCGGTATCCAGCCAGCGGTCCAGCCCCTGCTGGACCCGCCCCGCGTCAATGACCACCAGCGAAAATCCTTCCGACGCCGCAGCCATAACTCCGCCAATGGCGTGTGCTGGCACGTCCAATGCCGACGAGGAGGTTTCGCCGCCTCCCCAGGACAGCACTGAGAATCCGTTCGTGACCGGCAACGAGGCGCATAGCTGGGCCGGGTTGACGGCTCCCTTCACCCCGGCGAGATCCGGCCAGCGCAACCCGGTCAGCGGTTCGGGTGCCAGCCCGAGGTCAAGCCCGCCACCGAGCTGGTCAGTGTCCACCAACAGGGTTGACACTCCCTGTGACGCCGCTTCCGCGGCGAGCCAGCAGGCCAGCGTGGAACAGCCAATGCCGCCGGTGGCGCCCAGCACGCCCACCACTGTCCCCGCGCCGTCCCGCTGCCTGTTCCTGCTCAAGTACTCTGCTAACCATGCGGCCGCTTCCGGCAGCACGGCCACCCTGTGGGCGGCAACCATCGCGGCCTGTTCCCAGAGCAGCACGGATTCCTCTGGGAAACCGGCCACAATGACATCCGCTCCCAGCCTAGGCAGCCGGGAGGCTGCATCGCTGCCCAGTACCAGGACGCTCCCGTCCGGAACCCGGCCCAGATCCTGCACGGCCACAATCCGCAAGCCCACTCCGGCTGCGGCGGCTATCCTCGCGACTTCATCACGCAGTCTGGCGGCCTCGGTGACCAGCAGTACCTCGGGCATACCGTGCTCCGGTGTCCACGGCTGGACTGTTGAAATCTGCTCCTGCATGTTCCGAGACTGGCTGTCCCTGCCTGCCGCCGACACCTGCCCGCGCCGGATTGTGCAAACGGTGAGGGCCTTCCGGGCCTGTGGAGGAGGACTGCGAACAGCTCCCATCCGCAGTCCTCCGGCATCTCACGGCCAACCGGCAGAGCAAGCTGGCGAAACAGGAGAAACTGGAGACATGTACATGGTCCTTGCCCCTGCTGCGCCCGGCGCTGGCGCTGCTTCGCCGGACGAGCAGGCCTTCTGTCTCCAACCCGCGGACGCAACGGGCGCACCCAGCGGGCCAGCCGCCGTCGTACGCTTTGCGGACCTTCCCGGCGCCGTCCGCCGTGCCGAGCAAGGACGTGTCCGTTGGGTCTGGGACACGACGCGGAGCAGTTACCTGCCAATGCTCAAGGCGGGAGTAAGCGTGGAGCGTTGCCACGATCTGACTCTGACCCGCAACATCCTGTCGCTGTCCGAGTTCGTGCCCGGAAACGATTATGTCCGATCCTTGCGGCAGGCCGCTGTGACGGATGAAGAACGTGATGGCTTGCCCCGGCAGGTCCTGCCCGTTCCTGATTCGCCGGACCAGTTCACGCTCTTCGATTCGCCGCAGCCCCGCGGTAGAAGCGTGCACGAACTGGTCCGGGAGCTGCAGGACCAGCTGTCCGCTGTCGCCGGATCATCCCGGCGCGGACGGCTCCAGCTGCTGGTGGCCGCCGAATCCGCCGGCGCGCTCATCGCCGTCGAGATGGAATACGCCGGCGTGCCCTGGCGCGAAGACATCCACGAGCAGATTCTGGCAGGATTCCTCGGTCCGCGGCCGCGCACCGGCGAGCGCCCCATTGAGCTGGAGAGGCTCGCCGCCCGGCTGCGCGAACTGCTGGACAATCCGCGTTTCAACCCGGATTCCGCCCAGGAGCTGCTGCGCGCCTTGCACCGCGCGGGGATCGAGGTCAAGAGCACCAGATCGTGGGAACTGCAGGAACACAACCATCCGGCCATTGCCCCGCTGCTCGAATACAAAAAGCTCTCGCGGCTGCATTCGGCCAATGGCTGGACCTGGCTGGATACCTGGGTGCGGAACGGCCGGTTCCGGCCCGAGTACATTGTGGGCGGGGTGGTGACCGGCCGCTGGGCATCACGCGGCGGCGGCGCGCTGCAGATTCCGCAGCAGATCCGCGACGCCGCCCGCCCGGACCCCGGCCACAAGCTGGTGGTGGCCGATGCCGCCCAGCTTGAGCCGCGGGTGCTGGCCGCGCTGGCCCAGGACTCCGCGCTCGCGGCGGCAGCCCGGGGCAAGGACCTGTACCAGGGCATCGCCGACGTCGGATTTGGCGGCGATCGGGCCAAGGCGAAAGTGGCAATGCTCGGCGCCATGTACGGCGCTACTACCGGCGAGTCAGGCCGGCTGGTGCCGCAACTGACCCGGACCTACCCGCGGGCTATCGGCATCCTCGAACGTGCCGGGCGGACGGGCGAAGCCGGCGGCATTGTCAGCAGTTATCTGGGCCGAAGCTGCGCCGCTCCCTCGGAACGCTGGGCGCAGGCGCAGCGGACCACCACGGCGGAGGAGCAGCGCCGTGCGGACAGCATCGCCCGCACCCGGGGACGTTTCACACGTAATTTCATCATCCAGTCCACGGCAGCGGAATGGGCCTTGTGCTGGCTCGCAGAATTACGACGGCGGTTGCGCGCCGCTGCGGCGGAGGGGACCTATATGGGGGAACTGGTGTTCTTCCTGCATGACGAAGTGATGCTGCACGCGAACGCGGACCAAATCCAGCTGGTATGCCGGATTGTTGAAGAGTCGGCGGCGGAGGCTACGCGGCTGATGTTCGGTCCGATTCCGATCGAGTTTGCTGTCAGCATCGCGGTGGTGGATTCCTACGCCGACGCGAAATAGCGGTTATCCACAACTAGCAGAAGTGCCATGGTAGTGGCACCAGCAGTCCCCCTAGGCTCGAACCAACGTTGTTCGACCGGCCCAGTCCGGCAGCTGACAGGGGTGCTGGTGGCAGTCTTGACCATCGATACAGGGGCAATGCTCGTCTCGGCTGCTGCGGCGGAGGGTTCCGCGGACAGAGCCGCGGACTTGCGCACGGACGCCGTCGGGCGGACTGCCGTGGCAGCGGGAATGTCCGGCTGGGAGACGGAGGCGATGGAATGGGGCCAGGCCTACGACGACGCGGCCATCCAGATCCTCACCTCACTTGAGCGGCTCGGCTCGGCCTACGCGTCCGCAGGCTTCCATACCCGGGCGGCGGCCGAGCTCTACCGCTTCACCGAGCAACTGGCCAGCGGGAAAGACGCTCCCTATGCGGCGCCGCAGGAGCCGGCAGCTCCCCGGCTGTGCCGGCAACTGCCGGTCTCCGCAGTTGGCGGCAGGATCCCGGTCCTGCCCGAGTTCGGACAGTTCATCGCCGATGCCGCCGGTGAAAGGTGGCCTTCGGGCGATGCCGAGGCCATGCGCGCCACCGCTGGCGCCTGGCGAATGGTGGGCGCGGATCTCCGGGCGCTTGGCAGCGAAGCCCTGCGCACCACCGCAGCCCCGTTGGCCGGACAACGGGGAGCAGACATCGCCCTGCTCGAGTCGCATCAGGAGGAGCTGTACCGCAGTGCCGCGGCCGTCGCCGAAGCATGTGATGCCTTGGGGAGGGACTGCGACGAGCTGGCCAGCGCGGTAGAGGAAGCACATGCCACGCTGATCCAGGAAGCCCATGACTTCGGCAGGCAGGTCGCCCTGTTGATCGCCATGGGAGCAGTCACAGCCTGGCTGACCGCCGGCGGCGGCCTCATCACCACCGGTCTGGCCGCCACCAAGGTTGGCCAGGCCGTGTTGACCTTCCTCGAAGCCACCGGCAGGCTCCGTATCCAGGTGAAACCGCTGATTGACAGAACCCTGGAGATAGCCCGGAAACTGGCCGCCGCAGGAAGGCCGACTGAACTTTCACGGCGCTCGCAACCTGGCCCGCTGGGCATGCAGGCAGCGGCCATGGGCACCTTTGCCCGATCGGCGCTCCAGTCCGCCCCGGTATCTGCTGCCCGCGGCTTTGCTGCCAAGCATGCAAGCTTTGCCGGCAAGCACGGTGACAGGCTGCTCAGTGTTGCCGCCAGCGGGCCGGAAGCGCTGCTGACCGGGGCACTAACGGGAGCTGTGCGAAAAGAAGCCCAAGGCGCTGCGGGGATCGTGGCAAATCAAGTACGCCCGGTTGCCGGACGCGCCGGCGTCCGTATGCTCAATCCCGACATCGTCTCACCGGCAGTCCTCGGAGCCTACTCCGCGTTCGGCTGGTACTCCCGTGTGAACAACACGATGAAGGTCTGGGAGAAAGAGGGCTGGCTGGGTCCCTCCCGCTACTACTCCAGCCCGCCACGGGTGGACCCGGTCAACGTCCGGTTTCCGGCGCCGCTGAAGTTCAAGCTTGGGACGGGTCCTCAACCGGAGCAACCGGGCGCAGCGGCGCGGGGATCTCATGGGACTGGTCCCAAGGGATCGTCCAGCCCAGATCGTCGAAAAGATGACTTAGCAGTATCGCGGTGAAACCCCAGACGATGACGTCATGGACCAGGAAGCCGGGGCTCTTGAAGACCTGTCCTTCCCGCTGGACAACTGTCATACGCCGGTTGGCTGGATTCAGCAGGTCGGCCACGGGCACCCGGAAGACCTGGGCAGACTCGGCGAAGTCGACCACGGCTACCGGCGACGGCGCAGACCACCAGGCAACGACGGGGGTGACCAGAAAGTTGCTGACCGACAGGGGAATCTCCGGCAGCGTGCCGAGGACTTCCACTCCGGTGGCATCGAGCCCCGTCTCTTCCACTGCTTCACGCAGGGCAGCGGCAATCGGCCCGTCGTCGTCGGGATCGATTCCTCCGCCGGGAAACGCCACCTGTCCGGGGTGGGAGGACAAGGTGGCGGCACGTTCCACAAACAGTACGTCCAAGTCGTCGGGGACAGCCGACTCATGGAATTGGGATGGTGTGCTGTCCAGCGCCCCGAACAACAGCAGGACCGCTGCCGCCCGGGATTCCTCGTCGTCGAGCTCGACGTTGTACCAGCCCTCACGGTCCCGTACGGACAGCCGCTCTTCCATGGGGACGTTCAGAAGCTGCTGCAGGTCGGACTTCGCGCTCATGCGTCCAGCTTAAAGCCGGCCGCGCGCAGTTCGGCACGGCTCTCGCCGGCCCGCATTCTGGCCAGCAGTTCCTCGCGCCCGGGAGCAAGTTCATATTTAAGCAGCTTGGCCGCCTTATCCGGGTCGACTTCGCCTTCCCCAAAGGACGGACAAAGCGCCGCTACCGGGCAGGCGCCGCAGGCTGGCTTGCGCGCATGGCAGATCCGCCGGCCGTGGAAAATGACGCGGTGCGAGACCATCGTCCAGTCTTTGGGTTCGAAAAGCTCTGCAACATCGAACTCGACTTTGACCGCGTCGGTGGCATCGGTCCAGCCGAAACGGCGGGCCAGGCGGCCGAAGTGGGTGTCCACGCTGATGCCGGGAACGCCGAAGGCATTGGCCAGCACCACGTTTGCCGTTTTCCTCCCCACGCCCGGTAGCGTAACCAGGTCCTCAAGCCGCCCGGGGACTTCGCCGTCGAACTCGTCGACGATCCTGTTGGACAACGCCAGCACACTGGCCGTCTTGGCCCGGAAAAACCCGGTGGGCCGGAGCATCTCCTGCAGCTCGGCTTCATCGGCTTCGGCCATGGCCCGGGCGTCCGGATAACGCGCGAACAACACGGGCGTCGTGGCGTTGATCCGGACATCAGTCGTCTGAGCCGAGAGCACCGTGGCGATGAGCAGTTCGAAAGGGTTGCGGAAATCCAGCTCCGCAACCGCATAGGGGTACTGCTCTGCCAATATCTTGTTGATGCGGCGCGCACGGCGTTTTAGCGCCAGCGGGGATTCGTCAGGACTGATCTTGCTTCGTCCCACGGGCCGCTGGCCCTTAAGCGCGTTCAATGTTGGTCAGATCCCTCAGCACGCCAACCCGCCCGTCGGTGTGCTGGACAAGGAACTCGTCCCCGCGGTCCTGCAGCGCCAGGATCCAGGCGCCCGGTTCCAGCATGAAGGCGACTTCACCGGTGTTTTCGTCATATGTCGGCCGGGTACGGCCGACAGCGAACCAGAAGGCTTCATAAGTAACCTCCTCGTCGGATTCCTCAATGTGTTCCCGGGTGGCGCTGATCGGTTCAGCGGCGTCAAGCCTGGTCCCTTCGGTGCTGGCGCCCGCCACCGAACCCATGGCCGCAGTTTTCGGCATTTCGGACTCGAACCGTCCTTCGGTCCGGTCTTCGGAGCGTCCGGTCTCGACTGTCTGGGCGGCAGGAGCAGTCTGTGATGCGCTTGTCTGCTCGCCGGTGGATTCGCCGGAAGCAGCTGCCCCAGCATCAGGCTGCTCCTTGCCGGCATCCGGTCCTCTGGATCCCGCGCCGGCAATGCTGTCTGCCTCGGTCACTTCCCCGCGGTCCTGCGGTCGGGCCGAATCCTTCGCTGCCCGGGCCGACGCAGCTGCACTCGACTCCTTGGCCGACTGTTTGGCGTCGGCTGCAACCGCCACCTCGTCGTCGGACATGGGAATGCCCACTGCCTCGCCATCGGCGGCGCCGGGGGCCGTGAGATCCTCGTCGCCGGCTGCCTCGCCGTTGCGCCCGGACAGTGCTTCCTTCTTCGAGTCTGTCTTGCCCGCTTCCGCTGCAGCGGCCACACCGGCCACGCCCGCGGCGCCTGTTCCTGCAGGCGCCGCGAAATCGGCGGCGGAACCGGACGGTGTTGCGGCACCGGCGGAAGCCTGGGGCTGGGCACCGGCCTTCGCCGGCTCGTTCGAAGCCTCCGTCCGCCCGGTAGCATCATGCGGGCGGCCCTGGGACGTAACGCCGGAACGGCCCTGCTCACGAGCTCCCTTGTCCTTGCCTGCAGCACCGGCCCCTGCGTTGGATGCCGTTGCGAATGCTCCGTGGGTGCCGGGGCCGGACAGGCCGGCAGCCGCGCCCGACGCAGCACCGGTTGCACCTGCTGCGCTGTTCTTACCGAATCCCGTTGAGTTTGTGGCCTTCACCCCCGCTGAGGGAGATCCTGCCGCGCCCGCCTTTGCTGCCGAGTCATTCGGTGTGTGCTGCTGCCCCGGTGCGGCTTCTGCCGTGACCGGTTTGGGAGCTTTGGCCCGGGCCGGAACCGCATCCCGGGCAATCGGATGTGCCGGCGTTTCCAGCCGGCCGGCGAAATCGGCCCGGAACTGCGGAATCCAGCGTGCGCAGACGGTCGCTGCGAGCAGACCGAGACTGCCGATGAAGCCGATCGTAGCGCTAAGGCTGAACGCGCTGACCAGCGTCAGGAAGAAATAACCGGCAGTAAACGAGGCCACCACCGAGGCGAACTGGTCCACGGACAGGGATCCGATGCGCAGCTTTGTCTTGGGTGCCAGCCGACGGATGATGAACAGCACCAGCACCATGGCCGGCAGCAGGATGCTCAGACCGAGACGGAAGAGGTTAGAGGAATTCCACTGGTTCAGCCCAATTCCCTGAATGACGGCGGTGGGCAGCACTGACGCCAGGAACAGCAGTACCACGGACAGTGCCACGGCGACGTCCCGCACGGTGAACGGCCCGGCTACTGCCTCGCTGACGCCGTCCGAAGTGGTTACTGCATGATCTGTCATAGTCATTCTCCGATCGTCGCGGCCAAAGCAGGCCTTGGCAGAGCTTGCGCTGGTCTCAGCGTAGTCAAGGAAAGTAGCCATCACTAGCCGAACCGCGGTGTCCGCAGGAGCCGTTCAACACCCTTTTTCACCGCTCACCGCAGAATTACGTCCTTTTACATCCGAACCTGTGACCCGTGCCACGATGTCCGGACGCAGGGACTAATGTGATGATCAGCACGAGTGGCCGACCGTCCTGGCGGAATGTGCCACGCACAGCCGCAACACCACGAAAGGGCCTTCTTATGTCTGAAGCCAACGGAACCCAGCACGCCACGAGCGATGCCTTGGAAAACCTGCTGCAGGAGAACCGGAAGTTCGCGCCCAGCGAGGAATTCGCTGCGAACGCGGTGGTCAAGCCCGGCATCTATGAAGAGGCCGACGCCGATCATCAAGCCTTCTGGGCGAAGCAGGCACGGGAACTGTTGTCCTGGAACGAAGACTTCACCCAGACCCTGGACTGGTCCGACGCGCCGTTTGCCAAATGGTTTGTCGGCGGCACGCTCAACGCGGCATACAACGCGCTGGACCGCCACGTGGAGAACGGGCTCGGGGACCGGGTAGCCATCTACTTCGAGGGCGAGCCTGGCGACACCCGCACGTACACGTATGCCCAGCTGACCGAAGAGGTCAAGAAGGCGGCCAACGCATTCGAGTCCCTCGGCGTGGCCAAGGGCGACCGGGTTGCCATCTACCTGCCGATGATCCCGGAAGCCGTCATCACCATGCTCGCCTGCGCCCGCATCGGCGCCATCCACTCGGTGGTCTTCGGCGGTTTCTCCGCGGACGCCCTGCGCAGCCGCATCGACGATGCCGAGGCCAAGCTCGTGGTCACCTCGGACGGCACGTACCGCCGCGGCAAGCCCAGCCCGCTGAAGCCGGCCGTGGACTCCGCCCTGGAGGCAGAGGGTCATGCGGTCAGCAGCGTCGTCGTCGTCAAGCGCAACGGCGAGCCCGTGGACTGGCACGAGGGCCGCGACCGCTGGTGGCACGAAGTGGTGGAATCCGCGTCCGCGGACCACACCCCGGTGCCGCATGACGCCGAGCACCCGCTGTTCATCTTGTACACCTCCGGCACCACCGGCAAGCCCAAGGGCATCCTGCACACCACCGGCGGGTTCCTAGCGCAGAGCGCGTTCACGCACAAGGCCACCTTCGACCTGCACGCCGAGACCGACGTGTACTGGTGCACCGCGGATATCGGCTGGGTCACCGGCCACACCTACGTGACTTACGCACCGCTGATCAACGGCGCCACGCAGCTGATGTACGAGGGCACGCCGGACACCCCGCACCAGGGCCGTTGGTGGGAACTGGTGGAGAAGTACAAGGTCTCCATCATGTACACCGCGCCCACGGCGATCCGCACCATGATGAAGTGGGGCGAGGACATTCCGGCGAAGTTCGACCTGTCCTCCATCCGGGTCCTCGGCTCCGTGGGCGAGCCGATCAACCCGGAAGCCTGGATGTGGTACCGCCGCGTGATCGGCGGCGACAAGGCCCCGATCGTGGACACCTGGTGGCAGACCGAGACCGGTGCGCACATGATTGCCCCGATGCCCGGCATCACCGAAACCAAACCCGGTTCGGCGCAGACCCCGGTGCCCGGCATCGCCGTCGACGTCGTCGACGAGATGGGCCAGTCCGTGCCGAACGGCCATGGCGGCTACCTGGTCATCCGCGAGCCGTGGCCGGCCATGCTCCGCGGCATCTGGGGCGATCCGGAACGCTATAAGGAGACCTACTGGTCCCGCTTCGACAACATGTACTTCGCCGGCGACGGCGCCAAGAAGGACGACGACGGCGACTTCTGGCTCCTCGGCCGCGTCGACGACGTCATGAACGTCTCCGGGCACCGCCTGTCCACCACGGAGATCGAATCCGCCCTGGTGAGCCATCCCTCGGTGGCCGAGGCCGCCGTCGTCGGCGCAGCGGATGAGACCACGGGTGAAGCAGTCGTGGCGTTCGTGATCCTGCGCGGCAATGCCGTCGAAGACCCGGAGATCGTCACCACCCTGCGCAACCATGTGGGCAAGGAGATCGGTCCGATCGCCAAGCCGCGCCAGATCCTGGTGGTGCCGGAACTGCCGAAGACCCGTTCCGGCAAGATCATGCGCCGCCTGCTCAAGGACATCGCCGAAGGCCGCGAAGCCGGCGACGCCAGCACCCTGGCGGACAACACCGTGATGCAGCAGATCACGTCCACGCTCAAGGGCTGACCCTTCTGCACCAGAAAGGCGGCCGCCGGCAGGACATCCTGCCGGCGGCCGCCTTTCGTTTCGGGCACGCCCCGCCCGGAGGCCGTAACGCGGCTCGGGAGCGCGTCCCTCGCTGAGGCATAGTTAAGCCATGACTTCGCAACCCGCCGGCACGGCAGACAAGACAATCCTGGTTCTCAACGGCCCCAATCTGAACCTGCTGGGGACCAGGGAACCGGCCATCTACGGTTCGGCCACGCTGGCGGACGTAGAGCAGCTCGCCGCGCAGGCAGCCAAGGCCCACGGACTGGGCACCACCTGCTTCCAGTCCAACCATGAGGGCGAACTCATCGACGCCATCCACGGCGCCCGCGGCACCGCAGCCGGCATCGTGATCAATCCCGGCGCGTACACCCACACCTCCGTGGCACTGCGGGACGCGCTCTCCGGCGTCGAGCTTCCCGTGGTGGAAGTGCACATCAGCAACATCCACCGCCGCGAGGAGTTCCGCCACCACTCCTACATCTCCGGTATTGCCCAGGCCGTCATTGCCGGCGCGGGCGTCAGCGGCTACAAGTTCGCGATCGATCTGCTCGCCGAAGCCCTCTAGCCGGCCCCATGGACATGGGCGGCGGCGCGGATCCGGGTGCCGGTTCGAACACGGCGGATTGGTACCGCAATTTCAGTCTGTTCGAGGCGCGCGGGCAGTCCGACTGCTACGAGGAGTGGACGCTGGCCATCAGCCAGGATGCACAGCTACTGGCCCTGATCGACGCACTGCCTTATGCCAAACGCCAGCCGAACCTTGTCCTCGCCGCGGCCAGGTACGCCGGCGCCGGCATCACGCCCTATCCGGAGTTCCGGCAGTTCGTGCTCTCCCGCTGGCCGCAGGTACGCCAGGTCATCCTGACCCGCTCCACGCAGACCAACGAACCGGGCCGCTGCGCCGTCTTTCTGCCCTCGCTGGCCGGCATTGCCGCGGCCGAAGGCACACCGCTGGCGTTGCTGGAGGTCGGCGCCTCCGCCGGACTGGTGCTGTTTCCGGACCGCTACCGCTACCAGTACAACGGCGGCCCTGTCCTTGCGGGACCGGCCTCGGCCCCGGACTCCCCGGTTCTGCCCTGTGCCGTCACCGGACCTGCGCCGCTTCCGTCCGAGCCGCCGACAATCAGCTGGCGGGCCGGCATCGACCTGAATCCATTGGACAGCACCAACAACGACGACGTCGCATGGCTCCAGGCGCTGATCTGGCCGGAACAGGAGTTCAGGCGGCAGCGGCTGCGGTCGGCCCTGGCAATAGCCCGGCAGGATCCGCCGCGGCTGGTCGCCGGCGATCTTAACCGGCGCCTTGCGGAAGTGGTTGCCGAGGCACCTGCGGAAGCGGCCGTCGTCGTACTTCATTCGGCAGTGCTGGCCTACCTTGCTCCGCCTGAACGGCGGAAGTTCGCGCAGACAGTGCGGGAGCTTGGCGTGCATTGGCTGTCCAACGAAGGCGCGCAGGTGCTGCCGCAGCCCGGCGACGAGCCCGAGGGCATCGACGGCGACCTTGTCCGCGGCAGATTCGTGCTCCGACACAATGGCCGTCCGGTTGCGCTTACCGGCCCGCATGGCCAGTCGCTGGACTGGCTCTAACACCGCCCGGAAGCTCGATGGCCTGCCGCTATTTCCGGATGCACTGTCCGGCGGAAACCGTTTCCTGGTAGACCATGGCGTTGTCGATGACCGGCCGGATTTCATCCAAGGACAGCGCGTAGCCTACCGGCACGTCATCGGTGGCTTTGGCGAAAACGAGGCCGGCAATGCGCCCGTCCTGGTCCAGCAGCGGCCCGCCCGAGTTCCCCTGCTCCACGTCGGCGGCCAGTGTGTAGACCTCCAGCTCCTCCGGATCCGCGCCATAGATGTTCTGCACGAGCACGGTGGACAGGCCCTGTACCGTGGCGGGCTGGCTCTGGAACGGGCCGCCGGCCGGGTAGCCTTGGAAGGCGGCCAGCGTACCGTCGGCCAACTCCTCCCCGACCGGCAGCGGGCGCACGTCCAGGCCTTCCACGGCAAGCACGGCGATATCGTGAACCGGATCGAAATGCACCACGCGGCCCGGGAGGACCCGGCCGTCCGGTATCTCCACCACGGGCTCGTTCACGGACGCAACCACGTGGGCGTTGGTCATCACACGGTCCGGCGCGATCACGAATCCCGAGCCGGTCTGGTTCTGTCCGCACTGGAATGCGGTGCCGGCGATCTTCACCACGGACTGGGCGGCCTCGTTCAGCGCGGCTGTATCCGCCCCTGCGTCCGGAACCGGCACCGGGTCGGCGGGCGTCACGCCGTCGATCACTTGGGGGATGCCGTCCTGCACGGCGATGGAGCGGGCCTGCGCCAGCAAGGACTTTACCGGGGCCGGCGTGAGTGAGTCGATGGTCTGGATGACCTTCGAACCGGCAATCTGCTGCGAGACAAACGGCACACCCAGGGCGCTGATGCTGAAGGCCAGCATCGACATCACCAGCGCCGCGACGGCCACGTTGGCGGCTCCGCCTAGCAGCCGGTCCACCGGTCTCACCGGGGGAAAGTCGAGCCTTCGCCGGATTGCGCGGCCGATGCCCGAGCCCATGGCGTGGCCCAGGATCACCAGCAGGACCGCGACGGCGATGATCGCGGTCAGTCGCCAACCGGGGTCCGGCACCCACATGCTCACAAAAGGAACCGACAGGAACGCGGCGATGGCGCCAAGGACAAACCCGACGATGCCGCCCAGCGTTACCAGGAAGCCTTTGCGCAGCCCCCCAACCAGGTAGGCGAGCAGGATCAGGATCAGGACAATGTCCAGGATCGTCAGGCCAAAAAGCAAGCTGTCTCCATCGGGGCCGGAAGTTTAGGCATTAGTCTAGTATCCGAGGCTGGGAATATGCCGGGCCGCTGCGACGTTCTGCGCTGTGGCACCTCAGACAACGCTGTCTTCCCATTGCACTGACCACCATTTTCCTCATCCCTAAGCGAAACGCGCCTGTGGAAGATGTCACAAGTGCTTTACATACGGCAAAATGGGAGGCAGTGCCTAGCTGACGAGCAGCCGGCTGACCGCCGCAAGACTGAAACAGGAGACTCCATGGACATTGAGATACTACGCCGCGCACCGCTTTTCGCTTCCCTCGACGATGATGTGTTTGCCGCACTGACCGACGAGCTGACCGAAGTGGATCTTTCCCGCGGCGCCTCAGTGTTCCGTGAAGGCGACCAGGGCGACCAGCTGTATTTCATCGTCTCCGGCAAGATCAAGCTCGGCCGCACCGCTGCCGACGGTCGCGAAAACCTGGTGGCCATCCTCGGCCCGGGCGAGCTCTTCGGCGAAATGGCCCTGTTCGATCCGAGCCCGCGCAGCACCTCGGCAACCGCGGTCTCCGAGACCCGCCTGGCCGGCCTGAAGAACGAAAACCTCCGCGGCCTGCTCGAGACCCGTCCCGAGGTCTCCGCCCAGCTGCTGCAGGCATTGGCCCGCCGCCTGCGCCGCACCAATGACTCGCTGGCCGACCTGGTCTTCTCGGACGTTCCCGGCCGCGTGGCCAAGGCCCTGCTGGACCTCGCCGACCGCTTCGGCCGTCCGGCCACAGACGGTGTCCTGGTGGCCCACGAGCTGACCCAGGAAGAGCTGGCCCAGCTGGTCGGCGCTTCGCGGGAAACCGTCAACAAGGCCCTCGCCGAGTTCGTCCAGCGCGGCTGGCTGCGCCTGGAAGCCCGCGCGGTGGTCATTCTCGACATCCAGCGGCTGCGCCAGCGCTCCCGCTAAGTCTTTTCATGACGACGGCGACGGTCACCTTAGAAGGTGACCGTCGCCGTCGTTATATCTACTGCGAAAAAACTCTATCGTCCGCGCTGCAGGGAACCGCCTTCGGGGGCGGTGAGGGTTTCGACTTCGAGCATCGGCTCGCCCTCCACCAGTACCAGTTCCGGATGGTAGACGCGCAGCGGCCGCTTGTGGGACAGGTAGGCAATGCAGCCGCGGGCGGAAGCAATCTTTTCGAGAATTGTTTCCACTGCAGGTGAGGAGACCTCGCTGAGGTTCAGCCCGCGGGTGTCGTCCTGGTCTGCCAGATCCCCGAGTGTGGAGGTGTTCCGCTCGGCAATCACTTTGCCGGCGCAGACCCAGGACGCCCAGACACCCTTGCCAGCCAACAGGCTGGGCTGCTGGCTGACCGGTTGTGCCGCGGCGAAGTACCTTGTGTCGAACCGGCGGTGGGCGAAGTCCGGGCTGAGCCACCGCGAGAGCGGCTTCAACAAGTCGGTGCGCAGCCCCAGTCCCCAGCGGTCCAGCAGCTGCGGAAAGCTCTTTTCCTGCTCTGCGACCGCCTGGCGGGCGCGCATCCATTCCTCGCTGTCGCCGCCCTCGACCAGGGATGACTCGTCCTGCCCGGCCAGCAGGATGCCGCTCTCTTCGAACAGTTCCCTGATGGCGGCCACCACGAGGGCCCTGGCGTGCTGATGATCTTCCAGACCCATTAGCTGGGCCCATTTGGCCGCCGACGGCCCATACCACGGCACCGGCTCGAAGTCCGCCTCGTCATCGATGGTTCCCCCGGGGAACGCGATGGCGCCCAGCGGCGAACTGCCGGAGCGGTACCCAAGGTAAGTCTGGGTACCCTCCGGGCTGTCGCGGATCAGGACCACGGACGACGCGTACCGCGGTTTGCGCGGCGTGCGCTCGCCATGGTCAAACCAGCTGCGGGCGGCCTCCAGCTGGTCCGGCGGAAGCCGGAACAGCCGCTTGGTCTGCCGAAGCGGACTAGCTGAACTCGGCAATCAGTTCCACCTCAACCGGAGAGTCGAGCGGCAGAACGGCAACGCCGACGGCGGAACGGGCATGTGCGCCCGCCTCGCCGAAAACCTTGCCGAGCAGCTCGGAAGCGCCGTTGATGACAGCCGGCTGGCCGGTGAAGTCCGGCTCCGAGGCCACGAACCCGACTACCTTGACGATCCGTGTGACACGGTCCAGGTCCCCGATGACGCTCTTGACGGCGGCCAGTGCGTTGATGGCGCAGGTGGCTGCGAGCTCTTTGGCCTGCTCGGCCGAGACAGAACTTGAGACGTTGCCCACTTTGCCCTTGGCGGCCAGTTCACCGTTAACCATCGGCAGCTGGCCGGAGGTGTAGACATAGTCGCCGGACACGACGGCGGGCACATAGGCGGCTACGGGAGCAACCACCTCGGGCAGGGACAGGCCAAGTTCAGCCAGGCGCTCTTCTACAGCGGAAATGCGGGACTGCTGCGGCTGCGTCATGTTACTGCTTCTCCCTCTTCAAGTAGGCAACGAGATTGGTGGAATCGGGTCCAGGAACTACCTGCACGAGCTCCCAGCTGTCCTCTCCCCATTGGTCCAGAATCTGCTTCGTGGCGTGAATAATCAGCGGAACTGTGGCGTATTCCCATTTGGTCATAAGTCAACCGTAACGCGTGCTTGTAAACTAGAGCCCATGGCGGCTCGTAAATCCCCTTTTTTTGACACTGCTACAACGCTGGGCAAAATCATGGCGTTCCTTGGCATCAGTGCGCTCTGCGGCGTGCTCGCTGCCGGATTGCTGGTGCCCGCAGCGGCCGTAGCCGGTGTGGGGGCGACCTCGTCCATCGACTATTTCGACCAGCTGCCGGATGAGCTGCAGACCAGCCCGCTCTCCCAGCCCTCCAAGATCTACTCGGCGGACGGCAAGCTGATTGCCACTTTCTACGCCGAGAACCGCGTCCCCGTGACGCTGGACAAGGTCTCGGAGCACATGCAGAACGCCATCATCTCCATTGAAGATGTGCGCTACTACGAGCATGGCGGCGTGGATCCGCAGGGCATCATGCGCGCGGCCATGAGCAACGTGGCCGGCGGCGACCTGCAGGGTGCTTCCACCCTGACCATGCAGTACGTGAACAACGTGCTCATCGACGCCGGTGCTTCCGCCGGCAAGAGCGCCGACGAACTGACCATCAGCGGCACCAAGTCCATCGGCGACAAGTTGCGCGAAGCCAAGCTGGCCATCGCCGTCGAAAAGGAATACTCCAAGGAAGAGATTCTGCAGGGCTACCTGAACATCGTGCTCTTCAGCGGCCAGACCTACGGCATTGAAGCCGCGGCGCAGACCTTCTTCGGGGTCCCGGCAGCCAAGCTGAACATCGCGCAGTCCGCCATGCTCGCGGGCATGGTGCAGTCCCCCAACTATTTCAATCCGGTGTCCAATCCGGAAGCGACCATCGAACGCCGCAATACGGTGCTGGCCGCGATGCTGAGCAACCAGAAAATCACGCAGGAAGAGTATGACAAGGCGGTGGCCTCGGACCTGGGCATCGACCTGCAGCCGGTTCGTTCGGGCTGTGTCGCCGCGAACTTCGCCGACTACTTCTGCAGCTATGTGCAGCACGTCATCATGCAGTCTGACGCTTTCGGCGCCGACGCCACCGAGCGGTCCAAGCTGCTGGCCCGCGGCGGCCTGAAGATCCAGACCACCTTGGATTCCCGCCTCCAGAAGTCCGCCCAGGAAAACGTTGAAGAGCAGGTTCCCATGGGCGACGAGTCCGGGGCCGGTTCGGCCATGGTGACCGTGGAGCCCGGGACCGGCAAGATCCTGTCGATGGCCCAGAACACCAACTACAGTCCGGAACAAGGTGCCGAGAACACTGAGCTGAACTTCAACGTAGATGCCGATATGGGCGGCACCGCCTACGGGTTCCAGCCCGGATCGACCATGAAGCCGTTCACCACGGTGGCGTGGCTGGAGTCCGGCCGGAAGCTGAACGATCGGATCGATGCCAGCCGCACCATGTACCCGGCTGGCTACGACTGGAACGCCAGCTGCCTGCCCGCGGGGGCCTGGTTCGACAAGTGGGACTTCAAGAACGCAATCTCCGGCTGGGAGCGGTCCATGACCGTCAGCGAAGGTCTGACGAAGTCGATCAACTCCGCCACCGCCGCGCAGGCCGCCATCCTGGATCTCTGCGACATCCGCGATGCCGCCACCCGCATGGGTGTTCATCGCGCGGTCGACGGCGAGCCGTTCGAGGTCAATAGTCCGTCCTTCGTGATCGGCGGCCAGGAAGTCGCACCGATCACCATGGCAGCGTCCTTCGCTACGTTCGCCAGCGGCGGCATGTACTGCAAGCCCATCGCGCTGACGTCGGTCAAGGATGCGCAGGGCAAAGAATACGAAGTACCCAAGGAATCCTGCGAGCGGGCCATCTCCAAGGATGTGGCCAACGCCGTGACCATCCCGCTCGAGAACCTCGTGGCGGACAGCCCCGGCTACATGCGGCCCATGGGTTTCCCGGCCGCCGCCAAGACCGGTACCACGGACGTGTCCGAGCAGACCTGGACGGTCGGCTACACCACCGGCCTCGCCACCGCATCGTGGGTGGGTAACTGGACCTCGTACGATTCGCTCAACAACATTCCCATCAACGGCGTTACCCGCGACTACGTGGACGGCGCCACCATCGCCGGCGCCCAGTGGACCGACTACATGATGGAGATTGCACCGCTTTACGAAACGAATGCGTTCGACAACCCGCCGAACAGCATCGTGAACCCGGCACAGTCCCAGTCCCCGCAGTCCCAGAATAGCGGCGGCGGCTCGAACAGCGGCGGTTCGGGCAACGGCGGCGGATCAAACAACGACGGCGGATCCGACGACCGCGGTAACGGCAACAACGGCCGTGGCAACGGCGGAAACGGCAACGGCAACAGCGGCGGAAATGATGACGGCTGACCATGGACGCTGAACACCTGCGCAAGCAGCTTCGCACTGCCGGCCGCGTGGCACTTGGTGTCACGGCGGCCGGCAGTGCCGCATTTGCCTACGGCAGCCTGATCGAACGCAACCTCTTCGGCGTACGTGAAGAAACCCTCGCCATCCTGCCGCCCGGACGCCGCCCGCTGAGGATCCTGCACCTTTCGGATATCCACATGACCCCGGGCCAGAAGCGCAAGCAGCAGTGGCTGCGTTCCCTGGCGTCTTTGGAGCCGGATCTGGTGGTCAATACCGGGGACAATCTCAGCCACCGCCAGGCCGTGGAACCGCTGCTCGAAGCCCTCGCTCCGCTGCGCGAGTTCCCCGGCGTCTTTGTCCCGGGCTCCAACGATTACTACGCACCGGTGCTGAAGAACCCCTTCGGCTACTTCACCGGCCCGTCCGACCAGCCCGAGGACTACGCGGACCGGGAGCTGCCCTGGCGCCACATGCACGCCACCTTCAGCACCTCGGGCTGGACGGATCTGACCAACCGCCACCAGTCCATGGTGCTCCACGGCCTCCGGCTGGACTTTACCGGCGTCGATGACCCGCATCTGGACCGCGACCGGTACACAGGCTATCCGCACGGCTCCTCGACCTCCGAGGCATCGGACCATGTGCGCATTGCCGTGGCGCATGCCCCGTACCAGCGGGTGCTGGACTACTTCACCGCCGATAGCCCGGACCTCATCCTGGCCGGCCACACACACGGCGGCCAGGTCTGCATCCCCGGCTACGGCGCCCTGGTGAGCAACTGCGACCTGCCCACGTGGCGGGCCAAGGGCCTGACGTACTGGGAGCACGCCGGCCGCAGCGTGCCGTTGAACGTCTCCGCCGGGCTGGGCACGTCCCGCATGGCCCCGGTGCGCTTTGCCTGCCGCCCCGAGGCGGTCCTACTGACCCTCACGCCCCGCTCCCCCTGACGATCCCGGGGTCCGTCCAGGTGCGGCGGGACCGCTCCAGGCCCTGTGTCCAGCGTCACCGGGTCCCCGATTTCAGCTTTCGGCCCTTTCTCCGCTATTCTTGAACAGTTGCTTTTGCTGCTGTGGACAACGACGGCGGAGCAAAGGTTTCGGGGTGTGGCGCAGCTTGGTAGCGCGCGTCGTTCGGGACGACGAGGTCGCAGGTTCAAATCCTGTCACCCCGACGAAACCAGCAGGAAAGGCCTCCGGCCGGCAGCAATGCCAGGCCGGGGGCCTTTCTTCTTGCCAGCCCCGGGGAATCATGTCAAGATGCCCGCTTCGATTGATTCGTGGAATCATCTGATTTTGCCCGGATAGCAGGTTTGGGCTTTGGTCCTTGTTTAGATGTGGTGAGGGTCAGCAGTTCGGCCGTGAGGGCCTGGACCTGGCGTTGGATGGCTGCCGGATTCAGCGGCTCGTTTTCCTTGGCCAGCCGTGTCTTCACTCTCTTGGTGACAGTGCCGGTATCGGCTAGGACGCGCTGGTACGGCGTGGCCGGCTTGTCGTATTTCTTGGTGGTCTTCGCGCCGATGCGTTCCTTGGAAACGAGTTTCTGCTGCGGCGCGAAATGGTT